>DLGT01000128.1:0-153 GCA_002482845.1 Saprospiraceae bacterium UBA7687
AAAATTTATTTCAGATATTCTTAACGGTATTTGATGTTATAATAATAAATGAATTCTGTTGGAGTCTTCAGAAGATTAGACCAAGAACCATAAGATTTCTTTACCTCTTTGTCTTTCTCAACCCTGATGGGAGAACTGAGCAGCAAAGATAGC
>DLGT01000128.1:306-2060 GCA_002482845.1 Saprospiraceae bacterium UBA7687
ATAATGCTTAATATCAATCAATTTATAGGCATTCTCACTTGTTCGGATTTTTTTGGCGTAATCGCCAAAACCGACTTCAATTTATTATTTATACTCTTGCCTGCTGTTTTATTTACATTAGTTGGAGTTTTAGTTACTCTTTTTCTTGCTGGAGTCAGATTTTATAATTTCAGAGCCTTCTCAGAAAGATCCTTTCTCAAGGTTTTTGTATTTAACTTTCCTAAATCCAAGGGTTCAATTCGAGGCTTTATGTTCGTTGATAAATTTTCTTTATCATCAGGTATTGAGTTTTTGATGAGTCTGTTGCTTTTCTGTGTTTGATCTTGAATTAATCTGTGTTCAAAAACTTCGTCCCATCCAATTCGATCTTATTAATTAATTTATAAGCATCTTAAAATAAAATCCTTTGAAGTTTCAGAAACTTCTTTAGAAAATGTTGGCTTCCTGCTGTAGATCCCATTAATTAACTGTAGCTAATTATTTGCAGGCCAAGGTGTTTTCCCATGCAACATTTCATAATATATTAAGCCAATTGACCAAATATCAGATTTAGCAGTGTATTTAGTTCTTTTCAGGATTTGTGGTGACATGTATAGAGGAGTCCCAACAATAGATTTCATCACAGCATTTTCTTCATCCAAGCTTTTGGCAAAACCAAAATCGCTAATCTTACATACACCGTTCTTAATTAGAATATTGGCTGGTTTAAGATCTCTGTGGATGATCCCGTTCATTTGTAGATACTTGGAGCCCTTCATAATATTTTTGAGGAGACGTTTGGCCTAAAGCTCAGGAAGTTTTTTCTTCTGCATGAGGAAGTGGTAAAGATCTCCATCTTCACAATATTCAGTAATAATGTACATATTATTGGAAGTCTGGTAGATATCGTGAAGCTTCACAATGTTTTCGTGACTAACCATTTTCATTATATCTATTTCAGATTGAATATTCTTCAAGTTGTAAGCATTCAGGAAAAGCTTCTTGTCAATAACCTTGACAGCTACGCTTTCACCAGTCTCAATGGATTTCCCCCAGTAAACTGTGGCGTATGAACCCTAACCAATCACTTTATTCAAATTGAACTGGTATTTTTCGATTCTCTTCCACCCTTACATTTTTAACGTATTAATAACTGCACTAATTTGAGTTTATAACGAAAATTTAAATAAGTTAAAGAAAGTAAAATGTAAACATAATTGAAAAATTATGCTATGAAATTTACAGCTGCTTTACTATGATAGATGAAGGGTTTGGTTATTGAGATTGTATCAACATATGATAATCAAGGAAGTGGGCTTCTGTTATTTTCCCTCTTGAAGGCTTCAACTTGTTGGATATAGTTTATGAAATGTTTCACCTTGTTAAACTGTGGGAGTGTCTCAGCAGAGATTACATATCCTAGATCTTCTTCGATTTGCATAGCAATTTCGATGCTGTCAAGAGAATCAAGCCCATGCTCAGCCAATGTGCTATCTCTGGTGATTCCTACATTATTATGAACAAACCTTGCTTATAAGTGGATCGATAGTAGTTCTGAATTGTCTTAACAACATAAGAGTCAATATCTTCAACTTGTTTTAAAACGATGCTTTGTCTAGTAGTAAGCTGACCATCCTTATAGTAAGTTAAGCTTCCAGTTGATGATCCCTTAGCAGAGGTTTTTTGGATCTAGTTTGCGAATCTAAATCTGGCAATGGTGCACAATTTCTTGAACATTTTTATGTTGCAAATATTATATTCTGAATAATAATAAA
>DLGT01000128.1:2126-4447 GCA_002482845.1 Saprospiraceae bacterium UBA7687
GTTTGTATTTGATTGATAAAGTTTGACATAAAAGCTCATATAATATTTAGGTAATGGCAAGCAGGAATCGTTAATATGATCACTTCCTTAAATATGTGATAGTGGGCTAATCATCTGTTGGAAAATCCTGTTTACTCTTAAGGTTTGCTGATGATCAATTTAATGAAAACTATATGACTACCATTGGCGTTGATTTTAGATTCAAAACTGTAAAGTCTGGCAACAAAAATGTGAAACTACAAATATGGGATACTGCTGGGCAAGAAAGGTTTAGAACCATCACAAATACCTACTATAAAAGTATCATTACCAATCTAACATAGGTGCTCATGCAGTTATTCTTGTATATGATATCACCAATAAAGAAAGCTTTGAAAGTGTGCAAAATTACTGGCTGGATGAAGTAGAAAACTATGCAGATCCAGGAACACTCCTTGTCCTTGTAGGAAACAAATCTGATGCAAGGTAAAACCAAACAGTTGATACTGAAACAGCTGCACAGTTCGCTAAAAGTAAAAATATGCTTTTCTTTTAAACTTCGGCTAAAACTGCAGAACATGTAAATAGTATATTTATATAGGTAAATTAATCTTTCATGGGCATGACATTGGAATTAGTAAAAAAACTTGATAATGGTCAAGCATCCAGAAAAGCAGAGCCTCAAAGAATAGGACTTGGCACCCAGCAATAGAACAATAAGAAAACTGGATGTTGCTGATGAATTGTATGCTATTATTTTTTAAAGATACCCCTGAAGCACATAATTAAAATAGAGAATATAATATATAAAATGGGCACATCACCCACTCCCCCTCCCCTTCCACAAAACACTTACATAACAATGGATTATAAATACTGCAAAGTATGGATACGCAAAATTGACAAGGTTGAACATATGGAAGAATATTCCATATATATTCAAACCTAACAATAATATCAAAAGTATAAGCAGATGTTTCTCACCAGAATAGAACACCAGTACTTTCCTAAAACGCTTTATTTTATCGCAGGGACCACAATCAGCTGTGGAGGAGGGGAACGCGGTTCTGTACTAATTTAGCGAATACCATATCGGTTGTGCTAATTAACCAATATAGCTCCTAGTTAGTCTCTATCCCTTATTTATTTTGGTTTACATGGCTTCCGAAATCTATATGCAATCTCAGGACTATTTCGCATAAAAACGACTATGCTAGGTTTGGATCGGAAATTCAGATTAAAAACATGGCATCATACTGATTTATCGAATCCATATCCATAAGATCCATACTGTTAGTCAATGGTAGATATGATATAATCAATCATAAAGAGTATTGAGTCAATTTCACGAAAATCTGCAACAAAGCCTAAATTTAGAAAATATGTAAAATCTAGGAATATCTGTTTGTTCAGTTTTGAGATTGCAATCAAAATGGTTGAGTAATATGCTGATGAGTTTGGCATCAGGCTGGCTAACTAGTTCCATGCAATTAGGAAGTATATTAGGGAAGCAGAAGGCACAAACACATCAAATACGAACATTTCTTGTATTTCGAGAGTATCTTCTTCCAAAAATGGGTAACAAAGTCATCACAAAACACCCTCAAGCCGAAGTAATAGAAACTCCAAAAAGAGTAATCATTTAATTGGTATGGTTGAGCCTCGTTTGAATAAACTAAAAACAAAAAAGGTGAATAATAATATTTATTATCAAAGGACAAATGAAGGTGAGTATTCAAGGAGTTCTATTTAAAGCAGTCGAAGTAACACATTGAGTAAAAATGGGAGTAATAAAAGTAGCAGACAAATCAGTGAAAGCTCAAGAAATTCAATAAGATCAAATAAGGAAAACTATGCAGACACAATAAATGATCCTGTAAGGAACTGCAAACCTGAAACAGATGGAGTTGTGTCAAGAAGTAGTTTAACTAGTTTGTAAAATAATAGTTAATAAGACAGCAGGTCCAATCTTGAGAAGCCATCCAAGATAATATAAAGATTAAACAGTAGATCACCCAATCAGTATTAATCAATCCTCAGAAACTCCAATATTACTGACCAGTCATATCTTCCATTTACTTATCTCACCTCTTCCAACAACAACAGGAACTCATGTTAACAACCATATAAGCAAAGTAATCTCAGAGCAGGTTCTACAAGTGCCCAATCTATTCCATCTTATGGAAGTATTGAATTTGGAATTTTTCAAAGTAACATACAACATTTTGGGGGGCTTCTTAGGAGGAGTTGACTACTGAATACTTTATTTTTTATTTTATGTTTTCGTGATCGATAAATGGTCCATTGATTTGACAGTTTTCCCTTTTTTCTTTGTGTCAGCA
>DLGT01000128.1:4515-5241 GCA_002482845.1 Saprospiraceae bacterium UBA7687
CTTTTACTAAGGCATGACCATAAGATGTTATTATTGCAATAAGAGTTCACTCCATTTAATGAGTTATGTTTATGAAAATTATTCACTTTTTAAGGCAAAAATTTACAAATTTGAACTTTTTAAAACCTCGAATTTCCAAACCAGGCTAAAAGCATAAATTTATTGGCCTTTATCAATCAGTGAAAAGACACTGGCAAATCCATTGGTTTTTTAGCAAGTTAACATACCAATTTGCCGCATTAAAGAACTAAATTTGACACTTAGTAGATTAGTTTATTTTAATTATTAAATGAGAATTGAGCTCCTTCTCAAACAATTGTCTATTCATAAAATTGCCAACAACACCAAACTAGGTATCAAAATTCATGTACATTTTTGGTTATCAAGGTTGATGATTATTTGAATATTTAATCAAGTTAAGAGAATGGCGTGGATGGTCTTTATAGCTTCATGTAGAGGAATATAATCGAAATTGATAGAATGAGCCCCCGTTATTTGCTGTTTGAACTTTTGATGGATGGTATGATAATTGCAAAGAAATCATTGTTTTGTGATGATGCTGTAAGTTTAGTGATATGAAGTTAGAAAGAAAACATGTTAGTTTAAACCCTATTAAATCTGGAGACACCAATACTTATGACTTGACTTATGAGCTCAAAATATTTGAAGTCCTCAAATCTTCTGAAGGATTCAATCAGTTTCAACCTCACAAAGATAAAAAGCACA
>DLGT01000018.1 GCA_002482845.1 Saprospiraceae bacterium UBA7687
CTTCTGGCAATATGCTGCAAATTGGTAATACTTTGGCGTGGAATGTTTGGTTTGATGCGCCATCGTTAGTTGATGAAAATGAATGGCGTTACCATGCTGATAAATGGCGTAAATCTATAGATGCTGATCACGGTAGTCCTGATGGTAACGGTACCTCACCAAGATATGCCGATGGACAACCATTCAATGTGGAGCAAGAACTCATAGACGAAGCTGTACAAGACATCATAAACTTCCTAAAAAAATATTTCGCTAAGTACGTATAAATCACTTTTTTTATCTTTACATGATGTAATGCCGTTATGCCTGAAGAAGTGTAGCGGCATTTTTTTTTATTATTTGATTTATGGAGTTGTTGAATTTCTTGATATAGGGAATTGCTTGAATTGTTGAATAGTGGAATTGAATATTTACAGATTTTACTTTTAAAGGATTGAGAGAAGATGATATAGAAATAAGAGTGACAAAAATGTACCCAATAAGGTATAAAATGGAATTAAATTAGCTTTTTTATACCCTAAATGGTATAAATAGTCAATTATTACAAATACTTATACCCTATGTGGTATAATTTGGAAATATTACTCTATTTTTGTACCCTAAAAGGTATAAAATGAGTTTAAGTGATTTTGTCAAAGAAAAAAGAGCGCTCACTAAACTGACCCAGCCAGAACTAGCTGAAAAAGCTGGCGTAGGTCTTAGATTTTTGCGTGAATTAGAACAAGGGAAGGCCACACTTAGATTGGATAAGGTGAATCAAGTGCTTGGTCTTTTTGGGTATGAAATGGGACCTGTGGAGCGTGATCGAAATTTATTGTAAATAAAAAATATAATCGATGCGAAAAGCAAAAATCAAGATGCATGACCTTACAGCTGGGTGGCTTACGGAGGATGAAAACGGGTATCATTTTGTCTATGATGCATCATATCTTCAAAAAGATAAAGCACCACCAGTAAGTTTAACATTGCCGCTTACTACAATTGAATATAAAAGTAATATAATGTTCCCCTTTTTTGATGGATTGATTCCTGAAGGTTGGCTCTTGGATATTGCTGAAAAGAACTGGAAACTCCGACCTAGAGATAGGATGGGATTGTTATTGGCTTGCTGCAAAGATTGTATTGGCGCGGTTAGTATTCACCCAGTAAACGTGGAAGAAGAATGAAAAATCGATGTTTATATTGTTATTTGGACTTGGAAGTACATGAAGTAGATTTTCACGCCACGTGTAGTAAAAAAATATTCGGTGCGCATATTCCGCCTATTCTTCCTTACGATGAAAACAACATGGAAGCACTGGCAGAACAAGTCATACAAAGCCAAACTACTGTCACAGGTGTTCAGCCTAAATTATCTTTACACCTAACAACATCTATAGAACCCAATCAGCCAAAACGGTTTACCATAGTAGGATTATGGGGAGGCTATATTTTAAAGCCACCTTCCAAGTACTATCTGCACATGCCTGAAGTAGAAGACCTGACTATGCATCTTGCACAACTGGCTAGGATAAAAATAATACCACACAGTCTGATCAGACTACAAACAGGCAATCTAGCTTATATTACCAAAAGGATAGATCGAATAAAAAAATCGAAGCTACACATGGAAGATATGTGTCAACTCACAGAACGGTTGAGTGAGCATAAATACCATGGATCATACGAGCAGATTGCAAAAGCTATTCAGAAATTTTCTGTAACTCCAGGCCTAGATGTGGTCAATTTTTTAGAAATAGTCCTTTTCTCATTTTTGACTGGTAATGCAGATATGCATTTAAAAAACTTTTCACTTATCACATCACTTGATGCTGGACCTATACTAGCTCCAGCTTATGATTTGCTTGCCACAGCATTGGTCAATCCTGCTGATGACGAAGATCTGGCACTCACACTCAATGGTAGGAAAAAGAAAATTAAAAAATCAGATTTCGAGACTGCATTTAATACCTTAGGTCTAGATACCCAACAACAGAAAAATATTTTTAATAAAATGTATAAAGCATTGCCCAAGTGGGAAGAAATGATTGATAGAAGTTTTCTAAATGCGGAATGGAAGGGGAAATATAAGGTATTGATAAAGGAGCGGTTTTTGAGGATATCATGACCTACCTCCTAATCACACCATCCAATACTTCACCCACTTCTTCTTTATTACTATACTCATAACCAAAAAATGCTGCCACAGTTTTGGCTACTTGATTTTGAAAGAAACGGGATTTGTCTTTTCTTTCGCCCAACGCAGGTGTATCGGGACCATTGATAGCCACCCATATTTCGTTGCTGCCTTTATAGATTTTGCCATGTGATGTCCACTCTTTTTTGACGATATCGCCACGTCCATGATCTGTAGTGATGACAAAGGTCGTTTTGTTTTTATAGACAGGATCTGATTGACAGTAAGTCCATAGGTCATTGATAAATTTATCTGTCTTACGAGCGGCATGAAGATAGTGATCATATCGTGCATCGTGTGCAAAATCATCAGTTTCACCATAAGAGATATAGAGTAATTTAGGATGCTTCTTTTGGATATATTCTAGGGCAAACTGATGGGTAAACACATCCAATCTGACACTATTCCATGGACTAGGCGTTTGATCTTGAAGTTCGTTGAGATACTTTTCTTTCCAGGTCAGATCATCGCCTGTAGCGTGTTCAAATCCTGCATTGACAGGGATGCCTGATCGGTCTCTATTGATGATATAAGGAAAGACATCCCACGAGCCGAATGCTACTACCCTTCCTTTGAGTGCTTCTTTTTGGTTGAGCCATTCTAAGACGGTGACATTTGGATTATTGATTTTATCATTAGACTTGATGTATGGATCGGTGTATCCTGTCAGAATTTCGTTGTATCCCGGATAAGAAAACCAAT
>DLGT01000071.1 GCA_002482845.1 Saprospiraceae bacterium UBA7687
AGGAAGGTAAGGAATTAGCAAGTGCAAGTTCTGAGAGTACTCAATTAAGGACAACTGTTACACCTACAGTAGAAAATGGGACATTGAAGTTTAATACTCTAGAAGATGTTTTTGCATATATGGAAGAGTTGTCCACACAGATAAAACAACTTTCAGAGTTAGGCGATGAGACTAGTGATTTAGCCCATCCTGCTGTAACTATCTCGGATCAGATGGCTAGTACATTAGGATTTTCTTCCATTTACAAGCTAAACCCTAAAGATAGCGATGGTAGTTTGATCAATCCTATATTTCCGATTGATGAAATGAATATGATACTCAACAATCATTATGAAGTAATCGTTGGTAATGAAATCTATGTACACAAAAACGCAACTCAACATTTTAAAATACAATCTAATGATGCCATTAATAGAGCCATATTGAGAAACATACCTCCTGGTGGTGAAATAGAGCTTGTGGATTTAAAGCCAGGAATTCAAATTTTCAATAGTGGTACAAAAGAAATTCAAGCTATGACAAAAGATTGTGATTGTGGCTTATCTTTAGAACTACAAAATGGAGCACCAAATCCTAGTGGTAATAATGCATTTATATTGAGACATGGTTGCATTGGTTTAAACAATGGCCAGACTTGGACAGTTACCTGGACTGAAATCGGAGGTAGCGCTTCTGGAACATTGTCGGGAACTTATAACTCTGTTGCTGGTAATCCAAATGCTATAGTTTTTAATGTACCTAGTTCGGTAAAAGAGATAAAGGTAGAGTTGTGTATTGGTTTGGTATGCAATGGTCAGCCACTGAAACAATATTGTTTTGATATTTCAAAGTCCATTTCCGATAATTGTTGCAAAAAGTTTCAAACGATAGATGGTGATCCCGTAGTGTTCCAGCCTCAAGGATTTAAGTTAGTCACTCAATATAAAAATGGAACAGCTTGGGAGAGTTATTTTCACACTGGGAAAACATCAATCAGAAGTCTAAATACTGGAGGAAAATTGATTTCAAAAAAACTTGAAATTTGGGCAAATTCAAAAAACCGAACTGCTCCAGATAATATAGCACCTGGACCGGGAGGTTGTGTAATTATGGAAACAGAGAATGATTATGATTCATGTAACAATTGCAAAGATGTAGATGTAACTGTTTGGGTGAACGAAACCTTAACACATCACAAAACCGGAGACGTTACGTTTAATTATAGAGGAAGCAGGCATGCATCTTTTGGTTCAACTCAAATTACTCCAAACTATTGTAACTAATTAATTTTTAATATAAAGACAAGGCGAGGTAATATTCGCCTTGTCCTATAAAGTGTAAATAAATAATATGAAATATTTAATCCTAACTCTCGCTTTTTTATTAGTGTCTTTGCACATATCAAGTCAATCCTATAGAATAGAAATAGACAGTTTACCTTACGATACACTTACAGAATACAAATCGTTAGGTCTGGAAAAAGTTATGGAAACACCTATATATTTTGTATTCGAGCAAGAATTTGAATTTGGCTTTGGTTTTCCCTATTTCGATACCATTTTATATTCATTTATTTTTGAGAACTGGTCAATTGGATATATTGAAGGATGCCTAGAGTATCCGATGTATCTTTTTAGTAAAGAATTTATGCTTCATATTGAAAAAGAAATTGTGCCAAATTTAGATTCAGACTTCAGGTATAAGTCCACCGAGATAGATGGTAAAAAAGTATTTATTTTTGAGTTTAAAAAGGTAGTGTATGAAGAAGACCCAGATGAACCAAAATTCGCAAGAAATCACTTTTCATTTCAGCATTGGTTTTGGGAAAATGGAGATCTGGAAATCAGATTTGGTGAGTCATTTATCCTACCAGAATTGTATAAACCAGGCATAGGTATTAAAGAATATTTCAGTGATGATTTTTATCCTTTTTGGCTTACAATATCAAATTATGACCTGAATGAGAATATTAATATTAGGGGAAATTTAAATGACAATCCTACAATAGAATTTACAGATACATGGTCACAAGATTTTGCTGGTATTACATACATTCCTGAAAAAAATACAGTATGCAGATTTAAGAAATTAACTACAAAAACAAAAGATCAATCTGTTCCTATTTCAATTGCAAGTATTGTTTATGATGAAATCAATATTCACCAAGATTGTATTTTTGAGAATTATATCATTTTTGATATGATGGGTAATCAGTTGCTTTCTGGCAAATCAAACATCATAGATACTCAAATTCTTAATTCAGGTTCATACATCTTGGTCCTAAATCATAAACATGGTACTAAGACTCATAGATTTATAAAAATGTAAACGCTTTTACCATATAATAAAACCATCTATAATATGAAAATTTTAATATTCAGCTTTTTGTTATTCACATTCCCATTTATTTTGATGAGCCAAAAAGGCTTCCAAATGGGTGTCGGTATCAATTATATCCTAACAAATAACAAGTCACAATTATTGCTAAATGACTATAATGTTAACATATCAAACTTATATGGCGCATCCTTAAACATAGATTATCGTTTCAATGAACAATTTAAATTAAAGTCTGGCTTGGAATACAAGTCACAAAATCTTGATTTGGAGAACCTAACCAATTATAGAGCAGAGTATATCAGTATTCCCTTGATTCTTAACATTACTGTGCTGCAACTGGAGGAGACGGGGCTAAGTTTTAGTCTAGATGCAGGTGGATCGTTTGATAAGCCTGTTTTCAGTACTATTGATCTTAATAGTAATTCAAGATTAGCTGATTCTGATATTAAAACAATAACAAAATTCCAACTTGATACAGATGGTTTGCCAACTAAAGTGTTTGAGTTTGATCATCATTTAAGTCTTAGATTAGGCATCAATGCTACATACAATATTGGTAAACGTGGCCAACTCAATTTCTTTGTACATAAAACGAATAGGGGATTTAATTGGTATTTTCCATTTCGCCTAAATGAACAAATATTTATAAATGGGCAAGAAATATCTAATATTGACCGTAAAGGTGGCTTTAGGGTATCAAATACAGGTATTCAATTTGGACTTTATTATACTTTTGGCACTTTGACATTTAATTGAAAATTGATTGAACATAGGCTTACTATTATTAATTATATTCCAATGACTCGACAAGACGCTTTGTCTCAAATTCTATTCACAACATTATAATAAAATATGAAGAATCTTATCATCTTAATATTATTGGCTCATTTTTCTAACAATTCTTTGGCTCAGAATTATGACTATCGAATCATCTCTTTTCAAGATGAATACACGGAAATAGATTCATTTCATTCAATCCTTCTTGAAACTCAAGGTGATCGTGGTTGGATAAAAAAATTTGATCTCAACTTTAATTTCCCCTTCTATGATTCGTTACATAATTATATTTATTGTGGAAGTACTTCTGGATGTCTTTTTGAAAATTCACTAAATTACGAAATTGTATTAATGGCCAGTGGATATGATTTTGACATTTTTGGTATTGATCCAAACAACATTGTTTCTGATGTGAGATATAAACTTACTCAGAAAGATGGTATTAAAGCCTTAGTTCTTCAATACACTAAAGTTAGGCTAATTTCTGATCCATCTGTAGAAGAGTATGACAGCCATTTAAATTTTCAAGTTTGGTATTTTGAAAATGGATCTATGGAAGTTAGATTTGGTAGTTACAATCTAGAAAACTCTCCAAACTATGTTCCAGGTGAAGGTTTTTATTTATTTCCAAACAACCATCCACCTATTTATTATGGCCCAGAGATGGGGATCAGAAACTCTTTTAAGGAAGATGTTGGAATTGGGCTTGATGGACCATATGATGATTATATTGTAGATAATATCGGTGGTTACTTAAAATCGCTGCCTCCAGTTGGTTGGGTGATCAGGTTTGAGCGCTTTATTAAGTCTTCCACAATTGAAGAAATAGTAAATTTTGAAAATATTTTTCCAAATCCAACTACTGGCAACCTTTATATAGAACCAACTTTCGAGATAGACAATTTAGAAATCAAGGATATAACTGGAGCTAGACATTTTTTTGTTTACCAAGGAAATAAAGTTAATATCGAACATCTAAATCCTGGTATATATTTTGTAAAATTAATTTCAAATGAAAAATATATTGTAAAGAAGATTGTCAAGTTATAATTATCTAAAAAATCGCATTTGGTTCCAAAACTAAGAGTATGCTCTAAATGCTTTTTTGTATAAACCAAAACAGATTCAATATGCTCTAAAAGTTAAAATTTAGTTATCAAAGAAGCGTCCTAGCAGCGACCTTCGTTCTAGAAATATATAATTATCAAAATACATCTTTTAATAATAAAATGTGTGTTCTCAAGCTTATTTAAAACAAGTGACTAAACTCATTTCTAAAAATTTTAAAAATAAAATAAAACATCTCAAACATGAAAAATTTAGTGCTCAGCTTTTTATTATTCACATTGCCATTAGTCTTAATAAGCCAAAAGGGCTTCCAAATAGGTGTCGGTCTCAATCATATCTTAACGAATAATGAGTCACAGACATACCTGAATGAAGATAAGGTTAACATATCAAATCTATATGGCGCTTCCTTAAATATAGATTATCGTTTTAATGATGAATTTAGATTAAAATCAGGCTTAGAATACAAGACTCAAAATATTGATTTGGAAAATTTGACCAATCAAAAGGCAGAGTATGTCAGTATTCCCTTGATTCTTAACATTACTGTGCTGCAACTGGAAAAGTCGGGGCTAAGTTTTAGTTTAGATGCAGGTGTATCGTTTGACAAGGCAGTGTTCAGTTCAATGAATTATTCTAGCATTTCAAAAGATTCAGAATTAAAAAAAGAAACTATCACTTCCTTTAGATTTGATGCAGATGACGTGCAATCAAGGGTTTTTGAGTTTAATGATCATATCAGTTTGAGATTAGGCATCAATGCTACCTACAATATAGGTAAACGAGGTCAACTCAATTTTTTTGTGCATAAATCTAATAATGGATTTAATTGGAATTTTCCAATTAACGTAAATGAACAAGTATTCATCAATGGGCAAGAAACTTCTAATACTGACCGTAAAGGTAGCTTTAACTTAAAAAATACGGGTATTCAATTTGGTGTATATTATACTTTTGGCACTTTGGCTTTTAAATAAACCCAAAACATTCATCTCCTTATTCCGAATAATTTCAATCTTATTTAAAAAATTTATATTTCATCAAATCTTAGTAAAACTCATTTACCATGAAACAAATCATTATTACATTTCTTTTTATCTCTTTATTTTTTAATGCTATGCAAGCACAGCGCGGTTTGCAAATCGGAGTAGGTCTAGGTACTATGATGATGGCATACAATGACGACAGACCACAGTCTGTCTCACCGCTATCTCAGGAACTAAAGTTTGCTACAATCACGGGGCATAATGCCTACTACTTTGATTTAAAGCTGGACTATGCTTTTAGTCCGAAGTGGCAGTTGAGGTCGGGTTTACAGTATCGTTTTCGAACTATTTCATTTCTGGATAATAATAGTTTGAAGAGGAGAACGGATATGATTTCTATACCATTTATGCTAAGATATAGTGAATCAATAAGCGCTAAACATGGGCTGAGTTTGGGATTAAGCGCAGGAATAACGCTAGATCGATACTTCGAAAATGAATATTTAACTCAATACACTGGCACAAAAGATGATATTGTAGAAAGCTCAAGAATATTTGATAATTTTTATAATGGTGGGATTCTGTCATTGAATGGTTCGTGGAAATTCGGAATAGATATAGAGAAGGACCTAGGAGATAAAGGTAGAATAGGCTTGCAGTTTATGTATTCTTATACACATTTGGGCAATGTGGTGGACAGCTATTCTGAAGCTAAACAAAAAGTGTACGATCCATTGGATAACAATGTACTTTTATCAGAAAAAACAGAAACCGTCCTGTATGATGGACGTCAATCTGGCTATCAAATAGGGGTTAATTATTATTTCGGAGCAATAAAGTGGAATAAGAAGTGAGGGTAATGAGTGATGGGCGGAAGTGAGAAAGAGCATATTTTATTATCGGTACACCAAGCGACCAAGATACTAAATCTTCGCCTTACAAGTTTACGATCTCAATGGTAACTTGATCTCTACAAAACAAAACATATTAACAGTATCTATGTTAGATTTGCAGACCAATGCAGCTGGATTGTATTTTGTCAGAATTATTAATCAAAGCACAGGTGATATCTTGGATACAAAAAAATTAGTGAAATTTTAATGACATTGAGTTTTAAAATATTATTGAAATATAACATTCTTGTGCTACTAGGCTTGGTACATCCAAGCCTAGTAGCACAAGAAAAGGATGATTATGTTTGGTTGTTTATAAATGGAACTTCACCTGGATATGCTACAACTATAGATTTTGGTTATGATGATTTGAAGATTTCTTTAGATACTGTCAAGTACCAAAACTCAGATGTAAATGCGAGTGTTAGCGATATTAATGGAAAGTTGTTATTTTATACCAATGGGTGTCAAGTCATCCAATCAGATCATCAACTGATGGAGAATGGGGACAGTCTCAATTATGGTAAGTTTTACGTGGAATGGTGGGAAAATTGCACTTATGGGTATAATGGATTTCAGGATATACTGATACTAAAAGATGAGATGAATGAAGACATTTACTACATCATCCATAAATTTATAAATTATGAAACGACGCCTACGCTTAGATTTTGGATGCAAGATTTGAGATATACAATAGTGGATATGTCATATAATGGTGGACGGGGAAAGGTAATTAAAAAAAATCAAGTATTTCATGAGCAACACTCCTTGGTTTTTTCATATCTCACTGCCATCAAACATAGCGATAATAGGTATTGGTGGATGATACAAATGAATAAGACCAATAATACCTATTATAAGTACCTGCTGAAAGAAGATGGGCCTATGCTACAGGATAGCCAACAAATAGGGCCTCCCGCGACACGAAATACTTCAGCTAGTGGTCAGGCCAAGTTTTCACCTGATGGAAAAATGTGGGCCTGGTATACAAAAGAGAATGGCTTAAATTTATTTAATTTTGATCGGACAAGTGGGCTACTTAGCAATCAACGCATTCTACCTATACAACATAGGAGAAGTTTTTCTGGCATAGAATTTTCCCCAAATAGTCGTTTCGTATATATCACGATGTATGATTCACTGATGCAGGTAGATCTATGGAAAGAAGACTTAGCACAAGGTGTAGAGCTGATAGATACCTTCAAATACCAACAAGACCCTTTTGCCAATTTTCATCTGATGACACTAGCGCCTGACTGTAAAATTTATATGGGAAGTACCAATGGTACAAGGACACTTCATCGCATCAACAAACCCAACAAAAAAGGCAAGGAATGTGACTTTGTTCAGTATGACATAGATCTTCTGTACTATAAGGGAATCGGTATGGCCAATTATCCACGTCTGCGTGTAGATTATGAAGATGTATGCGATAGTCTAGAAGATTATTCAGGGCTAGACATCGATGTATCTGCCCCATTATCTAGGATAAAAGTCTGGCCCAATCCTATCACCGATATCAGCATTATTGACTGTAGCTACAGCGGTCACCTGAAAGTGTATAATAATAACGGCATAGAAGTGATTTCTAAATATATAGATCATACCTTACCAAACTACTTAGTCCTAGAGGGATATCCATCAGGAATGTTTATCGTAAGATTGATAGATGCTAAAGGTCATAGCTCCACTATCAAGGTGATGAAGACATAAGATTGTATGATAAAAGATTTATTGGCTTAAACTGATGTAGCATCTTAAATGATAAAAGGTAACAGGGTTTATCATAAAGTCATCAGCTTCCCATCTATCCTTTTCTTTTGTTTTAGGTGATGACGGAGATGCCAAAGAGTAAGCACTCTTGGGATGATTAAATAGTATCATTGCTTTGGTTTTAATTTTTACTTTTTCTGGGCAATTGCTTTTTTATATCAGCATGACTATTTACTTTTACCATGTATTAAAGCTTTTTATAAAAATAAGGAAATAATAAATTATCGAAAAAGGTAAAGAGCGATAAAAAAATAAAAAAAATATAAGTCATGAAATTTTCTATTTTGATTATATTTACGGTATGTTTATTCTTCTCTTGTTCAAAGACAGACTTTTCGGAACAGCGTAATATAGCTAATTGGACAAAAGACATTTCACCTGAAATAAAAGAACGGTTTGATTTAAGACTAGCCTTCGGGAAGTCACTGGCTGCTGCTTTGCGAGAAGAAGAATTGAGACAATATATCAAAGAAAAATCGATCGTTCCTAACGAAAACATATATGCTGAGTTGGTATTTGGGATAATAAAAGATGATGTCCTTCCATCAGGTAGGACGGTAGCACAAGTGATCAAACAATATGAAGATGCAGAGGTCAAAGAGTTATTTGGGGAAGGTCTACAAGATGTTCTGGCTCAAGAAGACCCAATGATGGCTATAAAGATACCTGATATTTTTCACCAATTAGATTGGAACACCAACGATGTGATACCATTTGTAGGTGTAGAAACACCTCAAGAAATAGAAGATAAGAGATATGTTTTTTACTATTTTAATGGTTATCACGAGCTCCTTAGTGATTTTAATACATCTGAGTATATTAAAATAAAGTACTTTTATATTAATGTAAAATACTCATCAGACCATCTTTATTTAAATGTAAATGATCTGACTAATGAAAAAAATATCAGTCTGTATGAATTTTTACCACAAATTTTAAATTGTGATGGTAGTGTTTTAGGAGACATATTGTCATCTGGTATTAGAGATAAAAACACACAAAATAAAATTTACTTAAATAAAATGAAGGGTTTTGACATATGGCAAAATAAGTGTGGCTATACGGGTGATTTTGGATTGTTCACCCAACCATGCGGGCAATCAATTTTTTGTCCGAGAGATTGTGCACCTGACAACCCGCTCAACAAAAATGTAATTCTAACAGGTTTTGACTTGAGGAACAATGCTGTCCTTTTCTCTTTAGGATATTTTTTTGTAGAGTCATATCATTTTTCCTTTACTTTTTTTTCTACTGATTATTTGACCATGAAAAGGGTCGTAGTTCCTGCTTATAGATTTGCTAAGCTAAGTAAAAGTGCACCTGAAGTTACCCTTCATATTAAGGAGATTGATTCAGGTGGTCATTGTTTTAAAGTTCCTGAGGTATCTGTCAAAAATGTAAATAGAATTCAAAAAAGAGAATGGATTCCAATCAATGCTCAAATATTTGATGATATGACTCAAACAGATCGTTATTATTTTTGTGTATCTATTATGTATTATAATGATATCGTAAATTCCAGTTTTGTGGTTAATAACAATTGTCCTGCAACATCATTTGATCAACAAATCCCCTTAGGTGCAGAACATTATTTAGGGGTTTTTGCTGATGATTACAGTTGGTGTACATATAGTGAAGGATTCCATGACCGAGTTATAAAAGTAGGCCTTGTATATTAGATAGATGCAAATTAAATTATTTGCATAAAATATCATTTGAATTTATAATGTGTCCTATTTTTTATGTTTTTGGCAAAAAAGCAGTTTCATGAAACAATTAATTTTAACTATTACTATTTTCGTTTTATTCCATATAAATTTGTCTGCACAACTTGTGCCTACTACCAAGCGATTTGGCAAATGCGGCTATTGCAAGGAAGGAACAAAAGAATTTGTTGTCCGTGCATCATATGATAGATGTAGTAAAGTTGAGCATGGAACTATGATCGTGACCAAAAATAATTATGATGCTCTTATTGATACATTCGGCAATAAGCTCATTGATTTCAAGTATGTTAACCTAAGATATAACGGTCATAACATCTTGGCATTCGACCTAGAAGAAAAAGGTTATATGCTATATAGTCTTAAAGGCATACCGTTGCTTACTGAATATATGGATGGAATATCAAGATTGGACATAAATAATCGAAATTTCATATTGGTAAATAATAAAAAATATGGATTGGTCACAGAAATAGGCGAAACTATCCATCCGATGGTATATGACTCTATTTTTCAAACAAATAACTTTAAGTATTATTTTTTTAAGGAGAATGATAAATTAGGTATTATGAATGTAAGTGGTTCTATCATTCATGCTCCTATTTTTGACAAAGTAAATAAAATTTCTAATGATAGCATCATGGTCAAAAAGGATGGTGAATGGTATATATGGTCTACCACTGATTCAACATTTACTAAAGGTAAACTAAAAGAACCCGTTGCTGATATTTTGCCTTGTTTTGATTGTTCTTCTTGTCCACAGTATGGCTTAAATCCACGAAATGAAAAACATTGCTCAGTACCCAAAATGCTGTATTTTATATATACAAACTTAGAGTTTCCAAGTCTTGCCAGAAATGAAAAAAAAGATGGAGACGTTATTGTTGATTTTATAGTTAATACTGATGGATCTACTTCGGACTTTGAAGTAAAAGAAAAATTGGGTTATGGATTGGATGAAGCTGCTATTGATGTATGCAAAAAACTAAAATTTGATAGAGCAGCCACCTTTGAAGGAGAATTTGTTCCAATGAAATATACGATACCCATAAAATTTAAGCTTGAATAATAATGCAATTAGATTTGATTAAAAGAACATTAGTATAAGCTCTATATTAAATAAACTACGCAATACTCATCATCATGCCATCTATCCTTTCCTTTTGTTTTAGGTGATGACGGAGATGCATGTCAGCAAACTGGAGCCACTCCTGTGCATTAAAGTAGGCTAAACCTGGATGTGGTGTTTTGCCTTCGTATGTGCTATGTGCCATCTTATCTAAAAGCAGGACAACAGAGGCACTGAGGGTTTTAAAGTCATCTGATACTTCTTGTTTGCTTGAAGGTTGTGGTGTGAGGTCATTGGATGGTGGACCTATGATTTGTTCGTCGGGGAAACTATTATTGGCAAACATGCTTTCGCCTTCGGGTGTCATATGTAGGTTTTTGTTTTCATCTGTTGAAGCGCAGATCATCGCTTGGGAAACAAAGTAGGTGGTTTCGCTCCAAAGATGTTTGTACACCTGCCCCATGGACCACATGTGAGGTGATGGTTTGGTGATTAAAGTTTTTTCATTGTAATCTTCTAGATAATTAAGCCATAGGTCTAATGTAGATAAGATGTTTGTGTGCATGGATTATTAACTGAAGTTTCGGATTAAATACTTAACAGATAAATTGTAAATTTTGTTCTTCATCTTTACGCTTGTAGATGAAG
>DLGT01000133.1 GCA_002482845.1 Saprospiraceae bacterium UBA7687
ATAAAAGAATTAAAGAGTTTAGCGTGCCTGCCTACCATCAATTTCAGACTGGCAGGTGAACTAAACGATGAGATTATTTTGAAGTCAGGTTCATAAGATATTGATTATAAGGCAATAAAAATTTAAACATACTCTAAATCTATCAGTACATTGGCATCATTGACTACTACGATCATATTTCGATATATTCGTCCCTAAAAGTTGCCAATTTTTGATTAGCAAGATTGGATGCCTTACTCATGGAGATGGCTTCCTCGGATACTGCTCGATAGAGAAGTTGTTTAAACCTATACGAGTTTTCATTGCCTTTGTATTGGCCAAAACCAATCTCCTTTTTCAAATCAGGGTTTTGATTTACCTTAATACAAAAGCCTTTGTAGGTAGTTTCTTTTATAACACCTAAAGCTTTAGCCCTTGCCATAATTGCCTGCATTGAAATCCCATAAACTTCTTTTACGGCGATTAATTCATTTATGCTGATATTACCTCGGACTCTTCCAAATTCTCTGAAAAAAGTGTCTTCTGGTATCAACATGGCGCCTGCAAAACGGTGACATAATTTTTCTACCTCTTTATGAAGTAAATTGGGATTGAAATTCAATAATAAATGACCTAATTCATGCAGTGCAGTAAATCTTTTGCGTTCAATTGAAAAGTCTTTACAAATAACGATAACAGGAATATTTTCATTGGCCCATCCCGAAAATCCATCAAATCCAGTTGGAGCACTTATTTCTACCACTTTTATTTCTTTATCTTCCAGAAGATCAATCACATTTGGTAGTGCGTTAAAGCCGATTTTCCATTCAGTCAATAATTTATTAACGGCGCTCTCTACATCTTCTCCACTACTTATGATAATGTCAGAAATAGGGTTGTGGAATGAAGAAGATATATTCAGATAATTTTCCAACTCCAAATACCTTGAAATGCTATCCCTAACTTCTTCTTTTAGAGCGTCTATATCTTTATTAGACAATTTACTATTTTTTCTAAACTCAATGTTGGAAACTTCAACATTGTAAGGCATAAAGAAGTAATCTGACTTTACTCCAAGTGCATTCGATAAGGCTAACAATACTTTGCTATCAGGCATCATTTCTGCATTCTCATATTTTTGAATGGCATTATGACTTACTATGTTCTTTATGGCATCTGATAATTCACGGAGCGACATCCGTGCCAGCATGCGAGCTGATTTTATTCTTTTGGCTATTAATTCCTTCATGACGATTATTTTTGATTTGGTTTACAAAGGTATGTATTATAAACATTTTGTAAACCAATTTAACCCAAATAATTACAGTCTTATACCAATTTTAACTAAATTTGTCTTAATTCTTTCCCGCAATGCTTTTGATTGTTCAAAATACCCTTTCAGAAAAGGACAAGATTATGTGAATGTGGTTAATTATACTTTATCAGTTTTGAATCATCAATTATTTCTAAGCCTGAAAGGCTTGAATTTAAATAACCATAGGTGTAACCTATGGTAAAAATGACTAAAAAAACAAGCCTGAATGGCTTGAATTAATTATATAGCATAGCTTGTATGTAATTTGACAAAGTACAATTAATAAAGAAAAGGTCTCTTGTGATAATATCGCAAAGCACAGGTTTCACACTAGCACCCAAATTGAATTACCTAGGCAATCCCAAATAAATTTAGAAAAAATATCAGATTTTTAGCTTTCTAAATTCATTTTGGAAGTTTACATTAACTTGAATTCCTCCAATAATGATTATATCGATTAAATGATAGCTCAATAGTTTATTAGACACCAAATTATAGGAGCGCAATACAGCTAGATGTTACATGATTTATATATCAATCAAAACCATTAA
This sequence comes from Saprospiraceae bacterium UBA7687, assembly GCA_002482845.1. Classification (GTDB taxonomy): domain Bacteria; phylum Bacteroidota; class Bacteroidia; order Chitinophagales; family Saprospiraceae; genus OLB9. The sequence goes on from DLGT01000133.1 coordinate 1,846, forward strand.
TAAAATGTTTGCATCATAAAGAACCATTCATTCTAATTCTAGACAATCTATAATAATTCCAATATTGATCTCAAACTTCAATTATTTATGAGCCCACTACGAAAACTATTCCTGAAAGAATGTAAGTAAAACATCAGTTCATACTGATAATCAACGGTTTCCCTTAAGGGTGCAGGGTAAAAAACCGTTGATTATCAAAATTCAAGTGTTTTAGGAGTGGACTCATTGATCTAACTTTTGCCCAACTGTACTACGCCCCTATACCTTTTTACCACTTAATATAAATGCCTTTATTTATTGCTCATCTCCCAAACGCTATACCCTAGTTTGAAAACACAAAACTAACAAAACCCTACCCATAAACCCCATCAATAGCCGCAAGCACCCAAGTAAAACCGCCTCCTGCTAGGAGTGCATATTGCGTACTTCCTTTAAAGGCTACAATCGTTTTGCCAGCAGGTGCTTGGATAGTATGTGATGCAGTACCAGAGACAGAATGACTGATGGCAGAAGGATAACTTACACCCGCTATGGTGATTTGAACCACCACTTGATGACCATACCAGTTTCCAGTGACGTAACTCATTTGTGTCAATCCACTAGGCAAATTAATAGTAGGATTTTGGCTGCCAGAATCTCCACCATGTTGCAACATATTGACCACATAAGTGCCTGCCTGATTCTGATTACTTGCCTGAATGGCATCCACCACCTCGCCACTCCTTACCATCACACTTTGCATCACGGTAGGCGTAGATTGAGCCTGAATGATAGCACCATCATCAAATGGTACTGAATTTGGACCACCTTTGATATATTGATTTAATAATAATTGTTGTCCTTGTTCAAAAGGCCAATTATCTGAGTCCAGTCTCCAGTTGATGATGGTGTTGTAAGCATATGATTTTCCATTGGCTGTAAATCCTGCTACATATTGTTTGTAAGCTTGTAGTGCATTTTGATACGGGGTACCATTTTGGTTCTCAAACTTTGCTCCAAATCCTAGGAGAGATGGATTGATCCCGATACTGACAAAATCACTCGCACTAGTAAAACCAGAATACGTCTGAAGATTGATAATATCACAATTAGCATTTACAGCTGTGGCATCAAGTCCCGCTGTGGTAGCAGGAGAAAGACTGATAAAATAAGTACTTCCGAAAGCCTTTCTCAAAGCATTAAGCCAATCTGCACACTCTGTATGGCTCAGATTACTGATAGGAGATTCCCAATCGATATCAAATCCATTCATCTTATTGTTACCTAAAAATGTAGCAATATTGTTCGCAAAAGCATCCAGTGTCGTTGGGTTATGGATGATCTTTTTTAGCTCCAAATAAATCTTAGTAGTCCATGCTAGCGTAGCAAACAACTTAATGTTTGGATTTTGTGCTTGTGCATCAGCGACAATCATTTGCAGACCAGTATTGGTAGTACTGATGGTAGGTTGTTGTGGGTTCGTCATATCCACGTCAAACCATGCAATACACAAGTAGTCTAGGCTTGCGTACACATGATTGAGCTTCATGGATACAAAATTACTGTTAGGAGATGAAGGAGATGTAGCACCTGTGGGATGGAGTTCTGAATCAATCCATGCGCCGATGGCACCGTGAAAATTGTTTTGTGTGGTCATGATAATTTGTTTTTTGGTGTTGATTCCTACTCTTTAAGCTTTTCGGATTCCGCTTTTGATATTCATAAAACGACTGTTACACAAGACCGTCGTTTCATGAAAGCAATACTGCAAAAGTGGGGAGATACAATGACCACCACAAGCGTAGAAATACGAATAATAGTTTAAGTATAAATACTTAAGAACTACTTTAAAAGTCAATTTTACTTAAAAAGCCCAAGCTAAGATTCCCTTAAAAAATCACCATTCTAAAAATCACCACCAATTAACAACTAAAGTTTCGGAGTTCTTAACTAATTCATTAATTATATTTTATAAATATTATTATTATGTATATAAAATGATAAATGTTTGATTATTAACTCATTAAAACAAATTTCATATTGTCAAGTAAAGTTGTGCAAAAAGAAAAGCTAATCAATACACAAATGCCATTTGCAACGTTTGACTGGCCTTTTCATTTTTAGTCAAAACTTTGAAAAATAGCGTTAAGAAAAAGACTGAGTGATTTTGCTTTGGCAAAAAATGATTGAACGATTTCAATCATTAACAAAGGAACCGACCAAAACTTTGGTCGGCTAGAAATTATATCAAATAAGATAAATTTACGAAGTTCCAACAATTCTTAATGCGGTGGACGAATATCAGAGGCGAGTTTTTTCGGTTTAGCTATTTTTTGATGTTTTGGCGTTAAGAAAATGAAACAGACTTGACTTTTTGTTTCTTTTGTGTCAAGACAAAAGAAAAACAAGTTAAAATCAATTTACCATTTTAAACTTCATCTACAAGCGCAAAAATGAAGACAAAATTTGCAGTTCATCTTTTAAGTATTTAGTCCGAAACTTTAGTTAACAATAGTATATTTTGATCAAGTCTAATGTATACTTGATGGGCAAAACCAAAGTCCTACCCGTTTAAAAAATCATCTTATAAAGTACTTTTGCAAACCCTAAAACACGCTAAGTATCTTGTAATGCCAAACGCCGCCCATGTAGCCTATGCAATTTTTGCCCCTTTACGGAATCTCTTAGAAATCTTTTCTTTTTAAGCTTTTGCAATCCACGTACACTAGTTTCATATAAATTGGCAACTGCAAAACGTTCCAATCCACCCTTCTCCCTAATTCCACTATTTAATGAATGAAGAACATCACCACGCTGCACATTTCCACCATCAACTCCAAACAATATACGCTCCTTCCACAGCTCTATATCATCATAACAATCTAACTCTTTTTCACCAAGCACATCAATAACATCTACTTCATTTAATTCATGTTCAGTATACTTATCAGCAACTTCATTACCACACAATCCAAGCACTAGTTGTTTATCTAATTCTGCTTCATGATGGATTCCTTGATCACTATGATCAACTAAATCTTCAGATTCGTACAACTCTTTTTCACAATTTTCATCTACAATCCCCACTTCATTTAATTCCTGATTAATATACAAATCAGCAACTTCAACACCACACAATCCAAGCACTTCTTGTTTATTTAATTCTTCTTCATGGTGATCACTTTGCTCAACTAAATCTTCAGATTCATATAACGCTTTTTCACAATTTCCATCCACAATCTTCACTTCATTTATTTCTTGTTTAGCATACATATCAGCAACCTCAATCCCACACAATCCAAGCACTACTTGCATATCTAATTCTTCTTCACTATCCTCCTCTACATCTTCAGTTACATCCAATCCTTTGTTGTCCTCGTCTCCCAGCACCCACTCATCAAACCCATCACCCAAATATCCATCCAAAAACACATTCCAATTGACACCATTTTCATCCAAAATGCTTCTTCCTTGATTCCCAATGCTAGAAATACTATGCGCATCTAACCCAAGCGCCCCATATTCATCAACACAATACCCCCCAATCTCCTCTAAAACATCTGCCCCATGCAATCCATCCTCCACATGCATCTCTCCTTCTATGACTTGCAAGACATTCATAAACAACATTCCCGTAGGTTCATGGATATCCCCATCACGCCACACTTGTTGGATGACAAAAGTCCACGGCAGCTTGATATCACCAGAAGGCGCTATCTGTACTTCACTATACTCGATTTTTTCATTTCTTTTACATTTGATCGATATACCATCTTCATATTTAGCTATTTTACGATCAAAATCTACATGCAAAAAACCAAGTTTCACAGACTTGGTATCCCCATCATCTCTTCTTGACCATAACGCTTGATGATTCATTTTCCATACCAAAGCATCTTTGGTTTCATTCATAAGGTTGCTTCTATAATGGGTATAGTTCTTTTTGGTATAAATATCTAGACGTCTAAATGCCATCTGAGATTCCGCATTTTTCAGACCAAAATTGACAGACCTTTTACCTTTGACATGCACAGTGTCAGATTTCAATGTTTCCATCATCAACTGTATCACCTTTGGCGGATAATGTTTGGTTGTCCACCTTTGCGTGATATGCATCATTGCTTGACGAAATAGTCCCCCACACCTTGTAGCGATACCAAATTCAGCTTCATTTTTACGGGTTTCCTCATACTGTGGACCTTCTTGTCTGACTTTTTTATCCACCTTACCAATTCTTCTGACATGATATTCCCCATTCAACAAATATCCAAACCATTCCCCCAATTTGCCCAAAAATTTAAACGGTCCAACTTGCTTTGCCATAATTTTTATTTTTTGTTTTAAAACTGCAATATAATGGCAAATATTTT
>DLGT01000026.1 GCA_002482845.1 Saprospiraceae bacterium UBA7687
CTGGGCTCTCGCCTTTTATACCAAAAACGTTTATGAAAAGGTGTAAAAAGTCTGACTATAAGACTATAAAGAATGAATTATATTATAGAAAATGCTATTATCACTACAAAAGTCAAATCTAAGCTTAAAATGTTTGTATGGTATTTATGAGATTACTTGGAAGTCTTGTATACTTAGATCTTATATGATCAAACAGCATTTACCATTTCTTTAAAGTTAATTAATACCTGCATTTCTTCGAATTTATGGTTACCATATCATATCTAGTATTAAGATAACTGCTAGCTATTGCATCTGGAATTTCTTTATTTATTATCGTAGCATTGGCTAGTTTGTAAAATGAATCAATAAAAAAAGCCTGAGATAATTAATAATTTTATCTCAGGCTTTTTTGTTTAATACAACTTGGGTAATTTTAATTGTTACCTTTCCACGACCATTTTCTTTTTGGTTTTTCTGTTGTTCTACTTGATGAACTATTTCTATCACTTGATGGCCCTCTTGATGAACTGCCAGCACTGACTGCTGCAGGTCTAGAGTAAGAACTTTGAGATCTACTACTTTGTTGCTGCGGTTTAGCCTTTGGAGATGCATCTGGAACGTGATTTTCAGCAGGAAATGGATGATCTGTTTCTACTGGAATCTGCATAGAAATTAATTTCTGAATATCTCTTAAAAACATTCTTTCTTCTATATCACAAAATGAAACTGCTTTACCACTTGCTCCTGCTCTTCCTGTTCTACCAATTCTATGTACATAAGTTTCTGATATATTTGGTATTTCAAAATTTACTACAAAGGCTAAATCATCAATATCAATACCCCTAGCAGCAATATCTGTAGCTACAAGTACTCTTGTCGTATGGTCTTTGAAATTAGATAACGCTTTTTGACGTGCATTTTGTGATTTATTACCATGTATAGCTTCTGCTTTGATGTTAAATCTTGTGAGCATTTTTACAACCTTATCTGCTCCATGTTTAGTTCTGGTAAAGACTAATGCCGTTATTATTTTAGGATCTTTAAGCAAGTGAACTAAAAGCTCATATTTTCGGCCTTGGTCTACAAAATAAACAGCTTGTTGAATTGTTTCTGCTGTGGATGAAACTGGTGTAACTTCTACTTTTTCTGGATCAGTGAGTATTGTAGACGCCAACATCATTATAGAGTCAGGCATAGTAGCTGAGAAGAATAATGATTGACGTTTTGTAGGTATTAGTTTTATCAATTTTTTTACATCATGTACAAAACCCATATCCAACATCCTGTCAGCTTCATCTAATACAAAGATTTTTATATCTCCTAGTCTAATAAAACCTTGAGCTATAAGATCAAGTAATCTTCCAGGTGTTGCAATCAAGATATCTATTCCATTTCTTAATGCATTAACTTGTGCATTTTGTGGTACGCCTCCAAAAATAACAGTGTGCCTTAATTTTGTATTTTTACCATATGCAGCAATACTTTCACCAATTTGAATGGCAAGTTCTCTTGTTGGAGTTACAATTAAGGCTTGTATTTTTCGATTTGATCTATCTTCTGTTTGCATTAAATGCAATTTTTGAATGATAGGAATAGCAAATGCGGCAGTTTTTCCTGTACCTGTCTGTGCACAACCTAATAAATCTTGGCCGCTTAGTACGATTGGAATAGCTTTAGCTTGAATAGGTGTAGGTTGTGTATAACCTTCTGACTTTAGAGCGCTCAAGATAGGCTCTATTAAATTTAAATTTTCGAATGACATATATTGTATTTAGTATCGGTTCTCCGTTGTGGACTGAAATTAGAACCTAAGGGAGGTGATTAAGCCGCAAAGATACGCTTATTTTTTTGCAATGATGCAATTCATGTAAAAATAATGAAATAGGTATTATATTATTCCCTAATATGATTTATGGAGTTCGTAAATTCCTACCCTTCTTAAAACACTGCTTTTCGTTTTTTACAGTTTTGTAATGTAGTCCAATGTTTCTTTAATATTATTTGCGTGTATTTTAGGAACATCTTGTGCTTTATAGACCCATTCCATGAAAAATGATTTAGTTTTTTCGTTAAGAAATCTCATTTTTGGGATGCCTAATTTTTCTAAAGCAGCACTATTACATTGTTGTTCGTATTGACCATCGATAGGAATGGTTAGTAGGTTTTTTCCTAGATATAGAGCTTCTGCGGGTGTTTCAAATCCACCGCCAGTTAATAATCCATGACAATGTATAAGACTGTCATTAAAGTAATGTTGGTTTACGGGGAAGTAAGTGATATTATCTATCTTGTGTGGTTGTTGGATATTTGATAGAAACCAATGAACTTCTATAGGTGAGATTTCTTTTAATATTTGTTCTAGACAATGTGTTTGGTATGCAGGTAAGTATACAGTTATGTGGCCTTGATCTTTTGGCTTGGCTTCAAGAAAGACATTTTTTATCACAGCAGGGAAAACAAAGTCATCATATCGTTCAAAATGTAGACCAACATAATGTGTAGCAGGTGCATAATTTTTGAGAATAAACTCACCTATAAAGCTTTTTGAAGTAGGTCTAGGCGTCTTGGGTGACATAAAACTACCTTGATGACCAAATTGTACAGAGGGAACATTTTTTTGCTTACAAGCCCTTGCAGTGACGTAATCAAAGTCATTAATAATCAAATCGTACTTTTCTACTGGCAAACTATTTATATCTCTCTTTATTTGATTATAATTGAAAGAAGCCCAAGTCTTTTTATAGTCTAGACCACCGCATTGTGAGTAAAATAAACTCATCCCTTGACTTCTGTAAGTTATGGGTATTTCCATTTTTAATGATGCATTGGAACCACTTAACATGATATCTACATCACCTAACTCGCATAGATGTGGGTATAATTGATGCGCTCGGCTAATATGTCCATTGCCTGTAGCTTGTACAGAATAAAGTATCTTCATTTAAATGGTTGCTGTTTTTTTGTGACTTAATTTGCTATTAAAATTAAGATTAAAAATTTCTTGATAGAGTGATGCTTCTGCTTTAATGTCATCACTATGTAGTTCATCAAAATCATCTGTCAATAATATATCGTCTTCTGAGTGTTTATAGAGTGTCCAAGATCCATTATTATATTCTAAAGAAGTACAGTTCTCCACCCAGTCCCCACTGTTAAGATAAAGGACATTGCCAATAGTAGATTCAATTATTCTTTGTTGTGGCTGATGAATATGTCCACATATGACAGTATCAAAGTTTTGGTCAATGGCTAATTCAGCAGCTATAGTTTCAAAATTTGATACCCATTGAACGGCTTTTTTTACACCTGACTTTACTCGTTTTGAAAGGCTTATTTTTTCTTTTCCAAAATAATGAAGGATGTCATTGATTAATCTATTGGTCCAGATAAGGATATCATACCCTTTACCTCCGAGTTTTGCTAATATCTTTGCCCATCCTTTGGTAGTAGCATCAAAAATGTCGCCATGAAAGATCCAAGTCTTTTTACCGTCTAGATTTAAAATTAGTTTGTCTTCTAGATGAAATTTACCTATTTTGAGTCCAGAGTATTTTCTAAGTGCTTCGTCATGATTTCCTGTAATGTAGTAAGTTGTGGTGCCTTTTTCTGTCATTTTTAGGATTTGACGTAGTACTTGCATGTGACTTTTTGGGAAGTAGTTTTTACTGAAGTTCCAGATATCGATTATGTCACCATTCAGGATTAGCGTTTGTGGGTCGATGGATTTAAGGTAGTCGAGTAGTTGATTAGCATGACAACCATATGTACCCAAATGTAAATCACTCAATACAACTAATTCAATGTGTCTTTTATTCATTTACAAATAATTATCCTGCAAAAGTCACTGTTTTATATTACCTGACTGTTAACTCCACCATAAGTGTATATTAATTATTTTAATATGATTTAGCCATCGAATGTCGGAAATAAAAAATGCCACGCTAGAATATTCTAATGTGGCACTTAAAGTTATGGGATTATAAGTCTTTGAAATAAACGAGCTTTTAAGCTTGATTTACTATGATTTGGGGAGCACAACGGAGTCAATAACGTGAATCACACCATTTGATTGATAAACATCTGCAATTGTTACTTTAGAAGTTCCACCATTTTCATCTGTAAGTATGACATCCTTTCCTTTTTGTGATGCTTTAAGTTTTCCACCCACAACTGTGGTGAAAGTGGCAGTACCATTTCCTTTTTTAATGGCAGCTACAATAGATTTTGAATCAAACTTTCCAGCTAACACGTGGTAGGTTAAAATTCCAGTCAGTGTTGTTTTGTTTTCTGGTTTCACTAAAGTTTCTACTGTGCCTTTTGGTAATTTTTCAAATGCTGCGTTGTCTGGTGCAAAGACTGTAAAAGGTCCTGCAGATTGTAGGGTTTCTACCAAGCCTGCCGCTTTTACTGCGGCGACTAAAGTTGTGTGATCTTTAGAATTGACCGCGTTTTCTACTATGTTTTTTGTTGGGTACATAGCTGCTCCGCCAACCATTTTGGTATCTTGTGCCGTTATTTCTGTGTTAGCAAAAATTAAAGTGCACATTGCGAAAATAAAACTACTGAACTTCATCATACTATTAAATTTTTATTTGTTTATACAGCTACATACGAATGTTAAACAAAATGTGGATTTATTTTATGATGATTATTTTTGTTCTTTTAGGGCGTATTGGTTTAAATGACTCAAAGACAGTAATATATATCTAAATTATTCTTCCTTAAAAAAGTGTGCTCTTTTCCATCGTTTATGTGACCAAAGCCAATATGGTGGATTCGATTTGATTTCTTCTTCAAGAATTGTTGCATATTTTTCTGTAATATTTACTTCTTCTATGTCCTTATCATCACTGATAGGTATAATATTTAGGGTATAGAATACATTTTCTTGTTTAACAGACTCAGGAATTTGTTTTAAGTAAACTACAGGGAGATTATATTTTTTTGCTAGTTTTTCTGCACCATTTAACCATGGCGTCTTTTGATTTAAAAAAGTATTCCAGTACACACCATTCATATTAACAGGTGTTTGGTCACCAATAAATATGTACATTACTTGTTCATGTTTGAGTTTAGTCATGATGCGTGCAGTTTGTTCGATTGGGTATAATTCCAAGCCATATTTAGACCTTATATTATGCATCACGCTGTCTATCAATTTATTAGAGATAGGTTTATAGAATGCAACTACTCTAGCTTTTATTAGAGTTGGGAATAGAACCATATTCATTTCCCAATTACCATAATGCGATGCTGTGACTATACAACTTGTATTTAGTGCTGTGAATTTTTGCCATTCTACAGAGTTTGAAGGTCTAATAGCATTTAGCAGCTTTTCTTTAGACCAAGCCATGATGTACATACTTTCTCTAAAATATCTAATCAATACATCATAATATTGATTCATAATTAACTCGATCTCGTCAATCGATAAGGTTTTTCCAAAGCTATTTGAAAGGTTTGATTTGATTACCTTTTTTCTATATTTTAGAATGTGCTTTAGTAGTATTTTGATTTTCCATAGTAGGATTTCAAATAAAAAAGGTGTGTAATTTATAATTAACTTAATGAAATTTAGTACGATATGTATTATGAATGATTTCAACACTAAGTATTTATTTGATTTGGTTTTACTACTATTTTACCCAATGGCGTCATGGCATTTATAAGATGGATTGCATCGAACTCTTGGATTTCAAACACAAAAATATCCTTTTTTATTATTTTGTTATTCAAAATTAAACTAGATCTCATCACTCCTTCCAAAAGAGGTTGATTGGGTGTAAAATATTGTGTGCCTTTTTGGAATACATAATTGTAGTAATATGCGTCTGTAACTAAGTTGTTTTTAACGATCATGATCTCATCACTATCATCTTTATTTGCAAATAAAGTATCTAATTCTTTTCTTTCTTCAAATTTGAAAGGGTAGGAGATGGTATCACTCTGTATGATTTTGATTTTATTAATGGACCTGATTTGGTATTTCTGAAAAGTGATTTCTTCTATTTCTTGGCTGTAAACTATTCTACATTTTACCAGTCCATCTTGATAATTTCTCGGAATAATCATTTTTTTTCTTAAATTGATTGCTTTTGTAAGATTCCAGAGTTTGGTTCTTGATTCATTACATCTATTTTCATGGAAATTTAGATGGCTTATTCTCCCATTCAATATCCGAATACTTTCTATCAATCTTACCATGTATGATTAATGCAAAATAAAGGAATGTGCGTAAGTGCTATTTTTCTGATATACCAACATCTTCATAAATGTTAATCAGGTGTAAAGTTTCTTGAATAGTCTCTATAAGAAAGCTTTCATCAACTGATTTATATTCCGTAAAATGCCAACTATCGTCAAAGTTTCTGACAAATTTCTCTACGTGAATTGCTTCGGAATCGATCAGTATGTATTCTTTTAAAGATTTAATATCTCTGTATAAGGTGAATTTTCCTCCTTTATCATAATTTCGAGTACTAGGAGATAATATTTCAATAATGACAGAAGGGTTAGTGACTGTATCAAATGTCTCATCGGTCGTAGATGGAGTACCACAGATAATGGAAATATCAGGATATGTATATAATGAATTTTCAGGAATATGAATTCTCAAATCACTACCAAAAGGCTGACACTTTTTTCCTTTTAACTTTGACCCAATATCAATAAATAAATTTTTAAATATAATGTTATGTGCGAGTGATGTCCCACTCATTGCATACACTTGACCTTGGTAATATTCATGTTTTTCAACAGCTACACGTTCTGTCGCCAAATATTGATCTTCAGGTATGAATATGGATTCTGGAAGGCCCATCTAACTATATTTTTTACAAAGATATATTAATTCTGTAGAAATTTGGACATTTATATTACTTAACTGCCTAATTTAATATTCAAATTTTTTGAAAAAAACTAACTTCGAATAACTAAATTATTATTCATTCCTTATTTTTGCCTAAAGGAATATAGACCTTATCAATCATTTCTTGGTATTCTGATGTACATTCACTTCTATAGGTGATTCCACAACCACTTCTATAAATCAACTTATCATCCTGTTTTTCAATGTATCTAATCATGACTCCTGAATCAACATTGTTCCCATCAAATATACCAAAAACGCCTGTGTAATACCCACGATCGTCAACTTCGTTTGCTTTGATAATTTCAATTGTTTTTTTCTTTGGAGCTCCTGAAATACTACCTGCAGGGAGTAGTTTTGCAAATATAGTGCCCAAGTTTTCGTTAAAATCAATCGGTAATGTTCCTTCTATTTCTGAACTGACTTGAAGTAAGGTTTTAGTAGAAGTGACAAGTTTGTCTATGTATCTGAATTTATTGACTTTCACATTGGTTGCGACCATACTTAAATCATTTCTTAGTAAGTCTACGATCGTATAATGTTCGGCTGTTTCTTTCACATCATTAAGAATATTTGACGTTGCATCAGGAATACTAGCATCGATGGTACCTTTCATCGGAAAGGTAAATATTTTACCATTTATGATCTTTATAAATATTTCTGGTGACGACACTATAAACTGATCTTTGTAATAAAGTTTGTATCGGGCGTGTGAAATATTAAAGAGTTCTCTCAGCGTATAATTTGTTTCAATTGATGTGGGAAATGTCAAGTTGAGCAGAAAGGAATTCCCATATAAAATTTCCTTTTTTGCTGCATCAAATGCTTTTGTATATTGACCAATAGGCATTGGATTTGGTAAGAAATGTAAAGGCTTAGATTGTGTACCAAAAAGCGTATAATTTTTTATATCATTAAATTTATAATATATATCATTGGGTATTTGTCCAAGTTTTAATATTATTGGATTTTTTAATTCGAAATCAAGGATAAAAATGAATGGTGACTTTTCTTTTCCCAATTGGTTCATTTTGTCTACCCAATTCATTCGTTCATGACCACTTTCTTCTGCCTTATTCTCGCGCATACCTTGCCCTTATTCTAATCTTAAGATGATCTTTAAGTATATCATTTTTTTGAGTAGTAGTAGTAAATGTTTGTGGTCCATTTTTCAGGGTCGGGCTCTTTTGTTGGGTCGGTAACATACTCTTCTATCATCGGAACATCCATAAATAGTTGCCTATCTTTCATAAAATCTCCCATGGCATTATGTGCTTTGCCAGAATTTCTTTTATCTCCACGATATATAATTTTTAATGCTGGTTTTGAAGGTATACTAACGGCATTCGTTTCAGGTATATTAGTTAGTTGAGCTAGTGTGGGTAGGGCAGCGGCCATATCAGATTTTTGTTTAGCTTCGTCCCATGTGTAGTATAAGCCACAAGGCATTCCTGATACTACAATATTAGCATTAAGTGCTTTCTGGTACAAGGCGCTTATGTTTTGGGTGTAAAATTGACTAATATTTTCTATCGCGACTTCACCACGATGCGTAATGAAAAATTTAGGTGCAGGTATTATTTCTTCTATTTGATATCCATTGTACAGCTTTTGTACGAATCTCTCATTTATGAGTGTTGTCAGATTTTCTGCATCTTTCATCAGGACTTTTTCTAGTTTCCACTTGCTGATAAATTTTACAAGATTAGATAAAAATCCAGTTTCGGTTGTAGATTTAATCTTTAAAACAGTGTGGAGTGAATCTTTTGACTCTACATAATAAACATGGTGAATTTCATTTTTGCCATCAGGTGATTGGATAATGTATATACTATCATTGTCATGACTAGAAGCTATTTTGATGGTTCCATTTTTTATCTTGAACCCACTGTATTCGCATGAACTTCCGTTTCCTACGGTGTTGCCTGGAAAGGTAATATTAGTGGATGTGTCTGATATCAATACCGTATTCCATCTAGATTGTGTTTGTAAGTCATTTATGGCATTAAAAATTACATTGGCAGGTGCATCAATATCTCTTTGTATTTCTACCGTGTATTTTTTGCTCAATACAAATGATAAAACAGCTAAAACAATTAAAATTATCCCAATGTAAAGGGCATATTTTTTGGTATTTGTCATGATACAATGATTAAGTTGGTTGGTATGAAATTGAGTCCACTTCGAAAACATAAATTTACTGGGAATCAAACGTTTTTTACCCTGACCCTAAAGGGAAACACCCCTGCCCCTAAAGGGGTATAAATTTGATTATCAATGCTGTAGGAATCGAGATTTCTCATTTTGTTTGAACTACGGACTTTTCGGAGTTGACTCAATATTACATTGTTTTGTAAAGATACACATAATTTCTGAATCTAAGAAAGCCATCAATAAATAAAAAAAGGTTTACATCTCATTATGATGCAAACCTTTTATATTTTATTGTATATCAATGCGTTGGCAAGTTTATACCGTCATAATGTCTTTCTCTTTGACTTCTATGAGTTTGTCAATTTTTGCAGAATATTGGTCTACAAGCTTTTGAACTTCGTCTTCCTTTCTTTTTCCCATATCTTCAGGAAAACCATCTTTAACTTGTTTTTTAAGGAAGTCAAGCATTTTATGTCTGTGTGCTCTGATGCCTACTTTTGATTCTTCACCTGCGGCCTTAGCTTGTTTTACCATGGTGATTCTTCGTTCTTCACTCATTGGTGGAATCATAAGACGTACTACTTCACCATCATTCATGGGTGTGATGCCAAGATTTGCTTCAAATATTGCTTTTTCTATCAGTGCAAGGGTCTTTTTTTCCCATGGTTGGATACTGATTGTTCGAGCATCAGGTGTACTTATATTGGCAACTTGCGACAATGGCGTTGGAGAACCGTAATATTCTACCATGAGTCCGTTGAGCATGGCAGGAGACGCTTTTCCTGCACGTATTTTGTTCAATTCAAACACTAAATGTTCGATAGCTTTGTCAAATGACTCTGCTGTTTGCATGAATTGCAATTCTATTTCTTCGATCATGATTGTCTCAATTTTTGACTAATAATGGCTGCAAAAGTAAAATCTTTTTGGGATTTTATTCTCTATTACCCATAAATCTTAATAGAAAATAAAGGAAAGTTACTAATGAGCCTAAAGCTGCTGTTACATAAGTCATCGCTGCCCACCATAGTGCATCTTTGGCGCCATCATGTTCTGCTCCCTGCATAAAGCCCGAATCATCTAACCAAGCCAAGGCCCTATTGGATGCATCAAACTCTACGGGTAAGGTCACAAGACTGAACAAAGCGGTTAACCCAAATGTAGCAACTAAAACCAACATAAGAACATTGCCCCCGATGCCAGCTCCCATACCAAAAAGGACTCCCATAAAAAGAAACTGTTGCACATTACTACTGAACTGTACAGCAGGCACTAGTTTAGACCTTAAAGTAAGCATACTATAAGCTTCTGCATGTTGTACTGCATGTCCACATTCGTGTGCAGAAACTGCTGCTGCGCCTATACTTCTCCCGTTGTAAACGTCTGGAGACAATGCGACTGTTTTATTGGCAGGGTTGTAATGGTCAGATAAGAAGCCTTGTCCCATTACCACTTGTACATCTCTGATACCGTAGTGAGCAAGCATTTTTTCAGCAATCTCTTTACCATTCATCCCACTTCTGGTACCTATTTTACTGTAATGAGCAAATTTGGATTTCAACCTATTTCCGACAAGGAAACCAATTAGGGTAAAAACTCCTAAAATTACATAATAACCGATCATGTGTTTTAAATCTGTGTTTTAAATTTTTTTAAATTAATTGATAATAGCAAATCCTGTATATGGTTGCAATGCGTTAGGTATCTTTATACCTTCAGGTGTCTGATGGTTTTCTAAAAGCGTAGCCACTATTCTGGCAAGTGCCAAAGCACTACCATTGAGCGTATGCGCCAATTTTGTTTTACCATCTTCATCTCTAAATCGCAACTTCATACGATTGGATTGGAATGTCTCAAAATTAGACACTGAACTCACTTCTAGCCATCTACCTTGTGCCGCAGAATATGTTTCGAAGTCAAATGTCAATGCAGAATTGAAACTCATATCACCGCCACATAAACGCAAAATACGGTATGGAAGTTCCAATTTATTTAACAAACTTTCTACATGTGTTACCATGTCCATGAGGGTATCATAAGAATGGTCTGGGTGTTGCATTTGGACAATTTCTATCTTGTCAAATTGGTGTAATCTATTTAATCCCTTGACGTCAGAGCCGTAAGAACCTGCTTCTCTTCGGAAACATGGTGTATATCCAGTTAGCTTGATAGGGAAGTCCGATTTGTTTAAAATCACATCTCTGTACAAATTAGTAAGCGGAACTTCTGCGGTAGGGATTAAGTAAAAATCATCTTTTTCGCAGTGGTACATTTGACCTTCTTTGTCAGGCAATTGGCCTGTAGCGAGCGCCGATTCTTTATTTACAACGAGTGGTGGCTGTATTTCTTGGTAGCCAGCAGTAGTCGCTTCATCTAGGAAAAAATTGATCAAAGCTCTTTGTAAACGTGCTCCTTTTCCTTTGTACACAGGAAATCCAGCACCAGTCAGTTTTACACCATCTTTAAAGCTTATCAAATTAAATTTTTCTGCAAGTTCCCAGTGAGGTAATGGGTTTTCGCCCAAATCAGGCATATCTTCATTCCATGCTTTAAACACTTCATTATCCTCTGCTTTGAAGCCTACAGGGACGGAATGATGCGGTATATTAGGCAACTGAATGATCCATTCTTCGATAAGATCTTTACTTTCCTTAAGCGATTGTTCGAGCACTTTTGTCTCTTCCTTCAGGGTTGCCACTTGTGCTTTTAGGTCATTTGCTTCTTGCGCTTTCCCGGCTTTAAAAAGTCCCCCTATTTCGTCTGAAATAGTATTAATTTTAAATAATAAATTGTCTAAATTTGTTTGAGTAGCCTTTCTTTTGTCATCTTCTAAGATAATATTATCGACCGAAGCCAATTGTTGATCTGATACATTTTTCTTTTTTAAGCCTGCGATGAGTCTCTCTTTTTCTTCTCTAATAATGCTTATTTCGATCATTTTGCCTGAATTTTATTAAAAAAAGTATTTATTATGTTAAAAAATTAAATTTTTTGCAAAGATAGTGTTTTGAATATCAAAATTAATATCTATTTTTGCACTTTCAAAATTTTAGACTAACCTGTCATCCGACAGAAACCTTTCAAAATTATTTCTTTACCCGTTTTTTGGATATTCTTATCCATCGTGATGTATCCATTAAGCAGTACGGATTTTAAATTAATCTTAATTTATTAATTTCATTATAGAATAGTAATCATATGTATGATATTTTGCAGTTAAACGATATGCTCGTACCTAAACTTAAGGATGTAGCAGAACGTATGGGCTTAGGTAATAGTATTAAAAAACTAAGCAAACAAGAACTGATCTACAAAATACTTGACGAACAAGCTATACGAGCTAAAAAAGCCGTAAAAGAAGAAACTAAACCAGAAGTCAAGCAAGTAATCATAGAAGAAGTAGAAATAGAAGTTCTAAATAAAGATGCTGTTGAAGAAGTGAGCACGGTAGCGGAACCTAAAAAAAGAGGTAGGAAGCCAGCTTCTGCAAAAGCAGTAGAAGCTGAAGTAAAAGCAACTGTAGTAGAAGAAGTAGTGCCAGTAGAAACAGCCGAAGAGAAAAGTGCTAAAATAGAAGCAGCAGCTGCAGCTAAAAGAGAAAGGGTAAAAATAGTGGTTCCTGCTGAAAAAGTGGTTTATGCTCCTAAAGTGGAAGAACCCAAAGTAGTTTCAGAAACTACCAAGGTTGAACCACAGACACCAGTTCAAAGACCTAACCCAAGCAATATTCCATCAGAACCTACTACAAATCCAGCTACACAAAGATTTGAACAAAGAGCAAGAGGGCAATACCCAAATCAGCAAGGAACCCCAAATGGTGAATATAGAAGACCAATCCAACCTATCGCCGAAGTAAAACCAGAAGAGCCTAAGTTTATACCAGATTTGGACGGTGTTATCGAAAGCGAAGGTATTCTAGAATTGATGGTAGATGGATATGGGTTTTTAAGATCATCTGATTACAACTACCTATCTTCTCCAGATGATATTTATGTATCACCTTCTCAGATAAAATTATTTGGACTAAAGACAGGAGATACTGTACTTGGTTCAATCCGCCCTCCAAAGGAAGGTGAAAAATATTTTGCTCTTTTAAAAGTGAGTAGCATCAATGGTCTTGATCCACAGAAATTAAAAGAAAGAGTACCTTTCGATTATCTTACGCCTTTATTCCCGACTGAAAAACTAAAGTTATGTTCGCATCCTTCAGGTAAGGATTATGGAAATAGGATGATAGATATGTTTACGCCTATAGGGAAAGGACAGAGAGGGCTTATCGTAGCACAACCTAAAACAGGTAAGACATTTTTACTAAAGGATATAGCCAATGCAATTGCAGACAATCACCCTGAGTGTTATTTGCTTGTCTTACTTATAGATGAAAGACCGGAAGAAGTTACAGATATGCGTAGAAGTGTAAATGCAGAAGTAATAGCAAGTACCTTTGACGAACCAGCAGAAAACCACGTAAGGGTAGCGGGTATTGTACTCGAAAAGGCAAAAAGATTGGTAGAAAGCGGACATGATGTTGTGGTTTTACTTGACTCTATCACTAGGTTAGCAAGGGCATACAATACGACTGCGCCTACGAGTGGAAGGGTATTGTCAGGTGGTGTAGAAGCAAACGCATTGCATAAACCTAAAAAATTCTTTGGAGCTGCCAGGAATATAGAAGGTGGTGGATCGCTTACTATTTTGGCTACAGCACTTATCGATACGGGTAGTAAGATGGATGAGGTCATCTTTGAAGAATTTAAAGGTACAGGTAATATGGAATTACAGCTTGATAGATCATTGGCTAACAAACGTATGTATCCTGCTATCGATATCACTAAGTCTAGTACTAGGAGAGAAGAGTTATTGCTACCTGAGAGCATACTTCAAAAATTATTTGTACTTAGAAATCATTTGGCTGATATGAAGCCAGACGAAGCTATGGACTTTATCAAAAAGCACATGATGGGTACTAAGACCAATGAAGAGTTTATTGTATCGATGAATGGCTAATCGTCCAATAATTTATTAAACAGCTAAATTAATCTTAATAATTATTATATTTTTTCAAAGTAAAATTTTACCTTTGCGCTTCTTTTTAAAAATGTCCTATTGACAAGCCTAAAAAGAGTCCAAAATTTAGAATTTCAATAAAAAGTTAGATACACAATATGAAACGTACATATCAACCGTCCAAAAGGAAGAGATCAAATAAACACGGTTTTAGATCAAGAATGGCTACCAAAAATGGTAGAAGAGTTTTGGCGAAAAGAAGAGCAAGAGGCAGATATAAATTGACTGTATCTGACGAAAAAGGAGTAAAGTAAGATAGTACTTCCTTAAGATTATAAAATTCTGAATACGAGTGGTGTCATTTGTATTCGGAATTTTTTATTTAGTGAAGTTTATACTTGATATTTGAGAAACTACTCTAATTGATGAGATGGTAATATTTCTTTTGTCAAAACTTTTTTGTACATGTATTACCAAATTCTACTATCTTTCCATTTTTATTGCTCAGTCGACGCTAGTGGGATCTAGTGGGAACTCAGTGGGAACTCGTGGGAACTCGGTGGGAACTCAGTGGGAACTCAGTGGGA
>DLGT01000046.1 GCA_002482845.1 Saprospiraceae bacterium UBA7687
TACAGGCAAAAATGTTTTAATTACAGGGGGGGCTGGGTATTTAGGACGCGTATTTGCATCTGCTGTAGCAGAAATGGGAGGGCATCCTATTTTACTGGATATTCAGGAGAAATATGTTGCGTCAGCAATAGAGCAGTTAGCAGCCGATGGTTATATTGTTGATGGTATGGAGATTGACATAACCAGTAAAGAATCTGTTTGTTCAACTATTCAGACAATAAAAAATAAATATCGCCAAGTACATGTGTTAATTAATGCAGCCGCATTTGCCATGAAAAATCTTCAAGAAGGCGGAGACACTTTTTTTGCACCATTTGAAGATTATGATCAATCACTTTGGCAGATAAGCCTTGATGTTAATCTTACCGGCACATTTCTTGTAACACAACAAGTTGGTAAGATTATGAAAGAATTTGGATACGGTATTGTGATTAATATTGCATCAGATGTTGCAGTAATATCACCGGATCACCGAATTTATCAAGCCGATGAACGCTTTGACTACGAAGGAGTTTCTTTTAATACACCCATTGCATATCCTGTTACAAAAGCCAGAATATTATCTTTTACACGATATTTAGCAACTTATTGGGCTAAAGACGGGATTAGAGTCAACTCACTTTCTCCCGCAGGTGTTTATAGAAATCATGACCCTAAGTTTATGGAGCAACTGGCATACCGCATTCCACTTGGAAGAATGGCAAATGCGAACGAGTTAAAAGGCCCGATTGTATTTCTTGCTTCTGAAGCCTCCTCTTTTATGACGGGAGGTAATCTTATCATCGATGGAGGAAGAACAATATGGTAACAAGTTCGATTCCAAGAAAAATAAGACATACAGGGATAGTAGTGACTGACATGGATTCAGCATTGAAAATTTATACTGAATTCCTTGGGTTTGAATTACTCAACCTGTATCCGAAAATATCAAATCTTTATATTGAGACTTTATTAGGGATAAAAAATGCTTCAATTAAAGTAGCGATTTTAAATGCAGCAGATCAAAGCCGTATTGAACTTATAGAATACACAAATGAGGTAGGTAAAAAAAGAGAACCTGTTCTTGCAAATGATATCGGGGCCTCCCATTTTGCGATTACTGTATCAGACATTGATCATCTGTATCTAAAACATTCTGAATATAATGTCAAGTTTATTGCCCCACCTCAAGTAAGCCCTGAGGGTTTTGTAAAAGTGGCATATGTAATTCTCATGGATGAATGTATTGTAGAACTAGTCGAGGTGCTGGACGAGCGGGCCGCAACCACAAAATAATAAATATTGAATATGGATTACAAGCATCCCAATATAGTAGCTTATGATGATGTAGAGAATCTCAAAAGGTTTTCTACCGAGAGCTTTGAAAAATACTGTCAAAATAAATTGCGTGAGTGCGAAGCCGAATCTGAATTCATCAGAAATTCAATTGTAGATGACAAATGGGAAGGAAAAATATGTGAAATAGGTTCTGGAAATAGTAAACTTCTTTACAGTTTGGAATCAAAACAAATTTTAAAGGAGGGAATTGGATATGAAATAAGTGCTTCGAGACATCAGTTTGCAGAAAAATTTAGAACATATATTGGGAGTAAACTGGTCAAAAATAAGAACTCGGATTTTTTAAAAGGTGTCCCCCCCGAAAATTATGATCTTATTCTAGGAGTGGATATAGTTTTCCAGTTTATATCACCCCTTTATGAACAAGCCGAAGAGGATGCATTGAAATGGATTTATACGGGTTTGCGTAACGGCGGGAAACTTATGCTTGAATTACGTGACTTTTCTGATTTTGGAAAACAAATAGCAGAAGCAAAAAATAATATATTTCAAACTTGGGAATCTTACCCGATAAGTGACCCATTTGAATTTGTACTAGCTAAGCTGTATTATAATTCTAATCAACACCTTGTCTGGGAGAAAACGTTCTTTGAACGTAACACAATGAATAGATCTTCATTTACAAATATCCTTAAACCATACAGGAAAGAAGAAATAAAAGTGTTATTAGAAAAAAATGGTTTTGAATCAGTTGTGATTTATGATAGTACTAATTCTCCTGTTTCTGATGACGTATACCTGATTGTAGCAACTAAATGATAAGCATATGAACAAAAAATTTAAAATTATAGCACTGATTTGTTGTAGAGGAGGATCAAAAGGGATACCCGGTAAGAATATAAAATCATTTGCTGGAAAGCCAATGCTCGGATGGATTTTAGAAGCTGCAAAAAAAAGTGAAGTATTTGATGATATAATTTTATCAACGGATTCACAGGAAATAGCCAGTGTTGGCGAATCTTTCGGGGCAGTAGTTCCTGGCCTCCGACCAGATTATTTAGCACAGGATACTTCAGATCAATTTGATACACATCGTTATATATTTGAACAGCTAGGGGTGAGTGATGAAACACACAGGGTTTGTATTCTCACTAATAACCCATTGATTAATGACGATCTGATTAAACAAGGCTATAACGAATGTGAAAAAACAAATTTTGAAAGAATAGTACTTGATACAGTAAGAGTACCCGGCGATTACTTGCATTACCGTCAATGTTTTTTACAAAATGATTTACTCAGATTTTATTTTCCCAAAGGGATGCTCGATTCTCAAATTAATAGACAAACAATAGCCCCTACATATACGACAATCAATAATATGCGTTGGGGTAAACCATCATATTTCTTAGATTATGATAGCTATAAAACAGAGGTAGTAACAAATGGTATTGTACCAGTTGCATTACCAAAGTTGAGAAATGTTGATATTGACGATACGGACGACTGGAAGATTGCTGAAGTTATTTTCGAACGCTTTTTTCTGAATACTGAAAAATAAATTCTTACATAATATTAAAAATACGTAACTGTGAAAGTAATACCTATATATGAGCCTACCTTGGTAGGAAATGAAAAAAAATATTTGATTGATTGTATAGATACTGTTTGGATTTCAAGCCAAGGGAAATATATTACAGATTTTGAAAGGGCATTAGCTGATTATCATGGTGTGCAGCACTGTATAGCAACATCCAATTGTACAACAGCATTGCATCTGGCCCTTAAGGCATTAGGAATAGGTGAAAATGATGAGGTAATATGTCCGGATCTTACCTTTATTGCGCCAGCTAATATGATATTATTATCTGGAGCAAAACTTAAATTGGTAGATATTGATAAGGAAACTCTTGCATTAGACCCGGTTCTGATTGAAAAGAGCATCACTCCACAAACAAAAGCAATAATAGTAGTACATCAGTTTGGTCATTCAGCACCTATGGATGAAATTATGGCAATTGCAGAAAAGTATAATCTTAAAGTTATTGAAGATAATGCAGAAAGTATAGGGGGGTACTATAAGGGAAAAATGCTTGGTACATTTGGTGACCTGTCTTGTTTCAGTTTCTTTGGTAATAAGGTAATCACATCTGGAGAAGGAGGCGCTATTTTAACTAATAATGCATCATTAGCATTAACTTGTAAAGAACTCAGAGACCATGGAATGTCATCTGAAAAGAAATACCATCATATCGCATTGGGGTATAATTATAGAATGACTAATATGCAAGCGGCCGTCGGGGTGGCACAATTAGAAAAAATTGAGGAGATTCTAAAGCTACGAAAAGAACAAATGGACATTTATTATGAGATGTTGAGTGATGTGCCAGGCGTTACACCCCGCAGTTTTAAAGATTGGTGTTCTCCTGTACATTGGTTACTAACTATAACGCTCGATAAGCAATATGATCGAAATGATATTATTGCCAAAATGAAAACATTTGGAGTTGAATGTAGACCAATGATTAACCCTGTACACCATGCTGTATATTTAAGAGATGGTTATAGCGATAGTGAATTTCCTGTTTCCGTAGATATTTCTTCCAGATCATTGCATTTGCCAAGCTCAAATAAGATTACTCGTAATGATATAGTCATTATAGTAGATGCACTTCGAAAATGTCTCTCCTGATATAGTAGAGTATTATATCCGGTGCATTATGTAGCTTACGTAATTCTAGCAGTATAAAAATTGCTTATTAGTAAAGCATTGAACCTTTAGTAATTTGTACATGGTTTATACAGATTTCGTAAGACATATTCATGCACAATTGATCAAAATATTAATATAGCAGTATAAGAAAACACAGACCCCATCCTAAAGATGGGGTTGAATTTGTGCGGAGAAAGATTTATAATAGTATGGCATTCTGGTTTTGTTTTATTTTCTTTTGGCTTTCCTTAATTCGTATTTACGTCGATGCTATTTCTATAAACTACCTATTTGCTTTTTTTCCATTGATTGCTCTCTTTGTAAAAGGCAAGTTTCAAAAACCTTCTGGTTTCATACTCCTATTGTTATTTATTTACTCACTTATTTTTGTTTTAGGTGTTGTAATAAATATATTCGATGATATTTCCCTACAGCCAAGGAGATTTATCAGTTACCTTCTCTTTATTTCAATTTTCTTTTATTCATTTGTAGAGCTGACTGAAAATATAGTGGAAGCTTTTAAAAAAGCCATTATAATCATTTCCTTTTATTACAGTTTTGAAAGTATTGTAACTTTTTTCATTTCCGGAGGCAATGCCCTTGGCTTTGAACAAAAGGATGTTGTAGGTTCTCAACGCTTTGGGTTCGTTTATTTGTTTGCGCTATTCATATTAATAGTGGATTCATCTTACATGAAAAAATACCGAAATGTGTTTATTTGGGTACTTGTTGTTGGGTGCTTCCTTACTTTTTCTAGGGCAACAATAGTTGCTATGATATGCACCTACACGCTTTACTTTTTCGTGAAGGGGAAAGACATAAACAAAGGGGCTAAAAAAAAATCCATATCTACTATATTAAAAGGAATACTCTTTCTCACTGCAATTTCACTTGTATTGGTTTATTACTTTCCTGTTCTTATCGACTTTTTTTATGAAAGAATAATCGGTAGACTTTTTTTAGCTGAAGATGGATACGACCTTACAAAGGAAGATAACTCTGAAGGATTCCGCTTCCAGGTATGGAAGGCAATTCTTAACTTGGTTTTATCAAACCCATTTAATGGGTCGGCTTATCTGGGAAGTTATATTTTGAAAGATGTAACTGTCGGATCAGCACACAACCAATATTTCGATATTTTACTAAGAACTGGGTTTGTCGGGTTTGCCTGTTACCTAATTCTTATGTACAAGG
>DLGT01000005.1 GCA_002482845.1 Saprospiraceae bacterium UBA7687
CGAACGAAATACCCCATTTAATGCGGCCTTAACGGAACTTTAACGCTATTTCTGTTGACAGTCGGATTAAATAAATTTTTACACTTTAAATTTTAACACTTTTCTTAACACTTCTCCTCAATGGGATGACTTAAAGGCATACCATCGGTAAGTCTCTTTTTCTGTTCTTAAAAACTTAGCTTCTTCGAGCCTTAGTGGCAATATTCTTTTCCAAAAAAAAATCTGCGTAATCTGCGTAGTCAGCGAGATATAAAACTCAACTAATCAAAATAACCTCGGAAACATGTCCCAATAAGGACAAAATATAGGTAGAAAAAACAATATCGAAACCCAATCCCCGTGCCTTTAGGTACGAAACATCAAATCAAAAGGCATCCTTCTGTCACGCCTTAGCGTCTTCGAGCCTTAGTGGCAATATTCTTTACCAAAAAAATCTGCGAAATCCGCATAGTCTGCGAGATATAAAACTCAACTAAACCAAATGACATCGAACACCTGTCCCGTTAGGGACAAAATATCGGTAGAAAATAACAATCAAAACATACATCCTTGCCTTTAGGTACGGAATAACAACACAAAAAGCAACCTTTCGATTTTTGCCATAACTTAGCACCTTAACGGTAATAAAATTTCCCAATAAAAATCTTGAAAAGCTTCCTATTCTCTGAGCAAAATTGCGTATCTTTATATTTGGTTTATGCGATCGTACGCCTCCGAGAAATCCAACCGCTACCTTACCTTTAAAAGTCCATAAGAGCTACCAAAACTACCATTTTTTATCAAAACCAGCTTAGGGTTGTCCCGACCTTGTCCCAAGGTTGTGCCGAGGTTGCCCCGACCTTAGCCCGACCACGCTTTACTGATGCTTTATATACGCTCCCACTATGCTCCGTATACACTACAATGAAATACCCATAATATGAGCACGTTTATTTAATCAGAACATCAGCAAACAAAAAGCATAAAGTCATAAAACCAAATCTGCACTTTATAAAAATCTCCCATTCTTTCCGTAATTTCGCACTTCAAAAATTGAATGTCATGAAACGCAAAATAATACCAGGCCAAATTCCTACCAAAGACCTTCACCAATATATCATCGGAGCCGTAGCACCTAGGCCTATTGCCTTCGTAAGTACCCTTGACGAAAATGGTGTGCAAAACCTGGCTCCATATAGCTTTTTTAATGCGTTTTCGTCCAATCCACCAATAGTGGTTTTTTCGTCCAATAGACGAGTCTCTGACAATACCACCAAAGATACACTCCACAATGTAAGAGTCAGCAAGGAGTGTGTGGTCAATGTCGTTCCCTACTCCATCGTACGTCAGATGTCATTGGCATCCGTAGAGTTTCCGTCAGATGTTAGCGAATTTGATAAAGTAGGACTCACGCCTGAGCCATCAGAAACCGTATCGGCACCAAGAGTATTAGAGTCTCCTATCAATATGGAATGTAAAGTCAAAGACATTATCGAACTAGGCGAACATGGTGGTGCAGGGCATCTCATTATTTGTGAAGTTACAATGATAGCAGTTTCCGAGT
Source organism: Saprospiraceae bacterium UBA7687 (assembly GCA_002482845.1). GTDB lineage: Bacteria > Bacteroidota > Bacteroidia > Chitinophagales > Saprospiraceae > OLB9. The sequence continues at coordinate 1,544 of DLGT01000005.1, forward strand.
CTGTAATAAACGGCGATCGACTAGATCCACACAAACTAGATTTGATGGGACGTATGGGACGCAATTATTATGTCCGTGCAAGTGGTGATGCTGTAATGGAAATATACCAATCTGTGACAGAGATTCCTCTTGGATTCGACGGTTTGCCTCAGACTATCAGAGAAAGTAAAATCCTTACAGGAAATGAAATTGCTGCATTGGCTTCGTTGACAAAAATACCTGAATTATCGGAGACAAGCTTGACAGCTGATGATGTAAAAGATATTTCTGAAAGCGAAAAACATGAGATGGCATCTAGATTAATTACAGAAGGAAAAATTAAAGATGCTTTGTATCTTTTGACAAATTAAAGATAAAATAGCTGACCTATGCCATTCAAGTAAAAAGTTGAAGTATTTAAATCTATTTATCTAAAAAGAAAGGCTCAGTCCATTTTTCAAGTAAAATTAAAACACAAAACTAATGAGTAAAAAGTATTTATTATTAGCCATCCTTATGACATTCTCCATTTTTGTACAAGCACAATCTAAGAGAAAGAAATCAAAACAAAAGGCAACTTATGCCATTGGAATTTCAGGTGGATATTTTTCCCATGGAAAAATGTTTGAAAATTCAGAAAATGATTTCACGGGTTTAAGTACATTTGAGGTCGAAATAGAAAAGTTCTTTAAGGCTCGAAAGTCAGGATTAAGTATCACTTATTTGTCTCGAAAATCAGAATATAAAACATCTATTTACATTGTGGATGAGTCTAGATCTGCACTTATGATAAATTACAATCTGATGTACAATATTGTAAAAAGCGAAAATAAAACAGGATTATACTTAGGTGGTTTTGTGGGTGCTTTATTTGATCGTGGTAAACAATTTTCTAGAGCTAATCTTTCTTTTCCGTTCTACACGACTTATTTAGCTTTATGGACAGGACCAAAAGCAGAATATTTGTATCAAATGAACTCTAAAATAGCATTTTCAGTAGGAGCACAATTGGGTTTGTTGGAATTTGGAAGACAAACTCGAAAAAGAGATGACCCAAGTATACCAGAAAGTGTTCAATCAAAAAGCGAAACTTACTTTAGTTTTGCACAAAGAACTAATCTGAATCTTGGCTTCTACATAACATTATAATTTCAAGAAATTGGTTTTTATATCCAATTTTGCTTATTATTGCACTATCTTTGATTATTGTAAAATCAAGTTAAAAATAAGTAAATGAAAATCAAGTTTTGTGGCGCGGCACAGTTTGTGACAGGAAGTTCTCACCTTATAGAATTGGAAGATGGATACAAAATCCTACTTGATTGTGGTCTATTCCAAGGCAAAGGTCCACACATATGGGACTGGAACAATCAATGGCATTTTAAACCATCTGAGATAGACTGCCTGATACTATCTCATGCCCATATAGACCATAGTGGACGTATCCCTAAACTTGTGAAAGATGGATATTCAGGACCTATCCACTCGACACATGCCACTAGAAGTTTATGTGCTGTCATGCTCCTAGATAGTGCCAAAATACAAGAGATAGATGTGCAATGGCATAACCAAAAAATCCAACGCAAACGCAAAAAAGAAAATAGCATCCTCAGAGCGCCTCTATATACAAGCGACGATGTAGGACCCACAATGGTAAAATTTGAAGGACACCCATATGATGTTTGGGAACAAGTACATCCTAATGTACAAGTTTTGTATCGTGATGCAGGACACATATTAGGTAGCGCATCTGTTACGCTGAAAATCAATGAAAACGGTAAAGAAACCATCATAGGATTTACGGGTGATATCGGCAGACCAGATAGACCTATCCTGCGTGACCCACAACCAATGCCAGAAGTAGATTACCTTATTTGCGAGTCCACTTATGGTGACCGAGTCCATGAATCAGGTCCTGAACAATCTGCGCAATTCTTAGAAGTAATAAGACACACCTGTGTAGAAAAACGTGGTAAACTCATTATTCCAGCATTCAGTCTAGGTCGCACACAAGAGATCGTCTACATGCTCGATAAGATGGAAACTGCTGGACTTTTGCCACATATAAAAATCTATGTAGATAGTCCGCTTGCGGTCAATGTCACACATATTTTCGGGCTACATCCAGAGTGTTTTGACAATGAAATAAATGAATATATGCTAACGGACGAAAATCCATTCGGCTTCAATAATCTATTTTATATCAAAGAAGTAGAAGCATCCAAATCGCTCAATGCTAGCCAAGAACCATGTATCATAATATCTGCATCAGGGATGATGAATGCAGGTCGTGTGAAACATCACTTATTCAATAATATAGAAAATCCTAAAAACACCTTCTTAATGGTAGGTTACTGTTCCCCAGAAACTCCAGGTGGAGTCTTACGTTCAGGTGTGGAGACTATTAGAATATTTGATGAAGACAAAGTAGTGAGAGCTGATATAAAAATCATGGATTCATTTTCTGCCCATGGTGACAAAAATGAAATGTACGATTTTATAGAAAATCAAAAAGGACACGTCAAAAAGATATTTTTAGTCCATGGTGAATTGGATACTCAGACTAGTTTTAAGCACTTCTTGATAGATAAAGGTATGGGTATGATAGAAATACCAAAACCAGGAGAAGAAGTTACTTTGTAAGCTAAGACGATTATCAGTTTATATAAGGAGAATCTTTAGATTTGAAGTTTCTGAGTTTGTAAATAAATATTAATCAGTAGTATGCACATATAATATTAATAACTTAATACATTTAGACTACAATAAAGATTTTTGACATCTTTAATTCCGAGTGTGATGTCTGATCGGCCTTTTCGTTTTTAGTCAAAACTTCATAAAATGGCGTTAAGAAGCGAAAACTGTTCGAGCTAATACGAAAGTAAAAACGAGTAATTATGAACGTAGTGGCACTAAAGCCAATTACGAGATACTAATTACAAAAGCGAGTTTTTTCGGTTTAGCTATTTTTTGATGTTTTGGCGTTAAGAAAATGAACAGCCTTGTGCGCCGCGGCGCATGTTTCTTTTGTCTTAATACAAAAGAAAAAGACGTTAAAATCAATCTACTATAAAAATTGTCATCCACTAATATAGTAAATGAAGTACAAAATTTGTAGTTTCTCCATTAATCATTTACATTGAAACTTCAGTTTAGATTTGTCCTTTAAATACTGGATTTCTCTAATTCCGTCTTCAAAAAATCAATCACTTGTATCTCTGAAGCATCTACATTGTTTAGTTGTGCCAAGTACCAACTCACCCAATCTCCTAAGTGGGTCATATACATCATCCTTTCAGTGAGAGACTGACCTTTGGAATAAATTTCGATCACTGTAGGCGCTAACTGACTGATGATTTGTTTGGTGATGTCTATTCTGATTTGGTTTCTTTTCAGATCATCCCTATTTCTTAAAAATATAACAGCAAGGTCTTCATGTTTGGACTTCCAACCAACGAGTTCGTTGTGATTCATCTCAGGGATGACGTGGTGCCAACACAAGACTTTAGCGTTTTCATTGATTTGTTGCCTCCATCTGATGGCTACAGATTCATTGCGGTCTGTGGTATAAATGACAGGTGTCTTTTTGACCAATAACCCAGCTAGTTTTTCGGCTTTTTGCATGATATCTTCTTGCTCAAAACTCAATAAGTCAGCCGCTACTCTCACTTGATCAATGATGTTATGAGAAATTAGACCCATTTTGTGAAGCACAAATAACTGCCCCACCATTGAAAAACCTAAACAAGCTCTTGGCGATGGCCACCCTTTGGGCAAATTCAAATGATCCAATTTGTGTACTAATGCTTTATCTATGATTTTCCCACCAGAAGCGATACATACCACTTTTGCTTTTGCTAGGATGGCTTGTTCCATAGCAGCTAAGGTTTCTTCAGTATTTCCAGAATAAGAAGACACGATTACAAGCGTATTTTCATCTGTATATGATGGAAGTTTGTAGCTACTCTGTACGATATAAGGAACGGAACAATCGTCACTGATTACATCTGACACATACGCTCCACCAATTCCGGAGCCACCCATACCTGCCATAATCACCTTATGAATAGGTTTTGTGTGTGGATGGATTATGGCTTTTTCCCCTATTTCGATCGCTTCTCTCAGCTGAGCTGGAAACTTTTTTATCAATTGATCCATCATAAATCTTTCATTAAAATTTAATACAAAGATACTTCTCATTATCGGAATCAAAAGAGAAGTATCATAAAACTGTTAAAAAACACGATAATTAACTATTTTATAATCACTTATCAAACATATATGTGCACATTATTTCTGAGTAAATCCTTACCTTTGCGGCAATTTTTAAGAAATGTTTAAATTTTAATACATGATAAATACAGAAAAAAGTCTGGCTTACAAAGTAAAAGATATCAATCTTGCTGAATGGGGCCGCAAAGAAATCACTTTAGCAGAAGCAGAAATGCCTGGTTTGATGTCATTAAGGGAAGAATTTGGAGCTACCAAACCACTTAAAGGTGCTAGAGTTGCAGGTTGTCTTCACATGACCATCCAAACAGCTGTTTTGATAGAAACGCTTGTAGAACTTGGTGCTGAAGTATCTTGGTCTTCTTGTAATATATTCTCTACTCAAGATCATGCAGCAGCAGCAATCGCAGCAGCAGGTATTCCTGTATTTGCATGGAAAGGAATGAATGAAGAAGAATTTGACTGGTGTATCGAGCAGACTTTATTTGCATTCGAAGAAGGCAAACCGCTCAATATGATCTTGGATGATGGTGGTGATTTAACCAATATGGTTTTTGATAGATTTCCTGAATTAGTAGGTGACATCAAAGGTCTTTCTGAAGAGACGACTACAGGTGTACACAGACTTTACGAAAGAGAAAAAAATGGAACGCTTGTTCTTCCTGCGATCAATATCAACGACTCTGTCACTAAATCTAAATTTGACAACAAATACGGTTGTAAAGAATCATTGGTGGACTCTATCAGAAGAGCGACAGACATCATGATGGCGGGCAAAGTAGCTGTTGTTGCTGGTTATGGTGATGTAGGCAAAGGTTCTGCAGCTTCATTAAGAGGTGCAGGATGTAGAGTAGTGGTAACAGAAATCGACCCTATCTGTGCATTGCAAGCAGCAATGGATGGTTTTGCTGTCAAAAAAATGGATACTGCCCTTATCGAAGCGAGCATCGTAGTGACTGCTACAGGTAATAAAAATATCATCAGAGAAGAACACTTCAGAAAGATGAATGACAAGACCATCGTATGTAATATCGGTCACTTCGACAATGAGATAGACATGGCTTGGTTGAATAGCAATTATGGTCACACCAAAGATCAGATCAAACCACAAGTAGATTTGTACAATATCGATGGCAAAGACGTAATTTTACTTGCAGAAGGTAGATTGGTAAACCTTGGTTGTGCGACAGGTCACCCATCTTTTGTTATGTCCAATAGTTTTACTAATCAAGTATTAGCTCAATTGGAATTATGGCAAAATACGGATAAATACGAAAATAAAGTATATACACTGCCTAAACACTTGGACGAAAAAGTAGCAAGACTTCACTTAGCAAAAATCGGTGTAGAACTAGAAGAGTTGAGTAAAGACCAAGCTGATTACATCGGTGTGACGGTACAAGGACCATACAAACCAGAGTATTACAGATATTAATCATTGAGTTTAAAATCATCTGTTTCCCTTCAGGTTAAGGGTAAAAAACGGATGATGACCTTAGACTAAATTCAATTTTAGAATAGTATAATTGGCAAGGGCTTGCATTCGTTAGAGTGCAAGCCCTTGTGATTTTTATAGAATTGATGTTTATCAATGTAAAATCAGATCTATAAAATGATTCTTATGTGCTAAATTGAATATTGTATGAAATGTTGAAATAATGCCACTCCATACATGATAAAAAACGCAATATGAAAAACAATGTTGTACAAAACATCGATTAATTTCTAGACTTAATATTAAGAAAATTCTACTTTTCAAATATCCATATTTTATTCTGCCAATCTAATAAAAAATGAAGTATATATCTCTTTGTTGGATATGTATTCGATTGCACAAAATATTATTCTAATGGTCAAAAATGGATGTTTTTGATTTATTTTTCATAAAAATACACTTTTTTTAGTAGTCTTACCATAGCAAGAATAAAATTTTAAAACATTGTATATCAAACATATAGATCATTTTTATATCCTTTAAAAACCACAAAATTGGTGTTTTAGTACTAAATTAGTATCAATTTTGCCCTTACCTTTGTATCATTGAAAGAAACAAAAGATTTAATGTGGCTTTAATGATTAGAAACAGACATCCAAAAAGTTGGAATGTCTGTTTTCTTTTTTAGGACAATTTGTAAATTCCACTTCCCGATATTCTGCCATCTTTTTAACAAAAAATTATCTGCAACCTTACCTCTACAAATCGCCTATCACCTGTTAATCTACTATTTTAAAATTAACAATTATACCTTTTTTGACTCTTTTGTCGTTCAGAATGGTCTGTTTTTCTATTAATTCCTACATTTATAAACATTAACCTTATCTTTATGGAATATTTTGAATAATAGATGAATAACATTGAAAATATAAGGCTGGCACTCGGTTCTATAAAAACCAACTTGCTCCGATCGCTTCTCACTTTGCTTATCATAGCTGTGGGTATCACTTGTCTTGTGGGAATTCTTACGGCTATTGATAGTATTCTGTTTTCAATGAGTGACAATTTTAATAGGTTGGGCGCCAATTCTTTTAGTATTCGTCCACTGTCGGAATCATTACGCAGCAACGAAAGAGGTCGTCAACAAAAATATGCAGAAGTTATCAACTTTGAACAAGCCATGGACTTTAAAGAAAACTATGTTTACGGAGCTTCAAAAGTATCAGTCGAATCTTTTTGCGAAAGCAGCGCTACCATAAAACATGACACCAAAAAAACCACTCCCACTGTCCGAGTTATAGGTATTGATGAAAACTATATGCAAACCTCGGCTTTTGAGATGGGAGCAGGTCGTAATTTTACCAATACAGAAGTTTTTTCTACATCCAACAAAGTAATTATCGGAAGCGATATAGTGAAGACATTATTCCAAGAGAAACCAGAAAAAGCCATTGGAAAAGACATCTACATTAATAGCAATAGATATAAAGTGATAGGCGCATTAAAAAGTAAAGGATCATCCTCTGCAGGTTCCAACGATAAAAGAGTATTTATTCCTTTGTACAATTCCAAAGTCTTGTATGGTTATGCTGACAAAGCATATAATGTCACTGTAGCTGTAGCTAATCCAAATGAAATGGATGATGCCGTCAATCATGCGATCGGAGTAATGCGAAATGTGAGAAAACTAAAAGTCTCTAGTGAAAATGATTTTGAAATACGAAAAAGTGACGGCATTCTCAATCAACTCAAGGAAATGACGACTACGCTTAGACTTAGTACCGTAGTGATCGCCATGTTGACATTATTGGGAGCTTCTATTGGTCTCATGAATATAATGCTAGTTTCTGTCACAGAAAGAACCAAAGAAATAGGTATCAGAAAGGCTTTAGGAGCTACTAGAAAAAATGTCTTAATGCAGTTTTTGATAGAAGCAATTGTCATTTGTTTGATGGGTGGATTAGTAGGTGTTTTTCTTGGAATATTGATGGGTTTTGGTGTCACAGCGTTGGTAGATGGTAGATTTTTTATCCCATGGAATTGGATGATTCTTGGCATAACCGTTTGTATAGTAGTAGGTCTTGTTTCTGGACTTTATCCCGCACTCAAAGCTTCAAGATTAGACCCAATAGAAGCATTGAGGTACGAATAAATTTCAAAAATTACTATCTTTGTGTAAAAGAAGTAGTGTGTTACTTATCAATCATTCAGGTAAAAAAATAGAAGCAGGTTGTGATGAAGCTGGTCGTGGCTGTTTGGCAGGTCCAGTATTTGCTGCAGCTGTCATCCTTCCAGAAGATTTTTACCACCCAGATTTAAACGACTCCAAAAAACTTAATGAAAAACAAAGACTTATCTTGCGAGAAGTGATAGAGACATCTGCATTTGCTTATTCGGTCGCAAAAATGGATGCCGCAGAAGTCGATAAATACAATATTCTGTGGGCTTCAGTACGTACTATGCACAAAGCACTTGACAAACTAAAGCTCAAACCTGAACATATCATCGTAGATGGAAATAAATTTTTACCTTATAAAAAGATACAACACGACTGTATCATAGGTGGTGATGGAAAATATCTTTCTATTGCTGCGGCATCAATTCTTGCAAAAACATATCGAGATGAGTTTATGGTAAAAATTCATAAAAAACATCCTCAATATCAATGGGATCAAAACAAAGGTTATCCTACGTCAAAACATCGTGAAGCTATTGTGCAGTTTGGTCCATGTGATTTTCATCGCAAATCATTTCAACTATTTCCGCCACCTGAGCAGCTAGAGCTTTTCTGAATTTGTTATCTTTAATAGCTCGTTAAAAATAATGTCCCCGCTTTTTTCCCAACTAAAATATTGATAACGCTCATTCCCTTTTTTGATTAATCCTGCTTTAAGATCTTTATCATTTGATAGTGTTTTCATTGCATTTGCGATGCTGTTGATATCAAATGGATCTACCAAGAGCGCCGCATCACCTGCAACCTCTGGCATAGAAGTAACCGATGAAGTAATCACAGGTACACCCAGACGCATCGCTTCAATAATAGGAATACCGAAACCTTCAAAAACTGAAATATAAACCAATGCTTCTGCCTTACAAATAAGCTCGTTTTTCATTGGTTCGCTCACCATACCTAAGTAGATAACGTCTGGCGAAGAAGATAACTTTTGTTTGATATCTTGAGACTTCCAAGCCAATCTGCCAGCAATCACAAGTTTGTAATCATTGACTGTCAAAGATTTGAATCTGAGAAATCCATCTATCAATCGGATGATGTTCTTTCTTGGATGCAAGGAACCTACATAAATAAAGTATGGGTGATCGATGTGTGTCTTGTAGTCAGTTTCGGAAGACACAGATTTTTGATCAAGTTTATCTACAGCGTTATAGGCTACATGTATTTTTGAAGGATCAATCTCAAATTTGCTAACCACATCATTTTTGACATAATGGGATACAGTAATAATAGATGAAGCTTTTTCATGAAATTTCGGAACATACTTTTTATTGTAAGACAGATATCTTTTAGAAATATGGTCTGGATAATGCAAATATGCCAAGTCGTGCGTAACTAGAAGAGTGGGTACATTAGTCCTTAAACTCAGACTACCATCGCCAGAATAAAACACATCTATGTTGTACCATCTTAGATAAATAGGTAGTAGCAATTCAAACCAAATATACCATAAAATTGGATCCCTTGCTTGCACAGGTATGATAACTTTTGAGACATTTGCAGGAAAATCAAATGGTGCTTTTACATTTCTGTCAAAGAATAATATAAATCTATCATTTGGATGCGCGATAGCCATACATTTTGTTGTCTCATAAATATATCTAGCTACGCCTTCCATATTTTCAGTGGTGAGTACTCGTGCATTGACACCTATATTCATGGATAATTCCTAATATTTGAAGTGTAAAGGTAGTTAATTACAGCTTGAAAATTTACTAATTCTGATTTCCAAAATATAGGTTTGAAGCCAAAAGATAGGATTAGGCCATAAAAAAAGGCAGCCTATCATTATGACAAGCTACCTTTTTAATTTTATTAAAACTAAGACTATCAACCTACTAAAGCTGTGTAAGCATCTGCATTCAATAAACTATCTAATTCTGATGGATTTGTTAATTTGATTTTCACGATCCAACCATCACCGTAAGGATCCTCATTGATAAGTCCTGGATTATCCCCATCGGTCTCATCAAGTTTTCCATTAAATTCAATAATTTCGCCTGACACAGGCATATATAGGTCAGAAGTTGTTTTTACAGCTTCTACTGTACCGAATATTTCATCTTTGGCAATGGTTTCGCCTACAGTTTCTACCTCTACATACACAAGCTCGCCTAGTTCACTCTGAGCGAAATCAGTGATTCCTATGTAAGCATGGTCACCATCTACACGAATCCATTCATGTTCTTTGGTATATTTTAAGTCGCTTGGAAAATTCATTTTGGTATTAATATTTAGTTGTTAGCAATATACTTTTTGAGCCAATCCGTGGTGATTGATTTTGGTCTTTCTAGTGGTAATCCAAGTGCTCTATCCCAACATAGACCTGCACAAACACCCAAAGCTCTAGATACGCCAAATAAAACTGTATAATAATTGTATTCTGTCAGACCATAATGCACAAGTAACGCACCAGAATGTGCATCTACATTTGGCCATGGATTTTTTACCTTGCCCAAAGCACCAAGTATCTCAGGTACCAATTCGAATAAATCCCATACGATCTGTACAGTAGGGTCGTCCTTGATATTTTCTTCTGCAAATCTCTTTTGTGCAATAAATCTTGGATCTGGCTGTCTTAGTACGGCATGACCATAACCTGGTACAACTTTTCCTTCAGCTAGTGTATCATTGATATATTTTCTGATTTGGTCTTTGCTTGGGTTATTTGTACCCAATTCTTCTACCATTTCGAATATCCATTTGATTACTTCTTGATTAGCAAGTCCATGTAATGGTCCTGCAAGTGCATTCATAGATCCGCTGAATGAATAATAAACATCACTAAGTGTAGAACCAACTAAGTGCATGGTATGTGCCGAAGCATTTCCGCCCTCGTGGTCAGCATGAATGGTAAGATAAAGTCTCATTAATGCAAGGAAATCAGGATTGTCAAATCCTAGCATATGTGCAAAATTTCCACCCCAATCTAATTCAGATTTTGGTGCAATATGAGCACCATCATGAAATGATCTTCTATAGATATATGCCGCAACTCTTGGTAATTTTGCAATTAGATTCATTGAATCTTCATACATCACATCCCAATAGTCATTTTTGCTCATACCATCTTCGTATTGCTGAGCAAAAATACTTTCAGACTGCATAGCCAACACTGCAATACTAAACTGCGTCATCGGGTGTGTGTCTTTTGGAAGTGCTTCTAGTGTGTCGAACACATGTGAAGGAATATCACTTCTTTTTGCCCACTCAGATGATAGCCAATTTACTTCTTCAATTGTTGGAATCTCTCCAACCATCATCAGCCAAAATAAACCTTCTGGTAATGGCTCCTTGCCGTTTGGAACACGTGGTAAAAGATCTCTCAACTGAGGTATATTATAGCCACGGAATCTGATACCTTCTTCAGGATCAAGCGATGATGTATCCCAAATCATACTCCTTACGCTACGCATACCGCCTATGAGTTGTTCTATGGTAACTTCATCTACTTTTTTATCACCATGATCTTTTAAAATACTTTTTATCTCAGCTTTGAGGGCAGCTGATTTTTGGTAAAACTTTTCCTTTAATGGATCCATTGTTCTGGGATTAAATGCTTTAATTGTATTAATGATATATTTAGTAAAACGAATTTGGTTAAAATCCTTTGTTTGATCTTGAAATCATGCGCTAAAATACTAAAATATATTTGATTTCAAATTTAAAAATGAAAATTTGAGCAAAAAGTCGATTATTTAAAATGATTTTAATCACTATTTCACTTTAAAAATCAGCTGTTTCATGAAATATAAATTTGATAATATTTATTTTTTATATTTTTAATTCTAAAATATTATATTATAAAGAACAAAAAAACTAGTCTGCCATCAATTTATCAAATATATCTACTGATTTTATAAGTCTAGTACCACCTTCTGAAGCACCTATTATGGATACTGTTTGAATTAAGTCAGGACCTTGCATAGTGCCGCAAATTCCAATTCTCATAATAGGCATTATTTCACCCATTTTGAGTGATTGGTCAGCTATGTACCCCTTGATCACTTGCTCAATTTTTAATGCATCGTTTTCACCAAGATCAAAGAGTTTTTGGCCTATCGTTTTAATGTGGCTACCATTTTCCTTTTTATATTTTTTCTTGATGGTTTCGTCATCATAAACATGTGGTGCCTCAAAGAAAAATCTGGCATTTGATATGATTTCATCTGCTTTGTGTACCCTTTCCTTCATTTGTCCACATACATCTGCTAGATACTCTATGGACACATGATAATTGGCATCAATTGCTTGATTTTGAATCAAGTAAGCAAGTTTTAGATTGTCAGAATGTATCAAATATTGTTGATTAAACCACTTCGCTTTGTCTATATCAAATCTTGCTCCGGCTTTTACGATTTTTTCGATGCTAAATGCTTCTGATAGTTCTTCTATATTAAATAATTCTTGATCATTACCTGGGCTCCAACCCAACATTGCCAAAAAGTTTAATACTGCATCTGGTAAATAGCCATCTTCTCTGAATCCCGTAAAGTTATCTTCTTCATGGTCACTATCCCATGATATTGGAAATACAGGAAATCCAAATTTTGCTCCATCTCTTTTACTCAATTTGCCTTGACCTGTCGGTTTTAGTATCAGCGGTAAATGTGCAAATTTAGGGGCTGTCCAACCAAAACATCTATACATAAATACATGATGCGGCGTACTCGAAAGCCATTCTTCTCCACGTATGACATGCGTGATTTGCATCAAATGGTCGTCCACAATATTTGCAAGGTGATAAGTGGGCATTCCGTCACCTTTTAAGATTACTTTATCATCAAGCTCACTGCTATTAAACGCGACGTGTCCTCTGATTTCATCGTCAAAAGCTATGGTTTCATTTGCTGGTATTTTGAGACGTACTGCAATATGCTCTCCAGCTGCAAGAAGTTCAGCAACCTTATCAGCAGGTAATGAAAGACTATTTTTCAATCTAGTTCGCGAATTGCTATCATATTTGAACGTTTGATCCGTTTGTCTCATCGTTTCCAGCTCTTCAGGTGTGTCAAAAGCATAGTAAGCATGCCCATCTGCAAGTAATCTATCTGCATACTCCTTGTAAATCGATTTTCTTTCTGATTGTCTGTAAGGGCCAAAATCTCCACCAAAGCCAGGACCTTCTTGTGGTAATAAACCAAACCAAGTTAGGGATTCGATAATATATTCTTCCGCACCAGGTACATATCTTGTTTGATCGGTATCTTCTATACGAAGTATAAAAGTACCATTATTCTTTTTTGCAAAAAGATAATTATAAAGGGCTGTCCTCACGCCACCTATATGTAATGGTCCTGTCGGACTAGGGGCAAATCTTACTCTCACTGTGCTCATAATGTCTAAAATATTACTTTTTATTAAAAAATTTGTTAATTTTTCTCAAATTTACAAACACAAAGGTCACATTTCTCAAAATGCTACGTTATGTATTATATACGCTTTGAAAATAAGCTGTAAAATTAATCCTAAATGCTGATATCAGCAAAATTATATTATGTACTTAGTAAAAACTCCACCTCTTATTAAAACAATATTTTCCGATTTAGTTTGGAATATTGACACAAATGATAAAAAAGTCTTCATCACATTTGATGATGGCCCTATTCCAGAGTTGACTCCTTGGGTCTTAGATGTATTACAAGACTACGGTTTTACGGCAACTTTCTTTTGTGTGGGAGACAATGTAAAAAAATATCCACATCTACATGATAGAATACTTTCTGAAGGCCATTCTGTAGGAAATCACACATTCAACCACCTGAATGGATGGAATACAGACAATGAAGATTACATCAGCAATGTAGCTCTTTGCGATATGTATGTAGCTTCTAACCTATTCAGACCGCCTTACGGAAAATTAAAACCAGGTCAATCACAAGTTATAAAACAAGACAAAACCATTGTAATGTGGGATGTTTTGAGTGGCGATTTTGATGTAAATATCTCTGAAGAAAAGTGCCTAAGTAATGTGATGAACAATTATAAACCGGGTTCGATTATTGTTTTTCATGACAATGTGAAGGCAGAAAAAAAGTTAAAATACGTGCTTCCTCTTTTTCTTAAAGAATTGGCTGAAAATGGATTTGTATCCGAAAGTCTTGAATGCCTTGTACCTGCATATGCTTAAGTATTTGGTCATCTTTACTTGTTTTTTAAGTCTTTTGTCAACAACTGCAGCACAAAAAGATTGGAAAATAGTATCAAACAAAGATAATATTACGCTTTGGACCAAGGATTTTCCTAATTCAGAAATCAAGCAATTTAAGCTTAAAACCATTATCAAAGCGGATTTTGAAAAAGCATATACCGTACTCAAGGATGTAGAACGCATGAATCTTTGGTATGACCGAGTGAGCAGTGTCACTTTACTTAAAAGAAATTCACCAAATGAAGGTATTTATTTGCTTGAATATGGACTTCCTTTCCCATTTGAAAATAGAATTGCCACCATCCGTGGTGTAATTGATTATAATAAAGATAAAGGGAAAATTACGGTCAATACGAGTTATCATGCTTTTGAACTGCCAAAAAATAAGTCGGAAATGCTACAAATTAAAACCATTGGTAGTTCTTGGGAAGTCAACAAATTGCCTAATGGTCAAATCGAAATAATCCATTCAGGCCATATGAATCCAGGTGGAAATATACCAAATTGGCTGATTAATGATGGCGTCACATCTGGACCTATCAAAACCATAAAAGCTTTCAAAAAGAGACTGTCTTTGTAGCTTCAAAAGTTTACACTTCTGTATCCAACTTTAGGCCAAATTTTCTTGTAAATGAACCTAAATCAGGATTTTTTTCTAGCATGACCATATATCTTTCTCTTTGTGTCATGGCTTGAATAGGTTTGCTTTCTTCAAAATCTGGAAATTGAGATCTATCCACTGTTATATTAAAAATTAAGTCATGTGCTCCGAGTTCATCCCTCAATTTGTCTAAAAGATTGACTTCTTGGATGATCATATCCTTAGATACTTGGGTAGGTACGATGGCACTTATCGTTTTTTCTTCAAGACTTAATTTAGCCAGATTTAACGCCGACTGTACACTTTTTGAAGGGTTGTGTTCTGAATAACTTCGCCATATTTCATTGACTTGGTCGATATTGAGATTCTTTCTCGCTTCTGCTTTTGTAGCTTCTGCTTGTCTTATGCTCTCTCTGATAGCATCTATGCCAGACAACTTTTTGAAATCTGGTTTGACCGTAACTTCAGGCGCAAGTGCAGAAACAGGAATGGGTTCAGGCTTAGATTCCACAATTTGATGCTGTGGTGTTTGTACAATTTGAGGCGTATTTGTACTCACGGATGGCGTGAAAGCAGGATTTGTAATCGATGGTGACTCCACTTTTGGAGTAGAAACAGGCGTTTCGCTTACGACATCAGTTTTTTTTTCCTGCGTCGTCCCGCTAAAGATATCTACTTCTAATGCTCTATTTAAAAAAGTGAGCTTACTTAATGCTAGTTCTACATTCAACCTCTTGTTTTTGGCTCTGATAAGGTCAATATCACATTGGTTCAGAATATTGAGACCTGACAGTAAAAATGAAGATTTAGCTAAGTTTGCTTGATGAAAATACCGTTTTTTAAGATCGTCACTCACTTCTAGTATGCTGATAGTAGCAGGAATTTTTGCCACCATCAAATCTCTGAAATGATCAGCAAGTCCTTGTAAAAAATGTTCTGCATCAAACCCTTGCTTAACTATTTCGTTCAACGTCAGCAATACATCCGATATATCTTCACGCAAAAAAGCATCCGTAATTTTGAAATAATATTCATAATCGAGCAAGTTTAGATTAGCCACTACATCTTTATATGTGATGACATTGCCTGTGGAGCTCGATATTTTGTCAAAAATAGAAAGTGCATCTCTCATCGCACCATCAGCCTTATTGGCTATAATATGAAGCGCTTCTTCATCTGCTTGGAGACCTTCCTTTTCACATATTTTTTTGAGTTGGGTGACTGCATCCGCTATCTGAATTCTCTTGAAATCAAATATCTGACACCTAGACAAAATCGTAGGAAGGACCTTGTGCTTTTCTGTGGTTGCCAAGATAAAAATAGCATATGAAGGCGGCTCTTCAAGTGTTTTAAGGAATGCATTAAAGGCCTGAGTCGATAGCATATGTACCTCATCTATGATAAAAACCTTATACTTTCCTTGTTGAGGTTGGAATCTGACTTGTTCTATAAGCGTCCTGATGTTATCCACACTATTGTTGGATGCAGCATCTAATTCCAATATATTGAAAGATGCATTTTCATTAAAAGCAGTACATGATCCACAAGTATTACAAGCTTCTACCTTATTGATAGGATGCTCGCAATTTATGATTTTAGCAAGGATACGAGCGCAAGTCGTTTTACCTACTCCACGTGGTCCAGTAAATAAAAATGCGTGAGCTAAATGGTCCGTTTGCAGGGCATTTTTTAATGTTTTGGCAACGTGATCTTGGCCAATCACTTCATCAAAAGTGGTAGGACGGTATTTACGTGCGGATACTACAAACTTGCTCATATAGCTCAAATATCTTGCAAAAGTAGAAAATATCTTTGGATTCTGTTAGACCTAAATGATCTTATCTAAAATAAAAAGGATGTTTATTTTCCAAATTAATAACAATTAAATTATATTTTGCCTTGTCTTTTACACCAAAATCAATAGTTAAAGCATCTTTACATCAAGTAGTTACAGACCATGTGAGATCTAAGGCCTGATCATCAAGCAATTTTTGACTACCAAAGTCGCGACTTGAATATTTGTTAAAATCATTTTTCCAAAATTTTAAAATATTCAAGATATGTCATGGAATAACCATCCCGCTTGGGATAAAAACAGACCCGTATTTTTTCAACTTGGTATGGTAATAGCATTGGCTCTAGCCAATATTGTTATGAATTATGAAGGCACAAAACCTGATTATTCAGAATATGATCTAGAAGATGTTAATCCTGTGTTTTCTGCTTCTGAAATTAGAACACATCGGATTGCACCAGAGATGATCAAAAAAGAAATTCCTTTAGTAAAAAAAGTTGATCCATTTATCGCAAAGATCATTACTACTAATCAACCTATTATTGCGCCTGTAGAAATTCATCAGCCAAAAATAACCGAAAGTTTTGTAGAAAACTCATTGCCTACTACTATAGAAATACCAGAAGTAGTGCTTGTAAAGACGGAACCAGACAAAATTCACAACATCACTGAAAAGATGCCAACACTAGCTTCATGTGAAGGTTTGACTAGTGAAGCTGAAAGACGTGTTTGTACGCAAAATGCGATGTTAGAATACATTTACAAACATTTAAAATATCCTGATGTAGCGCGTCAAAATGAAATTGAAGGATCTGTCATCATTTCATTTGTAGTAGATAAAACAGGAAAATTAAAAGATCTTGAAATCGTCAGAGATATTGGTGCAGGATGTGGCGTAGCTGCATCAAAAGTTATCAAAGGTCTATCAGATTGGTCTCCCGGATATCATAATGATCATGCCGTAAATGTCAAATACACCATTCCTATAAGTTTCAAATTGTCGAGATAATGAGTGATAATCTAAAATCCATACTTTTTATTATTGCCTTAATTGTAATATCCAATTGTGGAGCAGGATATATGGCATCAATAAAATCAAAGCAGCGAGAGAACTCAAGACTAATTGAATGTGCCAAAATGCGTGCATCTTGTGAAGATAGTTTGTCTGAATATGCATGAAATAAGATTGTAAAATAAAAAAAGATAGTCAATATTGCTCTTTGTTTAATTTTACGCTTATATTTGCACCCGTTTTGCAAGAAACGCATTTTGGCGTGGTAGCTCAGCTGGTTAGAGCGCGCGATTCATAATCGCGAGGTCGGCGGATCATGCCCGCCTCACGCTACAAAAAAGCCCTTCAGTGTATGCTGAGGGGCTTTTCTGTTTTATACCCAATTTTACAAAAACAGTTACACTCTTAAGACAAAAAGTTACATTTTTTAAACCATAAGCATCACACTGTGTTATCTCGCTCAAAATAATAAAGATATCATGGGAAATTTTAAAGTTGGTGACAGAATACCTTCATTTAGTTCGGTTATAGAAGATGGAACAACTATCACAGATAAAAGTATAGCTGGTAAAAAGGTCATATTATTTTTTTATCCAAAAGACGATAGTCCTACCTGTACAAAAGAAGCATGTAACCTTAGAGATAATTACAAAATATTTCAGAAAAAAGGATTCACCATCTTCGGTATTAGTCCCGATAATGACAAAAAACATAAAAAATTTATTGATAAATACGAGTTACCATATTCTTTAATAGCAGATCCTGACAAATCCATTATTAATGCTTTTGGATATTTTGGTAAAAAAATATTTATGGGCAAAGAAGTAGAAGGTGTGTATAGAACCACTATCGCAATAGATGAAAACGGTATCATCACACACATCATTGACAATGTGGTGTCTGGAGAACATTCTACACAACTTTCTGAAGCTCTAGGTTTTTAACAGCTACTTATTAGTTCTTTCAGACTGTAAAATATATTAATACAAATCATTGATTATCTGTTAAATATACAGTCTAAGGTTTACTTGAAGATTGTATCATTTATTTACATTTGACCATTGATTTTATAATCCACAAGGTACTTTTGTTGTTCAGAGTTTATCTCAACAAATTTCAAAAGTATATGTCTACAGAAAAAATATTTATATTTGATACGACTTTACGTGATGGTGAACAAGTACCGGGTTGCAAATTACGTAAAGAACAAAAATTGACCATCGCTCGTCAGCTTGATGCCTTCGGAGTAGATGTCATTGAAGCTGGCTTCCCCATATCAAGTCCAGGTGATTTCGAAGCTGTAAAAGAAGTAGCAGCAGTAGTTAAAAATGCCACAGTTTGTGCGTTGTCTAGAGCCGTAGCCAAAGATATTGAAGTAGCTGCTGAAGCTGTCAAATATGCCAAATACCCAAGGATACACACTGGAATAGGTACTTCCGACAGCCACGTAAAATTTAAACTTAATACCACAAGAGAAGACATCATAGAAAGAGCTGTAAGTGCTGTAAAACTCGCTAAATCATTTGTAGAAGATGTTGAGTTTTATGCAGAAGATGCAGGCCGAACTGATAATGCTTTTTTAGCCCAAGTGTGTGAAGCCGTCATTAAAGCAGGTGCAACTGTCCTTAATATTCCCGACACAACAGGTTATTGTTTACCTCACGAATATGGTGAAAAAATAGCTTATCTGCGAGATAATGTCAATGGTATTCATAAGGCCATATTATCAACTCATTGTCATAATGATCTCGGTATGGCTACTGCAAATTCAATTGCAGGTATAGAAAATGGCGCTAGACAAGTAGAATGTACCATAAATGGCATCGGCGAAAGAGCAGGAAATACTGCACTCGAAGAAGTAGTTATGATTTTAAAGCAAAGATTTGGACATCGTTATCATGCAAATGTCCACACGCCTATGTTGAAATCCATGAGTTTGCTTGTTTCTGAGACCATGGGAATGCCTGTTCAGGCTAACAAAGCTATCATCGGTGCTAATGCTTTTGCACATTCTTCTGGAATTCATCAAGATGGTGTCATAAAACATAGAGAAACCTATGAAATCATCGATCCTGCAGACGTTGGTGTAGACCAATCATCCATAGTTCTTACAGCTCGTTCAGGTAGAGCAGCACTTGCATACAGATTTAAGGAACTAGGGCACCACCTTACTAAAGATGAGCTAGACATTGCATACAAATATTTTGTAATTCTAGCAGATCAACAAAAAGAAGTAGTAGATTCAGACCTTGAAGTTTTGTTCCAAGAAAAAGTCTATGCGTTGGCTTAACAATTGTACCTTTTATTTCAAATCCACATTTAAATTTATAAAGTGACTTTATTCGAAAAAATATGGAATGCCCATATCGTCCGTGCCATTGATAAAAACAGGGACGTAATATATATAGACAAACATTTGATTCACGAGGTGACAAGCCCACAAGCATTTGATGGACTAAGATCACGTGGTTTAGGTATTTTTCGCAAGGAAAGAATCTTGGCTACAGCAGATCACAATGTACCCACATTGAACCAACATTTACCCATAGAAGAACCTTTAAGTAGGCTTCAAGTAGAAAAATTGACCCAAAACTGTACAGAGTTTGATGTACACCTCTATGGTCTTGGTCATGAATATCAAGGAATTGTACACGTCATAGGACCAGAACTTGGCATCACCTTACCAGGAATGACCATAGTTTGTGGAGATAGTCACACTAGTACACATGGTGCATTTGGAAATATTGCTTTTGGTATCGGAACGAGTCAAGTAGAGCAAGTCATGGCCACACAATGCTTAATTCTAGAAAGGCCGAAAACCATGAGAATAAATGTCAATGGCAAATTAGGAAAAGGTGTTTCTGCTAAAGATATTATTCTATTCATAATCGCAAAATTAACAGCTGCAGGTGGTACTGGCTACTTCGTAGAATATGCTGGTGAAGCCATCCGATCATTATCCATGGAAGCGCGTATGACTATTTGTAATATGAGTATCGAGATGGGTGCACGTGGTGGAATGATTGCACCAGATGATGTAACTTTTGAATATATTAAAGGTAGGAAATTTGCTCCAAGTGGTACAAGATGGGAAGAAGCACTTGCCTATTGGAAAACCTTATATTCAGATGCTGATGCAGTCTTTGATGCTGAATTTAGTTTTGATGCGGCTGATATAGCTCCTATGGTAACTTATGGTACCAATCCTGGTATGGGTATGCGTATATCGGACACAATTTCATTAGAAAATAATTCAGAATCTAACATCAAATCTTTGGCGTACATGGGTATGACTGCAGGAGAATCAATGATTGGTAAAAAAATCCAAAACGTTTTTATCGGTAGTTGTACCAATAGTAGAATAGAAGACCTCCGAGAAGTAGCTGCTTTTGTGACTGGAAAACAAAAAGCTTCCCATGTTAAAGTTTATATCGTCCCGGGTTCAAAACAAGTAGAAATTCAAGCAAAAGCAGAAGGACTAGACAGAATATTTGCAGATGCAGGATTCGAACTTCGAGAGCCAGGATGTAGCGCATGTCTAGGAATGAATGAAGACAAAATCCCTACAGGCGAATATTGCGTCTCCACTTCAAATCGTAACTTTGAAGGACGGCAAGGACCTGGTGCAAGAACCATTCTTGCTAGTCCACTAATGGCTGCAGCCGCTGCGATCAATGGAGAAATAGTAGATATTCGCAACTATTTAAATTAAAAAGTCAAAATGGAAAAGTTAGATAAAATAATAAGTACGGCTGTGCCCATGCCCATAGAAGACGTGGACACAGATCAGATTATACCAGCAAGATTTCTCAAAGCTGTCTCAAAAGAAGGTTTTGGCGAAAATCTTTTCAGGGATTGGAGATATACACAAGATGGCAATCAAGTCGCTGACTTTGTTCTAAACAATGACACTTATGGTGGTAAAATTTTAGTGGCCGGTAGAAATTTTGGTTGTGGTTCTAGTAGAGAACACGCAGCTTGGGCACTTGCAGATTATGGATTTCGTGTAGTTATCAGCAGCTTTTTTGCGGATATTTTTCGTGGAAATGCACTAAATAATGGTATTCTTCCACTTCAAGTAAGTCAGCAAACCCTTGACGAAATATTCAAGACAATTGAAAACAATCCTAATGCCCTATTAGAAATTGATGTCGAAAAACAAACTTTACAGATAAATGACAAATCAGTTACTTTTGATATCGACCCGTACAAAAAAGTCTGTTTGATAAATGGTTATGACGATATTGATTATCTCCTTAGTATTAAAAATGATATCGAGTATTTTGAAAAAAATAGAATATTCTCACTTTAGTAATTAAAAATGAACCAAAAGAAATTAAATAAAATTACCGTTTTACCTGGTGACGGTATCGGTCCGGAAGTAGTTACCCAAGCGTTAAAAGTATTAAAAGCAATTGGTAAAAAATACGGACATCAATGGGAAATTAAAGAAGCTTTGATCGGAGCTTGTGCTATAGACACTACAGGTGATCCTTTTCCAGAGGCTTCACTCATTGCCTGCCAAGATGCAGATGCTATACTTTTAGGTGCCATCGGAGATCCTAAATACGACAATGATCCATCCGCCAAAGTTAGACCAGAACAAGGTTTATTGAGAATGAGAAAATCTCTAGGTCTTTACGCAAATATCAGACCCGTCAAGATTTATGAGCAATTAGTTCATCTTTCCGTTTTCAAACCCGAAATCTTAAAAAACGTAGATTTTGTCATTTATAGAGAACTTACAGGTGGCATTTATTTTGGAGAAAAAGTAAAAGAAGCGACTTATTCTTCTGATTTGTGTCTGTACCACAAATACGAAGTAGAAAGAATAACTCATTTAGCATTCCAACAAGCAATGACAAGAAGAAAAAAGCTGACCTTAGTGGACAAAGCTAATGTCCTAGAAACATCAAGACTGTGGAGATCTGTGGTTCAAGAAATTAGTACACAATATCCTGAGGTAGCACTTGATTTTTTATTCATAGACAATGCTGCTATGCAAGTGATATTAAATCCTTCTAGATTTGATGTTGTTTTGTGTGACAATTTATTTGGAGATATCCTATCTGACGAAGCTAGTGTGCTTTCTGGTTCTATGGGTTTACTTCCATCAGCTTCCAAGGGTGAGACAACTGCTTTATACGAGCCTATTCATGGTTCTTACCCACAAGCAGCGGGGAAAGATATTGCGAATCCACTTGCAACCATATTATCTGTAGAAATGATGCTAAGAGACTTTGGATATATCCACGAAGCAGACGACATCATTAAAGCTGTAGATAGTTGTATCGCTGAAGGGTATTTGACAGAGGACCTTAGACCTGAAGTTGCTGTCGGATGTGCTGCTGTTGGCGACAGAGTAGCAAGTAGTATTATCTAAGTTTGAGCCCATTCCGAAAAGTCCTTAATTCAAATAAAATGGAGAAACTTAATTTCTACTACATTGATAATCAGGTGTTTCCCTTTAGGGTCAGGGTAAAAAACGGCTGATTATCAATCAATTTGTGTATTCGGAGTGGATTCAAGTTTGGCTTTTACCTTGTCGAAAAGTATGTTTAAACAGTGTTTAAAATGAATTTAAAGTTGTAATTTTTTGTATCATAATTAATTGATATTCATTTTATTACATAAATTTTCTTCAACTTGTAAGCCGTAATGGTTTTTAAACATTTAGTCGTTACCCTTCTCTAATGATTTTATCTTTGTCATCCTATTGAGACCTAAATAGGTATTGATATTTAAAAAACACATTTTCATGTTAAATAAGTATAGCAGACACGTCACCCAAGATCCTTCACAACCAGCAGCTCAAGCCATGCTTCACGCAATTGGTTTGTCCAAAAGTGATTTGCTCAAAGCTCAAATAGGTATTGCAAGTACAGGTTGGGATGGCAATCCATGCAATATGCATCTCAACGACTTGGCTAAGGATATTAAAAAAGGTGTGAATGGCGAAGGACTTGTCGGATTGGTATTTAATACAATCGGTGTCAGCGATGGCATCTCCATGGGAACAGCGGGCATGAGATTTTCGCTTCCTTCAAGAGATATTATCGCAGACTCTATCGAGACAGTCGTTTCTGCACAATGGTACGATGGTGTAATTACTGTTGTTGGTTGTGACAAAAATATGCCAGGAGCACTTATGGCTTTAGGTAGATTGAATAGACCAGGCATCATTGTTTATGGTGGCACTATTGCACCAGGTTGCCATGCTGGAAAAAATCTTGATGTAGTATCCGCTTTCGAAGCATTAGGTCAAAAGTTAAGTGGCGAGATCAATCAAGAAACCTTTGAAAATGTAATCTTGAAAGCTTGTCCGGGAGCAGGAGCTTGTGGTGGAATGTACACAGCAAATACGATGGCATCGGCTATTGAAGCTTTAGGCATGAGTTTACCTTACAATTCATCAAATCCTGCAGTCAGCAAAAACAAAGCAGATGAATGTGCAATATTAGGTAAAGCTATCCTAAATCTGCTTGAAAAAGATATAAAACCAAGAGATATTGTCACCTTAAAATCTCTTGAAAATGCTGTCAAGCTTATCACTGTTTTGGGTGGTAGTACCAATTCTGTGCTTCATTTAATTGCTGTAGCTGATGCTTTTGAATTGCCTTTTACGTTAGATGATTTCCAGAAATGGAGCAATGAAACACCATTCCTTGCCGATCTCAAACCAAGTGGAAAATATGTGATGCAAGACCTTCACGAAGTCGGTGGAATTCCTGCTGTCATGAAAATGATGCTAAACGAAGGATTGCTCGATGGCAGCTGCTTGACCGTTACAGGACAAACGATCGCTGAAAATCTAGAAAACATCAACCCATTGGATGAAAATCAAAAAGTAGTATTCCCTGTAAACCAACCTATTAAAACCACAGGACACATCCAAATCTTGTATGGAAATCTAGCAACTGAAGGTTCTGTTGCAAAAATAACAGGCAAAGAAGGTGAAAAATTTATTGGTCCTGCTAGGGTTTATGATTCGGAAGAACTAGCAAATATTGGCATTCAAAATAATGAAATCACGGAAGGAGATGTCATCATCATCAGATATTGTGGACCAAAAGGTGGTCCAGGTATGCCCGAAATGCTCAAACCTACATCTCTAATAATGGGTGCAGGACTTGGCAAATCAATTGCCTTGGTTACCGATGGAAGATTTTCAGGAGGTACACATGGATTTGTAGTAGGTCATGTCACACCCGAAGCTTATGATGGTGGTAACATAGCATTGATCGAGAATGGAGATATTATTGTCATTGATGCAGTGAGTAATACCATC
This sequence comes from Saprospiraceae bacterium UBA7687, assembly GCA_002482845.1. Taxonomy (GTDB): domain Bacteria; phylum Bacteroidota; class Bacteroidia; order Chitinophagales; family Saprospiraceae; genus OLB9. The sequence continues at coordinate 26,271 of DLGT01000005.1, forward strand.
TCAGTAGATTTGGATGAAAATACACTTCAAGCAAGAAAACAAAAGTGGGTACAACCAAATGAAGTTTTAAAAGGATTCTTAAAAAAATATAGAGCGAGCGTATCTTCTGCAAGTCAAGGATGCATCACTTGTTAATCATAAAAAAGTAACATTATGGAAGTAATGGAAGTAAAATCTAATCAGGAAATCACCGACCAAAAGATCATGGTATCTGGTGCCGAAGTGGTCATCAGATGTCTAATAGAAGAAGGTGTAAAAACTATTTTTGGATATCCTGGTGGCGCTATTATGCCTGTGTATGATGCACTTTTTGATTTTGAAGATCAGATTACCCACATACTCACTAGACATGAACAGGGCGCTATTCATGCCGCAGAAGGTATGGCCAGAGTAAGCAGACAACCAGGTGTGGTGTTTGCAACATCAGGTCCTGGTGCCACCAATCTAATGACAGGTCTCGGTGATGCATTGATGGATTCTACGCCATTAGTATGTATTACTGGTCAAGTATTTGCACATCTTTTAGGTTCTGATGCTTTCCAGGAAGTAGATGTCATTGGTTGTACGAATACCATCACCAAATGGAATTATCAAGTAACCAATGCGTCAGAAATTTGTGATGCTATTGCCAAAGCTTTTTATGTAGCCAACTCTGGTAGACCTGGTCCTGTCTTGATTGATATCACAAAAAATGCTCAAATAGATAAAACCCATTTTGAATATAATCGTAAACCTGTAGTAAGGTCGTATCACCCAAAACCAACAGTCAATCTAGATAAAATCAAAGAAGCTGCTGATCTCATAAATTCAGCAAAAAAACCATTTATATTAGCTGGACACGGAATCCATATCTCTCATGCGCAAGAAGTTTTTAAAGATTTTGTAGAAAAAACAGGAATACCTGTGGGCAGCACGATTCATGGATTATCCGCACTCTCTGATGATCACCCTTTGATGAAAGGAATGTTAGGTATGCACGGCAATTTAGCGCCAAATGTACTAACCAACTCTTGTGATGTGTTGATTGCCATCGGAATGAGATTTGACGACCGAGTCACTGGCAATTTATCTAAATATGCCAAACAAGCCAAAGTCATTCACATAGAAATAGATCCTTCTGAGATCGACAAAAACGTAAAAACAACCGTTGCAATCTTAGCAGATGCCAAAGAAGCGCTTCAGTTGCTTCTTGAAAAAGTGGATCATAAAACTTACCCTGAATGGTATCAGCAATTCGATAAATTGTACCAAAAAGAGTATGATAAAGTAATCTCTAGAGACCTAGACATCAGCCTTGACAAACCAATGACGATGGGTAGAGTTATAAAAGAAATATCAAGACAAACGTTTGGAAAAGCAATAGTAACTACCGATGTAGGTCAACACCAAATGGCCGCGGCTAGATATTATGACTATCTCGGCGATAACCAATGGGTTTCTTCTGGCGGTGCAGGCACAATGGGATATGGACTTCCTGCAGCTATTGGTGCAAAAGTAGCTGGCAAAGACCGAACGGTGGTCGCATTTATTGGTGATGGTGGTTTTCAGATGACACTTCAGGAGTTGGGTGTTTGTGCTCAATGGAATATTGGTGTCAAAATCATTATTCTTGATAATGAATTCTTAGGAATGGTACGTCAGTGGCAAGAGTTGTTTTTTGAAAGAAGATATTCGTCTGTGGAATTAAAGAATCCGAATTTCTGTATGATATCTGAAGGATTCGGTGTCAAAGCAAAAAAAATAACAATAGCTTCCGAATTGGAATCAGCAGTTGCAGAAATGCTTGCATGCGACGGTCCATACTTGCTTCATGTCATGGTAGAAAAAGAAGACAACGTCTTCCCTATGATTGCAACGGGCAAAGCTGTAGACGAAATTACACTTGATTAATATAAAGGAAATAGAGATGCAAGAATATACATTGACGGTATTTAGTGAAGACAAAACTGGACTGCTAAGTAGAATAGTAGCCATCATAGCTCGCAGACATTTTGATATCAAAAGTATCACCGTTTCTCCTTCTTCTATGGAAGGCATATATAGATTTACCATCATGCTCGTCCTAGAAGAAGAGCAGGTCAGAAAATTGACAGAACAAATAGAAAAGCAAGTCGATGTGCTAAAAGCTTTTTATTATGACAATAGTCAGATCATTTATCAAGAGATAGCGCTCTACAAAGTGCCCACTGAAGCATTTTATGATGGCGATAATGTAGAAAGACTCATCAGAAGACATAATGCACGTATTCTCACGATAGAAAAAGAATATATCGTCATCGAAAAAACAGGTCATCAATTTGAAACAGAAGCGTTACTTACCGAATTAAAAGAAATCGGCATTTACGAATTTGTAAGATCTGGTCGTGTGGCTATCGTCAAACCTATGGAAAGACTCAAAAATTATCTTAAATCAATAGAAGCTTAAAACAATACTTATTTCATAAATCTAAATAAAATAATATGGCGCAATTAAATTTTGGAGGTACATTAGAAAACGTAGTTACACGTGATGAATTTCCATTGGCGAAAGCAAGAGAAATATTAAAAGACGAAACCATTGCTATCATCGGATACGGCGTGCAAGGTCCTGGTCAAGCCTTAAATCTTAGAGATAATGGGTTTAATGTCATCATTGGTCAAAGACCAAACTCACATTCTTGGGATAAAGCGGTGAATGATGGTTTCATTCCTGGAGAGACTTTATTTCCGATAGAAGAAGCTGCTGCAAAAGGTACCATTATCCAATATTTATTGTCGGATGCTGCTCAAATTGCAGTATGGCCACAACTAAAACCACATCTTACTTCGGGCAAAGCATTGTACTTTTCACATGGATTTGGGGTGACTTATAAAGAAAGAACGGGCATCATTCCACCAACAGATATTGATGTTATCCTTGCTGCACCTAAAGGATCAGGTACAAGTTTAAGGCGTCTATTCCTTGCGGGGAAAGGTCTTAATTCCAGTTATGCTATCTTTCAGGATGCTACAGGAAAAGCAAAAGACCGCGTAGTTGCTCTAGGAATAGGCATTGGTTCAGGATATCTTTTCGAGACAGATTTTAAGAAAGAAGTTTATTCTGACTTGACTGGCGAGCGCGGAACATTGATGGGTGCAATACAAGGTATATTTGAAGCTCAATACAATGTTTTACGTAAAAACGGTCATAGTCCGTCTGAAGCTTTTAACGAAACCGTAGAAGAACTGACTGAGTCGTTGATGCCTTTAGTAGCTGAAAATGGTATGGACTGGATGTATGCTAATTGTAGTACGACAGCACAAAGAGGAGCGCTAGACTGGAAAAATAAATTCAGAGATGCGGTATCTCCTGTTTTTGAAGACTTATATAAGAGTGTAGCAGCTGGAGAAGAAGCACAAAGATCTATTGATACCAATTCACAACCCGATTATCGCGAAAAATTGGAAGAAGAACTTAAAGAGCTACGTGAATCTGAAATGTGGCAAGCTGGTAAAGTAGTAAGAAGCCTTAGACCAAAAATATAATAAAATCATAAATCGGTCTGTGATACTGGGAACTCAGACCGATTTATTTTAATGTAGAAATCAACAAAAACTACAAAATCCTAGCTAGTAAAACAACATAAGTCGTACATTTGCGTTTCAAATCGACAGTTTCCCTCTAGATCATGTAATATTATAAAAATATTGCATACATTTGCATTTTTTAATCTCATTTCTTATCAATAATTATAATTGAATCTAATGGAGTTCAGGAAATCTACATTATTTGCTTTTATCTATACGATTGTATTTTTATGCAATACTAATCTTGTGAACGCACAGACATTTCCGCCTGTGGTGCTAAATATAGATTGTGTATCTGCGGTTACAAATGATTCTGTGTGTATAGACTTTAAAGTAAATAATTTTACGAATGTAGAGTCAATTCAGTTTGGTATTTCATTTGATGCCACTTTGGTATTACCTAAATGTCCAGTTGACTTTTCAAATTCTGCTTTGGGGGCTACTATTAGTGATGCAAACTTGAATTGTCTTACCGGGGAGAACGGTTTTATTAATTTCGTTTGGCTTGCTGATCCTACTACAATTCCTGATGGAAGTATTTTATTCACATTATGTTTTGATGTAATAGGAAATGCAGGTAATTCATCTCCTATTATAATTAATGATTTTATATCTTCTGAAATATGTCAAACTGATGCAAATGGTAATTCTATATGTACCAATGACATTACAGTAAATACCTGTCCCATTGAAATAACTTCGAATACCCTTGTTGCTTTTGCAAATAAATGTGACGCAGACGGCATCAACAATATAGATAATGCATCTTTGACCTTTTATGCAGCTGGAGGCACACCACCTTATACTTATAATGTAACTCCTGGTCCTTTTACAGGTACATTGAACACAGCTGGGGAGCGTGTCACCATTCCAAATATTCCAATGGCAAATTACAATATCCTAATTACGGATAATGCAGGCTTGACTTTTAATCTTGGACCAATTCTGATTAGTAATTCTTTTCCATTTTTTATAGATTCTGTCTCATTAAAAAACCCTACTTGTGCTGACCGAATGAATGGCGTAATCACAGTATTTGACTTGGAAGGTGGAGTAACTCCATTTAAATACCAATGGTCAAATTTAATAAGTGGGACCAATTTTAACACGATAGACGAGCTAGGCTTGGGCGAATATTCTGTTACAATTACTGACGGTAGTGGATGTATACTTAAAGATACATTTACCTTGACTATTGATACCTTAAAGCTGAATCTACAAGTTACAAAAGACGCTTCTTGTGCCGATATCAGGAATGGGGCAATTACATTTGGAGCCACAGGTGGAACAAATTGGGAAATAGGACAACCATACGAATATCAACTCAATAGTGCTAACTGGGTAAGATTTACACCGCCTTTTTCTATTACAAATATTGCTGGAGGTAACTTTACATTGAATGTTAGAGATTCTTTAGGCTGTGATACAGATGTTAGGACATTTACCATGCCCGTGGATAGAGTTATCAATATGACTTTTGAAAAAACGGATATCTCTTGTTTTGGTGCAAATGATGGGTCGGTAATCATGACTGCTTCGCCTATTGCAGAATACTCTTTTTTGCCATTACTAGGTTTCCCGAGTTTAGGACCAGTTTTGCGAGACGATACCCTAACATATCTTAATTTAGGACCAAATGATTATGCTTATCGTGTCTTAGACATTGAAGGTTGTAAGGATACCATCTTTTTCTCCATCATCGAGCCAGAACCACTCGTTCTGAATGAAGTTATAGTCAATCCTGGCTGCTCTACAGTTGGCTCCATAACCTTAAATCCTAGCGGTGGTACTCTTCCATACATATACACCTGGGATCCACCTCAGCCCGGGAACCCTAATGCTTTGACTGGTCTTGATGGAGGTCCATATTCTGTCACCGTAACAGATGCCAATGACTGTACAGCCACATTATCTACCATACTTAATAATCAAGGTTCGCTCGACATAACTCCTCAACTTATCAAACCAATAAGTTGCTTTGGCGTTAATGATGCTACACTCAGGGTAGATATTTTAAGTGCTAATGGTCCGTTTATGATTACATGGAGGGATGGCATTGGGAACATTATTGGTTCATTTCAGACAATACAAAACCTTGGACCCGGAACTTACTCAGTAGAAGTAACAGCAAATGATGGGTGTTCCAATACCAAATCAATTACAATTCTCGATGTACCAGGATTTAATATTAGTGTAAATGTTACGAATGCCCTTTGTGCGACTACAGAAGGACAAGCTATTGTCACGGTCAATGGCAATCCGCCAGGATTTACATACGAATGGAGTAGAAATGGTAACCCATCAATAATTGCAACTTCAAATATTTTAATGGCAGGAGCTGGGCTATATGACCTTTCAGTTATTGACCCATCTGGTTGTACCAAAGACACTGTGATTACTATTACTTCACCACCTGCGATCACATTTGAAACGCCAACCACCACTGCTGCAAATTGTACATCTGCAAATTCCGGTACTGCGACCATTCCAAATGCACCTACAGGTATGAATTTCACATGGTCTTCAGGTGAGACATCTGTTACGGCAGCATCCTTACCAGCGGGATTAAACTGGGTAATAGCTACCCAAGGTTTATGTGATTCTGATACTTTATTCTTTAATATTGATCCTCCTGGGCCAATAACCTTTCCAGCACCTGAAACAAGAAATGTAACTTGCGTGGGTTTAGAAACAGGTCAAGGCTTAATTACTAATGGACCTTCTGGTTTAAGTTATGAATGGTCTTCTGGTGAAATATCCACTTTTGGTTTTGCCATTATGTTACCTGCCGGAGAAAATTGGGTTTTAGCACGGAGTGGTTCTTGTGTCTCGGATACAGTATTTTTTACTGTGGGTACCAATCCACCACTTATACTAGACGAATCTCAAACAGTTATTCAAAATGTAACGTGTTTTGGAGATACTAATGGTTCTATAACTGTTCAGGCTACAGGAGGCACAGGTCTTTCTTATAGATATAGCTGGACAAATTTAAACAATAATACTAATCAAGCCACAAATTTAGGAGCTGGAGGATATGAAGTGGTCATCATGGATAGTAATAACTGTACCACCAGAGATACTCTTTTTGTCACACAACCAGACCCTCTTGTTGCGTCTGTAGATAGAATAAGAACCGTAGAGCTAGATTGTAATAATCAAGATCAAGGAAAAATTGTCCTATCTACTATAGGGGGCAATCTAGGACTAAAAGCCTATACATGGGAAAGTGGCGTAACTGCTGATAGAGAAACAGCATCCAACCTATCCGCAGGCACTTATTGTGCAACTGTAAGTGACAATAAAGGATGTATGGATACGATTTGTTATACACTCGTCGCACCGGCTCCATTAGTAGGAAGGCTAAATCCAACACCTGAACCTATTTGTAATGGTGGAACTACATGTATCTCCGTTGATTTCATCACAGGCGGCACAGGAAATCAATACACTTTTCAGATAAATAATGGTATTAGATACCCTATTGATTCTTGTGTTACGGTGTTTGCGAGTACATACTCCATAAATCTTATTGATTCGGCAGGTTGTAGCATTGATACCATAATTACTATTGGTCAACCTGATCCTATTACAGTCGATTTGGGAGACGACTTGGACATACAGTTGGGTTTACCTTCTCCTATTATTAATGCATTGATTGATTCACCTTTTCCTATAGATACACTCTTTTGGACGCCAATGGATTCACTTTTGTGTCTTACTTCAAATTGTCAGACTATTGAGGTGTTTCCTGCTGAGACAACGACTTATGTCTTGACAGCCACTGACATTAACGGATGTACAGGGACAGGCGAAGTCACTGTAAATGTCAAAGATATAAGGAGTGTTTATTTCGCCAATATTTTCACTCCAAATAGAGATGGAAACAATGATTTTTTCCAAGTGGCCGTAGGCCCAGGAGTTGCTCTAGTAAATTCCTTTGCAATATTTGACAGATGGGGCAATCAAGTATTTTTCAAAGAAAATTATATGCCTGACGCCGCCGGAATTGATGGATGGGATGGTACATTTAATGGTAGACCATTAGATCCTGGTGTTTTTGTGTACACGGCAAGAGTATTATTTTTCGATGGTAAAGTCATAGATTATTCAGGGTCCGTCACGGTAGCCGCCAAGGTTAAAAATTAATATATATCCTCCATTTATTACTAATCACCAGTTTTCTTTGATCAGAATTTAAAGCTGATTGGTGTTGGTTTATTTTTAATTTATTGTAACTATTTAACTATAAACCCAAAGGGGTGTTAGTATAGTAACCACGGATTTACATCTGTGGAATAAGTGTAAAGCGAATACAATTTTGACAATTAATTATATATGAGCATACAAACATCAGGTATTAATTCCAGCAAATAGCTACAAAAATAGCTTTTTTGCACTGATGGAATATTCTCCAAAGTCAAAAATTTAAAATTGGTCTTTTTTAAACAGAATTAGCTGATTATTAAGGTATCTAAACTACTTTTTTGTTGGTAATACCATAAAAAATTCGTATCTTTGCAATCCAAATAAAAAAAGGGTTTCATACATCATATGAGCGATAATAAAGATCAGAATAAAAACAATTACGGTGCCGATAATATTCAGGCACTTGAAGGACTAGAAGCTGTTAGATTGAGACCAGGAATGTACATCGGTAGCACTGATGTAAAAGGTCTACACCACTTGGTTTGGGAAGTCATAGATAATTCTATAGATGAGCACTTAGCTGGTTATTGTACCCATATCGATACCACTATCCATAAAGATAATTCGATTACAGTCCGAGATAATGGTAGAGGTATACCAACTGGCATGCATGAAAAATTGCAAAAATCAGCCTTGGAAGTCGTAATGACTGTGCTTCATGCAGGTGGTAAATTTGACAAAGATACATACAAGGTTTCTGGTGGTTTGCACGGTGTAGGTGTATCATGTGTCAATGCGTTATCAGAATATGTCAGAGTAGAAGTACACAGAGAAGGTAAATATTTTGAACAAGAATACAGTAAAGGTATCCCACTTGGTCCAGTAAAAACATTAGGAGAATCTGATAAAAGAGGTACTCAGGTGACGTTCAGGCCAGATCCTACTATATTTCAAGAGACTACGGAGTATATATTCAATACTTTAGCAGGTAGAATCCGCGAACTTTCATATCTTAATAAGGGTCTTAGACTGTCACTAAAAGATGAGAGAGACCTTAATGAAAATGGAGAAGCTAGACATGTAGATTACTTCTCTGAAGGTGGACTTAAAGAATTTGTCAAATACCTAGATGAAACACGTCCTCCGCTAATAGAAGAACCAATCTATGTCACAGGCAAGGAAGACAATGTAGAAGTAGAAGTAGCAATGCAGTACAATACAGGCTATCAAGAAAATATATTTTCGTACGTAAATAACATCAACACTCGTGAAGGTGGAACACACGTACAAGGCTTCAGAAGAGCTATCACTAGATTGTTTAAACAATATGGTGACGATAACAACATGTTCAGTAAGCTGAAAATAGAAATTCAAGGAGAAGATTTCAAGGAAGGTCTTACAGCTATTATTTCTGTAAAAGTACCCGAACCACAGTTCAAAGGTCAAACAAAGGGTGAACTCGGAAATCAAGAAGTAAATGGTATCGTATCAAGATGTGTCGGTGATGTACTCAAAGCATACTTAGAAGAAAACCCAATGCAAGCCCGCAAAATCATTGATAAAGTGATACTTGCTGCGACAGCTCGTCATGCAGCTCGGAAAGCTAGGGAAATGGTACAACGTAAAAATGTGCTGACTGGTAGCGGATTACCAGGAAAACTTTCTGACTGTAGTTCAAAAGACCCTGTAGAATCAGAGATATTCCTCGTGGAAGGGGATTCGGCAGGTGGTACTGCAAAACAAGGAAGAGATAGGCATTTCCAAGCCATTCTACCGTTAAGAGGTAAAATTCTTAATGTAGAGAAAGCGATGGAATATAGAATATATGAAAATGAAGAGATAAAAAATATGTTTACGGCTCTTGGCGTAAGCATAGAAGAAAAAGATGGAGAAAAAATACTCAATATAGAGAAACTGAGATACCACAAGATAGTCATCATGTGTGATGCCGATGTCGATGGTAGCCACATTTCTACTTTGATCATGACCTTCTTTTTTAGATACATGAAGCCACTTATAGAGAAAGGACATATTTACATTGCTGCTCCTCCTTTATATCAAGTGCGGAAAGGGAAGAACTTTGTTTATTGTTGGAATGATGAAGAAAGAAAAGCAGCCATTGATTCATATTCTAATGGTAAGGAAGATACAAGTATCAAAACACAGCGTTATAAAGGTCTTGGAGAGATGAATGCAGAGCAACTTTGGGAAACCACCATGGATCCTAACATGCGTATGTTAAGACAAATCACCATTTATGATGCCATGGAAGCCGATAGAATCTTCAGTATGTTGATGGGTGATGAAGTACCACCTAGAAGGCAATTTATTGAAGAAAATGCCAAGTACGCTAAAGTAGATGTTTAGCATATTTGCAAAAAGCGTAGGCTGTTTTTCTTTATTTCTATTGGAATAGGAATTATTAAGTTGTTGATTATAAAACAATAGCAAGTAAATTTACGTTTGATATTGACATAAAACCCGTATCAGATTATGATCAAAATTGGTTTCGGTAAGAGAGTTAGACCAAAGTCATTTGGGTTCATTCCCCGATTTTATGATCCTGTCAAAGAGGAGCTTAACGAACGTCTTGCTAAATACCAAGAAACCGATGACGCATCCGTTCAGGTAGATCAGTTAAAAAGCAGAATCAAATCTGGTATGCGCCAAAAGTTTTATGGTGACCCTAATATACGTTCCAATGTGGAGCGCCAATCCAATATTAGGTTGCTTTTTATCATTATTACCCTTTTCTTGATTTCGTATGTCATTTTGAAATCAGATAGATTTCTTTCTATGCTCGACGTTTTTACACAATAAAAGCAAGAAAGTGCCAGATATCATTCAATTACTGCCAGATAGTATTGCAAATCAAATAGCAGCTGGCGAAGTCATACAGAGACCTGCTTCTGTCATCAAAGAATTGCTTGAAAATGCCATAGACGCTGGTGGTACTAATATAAAACTTATCGTAAAAGAAGCTGGTAAAACCAGTATTCAAGTCATTGATGACGGAAAAGGTATGTCTGAAACAGACTCCAGAATGGCATTCGAACGTCACGCTACCTCAAAAATAAAATCTGCAAACGATCTTTTTGCCATCAAAACGATGGGTTTCAGGGGAGAGGCACTTGCTTCTGTTGCGGCCATTGCTCATGTAGAAATGATCACAAGACAACATCAGGAAGAAGTTGCCAATAGATTAGTGATAGAAGGCTCAGTCGTTACAAAACAAGAGAAAGTACAAGCCATGCCGGGTACTAGTATCACCATCAAAAATCTATTTTATAATGTACCCGCAAGACGCAAATTTCTAAAGTCGGATCCCGTAGAACTAAAACACATCTTAGACGAGTTCCATAGAGTAGTATTGGCAAATCCTGATATATATTTTACTTTTCATCACAATGGAAATGAAATCTATCATCTTCCAAAATCCAACCTCAAACAACGAATCGTTGGCGTATTAGGAAAACAAATAAATGACAAACTCATCCCTGTCAATGAAGAAACAGAAGTGGCCACTTTTTCAGGATTCATAGGTAAAGCAGAAGCAGCCAAAAAATCACAAGGAGACCAGTTTATCTTCGTGAATAATAGATTTATCAAAAGTCATTATCTCAATCATGCCATCAGATCAGCATATGACGAACTGATCACTAAAGATGTTTTTCCAACCTATTTTTTATTTTTAGAAATCGATCCAGCTAACATTGACATCAATGTACATCCCACAAAAACGGAGATAAAATTTGAAGATGAGCGACTGATATATAATTATCTTAGGGTATCACTCAAGCATTCCTTAGGTCAATATAGTCTTGCACCCATGTTGGATTTTAATACAGACCAAAATTTTAATTATAAATTCTCAAGCGATCCACCAAACAATGATTTTTCTCGACCTTCTAAAAACCAATCTTATCCTGTAGAAAAAGAAGCTACTTTCAGACCTGGTCAAGAAAAAGCCATCGGTTGGGAAGAAATTTATAAAGGTCTTAGTGCACAACCATCTGATCATACCAATGTAAGTGAAGAAGTCAGAACCATAGAGAGCGAAGCTTTCCAAATGAGTTTTGAAGAAACCAATACTATAAAAGGCGTAAGTACCCGCGAACCATACCAACTGCATGGTACCTATATCATTCATCAAATCAAAACAGGTATGATGGTTATAGACCAGCAAGCGGCCCACGAAAGAATTTTGTATGAATATTACCTAGAGTCCTTCCAAAACGGAGAGTTGTTTTCACAAAAAGAACTATTCCCTAGGACAATAGAACTAGATCCTGCAAAAGCAAGTGTACTCAAAAAAATACTTGACAAAGTCAATGCCTTGGGTTTTGAGATGGAAGAATTTGGTCAGAATACCTTCATTATTCATGGTACACCTTCTGGACTAGATAGCTCCATTTCTATAGATACCTTAGTAGAAAAACTCTTGTATCAATATGTGCAAAATCTCGAATTCGAACTCGGTATCGAAGATAACCTTGCACGATCTATGGCCTTTTCCGCTTGTATAAAACGTGGGAAAAGACTAGAAAAAGAAGAAATGACGCGATTGATAGATCAATTATTCGGTTGTAAAATGGTGTACACGAGTCCCTCTGGCAAGAAATGTTTTATAACCATAGAACTTGATGACCTTTCCAAACGTTTTAACCAATAAATAAAGAACATTATGTATAGTGTTACTGATGTAGTAAAAAATATTATAATTCTTAATGTATTGGTCTTTATTACAGTACATTACTTTATGCCTTACCCAGAATGGAGAATTTACTTTGAGTTGTGGCACCCAAAATATGAAGAAGGTATTCATGGTGTTTTTTTTCATCCAGTACAATTTGTTACTTCAATGTTTAATCACGCAGACATAAGGCATCTTCTTTTCAATATGTTTGGATTATATTTTTTGGGTCCATATGTTGAAAGAGTTTTAGGTCCACAAAGATTTCTATTATTATATTTTTCATCTGGAATTGTTGGCTCCGTAGCACAAATGTTAATAGATGAAGGGGGATCCGTTGGCGCATCAGGCGCAATTTATGGAGTATTAATTGCGTTTGCAACAATGTTTCCATCACTAAGATTAAATCTTTTCCTTATACCTGGCTATTTTCCTGCGAAATACATTGCAATTGGACTTATCTTAATTGGTTTATTTAGTGGTTTCACGGGCTTCAATAATAATATAGGACATTTTGCACATATAGGTGGAGCTGTTTGCGGTTTTCTTTTAATTCAATTTTGGGGCTTGGCTAAATTGAGAGATTGATATAATTTACAGCTTGATTCTTAATAAAGATAAAACAATATGTTACGATCCATAGCAGACGATATACGAGCATCTTTTGATTACGGCAATATGGTCGTAAAACTGATCATCATTAATGTAGGAGTTTATGTGATTACAGCTATATTAGGTGCGTTTTTCCCTTCATTTTATACTACAAGCATCCTTCCATATCTAGCATTGCCTGGCGATCCTATGGTTTTGTTGTACAGACCTTGGACCCTGATCACCCATATGTTTCTGCATGAAGGCCTTTGGCATGTTTTGTGGAATATGCTGACTTTTTATTGGTTTGGATACATTGTTGGTGATTTGATAGGAGATCGCAAGATTTTACCTATCTACATTATAGGAGGCTTATTCGGCGCATTGGCTTTTCTGATATCATTTCAGCTTGTAGCAGGTATTGGAGGTATGGCTTTGGGTGCTTCGGCTGCGATTATGGCCATTGTATTTGCAGCAGTTGCTACAGCACCAGATTATAGTATGAACTTGATTTTATTCGGCCCTGTGAGAATCAAGTATATAGGACTTGTGATTTTATTTCTTGATATTATTGGGACTAGATCCATGGTCAATTCTGGAGGACATATTGCCCATTTAGGTGGCGCCTTATTTGGCTTTCTATTTGTATATTTGCTTCGTCAAGGCACAGATGTGGCAGATGCTTTTAATAGATTTATTGACTTTTTTAAATTCAATACGACCAAAAAGCCTAAAAAAAGGACAACACTTAAAGTTGCGCACAAAGCATCTGATAGTCAAAGAGACACCATACAGAAAAAAAATTCTTATAATGTGCCGACTAGAGTAGATGAAATTTTAGACAAAATAAAACAGACCGGTTATGACAGTCTTACCGATGAAGAAAAAGACGTATTGTACCAAGCAAGTAAAAATTAAAAACCTAGATAAATAATCATTTGAAGATTCTGGACAAAGGAATATTATTATTAAATATCTGTGTAGTAATCGCTACCCTGCTTGCTTATTTAGCACCTGTGATAGATCCAGAATTGACTTGGACGATTTCATTTTTTGGACTTTTCTACCCAGTACTTCTTATCCTTAATCTTGGTTTTGTAGTCTTTTGGATATTTAAAAAAACATCATATTTGTGGCCGTCCCTCATATGTATTGCACTGGGATACAGTCAGTTAAAAGGCTTTATTGCTTTCAATAGTGAAATCATCGAGCAAGGTGGTGAGACCATTACCTTTATGACTTATAATATCAGTAATGCATCTTTTGGATATGATAAAAAGAAAAAAAATCGTGATGAGAAGAAAGAGGCTTTTATTGAATTCTTAAAACAATACAAAGAAACTGACATTTTCTGTATACAAGAAGTGGGTGATTATGCCTATGATATTCTAAAGAAGACATTCCCGTCACATCATATGTACTATAAAGAAAAAGGTGCAGTGATACTTTCTAAATACCCCTTTATCAAAAAAGGCGAGATTGATTTTGGCACCATTACAAACTCTTGTCTTTGGGCAGATATTAACCTTAAGTTTGACACCATAAGGGTTTATTCATACCATCTACAGTCTAATCGAATAAGCGCAGATGCCGAAAAACTCGCTAACCAAACTGAAATTGACCAGAAAAAAGCTTGGTATGATATCAAAGGAATGCTCCGAAAATTTAGAAATCATCACCTATCTAGAAGCCGTCAAGCGGAAAAAATAGAGGGCCATGCAAAAAAATCACCTTACAAGAATATATTGGCAGGCGATCTGAATGATCCACCTCAGTCTTACACCTACCACGTTCTTTCAGAACTAGGTCAAGATGCATTTAGAGAACGCGGATATGGCATTGGCACCACCTATGCAGGCAAAATTCCTTTACTACGTATAGATTATATTTTTGTAGATAAGGCATTAAAGGTAAATACATTTGACATTATAAAAGATAGTTTTTCGGACCATTATGCCGTATCATCCACCATTGAATTTCCTGAAGGAAATACAGAAGAAGAACAATAATATGCTTTATTAAAATATTCGGCTTACTAAAACTTAAACCCAAAAGAAGCTTGAATGCCTACATTTCGGTCAAAATCATCACTAAAATTAAACAAATTATTAACCTCGTCATACGTCTTGCGTTTATGATCTACTTTGTTATTTGTAATATCCAACAATCCAAAGTCATATCTAATTCCAAAGTAAAAGCCTTTGTTGATAAAGTACGATAATCCTCCCGTCAAACCAAAATCATACCTATTGTACAAATTACCAACTTTTTCACTTGATTGATAGTGATAATAAGCACCAGCGCTACGTGCCAATGTGACTACAGCTCCGTCTACATAGATAGCAGGACCAGTCGTTCTTGACTGTATGCTTTCACCTGCTGCATCAGAATTATAACTGTGTATCAATGATTGGCTAAACTTAATACCAGTAGGATTCTCATAACTCTCAAAAACGATCGTACCATTTCCTTTAGGCCCGATTAAGAAAGCACCATATAATCCCACATTTAGTTCAATCTTTTTTGAAACTTCAAATTGTACCGTTATAGGTAAAGCTATGTAAGCGTTTGATACTTTCATTTGTATCTTTGAGTTACCTTTTTCATAGACATGACCTGAAGTACCTATGGGAATCTTATAAAAAGACTCCCCATTGTAATCATACTTAGTACCGATTTGGGTATACAATATCTCTCCTTTTAAGGAGATCCTATCCGCAAATTTATAGGCATAATTCACGCCAAAATGGAAGCCATTGGACAAACTATTGGTTTCGTTTACACCTTGTTCTAACGGACCTGAAAACTTAGTATAATTCAAACCAGCTCGGATACCAAAACTCTGAGCCGAAAGTACAGAAACACCAAATATTAAAACACCCAAAAGGATATATTGCTTGATCATTTTAATCACTTTTTATTTTAAAGGGTCAAAGATACACAAATTGATATATCATAAACGACCTTCAAGCGTATTTTGCATGGTTAGAAATGTAAAATATTTAGTTAAATATTTCCTAATGTCTTTTACTTTGTCTGAAAATAGTAGTTTTGCTGCATCAAAACCAAATGGTCTTACATGAGTAATAAAAATAAATTAGGAAAATTTGCAGATATTTTGTCTTATGATAATGTCTATGAAAACTATAATCCTAAGGCCCCAAGCCTCATAAAAGGTAAAGATCATCCGGTCGAGATGAAAGGTATTTGGGCAAAAGAGCATTTTGGAAATGACCACCCTTTGGTCCTTGAGTTAGCATGTGGTCGAGGCGAATATAGTATTGCCTTGGCAGAAGCCTACCCTGATAAAAATTTTATCGGTGTAGATGTAAAAGGAGCAAGAATATGGCTTGGCGCCACCATAGCTATAAATAATAAAATGAAAAATGTTGCCTTCTTACGTACACGTATAGAACAAATAGCTTTGTTTTTTCTTCCAGAACAAGTAGACGAAATATGGATAACATTTCCTGACCCTTTCTTGCGCGAAAGCAAGGAGAACAAAAGATTGACTTCACCACCGTTTCTAAATAGATATAAAACAATCATTAAACCAGGAGCAATCTTTCATTTAAAAACCGATGATGATACGCTTTATCAGTTTACTTTAGAACGACTTGCTGAGTATGAAGGTGCTAATATTTTGTACCAAAATGATGATATTTATGCTTCCCCACTTGCCTTTGATGAACTATCATACAAAACGTACTATGAAAAATCACATCTCATAAATGGTAGAACAATCAAATACATCAAATTTACCATCAATTAATATCTATTCTAATATTCAAATATTTACGTATTTTTGTAACATGGACGTAATAAAGCCTTTAATTCAAGTTTTTGAAAAGCACTTATCTGAGCACCCTCTTACCCGAGAGCCCTTTAATCTTTACCATCCTGCCGATTATATTTTATCACTAGGTGGAAAGCGATTAAGACCAGTATTTGTGTTAATCGGTTATGATTTTTACAAAAAAGATGTAGAAAGGTCCTTAAATGCTGCTATGGCAGTGGAGATTTTTCATAATTTCACCTTGCTTCATGATGACATAATGGATAAAGCTGAGATCAGAAGGGGAAAACCAACGGTACATATTAAGTACAATACTAACACAGCCATTCTCACCGGAGATGTGATGATGATTCAAGCGTATCAATATCTACTAGACTACAAAGATCCAAAAACAACGGTTGATTTACTTAATGTTTTTAATAAAATGGCATTTGAAGTATGTGAAGGTCAACAGATGGACATGGATTTTGAAACACAGGACGATGTGACAATTGACCAATACCTTCAGATGATTACGCTAAAAACTTCTGTACTAATGGCAGCATCCGTGCAAATGGGAGCTATCTTGGCAGGTGCCGATGATAAAGATCAAAAACATCTATATGAATTTGCAAAAAACTTTGGTATAGCTTTTCAATTACAAGACGATGTTTTAGACACCTTTGGGGAGGCTGCTAGTGTCGGCAAGCGAATAGGAGGTGATATCATTCAAAATAAAAAAACATACTTATACTTGAAAGCCATCGAATTGGCAGATGACACGCAAAGAAGTGAGTTGAAAAAATGGTATGACATCAATGATACCTTTGATGAAAATGAAAAAATAGATAGTGTAAAAAAAATATTTGAATCTGTAGTCGTAAAAGAATACACCGCTCAAGTGATCGAAGCATATCGTGACCTTGCCATCTCTCATCTTAATGCTTGTAAAATAGAAAAGCATAGATGTGCAGAAATAACAGACCTGATCGACAGCCTAATAAACAGAAAACATTAAGGCGCATTATTATTTATACCAAATGGATAATAAACGCTATCCTTTTAGCGGGATAGTAAAAATTCCATGATTTTCAAAATTCGAATGTTTTCAGAGTGAACTCAACATTACATAATTTGTGCTTTATATTTTTGATAATCAATAGTTTTTGTAAAATTCATTTAACCATAACTTTTAATTTTAAATTATGTATACAAATAATTGTTACTTTTGTACTTGTTTATAGTCAGAATCCCCGACTCAACATCATGCCTAAACAGTTTTATAAATGTACAAATTTACAACATCTTTTCTTCTTTTGATTCTTTGTATGCACATTATATCTTGTGGTACTAAGAAACCTGTTTTTGACCCAAACACAACAAAAACAGACTATATTTCATTCGGTACAGGTGGAGGATTTACAGGAAAAGTCAATAGATATTATTTAAGTGATTCTGGAGATATCTTTGTTGCTAGTGACTCTATGTTTACTAAGATTGCAAATGTTTCTACAGAAATGACCAATCAAATTTTTAAAAATTATACTGTCTTAGGACTGGATAAAATGATATTGAATGATCCCGGCAACAAATATTATTTTATAGAACGCAACATCGGTGGTGAAAAACAAATCTTAACTTGGGGGAAAAACCCTTTGGATAACACAAATATTTCTACATACTTTGACATTTTAATGAAACCTGTTAAAGATAAGAACGTCAAATAAGTAATTTAAAATCATATAAAACCAATCATTTTAAAAGATGAAATCACAACAAAAACTCATTCTGATAGCCATCTTGCTTCTGAATACACTTTTTATTCAGGCTCAATTTAAAAAAGTAGATTTTGATCCAACAATCAAAATAAGCCAAGAAGAGCGCACTATCAATTTAGTGAAACCCACAAATCAAGAAAGTTCCTTGACAAACAATCATATTAATTTATCTTACAAGTCTATGCCTGAAGGAAGCTTAGAAGCTCTCAAAAGCGGTCTAAAACCAGGTATGCTAAATGATAGAAATGTGCCTGTTTTTATCGAAGGAAGTCTAAAAAATAGTGGTAATAGAAGTCTGTCTTCGGAAGTCTTAGCTTGGGAATACCTTCAGAAAGCAGCTCCACTTATGAAGATTAAAGATCCGTCAAATGAATTTTCCATACAATCTACTAGTACAGATGATTTAGGATATACACATGTAAAACTTCAACAAAAGGTCAAAAACATAGACGTTTATGGTGCAGAAATCATAGTACACGGCTCAGATCAGACTTTTGATTTTCTAAATGGCAGTTATTTCCCTACCATAGACATGGAGAACGTAACACCTTCATTAGATTCAGAAGTAGCTTTTGATTACTGTAGAAGTGATATGGGTGAGACCAAAATGCAAAAACATACAAATGATCCAATATTTGGAAATCTAAAAACGAGTAATAAACTTGTCATTTATCCATACGAAAACACGTTCTATTTAGCCTACCATATATCTACATACAAAAATTTAATAGAAAGATGGGAGTATTTTATAGACGCTAATACAGGCAGCGTAATTAATAAGTTTCAGAGTATTTGTAAATTTCATAACCACAAACACGGTGCAGGTGAATCTTGTAGCCACACTGAATCTTTGGTTATGGATGGCAAAGCAACGGCCAATGCGCTAGACTTATTTAATGTAAGCAGACAAATAAATACATATCAAGTAGGTAATAAATATTACATGATAGATGGTTCTAGAGATATCTTTTCTTCTAGCGCTGCTCAATTACCAAATGATCCACAAGGTGTTATTTGGACAATAGATGCGTTTGACACTGCTCCTCAAAATGATGACTTCAATTATGATCATGTCACATCAAACAACAATACTTGGAGCAACAAAACAAGTGTTTCTTCTCACTATAATGGTGGTAAGGCTTTTGAATATTTTAGAACTGTACACAATCGAAGATCAATAAATGGTTCCGGTGGTAACATCGTCTCACTGATAAATGTCGCTGATGAAGACGGTAATTCTATGGGAAATGCTTTCTGGAATGGTGCAGCAATGTTTTACGGAAACGGAGATGTAGCTTTCCAACCATTGGCACGTGGCCTGGATGTAGCTGGCCATGAAATGACCCATGGTGTGATCCAAAGTACAGCAAACCTAGAGTATCAAGGAGAATCAGGTGCTTTGAATGAGTCATTTGCAGATGTTTTTGGCACAATGATAGACCGAGATGATTGGAAAATAGGAGAAGATGTCGTCAAAACATCGTTTTTTCCTTCAGGTGCATTAAGAGATTTAGAGAATCCACATAACGGCGCTCCTACAAATAATTTTGATAAAGGATGGCAACCCCGTCATTATAATGAAAGATATCAAGGTTCGGAAGATAATGGTGGTGTACATATCAATAGTGGAATTCCAAATTTTGCTTTCTTTAAATTTGCCACTGCTGTAGGAAAAGATAAAGCCGAAAAAGTATTTTATAGAGCACTGTCTACATACCTGACCAAATCTTCAAAGTTTATAGATTGTAGGGTAGCAGTTATAAAAGCGACGACGGACCTATTTAGCACCACTGAAATTAATGCTGCCAAAAAAGCCTTTGATGAAGTCGGTATCTTAGGTAACGAAGGTGGTGACTATGAAGTTGATAATCAAACAAACCCAGGACAAGAATTTGTACTTACCACTGGAGGAAATAATACTGGTCTGTTTATTTACAATACGTCTGGTCAGAATTTAGGTCAAATTTCCACACAGTCAGTGCTTTCTAAGCCAAGTATTTCTGATGACGGAAGTGAGATCGTTTTTGTAGGAAGTGATAATTTATTATATTACATCACAATAGATTGGTCAAAAAATCCTGCCGCCATAGAAGAACAAATTATTGGTTCCAGCCCTGTATGGAGAAATGCCATAATCTCAAAAGACGGTTCTAAAATAGCAGCACTTACTACAGAAGAAAATAACGAATTAATTGTTTTCAACTTTGGAACTACGACCACTAGCAACACTTTTGAATTATACAACCCTACTTATACGCAAGGTGTGTCCACAGGAGATGTAAATTATGCAGACGCTATGGAATTTGATATTACGGGAGAGTATATCATTTATGATGCAGAAAATGAGTTGAAAAGTAATACATCTGGATCTATTACATATTGGGATATCAGTTTTATAAAAGTGTGGAATAACACAGCAAATTCGTTTTCATTAGGTACAGTAGAAAAACTATATGCTTCATTACCTAATGATGTAAGCATAGGAAATCCAACCTTCTCCAAAAATAGTCCATATATCATCGCATTCGACTATATCGACGAAAATGGTGACGTATCCATTTTGGGTGGAAATATAGAAACAGGAGATGTAGGTCTTATTTACGAAAACAATGCACTTGGTTACCCTAATTACAGCAGCAAAGATAATCAGCTCGTTTTTGACAATGAAGGAAGTACATCTATAAACACTGGTTTGATAAATCTTAAAACAAATAAAATCGAATCGACTACTACACCACCGACATTATTTACAACAAGTAAAAGATGGGCAGTTTGGTTTAGTAATGGAGAACGTTCACTATCTTCTTCAGAGGATATTGATCTTACTTCACCAAAAAATATATCTCTCTTGTCTAACCCTGTCATTAATATGCTGAATGTTCAGATTAATAATTTAGACAATACAAACATTGATTTTCAAATATTAGATGTAACTGGAAAAATATGGATGAATCAAAAATATCAAACTACAAGTACTTCAGACGTGATGAATCTTCCAGTAGAATCTTTGCCTAGTGGCAGCTTCTTTTTAAAAGCAAGCATAAATGGAGGTGTACAAAGTTTAAAATTTACAAAAATTTAATATTATAAAAAGCCCCACTAAACGAACTTTTGGTGGGGCTTTATTGTAATTTATTATAGTATTATTATAAGAGCACATTAAACAAAATAATATAAGCTTTGTTAGATAAAATTAAATAGTTGTTTACATGTCCAAGGGCCAATTTGTATCTTCTTGTCTACTAATTATATTTTTATTCCTAAATTTTTCTATTGTGAAATCTTGGAGTAAAGGTATAGTACCTGTAGCAGTAACAGAAGAAATAAAAGAAGCTAATGGTGGCGAAGAAGAAACCGACAGACAAACTTTCAACTTAGATATCATTTTGAATTCAAACGCTGACAAAATAGGAACTATAACGTTAGAATTTACCAATCAAAACTACGAAACACTTTACGACTACAGAGGAACTTATTTCACACCTGATTTTTACAGCCCTCCAGAGGTTATCTAAAAACTTTTTTCTATTCTATTAAATTTCCAATTTGAGCATACATAATACATGTATATGCTTAGTAATTGGTCTTTAGACAGAATGGCTGATTGATGTTTATGGATGCTAAATTCCATTTATCAAGTTTCACAATGTATGCTATTGGCTTTGATATGCTTTTATAATAAGTATATCAACAATAGATACAATATCAAAAAAAAACAAATGAATAACTTTCTTTCGTTCAAATTTATAAAAAACGACTTCCCTTCTGGATTAGTGGTGTTTTTGGTAGCATTACCTCTTTGTTTGGGAATTGCACTAGCATCAGGTGCACCATTATTTGCAGGCGTTATTTCCGGTATTATTGGTGGCTTAGTGGTTGGTTCTCTGAGCAATTCTCAAGTAAGCGTATCAGGACCAGCTGCTGGTTTGACCGCCATTGTACTAACAGCCATTACGACATTAGGATCTTATGAATTGTTTTTGCTAGCAGTGGTTCTTGCAGGTGTACTACAATTCATATTGGGTATAGTAAAAGCGGGCACAATATCAAACTACTTTCCAAATAATGTCATCGAAGGTATGTTGGCTGGTATTGGCGTCATTATTTTCTTAAAACAAATACCGCATGCAATAGGATATGATAAAGACGCAGAAGGAGACTTTTTCTTTGAAGAAAAGTCAGGTGGAAACTCTTTTACATCATTAATTTCAGCATTTGAGAGCATACATCTTGGAGCTACTATCATTACGGCTGTAGCATTAATGATATTGATACTTTGGGATAAAATTCCCTTCCTGAAAAAACTTAAACTGGTACCTGGTGCATTAGTTGCTGTAATATCAGGCATCATCTTGAACAATATCTTTGTAGCATTGGGTTCTTCGCTAGCCGTACAGACAGAACATCTTGTGACTTTGCCGGTGGTAAAGAGCTTAGCTGATTTTAATTCAATTTTTGTTTTCCCAGATTTTACTGGATTATCTAATTCCAATGTTTGGCTGACAGCCGCAACCATAGCTGTAGTTGCCTCTATAGAAACACTGTTATGCATTGAGGCAGGAGATCGTATGGATGTTTATAAAAGATACTCTAATCCAAATAGAGAATTAAGGGCTCAAGGTATAGGTAATTTATTGAGTGGTTTGATCGGTGGATTACCTATGACTTCAGTGGTTGTGCGTACTTCTGCAAATATAAATTCTGGCGCTCGTACAAAGCTGTCTACGATCATACATGGCTCCATGCTGTTAATATCTGTGATGTTGATCCCTTCACTTCTGAATCAAATACCATTGGCGACTTTGGCGGCCATACTTCTATTGATCGGTTACAAACTTGCAAGTCCAGATAAGGTTAAACATTTTTGGGCGCAAGGAGTATACCAGTTTTTACCGTTTATCGTGACTTTACTCGCTGTGGTATTTATTGATTTATTAAAAGGTGTTGCTATTGGCATGACCATAAGTTTTATATTTATTTTGATAGGAAATGCAAAAAAAGCATATTTCTTTAAGAGAGAAACCTATCATGATGGTGATGTTATACACATAGATTTAGCACAAGAAGTTTCGTTTCTTAACAAAGCTGCGATCAAAATGACGTTACAAAATTTGCCTGAAAACTCAAAGGTAATTATAGATGCTTCCAATTCTATTTACATAGCGCATGACGTACTCGATTTAATTCGTGAATTCAAAGAATATGGTGCTGTTTCTAAAAACATCGATTTTGGCCTTATAGGTTTTGACAAACACCATAATGTAGAGAATTCAGACGATTTATCTAAAAATGTATGGGTAGAAGATAGAACGCAAACAGGAAGCAATATTGAATTATTAGAGACCTTAACCAAAGAAAAATAATTTATTAAAAACAAAATATAAAAATCATAATGAGTCAGTTTTATCAACAAATATTAGACAATAATAAGAACTGGGTAGCCTCAAAACTAGCAGAAGACGAAAACTTTTTCAATAAACTTGCTGATGGCCAAAAGCCACCTTTATTGTGGATAGGTTGTGCCGACAGTAGAGTACCCGCAAATGAAATTACAGGTACTCAGCCAGGTGAAGTATTTGTCCACAGAAATATCGCAAATATGGTGCTCCACACGGATATGAATATGCTCAGTGTGCTTGATTATGCCGTCAATGTTTTAGAAGTAAGACACGTTATTGTTTGTGGACATTATGGTTGCGGTGGCGTCAAAGCCGCTATGGGCAATGCAAATATTGGACTTATCGATAACTGGATTAGACATATTAAAGACGTTTACCGATTTCACCACGTGGAATTAGATAACATTGCAGATGAAAATGAGCGTTTTGATAGGTTTGTAGAACTTAATGTACAGGAGCAAGTCATGGATTTGGCAAAAACATCTATTGTACAAAATGCTTGGAAACAAGGTAGAAATCTTTGGATTCATGGTTGGGTTTACTCGATTAGAAATGGGCTTGTCAAAGATTTGAATGTTAATTTTGGTAGTAATGCAGAGTTGCCCGACGTATATAGACTAAATATTCAAGGAATATAAAGAAGTTTGAGTTAATTAGTTTTTTGAGTCATTCCCATAGCTGTTTGGGAATGGCTTTTTTATTTATATGAAATTGGAATTGTCTAAAAAGAATCGTTGACCAACTTTTCATCCACGAGTCCCCATAATACATCATTGGTCGGGAAAGGAGCTTTGTATTCGTATTTTTTACCCGTAAATGGGTGGGTAAATGCAAGTTTATAAGATAGTAAACAAATACTTCTATCAAGATTAGGTCTTCTAGAACCGTATTTTAAATCTCCTTTAATGGGCATTTCCATGGTAGCTAATTGCGCTCTTATCTGATGAAATCTACCTGTCTCAAGATCTACTTTTAATAAATGATAGTTGTCAAATGACTGAATAAGCGTATAATAAAGTACGGACTCTTTAAAGTTATCGTCTACCTTCTCGTCTGCTGTCATGGCTCGATTGTGTAGTTTTTTTATAAAATGTGTAAGTTTTGTAGTTCCTTTTTCTGGGGTACCGGCAACGATTGCTAAGTATGTTTTTTTAATAACTCGCTCCTTAAACATTTCAGTAAATGCTTCCGTAAATTTTTTGTTTTTACCAAAAATAACCAATCCTGTGACGGGTTGATCTATACGATTAAGCACAAAAATGGGTGTCTTATATTTATCTTTTAAGATCTTCTCGAGGTCATCTTGCTCTGAGTCTGTGGCTTGTACTGCAACACCATGTTTTTTTAATACTATAAGAAAATCTTCTTTGTCATCTATGATGTCATAAGTATCTTCAAATGATTTTTTGTTAAGCTTGGTCAATCCTGATAAGTCCACCTCTATTTTTCTTCTGTAATGTTATTCTACTTCTTCGTAATCAACATATTCTTCTTTGGTATTGTTCAGATTTGATTGTTTATCTTTCTGACCAATACTATTTGGATTTTTAACCAAAAAATATTGTTGGTAAACATAATAACCTACCGCGATTACAATAAGATACTTTAACATATTTTACTTTTATGCTGATAGAAATTCTGATAAAAAACTTAATACTAAATCAAAACAAGAAATCTAGTCCTTTGCCTTCTATTTAGTCAGTCCTTCTATTATTTAATCACACAAAGTTACGGTTTATTAGCTAAGGATACAAATTTTTATCTTTCTACGCTATCTTATTACAGCGATTCAGAAAGAAACAGCGAAAACGTCTCGTTTCTAACTGCTTAATGGCAGTATTTTATATAAAGACAAGAAAATACTAATACTGATTTGTGATCACAAATCCTTTTAATGAGATTCTACATTATTTTATCATTTGGATTTCTATGTAAAAGGAGTATTTGATCAATATCATTTGAAGGTTCAATTACCTTATAGCAGTTTCTAATTACGCTCAAAAGCTGTCATATTATTACTGAAGTACCATTGAAGGAGAAATAGAAAACTGTTATTAAGATTCTTAGCACTTGATGATTTGTGTTTTTAGTTTTCCAAAATCTTATTACTCTTGAACAACCGTAGGATGGTTAAAACCTATCGGCGTAAAACCTGAAGATGCTTTTTGCGGTTCGTCATCATCAAAATCTTCCCAATCAGTGATATCTTTTAGAAAAGACTCCATGTGTCTGATGATAAACGGGACTTTCAATTCGTCAGGTCTCAATATTTCTAGAGACAATGGTGGTTTTGGTTGTCCGTAACCTTCTATATGTGGACTGACCAACATGACTATAATTTTACCATTAAATAATTGTTGGTAAATCAAGGAGCCATTTGATTTTATCATCGTACGTTTTACACCTGAATCTTCTACATTTTCAGAGATGCCACTACTAGACCTACCTAGATCCAAAACAACAGATTCTAGATTTTCGATATTGTCTTTTACGATGATCTCAGCCTTAGGTAGATCAGATTGTTTCAATATCTCTTCGAGTGTTTTGATGAGCATCGGCTTTACTTCGCCATGCCAAGACTCCCTATAAAGATTCGTATTCTCTAAGACTTGTTTGTATTTGTTCACTTTGCTGATTAAGGTTCCTAAATCCATTTTTTATATCTTTTTTTGTCTGTGTTCTGTTAACAAATATTGTTATAGTTTACTAGTCATTAATAACTCGAGACTAGTGTATTTCAGACCGAATCTTTTGCTTAGATATTCATTAGTAATGCAACCTTTGTAGGTGTAACAACCATTGCGAATGCCATGATTTTCATACAAAATATTATCAAAATGCATACCACTACCCATCTTTAACAATAAAGGAGTGATAATATTGCTAATAGCTAGTGAAGCTGTTCTGCTCACTTTGGACGGAATATTGGGTACACAATAATGTATGACACCGTGTTTTACAAAACTAGGGTTTTCTAGCGTCGTGAGTTGTGATGTTTCTATACAGCCGCCTTGATCTATACTCACATCTATGATGACTGCACCATCTTTCATCTTTGAGACCATCTCTTCGGATACGATGATAGGCGTGCGGCCACTCTTACTGTGAACAGCGCCAATCACTACATCAGCACTAGTGAGTTGGTAAGCAAGATAAACGGGATTAATGGATGATGTGTGTAAATGGCGACCAACAGCTGTCTGAAGACGCATCAGTTTGGTAATATTATTGTCAAAAACCCGTATAGAAGCTCCTAGACCAATGGCAACTTTAATAGCTGTCTCTGCCACAACGCCTGCACCTAAGATAACGATTTTTGCTGGAGGTACGCCTGACACACTTCCCAAAAGTATGCCACGTCCACCTTCTCTTGTATTGTTTAGATATTCTGCAGCTGTGAGAATGGCACATGTACCTGCTATCTCGCTCATGATACGCACGATAGGATAACTACCATCTTCTGACTGAAGATACTCCATAGCAAGAGCGGTAATTCTTTTTTTCTTTAACTTCTCTAAGTAATCGTCTTTTAAAACGGGCAATTGTAAGGGTGATATCAATATTTGATCTGCTTGCATCAAGTCTATCTCTTCTGATGTCGGTGGAGCGATTTTTATCAGCACTTGAGATTTGAAGACTTGTTCTTTACTCGCCGTAATCTCTGCACCTGCTTCAGAATAATGATGGTCACTAAAATTGGATCTAAGTCCCGCACCTGACTCAATGGTTACTTTGTGTCCATAACCTACAAGTGTCCTGATAGATTGTGGGGCAATGCCGACTCTGTTTTCACTTAAGATTATTTCTTTGGGTACGCCAATGGTAAGACTTTTTGATTTATCGCTATAGG
Source organism: Saprospiraceae bacterium UBA7687 (assembly GCA_002482845.1). Classification (GTDB taxonomy): domain Bacteria; phylum Bacteroidota; class Bacteroidia; order Chitinophagales; family Saprospiraceae; genus OLB9. The sequence goes on from DLGT01000005.1 coordinate 54,052, forward strand.
CTAATGTTTCTACTTCTGTTTCGTATTGTCCTTCTGTAAAAAAGTCTGAAAATATAATTGGCTTGTTCAGTTTGCTCATCATATATGGTATAGGTGACAAAGCTACTTATTTTGTATTTAATTCATAAGCAAATGTTATAAAAATAAGAAAATTAGTACATTAACTTGATTGATAAAAGAACAAATATATCTGAATTACCCATAAATGTTTAAACGGTTTAGACTATTCTATTAATGGAAAGATGGCTTTGCAAAGTCTATACTTTGTCGTGTTATAATCGGGTTGTCATTGGACAGAAGGTTAAGGGTCCTTGGAGTTCCTATTTAGCTTTGTTGGGCCAAAGTCGGGACAACCACGGCACAAAGTCGGGACAAGGTCGGGACAACCCTAGACTGGATTTGATGAAAAATGATAGCTTTGATAGCTTTTATGGAATTTTAAAGGTAAGGTAGTGGTATGGTTTCTTTGAGGCGAAAGACCCCATATACCAAATATGAAGATACGTTACTTTGCTCAGAGAATAGGCAGGTTTTGTAGTTTTTTTTTGAAAAAGAGTATTGCCACTAAGGCTCGAAGATGCTAAGTTTTTTAGTAGAGAACAAGATAGTTACTTATGGGATGTCTTTGAGTCATCCGATCGGGAAGAAATCAAGTAGTGTCTCAGGGCCATACTACCAAAGTAAATACATCCGATCAGGAGGAAATGTTAAGAAAAGTGTTAAAATTTCAAATATAAAAATTTATTTAATCCCACTGTCAACAGAAATAGCGTTAAAGTTCCGTTAAGGCCATATTAAATGGGGCATTTCGTTCGTTATTAAGGTAATAAAATTATTTAATGATGGGCACACAAGTTTCGCTTTTTCAATTTGTAGGTAGAGTAGGCAATGTACTAAGTTATTACCTCGATGGTAGACTAACAAGTCGGACCATTGGTAAGCTCGATTTAGAAAAAATGCGGACGGCACCGCAGTATGAAGAAACACGTAAAAATCAGTCGGAGTTTGCGATTGCATCCAAGGGTGGACAGCTGTTCAGACAGGGATTGATGCATCTCACTAAAGGGTATACCAATCATACCTATCCTACGGCAGTTATTCAGATTTTGCTCAAAACCTTGCGAAGTGATATGACGCAACCTAAGGGTAAAAGACAACTCAAAAATGGTCTCAAAAATGCGCCTGCACAGTTGGCTTTCAGTAAGTTGAATATCTTTCACAAGTATTACAACGAGTTTTATAAGGACATTCTTGTGAAAAAAACACCTGATCAAAAAGCATGGAGATTGAATCGTCAAATACTCTTCGGAAAAAAGGTGGAAGGTAACGAAATGACAGTTAAAATAGGGTATTATCACATAGATTTTGAGGGCAGAGTGGCCAATTATGAACATGCATTATCGATCGCATGTCACCGAAATGAGAAGATAGATTTTAGTGATTTCACCCTGCCAAAACCCAATGAAACAAATACTCCGTGGACATTTATCATTATGCAAGTGTGGCGAGAAGGGACAATTCAAGATATCACAGGTATGACTTACATGTCTGTGCTTGATTTGGTGGAGAATGATTTTGCTGATAACATATGTTTAGATACAGAAGAAGAAAAATTGATGCATACATGCGGACGAGAAATGGTGGCGTCAGATAAGCAAAGTTTGCATGTTGCAGGTAGTAAAGGTGGTTCAAAAGTAGTTAATGGGCAAGGATTGCTTAATAATATTGATAATCATGGAGATGTGATGCATGGGCATCGTTTGCATCGGGATGATTTGGTGAAATTTGGTGGGCATAATGATTGGGACGATGCGATTGGGGAAATGGTGAATAGGAAGTGATTGTTTTAATTGCGGATGGCGCTAGGGCTGCACACGTTTGGAGATATGCTGTACACGATTGCTTGTTCAGGGGAAGCTTCACATTATGTAGGGTAATATTTTAATGGTCGAAAGTTGTTTCGTACCTAAAGGCACGGGGATGGGGTTTCATTGTTTATTTCTCCCGATATTTTGTCCCTAATGGGACAGGTTTGGGGTTCATTTGATCAATATGAGTTTTATATCTCACAGACTACGCAGATTTCGCAGATTTACCTAAAGGCACGGGGATAGGGTTTCCATCTTGTTTTCTACCTATATTTTGTCCCCATGGGGACAGAATTTGGTGGTATTCTATAGAATAACCACATCACTTTACTCCGTTTAATGGTCTAAAGTAAGCATAGCAAGGAACTTTCCCTTATTAGAAGTTGCTTGAATTATTGCCATTTTTCAATGTCGATTTTTCTGCTTAGATTCTCCTGCGTTTCTATTTGTACTTTATAATATGCTTCGTCCATCAAGGGAATGATCACCTGAGGCCATTCAATAAAACAATAAGCACCACTATACAAATACTCTTCTATACCTATCTCTAATGCTTCATCTTCGCTTTTAAGTCGGTAAAGATCCATGTGATAAATGTCAATATCTGATGTTTTATAATGATTGACCAATGAAAAAGTAGGACTTGTCACATCTCCTTTGTAACCTAGTTGCTGACATAAAGTCTTGATCAGCGTGGTTTTACCTGCACCCAAATTGCCATAAAAAACGAATATTTTTGAATCAATACAATCTCCCAATATCTCTTGTACCAATTGTGGCAAATCATCCAAACTATAACTCAAATACGTTTTAACCATCCTAACTTTTATTGAGGAAAATATTATCCAATGAGATTTCCTACGTCATCCCAAACGGCTATTTTCTGCTGATCTTCTATTTTAAGACATTGGTCTAAGGTCTTTGGATCGTAACTGAGATTAAATTTCTTAAGAACTTCATCAGGTACACCGTCCCATTGGTTGGGTCTATTTCCTGCATATCCTATGTCTTTTATGCCTATTTGTGACGTAAAAAACCCAGTACAAGTCAAGTTTCTCATGAGATTGAAGTAGTTAACACCAAATTTCATATCGGGTTCCGCTGTGTCTGGATAGGCGATCTTGTCGATGAGCGTTATTCTCTCTTCTGCTGTGATGTCTAAAAAAGACTTTTCAAACGTAGCAAAACTTAAATTTTCTAACCACATCATACCACCACGCATGGGCAACTGAAACTTTGGATAATCTTTCATCATAAATTCAATGAAGTCAGGTACACCGCTTTCGGTGGCACTACCTGATATCTCATCTTTTGGAATAATGATATCTGCTATGATAGAAACCATACTTTTTTCTCTTTCTGTAAAAAAAGTATCCGCCATTAATTTATTATTGACCAATGTCTCTTCAGGTGTTCTTCCATAAGAAAAACTGCCGATGATTTCTTCCGCTTTTTTTGCATCTTCAGGACTACAGCCTGTCGTCAGTAAATAACCTGTCGCTACAGTACCTGTCAGTAATACTTTGAGATTTTCTCTTCTGTCCATGATCAGATATTTTGTTTTTTTAGTTGGTCAATGATGTATTCTGACGTTCTCCATGACAAAGCAAGGATGGTCCACGTAGGGTTTTTGTCCGCTTGAGAGACGAATGAACCTGCATCTACTACGAACAGATTTTTACAATCGTGTGCCTGTGCATATTTGTTGAGTGCTGAAGTTTTAGGATCATCGCCCATTCTACTTGTACCGACTTCGTGGATGATTCTACCAGGCGCTAATAGTCCATATTGGTTTTCTTCCGTTGGTTTTTTACCGAGCAAAACGCCACCCATTCCAGTGAGTATTTCCTCAAAAGTATCATGCATGTGTTTGGCTTGTTTGACCTCATGTTCTGTCCATTTGTAATGAAATCTCAACACGGGAATACCATACTTATCAACTGTATCGGGATCTATCTCGCAGTAATTGTCATATTGAGGTACGCTTTCTCCTCTTCCTGACATACCGACCATAGAGCCATAAATTCTTCTGACATCTTTTTTGAGACCTACACCATAGCCGCCATTAGTAGATGGTTGTCCAAGTTCATTGAGAAGATATTTTCGCATGGTGTCCATTCCGAAGCCAAACCCATAGGAAGGCATACTCATACCTCCCCAATATTCTATGTGGTAACCACGAGGGAAATCTAGTTTTTTATTATCAAGCCACCATGGCGAATACACATGTAATCCGCCTACACCATCTTCATTATATCTCGGTCTATCTACCAATTCTGGCATAAAAGCCATTCTATCTGTACCAGTAGAGTCATGTAGATACCGGCCTACCACACCAGAACTATTGGACAATCCATTTGGATTTGATTTTGATTTAGAGTTCAACATGATACGAGCTGTTTCGCATGCTGAAGCAGCTAGGACCACGACTTTTGCACCAATTTTATATTCTTTAAGGTCTTTTTTATCGATGTAAACCACACCTGTTGCTAGACCAGCATCGTCAGTGAGTACTTCCCTGACCATTGCGTGGGTGTACAGTTCTACTTTTCCTTTTTCCATAGCAGGTTTTACAAGGCACGTACTCGACGAAAAGTCAGCATATACTTGGCAGGCTCTACTACATTGTGCGCAAAAGAAACAAACACCTCGCTCTGCATTTATTTTTCTTGTAAGGATCGACAATCTAGAAGGTATCACGGGAACATTTGCAACTGCAGCACCTTTTTTTACAAAAAGTTCGTGCAATCTTGGTTTTGGTGGTGGTAGGAAAAATCCATCGGGATCATTTGCCAATCCTTCATTTGTACCGAATACACCTATGAGTTTATCGACTTTGTCATAATATGGTTTGACGTCTTCGTAGCTTATCGGCCAGTTGTCTCCGAGACCATCTTGATCTTTTCTTTTGAAATCTTTAGGTCCAAATCTCAGAGAAATCCTTCCCCAGTGATTGGTACGTCCACCGAGCATCCTAGATCTAAACCAGTCAAATTTAGTTCCGTCTTTACGGGTATAAGGTTCGCCTTCTATCTCCCAGCCTCCCCATGCAGCATCAAAGTCACCAAAAGGTCGTTGGGTGTTAGCGCCTCGCCTAGGCGATTCCCATGGCCATCGGAGTTGTGTTCTGTACTCTTCTTTGGCGGGATCAAAATCGCCACCAGCTTCGAGAACAGCCACAGATAGGCCAGCTTCTGATAAGATTTTGGCCGCCATTCCGCCGCCTGCTCCTGACCCTACAATGCAGACGTCATATTTTTTGTCTTGTTCTTTTATCTGAAAGCTCATTGATTTTTTGATTTCAAAGCCAAATATATTCTTATCTTTTTAAATGATCTAATATTTGTTTTCGAAAATCAAAAAAAGAAATATTATGTATGGTTTTTGTGTGGTTTTAATGGCTTTTCTTTCAAAAAATGCAACCATAAAATGTCTTGCAATCGGAGATTACAAGGCCATTAGCATGCACGGATCGTGGCGGCATAGAAAACTGCAAAAAAGCAAGGTGTTCTACCTGAAGATTTGCTCACAGAAATGATAAAACTCAATAAAGATATTAGCGTTTTTGATAGAACCAGAAAATGTTAATCCTATTTATCCAAAACACCTACTTCACCAACTCTCCAGCCATACGTAGCAATTCAATTTCCGCCAACTTTACTTCAAAATCTGCGGTTATTTTTCTAAATTCTGTATCCACTAGATTGAGCTGAGCCGTCCTGAGTTCCAATGCATCAATGGTACCTAACCTCATTTTATCTGCGGTGATATCGAGATTCCGCTGTGCAATTTTGATGTTATTGGTCTCTAAGTTTGCTAGTTCCTTTGATGTGATGTAATTATTGTAGATACTGAATAGGTCTGTTTTTAATGCTAAAGCGGTTTGTTCTTTGGTCAGTTTGCCGCTTTCGACACCAAGTTTTGCTACTTGGATTTCACGACTATTGTTCCATCCATTAAAGATATTCCATCTTGCTGTCAGACCAAAAGACAATCCTGCATTTTGATTGAATTTTAAAATCCCGATCTCAGCTTGCAACCTAGTAAAGTTATATCCCAAATTTAAGTCAACCGTAGGATATCTATTTGCTTCCCATTGTTTGACATTGAGTTCTGAAATTCGTATGTTTTTATCTGCCATCCGTATCATCACATTTCGTGCTTCTGCTTTTTCAGCAATATCATTATAGTCGATCATGATAGGACTTTCAGACACTGGCACGACTTCAAAAGGGGTCTCGGGCGCACGACTTAGCAATTCGTTAAGCTGGATTTTTGTGGTTCTGAGTATTAGTTGTTGTCTTATCAACGCTGAACTATCTGCATTGATATCCACTTCTGCTTGCAATACTGGTATGCCTGAACCAGAACCCAAATCTTGTTTTAATTTTGCAAGTTGGTATCTTTCCTTTGAAATTTCTATGGCTTTTTGGATGGTTGCCACCCTTCTTTGATGCTGCTCTATGCTGTAGTAGAAATTCATGACCTGGCTGATGGTATTTTCCATTTGGAATTGTACATTCAGTTGGCCTAGATTTTCTATTTCTGTTAGTCTGTCTTTATTTACAAACATCTGTAAACCATCAAAAACAGTCCATCCTAGAAGTAAATTGGCATTCAAGTTATTGGTGTTGACATTGTTACCTGTCCTCGTTTCACCACTAAAAAATTCTTGTGTCGTGTTGTTTATGTTGTAGTTTTGGCCAAAATTGAGAGATAAATTAGGCAAAAAACCAGCATTTCCCAAGGTGTTGTTTGCAGTATTTACTTCTGTTGCATTTCTTGCTATCCTTACATTATAATTATTTTGTAGGGCAATACTTATGGCATCTTTTAGGTTGAGTGCTTCTTGCCCATTTGATATTGAAGACCAAAAAGAAAAACCAATAAGCATTGTTATTTTTAAACTACGAATATACATATATCTATTAAATTCTTAAAAAACTAATTAATTCAAACACCTTCCATTATTTAGTACGCCGCATCATCTGCATGTATTTTCTTCGCACGAGACATATAGGTGTACAAAGCTGGAATAACAAAAAGTGTTAATAAAAGGGAAAACAATAATCCACCAATGATGGAAATACCCATAGAAACTCTACTCAAAGATGCTGCACCAAGAGCTAATGCTATCGGCAATGCGCCTAATATCGTAGCTAGACTTGTCATGAGAATTGGACGGAGTCTTGATACCGCTGCCTCTGTTACTGACTCGAGTGCACTGACGCCTTGTTCGCGTCTTTGATTTGCAAACTCTACGATCAAGATTCCATTTTTGGTAACAATACCAATCAATACAATGATACCAATCTGGCTGAATATATTTAACGTAGAATCTGTGTACCAAAGTGCCAAAATCGCTCCTGCTAATGCCAATGGTACCGTAAACATGATGATCAAAGGATCTACAAAACTCTCAAACTGTGCCGCCAATATCAAAAACACCAACACCAAAGCCAAAATAAAAGCAAATAATAACGTGGACGAACTCTCTTCAAATTCTTTGGAAGGACCAGACAAATCTGTTCCGTAACTCTCGTCCAATACTTCTGACGCTATATCTCTCATAGCTTGGATTCCTTGACCAAGGGATACTCCTGGTACTGTTCCTGCAGAAATAGTAGCGGATACAAATCGATTGTATCTATAAAGTTGTGGTGGATTACTCTGCTCAGAAATGGTGATAAGATTGTCTAATTGTATCAACTCACCCGTTTTGCTACGCACATAAATAGACTTCATATCTGCGGGTTCGTTTCTATTGTCAAGGGTTGCTTGGCCTATGACTTGATACTGTTTTCCGTTTTTGATAAAGAAGCCAAGTCTCTGTTCTGCAAAATATAATTGGAGTGTCTGAGCAATATCCATCACCGAAACGCCCAATATTTGTGCTCGATTTCTATCTATATCTATTTTTAATTCAGGTTTATTAAATTTCAAATTAATATCTACGGCCTGAAACATCTCGTTTTGTCTTGCTTTTTCGAGAAATGCAGGAATGACAGCTTTCAGTTTATCAAAGTTTTGTGCTTGGATGACAAATTGGACGGGAAGTCCACCACGTCTATCTCCAATCGTTTGCTCTTGTGATACGAAGATTCTGGCATCTGTATATTTTTTGACGACTTCGCTAAGCTCAGCAGCAATTTGCATTTGGCTTTTTTCTCTTTCTTCTGCATCTACCAAAGTTATCCTTACAAATCCCGTATTGGAAGCTTGTGATGCTCCAAAACCTGGCGCCGTAACCGAAAGAATAGATTCCTTCTCAGGTATAGAACCTTCTATATCTTTAATTACTTTTGTCAAAAAGTTGTTCGTGAAATTAAAAGATGCTCCTTCTGGTCCTGTAGCATTTACCGAAAGTCTTCCTTTATCTTCTAGTGGAGCAAGCTCAGATGGTAGTGTGCTACCCAATTGATATATCATCCATGAAGACGCTATCATGATCAATACTGCTACCCATCTAATTTTGAAAAATAACTTGAGTGCCTTTTCATAAAAATTGGTCATTCCAACAAAAAAACGCTCTGTAACTCTATAAAAATAGTTTTCATTGTCTCCATGTCTTAATAGATTGGCACTCATCATCGGTGTCAAAGTCAATGAAACAAATGCTGATACCAATACTGCGCCTGCCACCACAACACCAAACTCCCTAAATAGTCTTCCCGTAAGTCCTTGTAGAAACATAATGTTGAAAAACACGGCTACAAGAGTAACCGTCGTGGAAACAATGGCAAAAAATATTTCTTCAGAACCTTTGAAAGCTGCTTCCCTCGGAGACATGCCTTGTTCTACCTTTTGATAAATGTTTTCTAGTACCACAATGGCATCATCTACCACAAGTCCTGTTGCAAGTACAATACCTAATAGTGTCAAAATATTGATGGAAAACCCTGCCATGTACATAATGAAAAAAGCACTTACCAAGGAAATAGGAATGGCAATAACTGGAATTAAAGTCGATCTCCAGTTTCTCAAAAACAAGAAAATAACAAGGACCACTAGTCCAAAGGACAAAAATACAGTCTCTTCTACTTCACTAATGGCTTTTTTGATACCTACAGTAGTATCTAACGCTATCCCTAGTTTAAGGTCAGAAGGAATTTCTTTTTTTATAATTTCCAATCTCTTGTAAAACTCATCCGCTATAGCAATATAATTTGCTCCTGGTTGTGGTGTAATCGCCACACCAATCATTGGTACGGCACCATTTCCTCTCAATAATGATCGTTCGTTTTCAGGCCTTAGCTCTGCAACACCTACATCTTTGAATCGGATGATGGCACCATTGCTTTCTTTGACAATAAGGTCATTAAACTCTTCCACCGTCTCTATTCTTCCTACAGTTCTTATGGTAAGTTCCGTGTTATCTCCATCTATTCTACCAGAAGGCAGTTCTACATTGGCATTGACTAGAGCACTTCTTACATCTACTGGCGTCACACCTTTTGAAGCCATTTTGGCAGGATCCATGATCATTTTCATGGCGTACTTTTTCTCTCCCCAAATATTGACACCACTCACGCCAGGAATCGTCTGAAAACGCTCTTTGAACGTATTATTACCTATTTCTGATAATTCTAAAAGTGTTCTCTGTTCGCTTTGAACCGTAAGAGAGATGATTGGCTGTGCGCTTGCATCTGCTTTACTTACGATTGGTGGATTTGCATCTGGCGGAAGATTTCTTTGAGCTTGTGATACTTTATCCCGAACATCATTTGCCGCTGCTTCAAGATTGATTTCAAGGTCAAACTCTACTGAAATGGTACTTCGACCATCACTACTTGTTGACACGATAGATTTGATACCATCGATCCCGTTTATGGACTCTTCTAGCGGTTCTGTGATCTGTGAAATAATTACATCAGAATTTGCACCCGTATAAGTTGTACTTACGGTAATCACTGGAGGATCCACACTCGGATAGTCCCTAACGCCAAGGTAATTGTAGCCGATTATACCAAATAATACGATGACAATAGAAAAAACAGTGGCAAGAACAGGTCTTTTAATGCTCGTGGACGATAAACTCATTTGTTTGATTTATTAAATTACCTTATTCTGGATGTTGACTTGGACAGGCGTATTTGGACGTAACTGTAAGATACCTGAAGTAAGCACGGTATCACCAACGTTTACTCCTGTCAGTATTTGGATCTCTTTTTCTGTCCTAATTCCTGCTGTTACTGGCACACTAACTGCTTTTCCACCTTTACTTACGAATAGTTTTGCGCCTGCAATATCGGGAATATAAGCTATAGTCGGCACCATAATTGCTTTGGTTTTGTCGCCCACTTGTATATTAATATCTGCAAACGAACCCGGAAAAACATTACCTGATGGATTTGGAAAAGTTGCTCTCACCATAGACGTTCTTGTGACAGGATCTATTTTAGGCTCCTTGGCAAAAACAGTTGCTTTCATTGGCGAAGCTTGTCCTACTACTGTAAAACTTACCGAAGAACCATTTTTTATAAGGCTATTATATTTTTCAGGAATGCTAAAATCCAATTTTAAAGGGTTAATATTCTGAATAGATGCGATAATCGTGGTAGGAGAAATGATGGCTCCTTCACTGATGGATTTCAACCCAACTATTCCGCTAAATGGTGCCACGATTTTGGTTTTGTCCAACTGTGTTTTTAGAATATCTACATTCGCTTTTAGTAGATTAAGGTTTGTTTTTGTGACATCATATTCTTCTTTGCTTATTGCTGTTGATGCCAATAATTGTTTTTGACGTGCTTCTTTTTCTTCTTGCAGTTTGATTTCAATATTCAATCGTTGCATTTGCGCCAATAAATCGTCATCATTTAGTTTTACCAATAATTGACCTTTGGAGACAGGACTGCCTTCTTTAAAGTAAATTTTGACAACCCTACCCGATACTTCACTTTTAATTTCAACTTCTTCGTTTGCAATGATATTTCCAGTTGTGGTAATGGTGTTGGAAGTTGTTTCTTCTTGTGCTATGATTCCATCTACTGTTATGCTTCCATTACCTTTTGGTGCGCCAGTTGGTGTGTCTGCCTTTTTCTCCTTGCTCCCACATGAAACAAACAAAGCAATAGAAATCAAGGCAAAAATAATGTTAAATATTTTCATTGAATAAATTTTGGGCTAAGACTGATAAAAAAGAAATGTAAAAAAAGAATCCCATAAACATAAATTTGCTTAAGCCAAAAAAGTTTCAAAATTTTCTAGATAAAAACATAAGATTATGTTAAAATTAGAAATATAGATTTATATTGCGTTGAAAATCGAAATCAAAGCAAAATTATCAGCAAAATGCAAAGTGAAAACATTAAGCCAGTAAGCCCCAATGAAAACGAAATCATTGAAAATAAAGAACTAAGCATTTGGGAAGCTCTTTTCCCAGTTTTCATTCTTGTGGGTATGTTGGCTTACAATATTTATATTTTTAAAGATAGTGCTTTAGGAGGGAGTAATCAATTTATTCTTCTCATCGGTGCCGCAGTTGCCGCAATAGTTGGTTTTAAAAACAAGGTGAAGTTTGCACAGATGATGGAAGAAGTAAGCCACAACGTTAAGTCTACATCAGGCGCAATACTTATATTACTTATGGTAGGAGCATTGTCTGGTACTTGGCTTTTGAGTGGCATCATTCCCACTATGATTTATTATGGACTTCAAATATTATCTCCTTCAATATTTCTAGCTGCTTCATTGATTATTTGTTCTATCATTTCTATAGCTACTGGAAGCTCATGGTCTACCTCCGCAACAGTTGGAATCGCATTGATAGGAATAGGAAATACGATGGGTATAAATCCTGGGATGACCGCAGGAGCTGTTATATCGGGCGCTTATTTTGGAGATAAATTATCTCCGCTTTCTGATACTACCAATCTTGCTGCAGCTATGGCTGGGGCAGATCTTTTTGATCACATTAAGTATATGCTGATTACTACAGTCCCTTCGATGGTTTTTTCTTTAATAATTTTTATCATTATTGGTCTGAACCTATCTGCAACTGGTAATCCAGATATCTCGGATAAACTGGCAGCAATCGACGCATCATTTAATATCAGTCCATGGCTATTTTTGGTTCCTGCGACAGTCATTTTTTTGATAGTTAAAAAAACACAGCCATTAATTGCCCTTTTAGCTGGGGCACTTTTGGGTGGATTAGCAGCGATCATTGCTCAACCTGATATTGTGATTAAAGTTGCTGGAGGGACGATACTCGACTTTAACACAGCTTACAAAGGTGTTATGACAGGATTGACCACTAAAACAGCTGTTGAGACATCTAATCCTGAATTAAATGATCTTTTTACAGGCAAAGGTATGGAAGGAATGCTTAGTACGATCTGGCTGATACTATGTGCGATGGTATTTGGTGGTGTTATGGACGCTATTGGTGCTTTGGCTCGTATTAGCCAAGCGCTGCTCAATATGTTTGACTCCATCTTTGGCCTATTTGCCAGTACTGTTTTTTCTTGTTTGGCTATCAATGTAACTGCATCAGATCAATATCTAGCTCTAGTCATACCTGGTAAAATGTATAAAAAAGCCTTTGCCGACAAGGGTCTGCATCCTGTAAACCTTAGTCGTACACTCGAAGATACGGGTACTGTAACTTCAGTACTCATTCCATGGAATACTTGTGGTGCCTATAATGCTGGAGTCTTGGGTGTACCTACTGTCGACTATTTTATCTATGCTATTTTCAACTGGGTCAGTCCATTTATGACATTACTAGTTGCGGCGTTTAAATTCAAGATAAAAGAAATCGTTCCCACAAAGTAGGCTTTCCCCCATTTTGTAAATTTAGACGTAAAACATCACCAATAAAGAAATAAAACATCGGTTTTATGACAATTTGTCTTAGCTTTAAGACGTTTTCCTGACAATTATTGTAGGTTTTTAAGATCTTTTATAAGTGGTATATATATTGCGCTACCTTTGTGCTTGTGCTTCTCAATAAGTATGTTTGTCATTTTGACAAATTAAAAGCTGCACATAAAATAATTTAATAGATGTTTGATAGAAATAGATTTATGATGGATGATATGAAAGAAGAAGGTGATGTAATACCTGTTTTTTCGCTTGGTGATGATGAGTTAAAGTTTGAAGATTCTTACAAGGATACTATGCCTATTCTTGCGCTTAAGAACACTGTGCTATTTCCTGGGGTAGTAATTCCCATTACAGTAGGGCGAGACAAATCTATAAAAGCACTTCAAAAAGCAGACAAAGGGGACAAATTTCTGGGTGTCTTAACCCAAAAAGATATGGAAAGCGAAGATCCAACACCTGAAGGATTGCACAATGTAGGTACGATAGCTCGTATCATGAAAATTCTTAAAATGCCAGATGGAAGCACGACCGCTATACTTCAAGGTAGAAAACGTTTTACACCTGGTGTTTTTGTAGAAAACGAAAAAATGCTGGAAGCCACCATCAATATTATCGAAGAAAGTGTGCCTCTTAAAAATATTGAGTTTAATGCCATCATGTCTACGGTAAGAGATTTTTCTAAAAAAATTGTTGAGCTTTCACCCAATATTCCTTCTGAAGCAAATATGATGCTTCAAAATATAAAAAACAATGGGTTTCTCCTAAATTTTATTGCTTCAAACATGAATTTAGGTGTAGCAAAAAAACAAGAAATCTTAGAAACAAGTGACTACATGACAAAGGCGCATCTCGTCATGAATGTGATGAATGGTGAATTACAACTTTTACAAATAAAAGACCAAATAGAGTCGAAAGTAAGAGGTGATCTGGAAAAACAACAAAAAGAATATTTCCTTAACCAACAACTAAAAACCATTCAGGAAGAACTGGGAGGGAATCCACATGAAGAAGAACTCAATAGGCTTCAAAAATTAGCTGATGCCAAAAAATGGACAAAAGAAGCAAAAGCAACCTTCGATAGAGAAATTGTAAAGGCTCGACGTATCAACCCTCAAATAGCTGAGTATTCTGTTATTTTGAATTATCTAGAACTCATGCTCGATCTCCCTTGGGATGAAGTCACAAAAGATAATTTTAATCTCAAAAAAGTACGCTCTGTTCTAGACAAAGATCATTTCGGACTAGAAGATGTCAAAACCAGAATCATCGAACATCTAGCCGTACTCAAATTGAAAGGCGATATGAAAGCGCCCATTCTTTGTTTAGTTGGTCCTCCTGGTGTGGGAAAAACAAGTCTCGGCAAGTCAATTGCCACCGCATTAAATAGAAAATTTATCAGAATGTCTCTTGGCGGGCTTCATGATGAAAGTGAAATTCGGGGCCATCGTAAGACATACATCGGAGCTATGCCTGGTAGAATTTTACAATCTATCAAAAAAGCAAAAACATCAAATCCTGTTTTCATACTAGACGAGATAGATAAATTGAGCAAAGATTTTCGTGGTGATCCATCTTCTGCACTATTAGAGGTGCTAGACCCTGAACAAAACTCAACATTCCATGACAATTATTTGGATATCGATTATGATCTTTCTAAAGTAATGTTTATTGCCACTGCAAATTCATTGTCTAGCATTCAGCCCGCATTACTGGATAGAATGGAAATTATTGACATCAGTGGATATTCGATAGAAGAAAAAATAGAGATTTCTAAAAGACATTTAGTACCAAAACAAATTGCTGAACATGGTTTGAAAGAAAAAGATGTCGTTCTCTCACCACAAATGCTGCAGTTTATCACACAAAAATATACACGTGAATCTGGAGTGAGATCATTAGATAGAACTATCGCTGGCGTTATGCGTAGTGTGGCAAAAAAAGTAGCAATGGATGAAGAATATCAGCCTAAACTCACCCAAAAGGAAATCACAGATGCGCTTGGACCTATTAAATTTGATAATGACGAATATACAAAAGTAGACATCTCAGGTGTAGCAGTAGGTCTAGCTTGGACAAAGGTGGGTGGTGATATTCTATTTATTGAAGCAATAACAAGTAAAGGGAAAGGCAAACTCACATTGACCGGTAATCTTGGCGATGTCATGAAAGAATCCGCGTCTACAGCTTTGAGTTATATCAAAGCACATTGCACATCACTAGGAATAGAAGCTGAAGCCTTTGAATACACAGATATACACGTACATGTGCCCGAAGGTGCGATACCAAAAGATGGACCAAGTGCAGGTATCACAATGTTGACGGCTATCACATCAGCATTAAAAAACAAACCTGTCAAATCACACTTGGCAATGACAGGAGAGATTACATTAAGGGGAAAAGTCCTTCCTGTAGGCGGCATCAAAGAAAAAGTACTTGCTGCTAAAAGATCAGGTATCACTGAAATCATGATGTGCGAAGAGAATAGAAGACACGTCGAACAAATACCTGCAGAATATATCAAGGGTATCAACTTTATTTACGTTTCTAAAATGGATCAAGTCATTGAAAATGCGTTAGGATTTTTAGTGTTCTAAATTTATTTTATGTATAAATCATAAACAAAAAGGACTGGTAATTATAGAAATTATCAGTCTTTTTTGTTTATTCAGACTCTCAAATAAGAGCATATTCATAAAAATTCGTTAAAACGGTGTTAAATAGACTTTTAGGCTTATATTTACACGATTAATAATCGTTCTGTTTTATGAATAGATTATTTTTTATTTTATTTAAATGTCCATATATGTTCCAAAAGATACTTTTCCTTGTGTTGATGACTTCATTTAGTTTTCAGTTTTCTATAGCACAAAAGACTAAAGAGCCCATTAAAGTGGTTCAGTTTTCTGGTATGGTTTTTCATGAGGACGGTGGTAATCCTGTGCCTTTGCCATACACAAATGTTGCTGTCATGGGAACTAATCGAGGAGCTGCAGCAGATATGGACGGTTTTTTCTCATTTGTAGCATTGGCTGGAGAAACCATTGTATTTTCTCGCATTGGGTTTCAGACTGTAGAAATAAAAATTCCAGATACTCTCGTGTCAGACCAATACAAATGGATCCAAATCATGACAGAGGACAATATTATCTTGCCTGAAGCTATCATTATGCCGTGGCCTAGTAAAGAACATTTCAAACAAGAATTCCTTGCGATTGATATCTCTAATGAATTAAGAGAAAACGCTCAAGCTAATTTAGCAGACGAAAAGTTGAAAGAAATCAGGTATTCAGTACCTGTTGATGGTCGTGAAACCACGAGTCTTGTCATAAAACAACAGGCAACAGATTATGTCTACACTGGTCAGATGAAACCCCAAAACATCTTCAACCCTATCGCTTGGAAAAAATTTATAGATGCATGGCGTAGAGGTGATTACAAAAAAAAGGAAAATAAATAAATTCTGTCACAAAAATAGTGCAGTAATATTTACCTTTGACCCGTTATTAGAATTGTAAAAGCAATTAATATCTTTATTTCTTTTACAACAATTTTAGGGTAAGAATCTTTTTAGGTCAAATCGGTTTATGAAAATCACAGATTATTTTGACAAGTCTCAAGGAGAGACTTTAGTATCTTTTGAAGTACTTCCTCCACTCAAAGGTGGTAGTATGAATGACATCTTTAAGACGCTAGATCCATTGATGGAATTTAAGCCACCTTTTATAGATGTCACATATCATAGAGAAGAATTTGTCTATAATAAACAACCTAGTGGATATTATCAGAAGGCAGCTATTCGCAAAAGACCTGGTACAGTAGGTATTTGTGCATCAATCATGCATAGATACGGCATAGATGCTATTCCTCACCTTATTTGCGGTGGATTCTCTGTCGAAGAGACAGAAAATGCACTGATTGATCTTAACTTTTTAGGTATAAATAATGTGTTGGCATTACGTGGAGATGCCCGTCAGTTTGAAGATAAATTCATTCCAGAACCGACTGGACATAAGTTTGCTGTCGATCTCGTAAAGCAAATTAACGACATGAACCACGGTGTTTATTTAGATAGCAACATCGAAAAAGGTACTCCCACAGAATTTTGTATAGGTGTAGCAGGTTATCCAGAAAAACATTTTGAGGCGCCAAATTTTGCCATAGATATTGACTACCTAAAACAAAAAATAGATGCAGGAGCTAGCTATATTGTGACCCAAATGTTTTTTGACAATACTAAGTTTTTTGAGTTTAGAGATGCGTGTACAAAGGCTGGCATAAATGTTCCTATTGTACCTGGTCTCAAACCTATCACCAAAAAATATCAACTTACATCAATCCCGCGGAAGTTTTTTATCAATTTCCCTGAAGACTTAGTCAAAGAAATGATGAAAACAGATGATAAAGATATCAAAACACTTGGTATTGAATGGTGTATCGCTCAGTGTAAGGAGTTGAAGGCCGAGGGCGTACCTTGTCTCCACTTTTACACAATGGGTGATGTAGATACAACCTATAAAATTGTAGAAAAAATATAGTTTTCTATCCTAGATCCACATGATGGCTACAAACTTGCTGACCAAAAAACAAAGGAGCATGGGTGTCAAAATCTTGTTCAGTTCCAGTGGTAAAGAACTCTGTCGTGGCTTCTTTAGATATTTTACGTTCTAAATTGGTATGTCTATTCAAGTAATCTTTCAAGCTTTCTGCTACTATTTCGTCTTGACTGGTAATCTTGACCGTTGGAGGTACAAGTTTTTCTAAAATATTCATCAAGACTGGATAATGTGTACAACCGAGCAAAATGGTATCAATATCTTTTGATTGACTAAAAAGACTATCTAAATCCTTTTTAAAAAAATACAACGCTCCTTCGCTTTCAAACTCATTATTCTCTATCAATGGCACCCACATAGGGCATGCTTGCTGGAATACTTTTGCATCTGGCCAATATTTTTGAATTTCGATAGGATAAGAATCTGAATTTACTGTCCCGCTTGTTGCTAACAAACCTATGTGATCGCTATTTGTTAGCTTGCCAATAGTCTCGGAAGTTGGTCTAATGACACCCAACACTCTATTCTCAGATTCCGTAATATGGGATAAATCGTTTTGCTGAATAGTCCTTAAAGCTTTTGCAGATGCAGTGTTACAAGCCAAGATAACTAATGGACAGTTTTGATCAAAAAACCATTTGACACATTGTAAAGTGTATTTATAAACAGTATCAAAACTTCGCGTACCATATGGTGCTCGTGCATTATCACCAAGATAAATATAGTCATATTGTGGCAGTTGTTTTTTGATTTCCTTAAACACAGTCAATCCTCCATAACCACTATCGAATATACCTATCGGTGTTTTCATTCTATCCTTTATAAACAAAAAATGTCATTGATGAATAAACCACCAATGACATTATTTCTAATTAATTAAATATTTTAAACTTGACATCTTACAGATTGATACCTAACTTAGCTTTTACCAATTTAGACGCGTCTGCAGTTGGATCTGCATACAAAACCAACCCTTGACTAGAGTCAAATATATATAAAAAACCATTTTCAGCAGCAACATCTTTAATTGCTTGATTTACTTTGTCTTGTATTGGCTTTAACAATTCTTCACTCTTCTCATAAATCTTTTGCTGACTAGATTGCTCAAACTCTCCTAGTTGACCTTCCTCAAGCTTCAACGCTGCGGATTGTTTTTCTATTTCTACAGGAGCCAACTCTCCCGTCTGCTGCTTTTTCTGAAGCTCTTGATATTTAGTCTGTAGGCTTTGCACCATTTCTTGACCTTTTTTCTGAAACATTGCTTTCATAACTTCAATATCAGAATTGGCTTGTTTTACTTCAGGCAATAACGTCAATATCTCTTGTGTATTTATAAATCCAATTTTTTGTGCATTAACACCTAACTGAATCGAAAATACTAAGAAAAAGGCTAAAATTACTTTGTTCATTATAATATTAAGTTGTGTTTTAATAAATTGTTTTGTGATTAAAGAGCGCAAAAATAACCTTAATTTTTGATATTAAGCCTCTTTTTAAGGTCTGCCGTTTTATCAAATTCAGGATTTGTAAACAAAATACCTGATGCACCACCTTTGTCTAGGATAATGTCAAAACCCTTATCTGCTGCATATGCTTCAATAGCAGCAAATACTTTTTCTTGGATAGGTGACACCATTTCTTGTCTTTTTGTAAATAATTCGCCTTCAGGACCAAATTTTTGTTTTTGAAGCTCTCTTACTTCTGCTTCCTTCTTAAGGATCTCTTCTTCTTTTTTTGCCTTATCTTCTGCGCTCAAAAGGACTTGCTCTGCTTGAAACTTGTTATATAGACTTTTCACTTTGTCAAACTCTACTGCTATTTGTTGTCTCCATTCAGCAGAAATTCTGTCTAGTTCTGTCTCTGCCACTTTGTAATCAGGCAATGTCGATAAGATTTCATTGATATCTACGATAGCTATCTTTTGAGCATTCATGTTAAACATAAATCCTATCATAATAATAGCGGATAAAAAGATCTTTTTTGTGTTCATTTTTCGTGAATTAAATGCGGTTAGAAAAAAATTTGTCAAAAATACAATTTTATTGTGTTGTATCTATATATAAGACAATAACATTAATCCAAAAGTTACTAAGGCTTTGGTTTTAAAATTTCATTATATACATATACACATTTGTTTATCAATAAGTTACGTTTATTTTGGTTAAAGTCTTGGGTCTTGTTTTAACTATAGTTTAACGTCAATAAGGCTGTTTTTCGTATCTGTTTGAATAAACTTTAATAAGATAGCTTCAATTTAAGAAACACTTTTGAAAGGTTATTAATGAAAAGACAACTATAATTCTGCTACATTTGCGCCAAGAATAGTTGTATTAAATACTTTAAATAATGTGTTTTTAAAATTTTGATTTATTTTTTCTTCAGAATTGCTAAATTTTATTTAGTTGTTTAATCCACTTCTAGTTTTTGTTAATCTTTCGTTTTTTAATAAACGAACAATCATTATTGCCAAATAAAATCTATGAATCCATATATCATTAATGGTGACCAAATAGAAGTGTCAGAACTTTACAACTTGATAAAAGAAGCAAGACCTGTTTCTTTGGGACAAGATGTTTACCAAAAAATAATACTAAATCGTCAATATTTAGAGTCTCGAGTATCTGATACCGACTCGGTTATTTACGGAATAAATACAGGATTTGGATCTTTGTGCAATATTCAGATTTCAAATGAAAACTTAGAGAAACTTCAAGAAAATCTTGTACTTTCTCATGCATGTGGTATGGGAGATCTTGTACCTGAATATTTATGTAAACTCATACACTTACTTAAAATATTTAATCTTTCACACGGTTGTTCTGGTGTGAGAGTTGAATTAGTACAAAAGCTTATTGACCTGTATAATGCTGGGATTACTCCTGTTATTTACCAAATGGGTTCGCTTGGTGCATCTGGAGACCTTGCTCCTCTTGCTCACTTGAGTTTGCCATTACTTGGAGTAGGAAAAGTATATCTTGGTGGTGAAATCATGGATAGCAAAAAGGCGTTGGAAATCAAAAACATAACATCTATTGTCTTAAAATCAAAAGAAGGTTTGGCCTTACTCAACGGCACACAATTTTCACTAGCATACGCGTCTGTTATTGTGGCAGAAGCTAAAAGCATTTTCAACCTTGCAAATAAAATTGCAGCATTATCTATGGATGCTTATGTGTGTGACATCTCTCCTTTTGACCATTTACTGCATGACATCAGACCGCACAAAGGACAACTTATCACGGCTGCACAAATTCACAAATTGCTCTCGGAAAGTGGTGTAAGAACGATTGAGAAACTCAGTGTGCAAGATCCTTATTCTTTCCGATGTGTACCACAAGTACATGGTGCAAGTTACCAAGCGATATTACACGCAGAAGAAATTATAAATACTGAAATCAACTCGGTGACTGACAATCCGAATGTATTTCACGAAGCAGACAAAATACTTTCTGGTGGAAATTTTCACGCTCAGCCATTGGCACTAGTCCTTGATTATCTGGCTATTGCGATGGCAGAGTTGGGGAGTATCTCCGAACGTAGAGTATATCAACTCATCAATGGAGACCGTGGCTTGCCAGCTTTTTTAACCAAATACCCTGGTCTAGACTCTGGTTTTATGATTGCTCAATATACGGCTGCTTCGATAGTAAGTCAAAACAAACAGTATTGTACACCCGCATCTGTGGACTCTATTGTGTCTAGTATGGGTCAAGAAGATCATGTGAGCATGGCCGCAAATGCCGCAACAAAAGCATACAAAGTTTTACAAAATCTTAAATCTTTGCTCGGTATTGAATTATTGACTGCTGGTCAAGCATTTGAGTTTAGAAGACCTGTCAAATCATCTGATACTCTTGAAGAAATGTACACAGAACTTAGAAGTCAAGTACCTTTTTTAGAAGAAGATAGACTTATGCATGATGATCTTAAAACAGCCGAAAATCTGGTCAAAAAATGGGTGGAAGACGGTATTTAATTTCACTATGCCTTCTTTTTTCGTTTTGGTTTTACACATCAGGACAATCTCAGTATTCTGTTGGTCTTAGTTATAGTCATTCGAAGTTTATTCGTCATTCTAAAAAAAGCACGTTTGAGTCACCTACTTCATCATACTTTTGGAAAACGCATTACAGTCATAAAGTAAGTGGTAATGAAGGCTGGCACCGATATTGGAAACGACCTACTATTTCTTACAATGCACTTTACTTTCATATTGGTGACGATCGTGTATTGGGAAGTGCTTATGGTGCTTTCCCATCTATGCGATTTGATATTTTTGCTATACACAAAACCAATTTCTACTTTCATTTCGGTACTGGCTTAGCTTATCTTAGCAAAAAGTATGACAAACTCACCAATCCAACCAACAATGCCATTGGCTCGCATTGGAATAATATCACACATCTTGGATTTGGAATTAATCAGCCAATTTACAAGAAACTTAGTTTCTCTTTAGGAACACATCTAACCCATTTCTCCAATGCGCGCACATCTTCACCTAATGCCGGCATCAATATGGTGGGATTTAATTTTGGGTTGGTTCAAGAAGTCGATGTGAAGTCAACAAAAGAAACAATCAATTACGACATTAAAACAGATACTACCCAAAATAGAAAAAAATGGGGAGGAGAGTTACTTCTTGGTTATGGCATTTCAGAAGCAGCAGATATTGGTGGACCAAAGTATGGTACCTACTTTGTGAATGTAGGTGGATCATATGCATTGTCACCTTATTGGAAAATAATCGTCGGTGGAGAATATGAATACAATCAAGGTGTCTTCCAATTTTATTATCAAGACTTTATTCCCACAGACGAAGCAAAACAAAAAGCCACAAATACTGCGGCATATCTTGCCACAGATTTAATATTCGGAAAGTTAGCCTTCAGGGTTCAATCAGGTTACTATTTACCATTTCCTGCCCTTTCAGAAATAAATACCCCTTTTTACTTCAAAATTAACTTCAACGTCTATCCATTTCCAAGTCATTGGCCTATGAAACCATATGTCGGTGTTTTGTTAAAATCTCATATTGAAGTAGCGCAATATATGGGAATAGTTTCAGGTGTTTCGTTTTAATTGGTCATACTTTGGGAGTGTAGAATACTTTGTGTA
>DLGT01000177.1 GCA_002482845.1 Saprospiraceae bacterium UBA7687
TTCGCATCATTCCTAGGTCTATTGGGCACTATTTATTTTTTAGGTGGTGCTATCGTTTTTTTTGATTTAATTACTTTAGGTGGTTTCAAAAGAATCCGTGAAAAGTCTATTTCGAAGATCTATTTTTATGTGTATCGGTTTTATAGTTTTGTAACATTGTCATTTCTTTACAGACCACTATTGTATAATTTTATTGACCACAAATATACGAAACGACTATTTTTCCTATCCATTCCCTACATTATGATCGTCATATTTGGGGCATCATTTTTTGAAAACAATCCCAACCCCTATTTACCTTCTAAAAGTACAAGCCAAGAACATGGATACTTAATAGATAACTATAACTATGATGATCTAAGAGACAAAATGCTTTTAGAATTTCCTAATGAAGAACGAAAGATAAATAAAAACCGGTTAGGTGCCATCACTTTAGACCAGTTTGAGATTACAAAAAGTACTTCTTCTCTATTTATAAAACTTGATAATAGTTATAATAGGTTACTTGAAAGAGATACCACATTACCAGCATCAAAAAAGAAAGGTATATCTATAGGTTGGTTTAATAATAGTGACCTTGATGATAAAAATATAGAAAAGTTGGAAGAACAAAAATCTTCTGATATAGCCTCTCTCTATGAAGAGCGAAGAAAAATAACTAAATTATTAAAGACAAAGGATGATATAAAATTACGTCAAAAAAAGGATTCCATTACGTCAAAAATAGATGAAAAAGAAGCATTTTGGATGGCAAAATTTAGTGATGCAGAAAGACAAAAAGTTTCAGGAGTATTGAATGCGTATCTATCTCATGTTAAATTATTCATAGACTCTATTCCAATACCATTAAATAATTGTTTTTTTTATACCCATCCACATTATTCAGAACAAGGTATAAAATGCATGTTCAATACTGATTCGCTAACAATTGGAACACATATGGTGAAGTTTGAGCAAAATTACTTAAACCAAGAAGAAGAATTATTAAAAGAATATATATATTTACCCATTATTAAACAATAAAATCAAAACATTATGGATTTTCAGACACCTTGGATAAAGTATGGAATTATTTATGGTATCATCAGCATTTGTCTTTTCTTATTTTCTGCCTATGTAAGTCCTTTAGGTATCTGGATTCAATTTATGCTTGGAATTGTAATAATGATTGTACTTATGGTCTTATCTGCCAATGAAGAAAAAGCAAGTAAAGAAGGCATTCTTAATTATGGTGAAGCCTTAAAAAACACTTTTTTAACAGGATTTACAGGTTTTGTTATTTCAGGTTTAACTACATTGATTATGGTTCATTTAGTAGATCCAAGTTTATTAGGTATACTTCAGGAGCAAGCTGTAGAGTCAGTAGAATCAATGATGAAATTCTTTGGTGCGCCTGATGATGCCATCAGCGAAGCTCTAGAAAAAGCAGAAGCAGACATGGAAGCTCAATTTACACCTGTGTCTCAAATTTTAAACATTCTTAAAAGTAGCATTATGGTGGTAATTATTGCCGCAATTGTATCTATTTTTGTAAAAAAGAACGAAAACATTCACGACATAAAGTTATAATATATGAGGTAGTAGGGCTTTCAAACGCCTTATCACTTATTTAATTTAAGTCAACTTTGGTAGTATGTCTTAGATCCATACTACCAAAGTTTATGACTCACATAACAATTAGATTGGATACTTGAGACATCTAAGGTTATTTTCTTTCTTGAGTGATTGCAGTTGGTATTATAAATCTGATACTTCTAACTCTTCAAAACTATCTTCATCTTCAGGACTTAACTGAACAGGCATATTTCGTGTCACAAAATTACACCACTTGCAAGTATCTTCTCCACATCCTGGCGTAAATATATGATTTTTAATATCTTGATAAGCTTGTACAAGCTGCGCACCCACTATCTCTGTTTCGAAAGATGCTATTTCAAATTCTCCTTTTCTATACTTATCATCTTTGTCTTTTTCTATAAAATCCATGACACCCTTAGCCATTACCCAATTGTGTTTTTTATCTCCATCCAATAGCAATCGATAGAACATTATTTGTCTCCAGTAATCACCACCAAGATCATCTTCGCCCATAGAAGGTTTGAGCTTTTTGGAATCATATCTTCCTGTTTTATAGTCTGTCACAGAAATATAATTGTCATAAATATTGATTCTATCTAGCTTTCCAGATATTGGCACTCCTTGGTATTCAGTGGATTTTATTTCATATTCTACTTCATATTTTCTAGGGACCAACCATGATTGACTATTCTCATTATAATATTCAGTAAGGATATTTTGACCATGTTTGGTAAGATTTTCAAACTCCTGACTTGTGAAGTGTGATTTATAATATTCTAATCCTTTGGTATAAAAATCTACTAATTTCTGGACACTACCCATAGAGCGGGGCAAAGCATTTTCTATATCTCTAAAAAAGTGTTCTAAAGCATAGTGAATAGCATTACCAAATCCCATCGTAGCACTCCTACCAAGCGGCACCCTGAGTATCGTCTCGAAATAGAAAGTCAGTTTGCACTTAAGATACTTATTTAGACTCGTTGCGCTCAGCTTAAAATTTTCTAGAATATGATCAATTAAATCATGCTCTATAAGCTGAGGTACGCCCCGACTAAAACGCATCAATTCAGCTTTGTATAACAAGACGTCATCATCAGGTATATTGATTTCTTTGATTTCATCTTCGCTTAAGATAGATTCGGCTACAAATTTTGATGGTTCTAGTTTTTTGTCTTCGTCTGAATGCAGTGGATAAGATATATACAGATAGTTTTTTGCTCTTGTCATGGCAACATACATCAACCTTCTATCATCTTCTTCTTCGACCTGACTATTGGACGTAGTGAGCGTAGGCGGCAAGGCATATTGTCCGTTATTTCCTATCTTTTTCTCCCAGTTTGAACTATTAGACCTCATGATAAATACATGGTCAAACTCGAGACCTTTGGCTCCATGGGCAGACATAAAATTGATTCCTTTTTCATTACTTATGATACGATATATCGGTAGTTCTAGATTATTATCTACCATAATATCAATCATTTGGATCAACTGTTTTAGGGAGAGTGTTTTACTTTTGGAAGCCTCATTTTTTACAAAATCAAAAAACGTATTGAGTAACTGCAATCTCCATGCTTTGTCAGGACTGTATAAGACTGTATTCAGAATATTACCATCCGTCAATACTTTTTCTATCAACGTCTGTATGGTGACATTAAAGATATCAGAAATCCAGGTTTCTATTGTATTGGCCACTTGTATGATGGAGTCGATATCTTTGACACCAGCTTCTTGCAATAATGTCTTATTCTTTAGGACATCTCTCCATTTCAGATAAGTATCTTCTTTATCCGTCGACTTCCTTTTGCAGTAAATACTGATAGCTGCGATATCCAAAGCTGAGATGGCAAAAAAATCATAATGCAATATTTCAAAAAGTATGTCTTCATTTCCGTATGGCCTTACTGTTTCCCCTTGGATATATCGTAGAATGTTGATCAGTTTCACAACATCTACTTCACCCAATACATTGACTCGTTTTTTGACATTGATCGGTATTTTCTTTTGTGAAAAGTATCTAATCAAGTTCTCTACGATGCGATGTTTGGTATAAATGATTGCCATTTCGTTATAAGGCACACCACTTTCATACAGATCTGATATTTTCTGAATGATACCTGCTTCTTCTTGGGTTTCATTTTGATAAGCCAAAAACTGTGGTTCTGGAGCGTTTTCTATTCCATTACGTCTTGCCTCTGATAGATCCTTAATGAGATATGAATATCGATTTACAAGTCGTTCTGTATTATTCTCGATGAGTCTTTTTGCTCTATCTAGAATCTTCTGACTAGACCTATAGTTGGCTGTTAGTACTATTTCTTTGGGTGAGAATTTATTTTTAAAGTCGATGATGCTATTCATATTTGCACCTTGAAATCTGAATATACTTTGGTCATCATCTCCTACAATAAATAAATTAGGGTCCTCCCAATATTCTGCAAGTAGAAAAAGTAATTCATTCTGAGCACCATTGGTATCCTGAAACTCATCTACCAAGATATACTGAAACCTTTCTTGATATTTACCCAAAAGTGCGTCATCTGTTTTAAATTTGTCTATGACCCACAAAATCATATCTTGGTAATCAAATCGCTCCCTTTTGGCCATTTCTTCATTGTACCTATCGAACTCACCACATGCAGCAAGTACATTCTCGTATCTAGCTAACTCAGTATTTACATTTTTGGGATTAAGGTCTCCTTTTTCATATTGGATATTGGTGGATTTATCAAAGTATTTCCTTTGATAAATAAATGGGGATAACGCGGGGTCAGTCACGATGCTTTTATGGCTTTCATAAGCATCTTTTATCAGAGAAGGCGTCCATTTCTCTTGTTTCATGGTACTGAACAGAGATTTTAACCTTTTCCATTCATAATATACATCACCTTTATATCTTTTGAGTGGATGATTATCTCCGAATGTATCTATAATGCTCCGATAGACGTCTATTTCTTCTATTTCTGATATGGATTGTAGCTCTCTAAAATTGCCAAAGGACTTAGGATTCTCCTTAATGACCGAGTTGCAAAATGCGTGAAATGTTTGGATATTGACATTGTAAGCATCTGGACCAATGAACGAATTAAGTCTCTTTCGCATGGCAATCGCGCCTGCATCCGTATATGTGAGACAAAGTATATTATGGGCAAAAACATCTGTCTGTAGCAATATATTACCGATACGGACTGCAAGTAACTGAGTTTTGCCTGTACCTGGACCAGCTATGGTCATCACAGGACCATCGATAGTATCTACTGCTTCTTTTTGTTTTTCATTCAGTGCATCATAGGCTTTTTGCCAGACAGCTTGATATTCCGATTTTATCTTTGACATGTATTACTATAGTTGTGGAATGGTAAAGATACTACCAAAAAATTGATAGTTGGCTAAAAAGTCCTTATAAACACCTAGCTAATTTGCATATTCCCTTTACAATGGTGATCTTATCGATTATTACCAAACGGTACATTAGAAATAAAAAAGGCGGCTTGCTGAGAGACACTCAACATACCGCCTTTTTGTTATTTTAAATAATCAATTATTTTTTTATCTGAGCATCATACACCATTTTGCTCAATCTATTCATAAATGGAAATCCTTTTTCGTTGTACTCATACGTCCCATCAAATAGTTGATCTTTATTGACATATATGACTGCGGTCAAAAAGAAACCAATATTTTTATCTTTATTTTCTATGTAAGCACAATCTACCAAATATCCATAAGACTCTCCAGACTTATTATAGATTTTGACTTCGCCTGGGATTCTGTCTTTTGTACCACCTACTAAAAAGTACTTCGAGTAACCATCTACATATTTTTCGTCTTTGTAAAAATCATATTCACTAGGCACAGCAGACAAACATTTTCTCAAGTATTCATAATCTTCTTTTACTAAGTCAAATCTTTGATTAGCAGGAAATTTATTAGGGAAGATGATCCTTTTTAGAGAGTTCTCCATATCCTGCAAGCTATAGAAATTCCTTTTGCTAAAATCAAGAGGCGCCATAACTAAACTGTCAGCGTTATTTTTATAACCTTTGCCTTTCATGGCTTTTGTTGCAGTATGATACCAATCTTTGGTAGCAACAGAAGCGGGTTTGTCAAAAAGGATTCCTTTATCTTTGAAAAATCTGATATCATTTGTGTATTTATTGTCTTCAGCAGTGAAACCAAGATTTCCCAATCTTTCTGTGATCCTAGAATTGCTAAATGCGCCGACTTTCTGAAGTGACTCGTTGATATAATCTTGACCTAAAAATTCATACAATCTATTAAAAGCATCTTGGTCCCCGACTACAAGTGATTTTTTGATATACCCTTCCAAATTTGGTTTCTTAGAAACATTTGTCTCATCTACAAAAGCAGGTGACTGTTCAGGTCTACTTTTGGCAGTGAACATATCGACTTCTGTCGTCAATTTTGTGCCTTGTCGGTTTATCTCATTTTTACGTTGTAAAGTAAGTGCGGCAACAGGTAATGCAACCGTGCTAGCTGGATAAAAATAATTGTTTGGCGCAACATTATACATCTCGGTACTAAAAGTAGTGTCCTTAAGGTTTACTTGTGTGTAAATAATTTGCACTTCGTGTTCAGGATTAGTAAGATATTGAGCCATTATAGGGTCAGTAGCTATTGTTTTGGAAATAAGATTCCGCTTAGACGCGCATGAGCTTGTAAACAATGCAAGACCGATAAAAAGAAATAAAAAAGCGTGTTTAAAATTCATTTATAATTATATTTAAAAATCTATTCTTAAAAAGCGTTTGGGTCAACCATAAGAATTAACAAACTGTGTAGGTAAAGGTTGAGAATAAGGTTAAGGTTGAAGTTGAGATTAAGGATAAGGTTGAGATTCACAAAGAAAAGCGAGACGCTTTTACTAATGCAAGCTTCGCGAGGACGCTAAGCTTAACGTAAATCAGGCTTCGCGAGGACGTTAAGCTTAACAATATGCAAGTCCACCTCAAACATTACTTGTTATCTCTTGACACAATTCTACCAAAACACCATTAGTTCCTTTGGGATGAAGAAAACAAACTAGTTTATTATCTGCGCCTTTTTTGGGGACTTCATTAATAAGCACAAATCCTTCTGACCTTAGACGCTCCATTTCCGCATGAATATCATTCACCGCAAAAGCAATATGATGAATGCCTTCTCCTTTTTTTTCTAGAAATTTATGAATAGCACTACTCTCGTCAGTCGCCATAAGCAGTTCAATCTTATTGGGTCCTGACTGAAAAAAAGAGGTGGTGACATGTTCAGACATAACTTCTTCTCTTTTGTATGGGGCTGTATTGAGAATTTTACTGAATACAAGTTCTGATATTTCCAAATTTTTAACAGCGATGCCTATGTGTTCTATTTTGGTCATTTTGTTTTATTTATTATTTTATAAAACCTAAATGTGTGATTGCTATGATACCTAAAAATCTCAAATGATAATCTATTACGTTCTCCAACTACTTCAAAATCAGCACTTTTAGCTTCGCACCATAGTGTTGACTATGATTTGTCACTAAAAGTGTTGATTTTATTGTATTTGAAGCACTCATTACGAATCTCATTTTAGATATTTAGGTAATGAAAAAGTCCGGTCAGAAGGCCGGACTTTTATATTTATTTATGTAAAAAAGATAGCGTCACCTTATGAGTGTGACATCGCCCTTTTGTGTCTTTTCAAATCCGAAAATTTTATATTTCACAACCCACACATAAGTATCTGATTGCCATTTTCTATCACCATTGGTACCATCCCATTCTGATTTAATATCTTTTGACTCAAAAACTTGTTGGCCCCATCTATTAAAGATATAAAACTCATAATCTGTGATGTTTTCTAAACAATATTCTGGCAAATTAATAGGTCCAAAACTTCGATTCAGAATGTGTGCTGATTTGCTTAGCGTATCATCCTTGGTTTCCAGCTTAAAAGTTGCACCTATACCATCAGGAAAAAATACATTGGCATAGTCGATATCTGTGCTATCTGGTATATTAAGTTCTGCGGTTGCGATAGAAGTATTTTCACATTCGTCAGTTACAGTCACCGAATAGGTGCCTTCCCCTGTAAAATCAACTTCTTTAGTTGTTGCCCCATTTGACCATAAATATGTTGCTACAAGTATAGTATCATTATCAAAAACAGCTCTTGCAAATACTCCAAAACAACTGTCTTTTTTCACTGAAATGATCTCTAGATTGGCGATTTGATTTTGTGTATCCAAATCATCATTCCTAATGTCCTGACTTTGGGTATTAGTGGTACCACACTCATCTATCACAGTTACTGTATATAAACCTGGCATATCAACTTCAATGGATTGTCCTGTTGCACCTGTTGACCAAAGATAGGTATAATCTCTATTATCTGGCGTTGGGGATACCGTCAAACCCAGTATCTGTTCTTTACACAGCTTGCTCGTATTTTCCGATATTTTTAATGTAAAAGCACTAGCAATAAAATCTGGTGCATTTACCAGTTTATTAAAAACTACAACTGTTCCACATTGATCGGTAACCGTCACTATGTAATTTCCAGGATTAGATACTTCTATGGATTGTTGCGTTGAGTCATTGGACCACAAATAAGTATAAGTACCGTTAGACGGTTGAGGTATTGCATTCAAAGAAAGTACCTTATTATTACATAAACTATCACTATTTACAGCAATATCAACTGTAAATCCAGGTGGAATAAAATCTGGAGCAGTTACTGAAATATTTGCTGATGCTGTATTACCACATTTATCAGTCACGGTTACTGAATAATTTCCTGATGTAAGTATTTCAATACTCGGTGTTGTTTCTTGTGTTGACCACAGATAAGTATAGCTTCCACTTATATTTGCAACAGCATTAAGAATTAACTTCTTTTCAAGACATAACTTGCTTGTGTTTTTGGTAATGGTTACCGAATTAATACCGTCTCCTTCTAATGGCTCCGTATATGATGCAACAGCTGTCGTTCCACAAAAATCAGTTACTGTAACATTAAAAGTCAATGTGGGCGAATCATTAACTACTATTTGTTTTGTTGTTCCTCCTGTACTCCATTGATATGTATCAGCTGGCAATCCAAAAGAATTTCCACTTGCGGTTAATGTCCCACTTACCTCTCCTTCAAAACAATTGACACTCAAATCAGCAGAAATCGTAGCTGCAGTAATTTTCCGTGGGAACTCTCCCACTTCTATCTCTGCAGTGGCAACCTCATCACAATTATCAACCACAGTGACACTGTAGGTACCAGGTTGTCCTATTTCTATAAAATTTACAGCTGTCTGCCCTGTACTCCAAGTAATTGTTTTGATACCATTGCCAGGTGTATATCCTAGACTTAGGGTTTGCATTCCATTCGTACACCAATTTCCTAATGAAAGTCCTACCTGCGCTTGTGGTAACTCATATCTATCTAGCTGTACAGTGTCACAAAGCATATAACACACACCTTTGCCTATGGTAACGGTGACAGAATATTTTTCTTCATCAAATATACGTAGCGTGTCCAATCCCCTATTAGTGCCAGTACTCCACTCATAATCCACGGCATCTTTAGTCTTCGCATCCAAAAGCCAGTCTATAGGTTCATCTGGGCAGAATAATCTTGTTTGTGGTGATAGTTCTGGCACATCATATGTATTAATACTATCTCTGAATACTACTGTATCTTGTAAGCCTCTATTTTCACCATTCCATACTAGAGTGTCTGATATGTATGTAATATCGGTAAATATATTTTCTAATAAAAGTATGTTACATCCAGGTATAGAATCAAAATCATACTCTCCTGTTGAAATTAATTTAATAAAAGATGGTCTAAGCTTATTCTCTTCTACAGAACTTGTAATAAAAGCGGAACCACCATCGCTTGTACCAAATACATTTCCATATGGATTAAAGTCTGCTTTTACTCCTGGAAATCCAAACTTCCATAGTGTATTGCCTTGCTTGGTTACTTTTGCTATAAATTTGAATGAGGTGTCCATTGCTGCAAAAGATGATCCACCTACTATGATGTCATTATTGCTATCCAATGCTATGTCAACTATCAATGACGAATCAAGGTTGGCCATAACAAGTTTTTTTGCCCAAAGGATGTCACCATTTTGAGCAGCACTGATGATATGGCTACTATTATCGATTTGGTTATTTAGAGAGACTACAAAGGTAGTATCTGTCAGCGCTAGGGCTTTTACATTTGCAGCTATGACATTTGCACCTACGTTTTGGTATTTCCTACTCCATGATACATTGCCTAAAGTATCAAGTACTGTATAATAAAATCCACTATCTAAACCACCTACGATCGCTATTGACGTGTCAATGGTAACATTTATATCTGTGACATTAAAAACATCTTGATCTTCAGGTTTAAATATTTTGGACCATAAGTTTTGTCCTTCGTAACTTCTACGTGCTAAAGCTACTTTATGAACGTTCGTATCAATGGCTGTATATGCTGTAAAGAGACTGTTATTGTAGTTAGCTAAGTAGTGACCTGCTTCATTGCCATCACCACTATCTACTTGTGTTGAGAAAGACCTGACTTTTACAAATTTACCACCTTTTGTGACCGAACCTATGATTTTATTGAACTTATCTGAAGCATCTACATTCAAACTAAAATAAATACTGTCATTATCACCTTGCACAACACTACCATGTGCTCTTGTAAATCCTTGCATTGCTTGATCTACAAAAATCTTTCTTGTCCATTCAATATCTCCTTTAGGTTTGTAGCTTGTGACGATGACTGTATCTGAATAAACCAATTTGGTCACATCCGTACTATCTAATTCCATCTCTACAGAAACAAAATTCCCATCACTCAACTGGGCCCCAGCGATGCTCAATATTTCTTTTCCATTTCCAGCAGGATAGGTACGATGGAAAAAATTTTGAGCTTGGATTCCAAAACTACAAAACAGCATTATAAATGCTAAACCAAATACTTTAGTCGGCATATTTCTCTTAACTTTTGATAATGTCATAGACGATATTACAATATAGTAGCGTCAAAAATAATATTAAATGCCAAAAGTACAATAAAATTCTCACCATTATATACCCTAGACGACGTTTATAGTACAAATTTAACAAAAAAAAGAGCAGTAGATTTGACTTACTGCTCCTTTTTAAACTTTCAAAATCACCAAACCAAGACAAATTTGTATCTAAATTCCTTGGCAACGTGGTTCATTTTCAATTAATCTTTTTTACCAAGATTATTCAGTTTTTCAGTTACCTTAGTAACGACTGCCTTTTGGGTATCAATTTCTTTGGTTTTATTTTCTTGCTCTACCACATTCATTTCGATATTTTTTTCAGCTTCCATGATTTTCTGTTTTGCTTTCTCTATATCTTCGTGGTAATCCTCGTTTTTGCCCTTGAGTTTTTTAAGATCTTTTTCAAGACCACTCAAACTTTTTTCTTCATTTTTCAATTCTTCCGCTACGACTTTTTTTCTTACTGCTATGAAGTAATCATAAATAAGTTGTTTAATTGATGCAGATTGTGATGGATTGTCCACTGAATTTACAAATGCTCCACCTAAGTCAACAAATACATAAGCCGTAGCCATGTCTTTACCTTCATCAAATTTTGCGTACAAATCAACTGGCGAAGACCCATTTATCACAGGAATCTTAGTAGCCATCATAAAATATTCTTTTGCCTTACCATTTTCCTTGATTTTTCCATACTCTTTCATCATTTCCTCAAAGGTCTTTTGGGCTAGTTTTTTATCAGCCCCAGGTATCTCTATATAGTACGCATTCTGCGGCCCTAGACTCATAGATATCTTTCTTTCTATAGCATCCTGAGATATAAGTCCATTGGCAAAACCTAGGAACAAAAAGATCATTACAGTTAAAATTGGTTTCATTTTCATTGATATTTTTAAAATTAATAAAATAATACTACTTGTAAGACTCAAAAACTTGTTAAATGCCACAAATTATTAGGTCAAAAATCATTTTTATCCCTTTATATTTTTTGTGGGGCTCAGGCTTTTTTGGAGTTGAGATAATTTAATAGGCCATCATATTGGGATAAATCACCACCTGCCTTTTCTGCTTTTTCTTTAGCTTCTGTGGCCACTTTGATGGCTTTGTCTACTTCTTTGTTTAATATTAAGAAAGTACAATATGTGTTGAGTGATTCTTGCGTATCATTCTTTTCGTACAATTTTAAAGAGTAATCAATGGCATCCGAAATCATGTCTTTATTATCCTTAAATGAAGATAAAATATCTTTCATGATGTAATTATAATCATCATCTTCTTTGGATGTCTTTTTAGCTAAGCTTTTATATGCGGACCTATATTTGTCAATATTTTTTGATGACTTGTAATATTGCATAGAAGCTTTATACCCAAAAGTATCTGCATCATCTGGAAAAGTCTTCTTTGCTTTTTCAATCGTCTCCGTAAGTAAACTTTCCATTTCGTACTCAATTGCTTTCTGAACAGAAACCTGACATGCTGCCTTGCATTTCGTTTCATAAAGCTCTTTGCCTTCTTGTTTGATAAGTTTTGCTTTATTCGCAATGACTTGGTCAAATAACTTAGAATCTGAATCCACAGCCGCTTCCAAAACAAACTTTAAACGTTGGTCTTCTGTGATGGCAGGATTAGAATTCAGATAGTCATTAGAAATCTTTAGACTAGGTTTGCTTGCACCATTCAGTGCTTTAACATAGTTATATACCAAATCAAAATCTCTATCTCCAGCATTATACTTTTCTTCAAACTGACCACTTTTATCAATTTTTTTGATGGCATCTGCGCCTATGGCTATCAATCCATCTGCTTGTTGGCCTCCTGTGACATTTTTTACTAACTTACCATCGCCATCTAGAAACATAAGGGTAGGATAAGCTTTGACAGGATATTTATGACCAAAAGTAACACCATCTACCTCTTCCATATCCAATTTTAGATTGATGAAATTGGCATTAAAATAGTCACCCACTTTGGCTTGCGTAAATACATTTTTTGCCATTGCTTTGCAAGGACCACACCATTTTGCATAAGCATCTACAAAAAGTAATTTGTCTTCTGCTTTTGCTTTTGCCATAGCATCTTTCCAAGTTCCTTGGAAGAACTCAATACCTTGAGCCTGACTTAAAAATGATAATAATGAAATAGATACTACTAATAAAATATTTTTACTCATACCGAATTAGATAATTTTAAAAATTGATGTGTCCTAATAACAAAATTATGTATTATTTAGTTTCCATCATCAAGTCTGATTTACAGTTCCCACTCCTTGCTTGTACGATATACCGTACCTTTGAACGTGGCAATGAGTGTCTTGTGTTGATTGAATAACTCGACTTCATAAAAGCCCAATTTAGTGTTTAGACCTTTTTCTTTTGCAATGGCTGTGATCTCATCTCCAAGCATTTCAGATTTGATATGTGAGATAGACGTTTCTACGGAGACTGATTTGATACCGTGACTGTTTGATGCAAAAGCTAGTGCACTATCTGCTATCGAATATGTAATACCACCATGACAAATGCCAAATCCATTGACCATATCTTGTTTTACTGTTGCTTTAAGGGTACAAAATCCTGGAGACAACTCTATAATCTGTATACCCATCCAATTGGAAAAATGGTCATTGGCCAACATAAGGTCTTGGACTATTTTATTAGCCTTGTCGTGCGAATCGCTCATTCTTGGGTATAAAGTTGGTATAAATCTTTCAAGTTGCGCCCCATACCATCATAATCAAGACCGTAACCTACTACAAATTTTTCAGGTATAATAAATCCAGGATATTGGGTAATTATCTCGTGTTTGTGCGCCTCAGGTTTTACCAAGATAGAAGATAAAGAAACAGAAGCGGGCAAGAAAGTATTGAGTTTGGGAATAAAAGCTGCCATGGTATTGCCCGTATCTATAATGTCTTCGATAATGATGATGTGGCGATCTCTTAGTTCGAGATTTGGTGGCATATAGATATCGATCTTACCCGAACTCTCTGTACCTTGATAGGATTTAATGCGGACAAAATTTAATTCACAAGGGAAATCTAGTTTTCTTATAAGATCTGCTGCGTAGATAAAGGCACCATTCATCACGACGAGAAACATAGGATACTTTTCATGAAAATCTTCTCTGATACTATCTGCTATCTCCTGTACCTTGGCTTCTATTTCATCCGCATTGATGTATTTTATAAAAGAAAGATCACCAATATTTATAATTTCGTCTTCTATTTTATCTGTCATTTCAAACCGTATTTGTCTATTAAATAAATCAAACTTGCCATAGCCGCTGCTCCCAATTCTAACTCGCGTTTATTGACTTTATCGATCGTGTCCGTACTTGTATGATGATAGTCAAAATATCGCTGAGAATCAGGTCTCAATCCGATCAATAACCCTTTCTGTGATTTGAGCGGGCTGATGTCGGCACCTGATCCTCCCATTTCAAAAATCAGGCCATAACTCTCGAGTAGTGGTAACCATTGACTGACATGTCTATAATATTGTTTAAAAACTGAGGTATCTGCTTCAAAACTAAATCCACGTGGAGAAAACCCACCTGAATCTGACTCCAAAGCTGCCAAGTGAAATTCCTTTTTACTATTAGAAACTTCAGCATATGTTCTCCCACCGGCAAGTCCATTCTCTTCATTAGAAAACAAGACCGCTCGAATCGTCCTTTTCGGTTTATAATCCATGGCCTGAAAAATACGTAATACTTCCATCGCTTGCGCACAACCTGCACCGTCATCATGCGCACCTTGACCTACATCCCAACTATCTAAGTGACCTCCTACCACAATAATTTCTTCTGGAAATTCAGTGCCTTTTATTTCGCCAATTACTGTAGGTGCAGGTCTCAGGCCTATTTTACGACAATTTGTTTTTGCATACACTTTTACATTGCCTTCTTTCAAACGAGCACTTAGCATTTCTGCATCATTGGTACTTATAGCTATGCCTGGTATTTTAGACAACGTATCTTTATATACCAAAACGCCAGTATGTGGAAAATCATCAAGATTTGTCGTCATAGAACGAACTAAGGCAGCAACAGCACCATACTCAGCCGCTTTGGAAGCACCGTAGACTCGCTGATCTACCGCTCCGCCATATGCCGAAAAAGTACGAATCTTCGTTGGGTCCATAGGTCTATTGTAAAAAACTATTTTGCCCTGTATCTTTTCCCTACCTAGCGATTCTACTTCATCTAGGCTTTGGACTTCTATCACTTCTGCCATTAATCCATCTGAAGGTGTAGCTATAGAATTGCCAAGTGACAGTGCATTAAGCTTAATTTTTTTACCATCATTGGTCATTAACTCTACCACTTCTTTGTCTCCCCGCATCCAATAACTAGCTTCACATGCTTGGTGGTAACTCTTTACGCCTGGGATGGTCGCTAACAAATCTTTTGTATAGTTTGCTGCGCCCATATAAGCTGGCGAACCTGCAATCCTCCCACCATGGTTCAAACAAAGTCCTGAGAGCCATGGATAGACTTTGCCATGGGCCAATGCCTGATCATGAATTTTGCGAATCATGTGTACATCTTCATCTTGGCTATACGCAGAAACTCCAAACAATATAGAGATAAAAGTTAATAAGCTAAACCTTAGGGTCATGGATTATTTTTGAAATGAACAGATATTTAATAACAAAGTTACAAAAAAAATAAAGTACTAGACTGATAATTCATTTGCATGTTTCCATAAATTGGGGTTAAAATTTTTGTATCAACCTGCCTTGTATTCTAAAAATACTTTGACCAACCAAATATTTGAGCTGTATTTTACAAATACATATACTATCTATATCGAATATAAAGATACAACTTACACCCAAAACTGTCAAATGACAATAACTCAAAATATTACATCAAGGATTAAGTGATTTTGAAAAATAAATTTACGTGTGTGAAGTGTTTGAATAAATAATGTTTTACTAGACGTGTAGTTAAAGTGCGCATATATTTGGCAATTAAGACATTTCTCCTACCAATAAATTTAGTAAATTGAATTATTTTAGTATTTTTTTGAATAAAAATGAAAAAACACTTGCTAAATAATTTTTTATCTTTACCTTTGTGTTGCTTTTACAATAAGTAAAACAATTTGGTTTCATTTGGTTAGGGTTGAGGTAATGCACTTGTGTTACCTCATTTTTTTTGCCCTATTCAAATCATAAACCTCCATTAGAATCCGTAAGCAAAACAAAAATGATGAAAATGACCTTGGAAGCATGTGTCGAAAGTGTGGATGAAGCTATCCATGCAGTAGAAAATGGTGCAACCCAACTAGAAGTTTGTAGCAACCTAGAAAAAGATGGATTGACACCTGAGATTGCCTTAATCAAAGAAATAACGGAACAAGTCAATGTGCCTATAAAAGTGATGATTAGGCTTAGGGCAGGAAATTTTACCTACCAAAATGATGAGATCAAAAGCATGCAAGAAAGCATACAACAAATCAAATCTCTTCCTATTTCAGGTTTAGTATTCGGTGCGACGATAAATGATGCCAATGGAAATAAAATTATGGATATGAATGCAATCCTACAAATATGCAAAGCTGCCCACCCCATTCCTGTCACTATCCATAAAGCTATAGATGAATGTACAGACATATTGAAAGAAGTACGAGCTTTAAAAACGATTTCGAATATAGCGTTTATACTTACATCTGGAGGCGCAAAAACTGCTGCTGACGGTAAAAAAATGATAGCCGCTATGCAAAAAGAAGCGGGCAACCATATTCAAATCATTGCTGCTGGTAAAATACTTCCATCCAATTTGACTTCCCTGCACAAGGTGCTTAACCTCAATTATTACCACGGGAGGAAGATTGTGGGATAATTAAATGACATAAAAATAAACTTAAAAGCGAGACGCTTTTACTAACCCAAGCTTAGCGAAGACGTTTCTATCCAATTTGCCTTCCCTCTACAAGGTGCTTATTCTCCATTATTACCAATGGAAAAAGAATATATCATGATAAATAAAATTTAACTTAAAAGCGAGACGCTTTTACTAACCTAAGCTTAGCGAGGACGCTAAGCTTATCATATTTAGGTCTTCCTTACTTGATATCTAGGTATTTATTCTGGAAAAAGAGTGCATATCCTACTGCCGATCTTTCACTTAACATTTTACGGTAATTTCGTTGGGAAATAGCATAAATGTCTACGTTTAGATTTGGTTGACCTAGGTATTCGTCTTTGTCTTTTATGACTTTATTATAATACTCCATCGCCTTGGCAGCATTGTCAAACTTTCTAATCAAGATCACCTGGGAATTGTCCTCAATATTGAGAGAAGCGTCTCCTAACTGCAATCGCTCTACTTTAAAATTCTTTTTGTTGTAATCAGATACAGCCACTTTTACATTGATATGTTTGGTCTCTTCCATATCGTAGGTGATGACTGTAACATAATGACCTTCAGTGTCATCTTTTTGATATATCTTGTCTACATCTTGAATATTTGCTTGGGCAAAAGCATTTTTATCTCCACCCAAGAAACGCATAATCTCCTTTGCTTTAGTCTGTTCAGGTGTATTCGGGTATGAGATAATTACGTTATTTAACTCTTTAACGTATTCATCCTTACCGTCTCTATTGCCTATACACATGGCTCTGATCAATGAGATCTTAGCTAGATGTGGGTTATTTTCCACCATTGTATTGGCAGATTTTTCTATTAGATCTAGTGCTTGTGGGTATTGTCCTTTTTCGAAAAGACTATAAACTTTTGCATAGTACTCATCTTGTTTGCTTGCCTTATTTTTATTTTTTGCATAAAAATTAGGATCATTTAGGATAGATGCATATTTAGAATCAGGGTACTTTTGAATAATTTTATTTTTATACTCTTCAGCCTTTGCTGTATTATTCAGATCCAAATAATCCAAGTATAAATAATAGTATGAATCCAACTCGTATGGCGTAGCTCCAAATCTAGTATGCATACCATCAAGGGTTTCTGCTGATTTTTTGAAATTTTCTATTTTATCTCTAAACAACTTACCCAAAGTAAACATGGCAAGTGTAATCTTGTCGTTTACTTCTTGTTTTTTGATAGGATTACTCGGTAGGGTCTTTACAAAAGCATCATACTCTTCTTTGTCAGCTGCTTGCTCTAGTCCATCTGACTCCTTCACCTTTTTTTCTTCTTCGGCTTCTGCTGTATTATCACCTATAGCCTTGCTCGATCTTCTCCAATCATCTTCTAACTTTCTATTTCCCCATGCTTTGGTAAATTCTTCTTTACCTCTGTTTTTGGCCAATTTGTTATAAGCGAAAAAAGAACTATTACCGAAATCTACACTATTAGAGATCGTCAATTGTTTGCTGATGGGGCCTTTTGTAGGTGCGGCAGGCGCTGCAATATTTCTATTTCTCTTAAGATACGGTGGTATGTTTTTGGCTTGGTCTTCTTCAGACATTGCGGCAAAGTACAATAAAGTATCTTGTGTATTGATGATATTAATATTGGAAGCAATATCTTTTAGATTTGTAACATATTTCTGGACTTGGGCAAATCTAGGGTCCGTTCCTTTGAGGAAAGTCATGGTCGTATCAAAGTAATTGGATGCTTGCATATATTTCTCTTGCCCATAATATACTGTAGCTATTGAATAATATGCTTCTGCTTTCAGTTTTTGATCAGATGCATTATTTGCAATTGAACTTTTGAAATAATCAACCGCAGCTGTAATATTATTTTGTGAAAGCTCTATCTCTGCAAGTGTAAAATAAATCTGATCTTTTACATTGGCATTTTTGTCTTGAGCAAGCATTTTTTTGAGAGACTCTACTACTTGCTCTTTTGATAATTTACCGGTGATCAAACCATTCTTTGAAGCTGCAAGGTCTGCCATAAACTCCATTTTGGGATCCTTGGCATAATCTTTTGATGCTGCAAAATATTCCATAGCTGCTGTGTTGTCATTAAGCAACTGGGACAATTGACCTGCTATGAAGGCATATCTTGCCTTTAACTGTTTATTTGATGCATTCTCTATGGCATCTTTTAATTTTGGCAGTGCATCGCTATATTTACCTTGTTTGATAAATAGATTTGCGTAGGTTGCTGTCACCTCAGCTTTCATATCATCACTAAGTGCTCCTTCTTCCAACTTTCGTAACAAAACTTCGCTTGCGTACCAGTTTTCTCTTTTAATATAAGTCTTAGCCAACCATAAGATACCTTCTGAGTAAGCTGTCTTGTCTTCTTCAGGTTTCTTAGGTACAGGTGGAATATATTCTTCCTCTGCTTCTTTGTTTTCAACTAATTCCTTATCCGTTGCAGGCTTGGTGCTAACAGGCTTCTCTACATTTGTCTTAGCAATTGTGTCCGACTTAGTCGTAGACTCGGTTTTGGTGGTTGTGGCTTTTTTGCCTTTACCTCCTTTTTTCTTTTGTTTTTCACGCTCCTTTTTGAGTCTTTCACGCTCCTTTTGCTTCTCTTTTCTCTCCCTTTCTTGCGCCTCTTTTTTCTCTTTTCTCTCTTGGGCTTGTGTCTTTGCCTTTTCTTCTTTTACTTCTTTCTTTTCTTCTCTCTCCTTTTCTTTTTTCTTCTCTGCTTCCTTTCTTTCTTCTTCTTTTATTTTTTTTGCTGCCTTTCCTGTTGGCTTTTTACTTTTATAATTACGACCATAAGGATTGGAAGGATTAAAATCTTCTTGAAAATACTGTAAAGTCTCTTCTGCTGTTTCGTATTCCTGCTTTAAATATTGGGCTTTTGCCATCATGACATAACAATCATCCACCCAATCACTTGGTTCATGTAGTTGGGCTACAGTGGTTACTTTCTCAATGATCTTATCCATTTCT
The DNA here is from genome assembly GCA_002482845.1 of Saprospiraceae bacterium UBA7687. Lineage (GTDB taxonomy): Bacteria > Bacteroidota > Bacteroidia > Chitinophagales > Saprospiraceae > OLB9. The sequence continues at coordinate 19,418 of DLGT01000177.1, forward strand.
GCTTTGACCATCTTAGGGTTATCTACAGAGACAAAGTCTTCTACCTCTAGTATTTTGTTATAATCATCTACATTTGCTAGACGCAATAGGATCATACTTTCTCGCAGGATCTCTTTAGCATTCCAGTAACCATTGTAGTAAGCAGTGGTATTTTGGTATGCTTTGCCCAACTTGGAAGTTTCGTTGCGTTTCTTTTTAGTAACACAAGATATCAGGATGACACTGAACAGAATAAGCAGGAAAAAAAATCTATATAATTGTTTCAAAATATATTACTACTTGTTTTAATATTATAATCAGCGTGCAAAGATAAT
>DLGT01000051.1 GCA_002482845.1 Saprospiraceae bacterium UBA7687
CTGGGCTCTCGCCTTTTATACCAATAGCAGCTAAAACTGTGAAGTTAAAATACCGCATATTGAGAATTTTTGTTTGGTGAATATCGAGTTAAAAGCCTACAACTAATAATTGAGATGAACTATGAAATCAAATGCCTATGTACATCATTTATTTTCTTTTGAATATCCTGAAGTTTGTCTTCTAGCATGCTGTTAAAGGTGTATTTAGAATCTGTGAAACTTAAATGTGCATAATATTGCCATACTTCAGCAATGTCTGCATAGTTAATGGCATATGGTAAGTATGCTTCATTATCTGATAGAAGCATTAATTTATTTGTTTTTAAGTCATTTTTTACTCGTTTATATACTAATCCTTCAGACTTACTTATTATAACATATGTTTTTCCTGGTTTAATATCTTTTAGATTTTCTACATAGGCGCATATGACAATACTTCCAGATTCCATTGGCAGCATAGAGTCTCCGTGAATTTCAAATCCTCGATAAGTTCCTTGTGGTATATTAGGGAAAGCAATTTTAGGTAGGTCTCTTATATATTCAGGGTCTGCAAATGACTCTAAATACCCAGCTTCAGCTTTTGTTTCTACCAATTCGATGTTACTATTATTATCCACATCAACGGAGATAGCTAATACTCTTAAATCTTTATTTCTAATAATTTCTAAATCTCGATGACTTAGGTTAGATCTTAAAATATCATCGATCTTTACATCGAAGATATCTGCTAATTTAATAAGGGTTTCTATGCCTACTTGTGTGTGTCCACGTTCATAATCACTAAGTGAAGATCTAGGAACTGATAGTTTTTCTGATAATTCCTGTTGTGATAGTTTGAATTTATTTCTGAGATATTTAATATTTTGGCCAATCACTGCTTATTGTGGATATTTTTGATGATTAAGGTTTAAATTGATGTACAAATTTATGAATTATTATTTAGATAGTGCCATTTTACGACATTATTTTGTCGATTAATACAGAATGTTTAGCTGATAAACATTGGTCTGATGTAAATTCGTTCTAATATTATTATGCTACAAAGTTTAGATTTCAATGTTTTTTGTATTTGATTTAATTAATATCTGGTTTGAATGGATGTGAATGTTTATGCTTTTATTACCCATGTTACGGCGATATAATTGAGTTGAATAATGGTGAACTGGTGATTTAATTCCAAAATTTCTGATTTTTTATCTTATAGTATAGCAATTATACTAATATGCCGTATATTGCGTCATTATATTGACGTAATAAATGACTAAATAGATTTAATATATCATGTACGATCGCGCCATTCTTCATCTAGATCTCGATTCCTTTTTCGTATCGGTCGAGTGTCTTAAAAATAGTAGCCTACTTGGTAAGCCGCTAGTCATCGGTGGTACATCCAATCGTGGTGTAGTTGCTTCCTGTAGCTATGAAGCACGTCGTTTCGGTGTACATTCTGCCATGCCCATGAAAATGGCGCTTCGGTTGTGTCCGCAAGCCACTATTATCAAGGGAGACATGGATAGTTACTCCAAGTATTCGGGTATTGTTACCGATATCATCGCTGAAGAAGCGCCCGTATATGAGAAGGCATCTATCGACGAGTTTTATCTCGACCTTACGGGTATGGATAAACACTTTGGTTGCTTCAAGTGGTCATCAGAGTTACGGCAGAAAGTGATTAAGGATTCAGGGTTACCTATTTCTTTCGGTCTTTCTATCAATAAGACCGTCTCCAAAGTAGGAACGGGCGAAGCTAAACCGAATGGCACCAAATACGTACCCAATGGTGCAGAGAAGGGATTTCTCGCACCACTTCCGGTCGGTAGAATACCTGGTGTGGGTGACCAAACACATAAAAAACTTAATTTCATGGGAGTCCGTACCATTGAAACACTCAGTCAGATACCTATCCGACTGCTCGAACGCGAATTCGGTAAACCTGGACGTAGCCTATGGGAAAAAGCCAATGCTATAGACAATACGCCCATCGTACCGTACCATGAGCAGAAGTCAATGTCCAAGGAACGAACTTTTATGGAAGACACGCTCGATGTCACCATGATGAAGCACCTGCTTCTCGATATGGCAGATAAGTTATCATTTGAGCTGCGCGCTTCCGGTAAACTCGCATCTACCATCACTGTCAAGATCCGCTACGCCGACTTCAATACCTATACCAAACAAAAAAACATCACTTATACAGCCAATGATCGACTACTAGGCCAGCACGTTATTGATCTATTCGACAAGGTTTATGAGCGCCGCCAACTCATCCGTCTCATCGGTGTCAAGTACAGCGGACTGGTACAAGGCAATTATCAGATCAATCTATTCGACGATACGATGGAGCACATCCAGCTCATGCAGCAGATGGATAGGATCAGAAGACGCTTTGGTGCCGACTCCATCATGCGCGCAAGCGGATTGGTGAAGGCTAAAGTGCTTAGGGATCAGTTGCCGATGGATGGAGGGTGATGATTCTTTTAAAACATGAACCAAAATCGATATTAATTTTAGAAATATATCATTCATTCGAAAGTACGGACTCCTGATTTTAAAAGGCTTGAGAATATTTATTACTTTTGCACCATCAAGTTCATCAAATCTGGCAATGATGCATGTGACACAAGCAAAATAAAATAATTGAAATGAAAGCAAAAGTATTGGTTACAGGTGGTACAGGGTATATAGGCAGTCATACAATAATAGATTTAATAGAGTCTGGATATGATGTTATTTGTGCTGACAATGGTATAAATTCTGATCGTTCTTCACTCATCGCAGTAAAAGAAATTACTGGTGTTTCAGTACCGTACTTTCATGTAGATTTATGCGATAAAAACGCCAGCGAAGCTATTTTTATGCAGCATCCAGATATTTCTGGAGTCATCCATTTTGCAGCACTAAAAGCGGTAGGGGAGTCGGTGGAAAAACCTGTTTTATACTTTAGGAATAATCTAGAGTCGCTTATCAACGTCATTGACCTGAGCATTAAATATAACGTCAAAAGCTTTATATTTAGCTCTAGCTGTACTGTCTATGGAGATGTAACCCAAAGCCCAGTGGATGAAAGTACACCGTTAATGGAAGCTGCATCGCCCTATGGTCGTACGAAGCAAGTAGGAGAACAGATCATCATGGACTGTATGAAAAACTCTGATACAAAAAGCATTTTATTGAGATATTTTAATCCTGCTGGTGCCCATCCAAGTGGCTTACTAGGTGAATCTCCATCTAATCCTCCGCAAAATCTTGTACCTGTTATTACAGAAACAGCTATTGGTAAAAGAAATAAGATGACGGTTTTTGGCAATGATTATCCTACTCGAGATGGCAGTTGCATAAGAGACTACATCCATGTTTGCGATTTGGCGAGAGCACATACTTTGGCACTTCAATATGTTTTTGACGGGAAACAGAATATCCAAACAGAAGTTTTTAATATTGGCATTGGAAACGGTCTTACTGTACTTGAAATCATTAAAGCTTTTGAGAAAGTGAGTGGCGTGGCTCTTCAATATGAAATAGGGGGCAGAAGAGCAGGCGACATCATGGCTATATTTTCTGATCATACCAAAGCCAAGCAATTGCTAGGTTGGGAACCAAAATATGGCGTAGACGATATTATGAGCACTGCTTGGACGTGGGAAAAAAATAGGAGTAAATAAGGAGGGCAATCAAATAATAGTCCTTTGGTAATGTAAATAGACCAACAAAATTTTGATTTTAAACCAAAACTATTATCAAACGTTTACAATCAGTAAATTTTAATGTCGCTATAATTTTTTGCATGTCTGATAAATCTTTTTGGTTCCTTGAAAATAAAGACTTGGATGACCTATTCAGTCAAACCAAAATGAATGGCGGTACACAAATAAATAACATAGTCAATTTTAAAAAAGGTGATTATGTCTACATGCCTGAAGACAGCTCTGACAAGATATTTTTTATCATCTCAGGTAAAATAAAAATAGGTAGTTATCGCGAAAATGACAAAGAAGTAGCGCACACGATACTCCAGAAAGGTGACGTCTTTGGCGAATTAGCTATGATTGGAGAAACATCTAGGAAGGATTTTGCGCAAGCTATAGAAGATTCAGAAATTATCCCTATAAAATTGGAAGAAGTCAAGAAGCAGATGAAAAATCATTCTGGACTTAGTATACTGATTATGAAAATGATGGGTGCTAGAGTACACGAAATGGAACAAAGATTGGAGTCGCTTGTATTTAAGGATTCTAGGACACGTATCATTGAGTTCATTATTCTAAGTCTGGAAAAAAGTGGTCAGAGAATGGGATATGAATGGGTATTAAGAAATTTTATTACGCATCAGGATATTGCCAATATCACTGCCACATCAAGGCAAACTGTAACAATGGTACTCAACGAATTAAAAAATGAAAACATCATTCATTTTGATAGGAAGAGATTACTGATCAGAGATTTAGATAGGCTAAAAGCAGAGATCAAATAATTGTTGGTTTGATTTTTGTAAAATAGTACTGTAAGCAAACTTTTCCATTCAGGATTATTTGCAATCACACTTCTAAAAAGAAACGAATATTATGTTAGTGATTCAAGATACACTGATAAGTGAAGAAATCATAGAGGAACAATTCCATTGCAATCTCACTGCTTGTAAAGGCGCATGTTGTCATGAAGGCGATTATGGCGCACCCGTCGATGCTGAAGAGGAAAAAATTATTCATCAATATTTAGATGTCATTAAATCGAACCTTACTGCGGAATCAATTGAGTTTATAGACAATCATGGGGCATTGACATTTTATAAGGAACCAAAAGTATTAGGCACTAGTTGTTTGCCAGACGGAGCTTGTGTGTTTTTGACAAAAAATGAATTAGGAATATCTATATGTGGCATTGAAAAAACATGGTACGAAGGGAAAATTCCGTTTCAAAAACCAGTGTCATGCCATCTCTATCCAATTAGAATATCAAGCAATGACATTATCGGGTTTGAAGCGTGGAATTATGATCGATGGGATATTTGTTCAGCAGCATGTGCTAAAGGCAAAGAAGAAAAGATGCCTATCTACAAATTTGTAAAAGACGCAATTATCCGTAAAAAAGGACTAGAGTTTTACGAAGAACTAGATGCGGCTGCACAACATATGAGTCAAAAATAGAGAAGTTGTAGCACAAACTTTCCATAGAAAACATGGAATCAAAAAAGATAAATGGTCCAATTTGAATGATTTAAATATCTTTTGTACCCAATTTAATGATATTTCTGAGTAAAAAGTATGGATAATTAAGAACATTAACCAATTTTTAATAAATATACTTGGAAATTGACAGGTGAAATTTGGAAATAGCTTTAAATAATTTACCTTTGTGGCGCTTTTCCTCAAAAGTAGGAATAAGCTATTATATTAACGTTAAACAGACATTAAAATTCAATAGAATACTATGGCTTTAATAGGTAAGATCAGAAACAACATGTGGCTTGTTATTGTGCTTTTAGCAGTAGCATTAGGAGGATTTATCCTTATGGACATGACGAGTGCAAGTAATAGAGGTAGCTTTGGCTCAAGAACGACTATAGGAGAGGTAGCGGGTCAAAAAATTGATTACATCGATTTCCAAAAGGCAGAATCTGCACTTTATGGTGGTTCTGGTGATCAATATTCAAAAAAGAGCTCTTTATGGAATTATTATGTTGAAAATGCCATAGTAACAGATATTGCTGGCGAAAACGGTATTGATGTAAGTGGTGAAGAATTAACGGAATTAGAGTTCGGTGCAAATCTAAGCCCTGTAGTACAAAGTTTCTATAGAAATCCACAAACAGGTCAGGTAGATCGTAATCAATTGAATGAAATCAAAACAGCAATTGATGAAGGTAAAGTTTCAAATCCTGAGTTTGCAGCATCTTTTAATGAATTGAGAAAACAAGTAATTAAAACTCAGAAGCAGACTAAGTTAGTAAATTTGGTATCAAAATCACTTTATACACCTACTTGGCAAGCTGAGACTCTTGATAAGATTAACAACGAGTCAGCAACATTAGAGTACGTAAGAATACCTTTCGAAACCATCGCTGATACTGAAGTAGCGCTTACAGATGAAGACTTTGCAGCTTACATTAAAGAAAACGAGGTAAAGTATACTAATAAAGAGGAAGTAAGAAATTTGTCTTATGTTGTCTATGATGTGAAAGCGACACAAGAAGATTCAATGAAAATTAAAGAAGAACTTAGTGGATTGGCAACAGAATTTGCGGCTAGTACAAATGATTCTTTATTCGTTTTGAATAAAAATGGATTTTATGGTAGCAATTACGTAAAATCAGATGACCTTACTGGGCCACTTAAAGATACCGTAAAGTCATTGTCAGTAGGTCAAGTTTATGGTCCTTATATAGACAATAATGCTTATGTAGTTGCAAAACTTGTAGGTAAGAAGGTAATAGCTGACTCTGCAAAAGCATCGCATATATTGAGATCTGTAGCAAATGGTGATCCAATGCAATTAGTTGCTGCACAAGCGTATATAGATAGTATCAAAACATTAATCAACAGCGGAAGTATAACATTTGCTGATGCTGCGACTGCAAATAGTCAAGATCCAGGTTCTGCTTCAAAAGGAGGAGATCTAGGTTCTTTTGCTCCAGGTGCTATGGTGCCAGAGTTTAATGATGCTGTATTTAATGGTAAAGTAGGAAGTCTTTATACTGTTACAACACAGTTTGGTGTACATTTGATAAAAGTAAATAACTTGATTTACAAATCGAATGAACTTAAATATAATGTAGCATACCTTGCACAAGCAATTATACCTTCAGAAGGTACACAAAATGCAATTTTAGACAAAGTTGTCTCTGCATTAGAAGGCACTAAGAAAATAGAAGACCTTACAAAATTAATTGTTGACTCTATGAAGGTAGAAACGGTAGGTGGACTTAAGAAAAATGATTTTACTTTAGGTAATCTTGGATTAGGTCAGACTTCTAGAGATATTGTAAAGTGGGCTTTTGATGATGATACCAATGTAGGTGATGTTTCTCCAGATGTTCATATTTATACTGATGCTGCAAATTATGTAGATAGTAAATATGTAGTAGTTGCCCTTAAATCTATCGATAAACCAGGTGTAGCTTCTGTGGAGTCAATAAAAGAAACTATTGAGCCATTGATCAGAAATAAAAAGAAAGGAGAAAAAATCAAATCTAAAATTTCTGGTACAGATATCACAGCTATAGCAACATCATTTGGACTTACACCAGGTCTAGCAGAAAACATTACATTCGGTAGAGGTGCATTCCCTGACGGTGGTCAAGAACCATTAGTAATAGGTAAATCATTTGCATTAGCTGCAGGTGCTGTAACAGAGCCTATCGTTGGAAGCAATGGTGTGTATGTAGTAAAAGTAGCTACTAAGACACCTGCAAGTCCTGAACAAGGTGGATTCATGCAGAAAATGCAACAAACTCAAGCTGTAAGAAGTCAAGTTAATTTTAGGTTGATGGAAGCTATCAAGAAGACAGTAAAAATTGATGACAATAGAGCGACTTTCTTTTAATTTTAATTGAAGTCTGTTAAATACTATAAAGAGCTGATAAATTTTATTTTGTCAGCTCTTTTTTATTTTTTAACATACCAAATAAGAATTTTCTGCGTTTTAAATTTTTAGTATTTCCTTATCTTTGATCAATTTAGTAAAAACCGCAAAATGATAAAATATTTAGTAATCTTAACTTTTTTGGCAACACTTGCTTCATGTTCAAACTCTAAAGTAGAAATAAAAAATGACTCAGGTAAAGTTACAGAATCTTACGAAGTCAACAAAGAAGGTGAAAAACATGGAAAATATACCTCATTCTACGATGATGGGAAAATCCACGAAGAAGCGACTTACATCAATGGAGTCTTAACAGGTAAAAGAATTATTTACCACCCAAATGGTAAAGTTGAAATCGAGGAAACCTATGATGACAAAGGTGTTATGAATGGACCATACAAATCTTATTTTGAGTCTGGAGTACTTGAGCTAGAAAAAGAGTATAAAGACAATATGATACTAGGGGCGATAAAAGTATATTATCCATCAGGAAGTATAAAAGAGGAGGTATCAATGGAAAATAACACTGAAAATGGTCCTTTTACAGAATATCACGAAAATGGTAAAGTACACTGGAAAGGTACTTACCGAAATGGGGATAATGAATATGGCATTTTATATCAATATGACTCTCTAGGAGGTCCGATTAAAATAATGAAATGCGATACATTAGCCATTTGTAGGACTATTTGGAAGCCAGGAATGCCAGAAATTAATGTAGATACGGTAAAAATATGAGATTGATCAAATTACTTTTATTTACATCTTTTTCGTTTTTCTCAATTGTACTTTTTGGTCAGATTGGTGGAACGAATGCATATGAGTTTTTAAACCTTCCTGCATCAGCAAGAATTACTGCCTTAGGTGGAAGTCTGATTAGTGTCCAAGATGAAGATGTGACTTTGGCATTGTCAAATCCAGCATCTCTCAATAAGCAAATGCATAATCGAATCTCTTTTTCCCATAATTTTCATTTTGCCGGTATCAGTAATGGATATGTTTCTTATGGGAGAACATTAAGTAATCTTGGTGTTACGGCACATTTTGGTGTCCAATATATTAGTTATGGAGATTTTGTGGCAGCTGATAATTTAGGTACACAAACAGGCGCATTTTCTGCTGGTGAGACAGCATTTGTGCTTGGTGCTTCCAAAAAAGTAGCAGATAGAATTACTGTTGGAGCCAACCTAAAAGGTGTATTCAGTAATTTGGAAACTTATTCTTCTACAGGTGTACTAGCAGATCTTGGATTGAATTATTGCAAGGATTCATCAAGTTTTATTATCTCCTTTGTTGTCAAAAACATAGGTGCTGAAGTGACTACCTATACAGGGACGAACTTTGGTACACCATTGGATGTACAGATTGGTATTTCAAAAAGATTAAAATATTTACCGTTTAGATTTTCCATTATAGGACATCAATTACATAGAGCCAATGTTAGATATGACGATCCTGACAAAGTCGAGACTACGGATATATTCGGGGAAGCACCAAAAGAAAATAAGTTTGGAGAAGCTGTTGATAACGTTTTTAGACATATTATTTTTAATGGTGAGTTCCTATTAGGTAAAAATGAAAACCTAAGGCTGAGAGCTGGGTACAACCATTTACGCAGGAAGGAGCTATCACTGACAAGTTTTAGAAGTTTGGCTGGTTTCTCTTTAGGCTTTGGTATTAAAATAAATGCATTTAAGCTTGATTATGGTGTGGGTTATCACCACGTGGCAGGAGCTGTCAATCACATTTCGATAAGTACTGATATGGGCAAATTTTTCAAAAAATTATAAGATTAAGAACTACACGACAGCATAGAGCAGCCTACTTTTTGCCTGGCCCAATCAGGTCTTTTAGCAAACCATTTTTCATGTTCCGGTTGCTCATCATAAGGTCTTTTGAGTAGTTGGTGCAATTCGTGTATAAGACCATAATTACCTTTATCTGCTTCATCTATAGCAAGTTGTGCCATGTAGTTTCTAAGTACATATTTTGGGTTTGTGCTATTCATTTTGGTCTGACGTTCTTCATTTGTGGTCACTTCACCACCTAGTCTGTTTATATATTTTTCAAACCAAGAAGTAATTTTTGCTTCTGCTTCATCAGCAATATCATCTTGGTAAAAAGATGGACTTAGCGCGTCAATAATCAAAGAAATATCTGTATTCTTGTTTACATTTGATAACAATCTGAAGAATATTGTCATATCTACTTCAGCGGCTTTTAGCATTTGTTCTAGTTCGTAAATGAGACTTTCGTCAGAATCTTGATCAACGTAAAGCCCTAGTTTGTTTTTCATCATGACTTGATACTTTGACGCATATTGAATTCTGAAATCTTGAATTGTCTGGGATAATGCTTCTTCTTGGTCAGTCATCAAAGGAAATATTGCATTGGCAAGTTTTAACAAATTCCATTGAGCAATAATAGGTTGATTACCGAATCTATATCTTTTTCCTGGCAGGTCAGTTGTATTTGGTGTCCAATCTGGGTCATAATTGTCCATCCATCCATAAGGCCCATAATCAATAGTTTCGCTTAGTATGGACATGTTATCCGTATTCATCACGCCATGTACAAAGCCCACTCGTTGCCAATGGATGATCATGGCGCATGTTTTTTCACAAACTTCTTTGAAAAATGAAAGGTATAAATTTTCATTTTTAGTCAAATGTGGAAAGTATTGATTTATTGTAAAATCCAACAGCTTCTTAAGATTGTCAAAATCCTTACGTGCTGCCAGAATCTCAAAATTACCAAATCTGATAAACGCTGGTGAAACTCTACAAACGACAGCGCCTTTTTCGTAAGCCGCATTTCCATTATACATCACATCACGTAATACATCTTCACCAGTCAGCGTGAGAGATAAAGCCCTTGTGGTGGGTATGCCTAAATGATATATGGCTTCACTACACAGAAATTCGCGTATGGAAGATCGCAGTACTGCAAAACCGTCGGCAGTTCGTGAATATGGCGTTGGTCCGGCACCTTTTAATTGTAAATTTTGAAGTCCATTTTTTGTAGGGATTTCACCAAGATTTATTGCTCGTCCATCTCCTAGTTGATTCGCCCAATTACCGAATTGGTGGCCACCATAGCACATAGCAAAAGGCTTGCTATTCTCAGCGAGTTGATTGCCAGTCATGATTTCTGTGAAAGTTTGACTTTTACAGACATCTAAGGGAATATCAAGATCATGCGCTAATTCTTCGCTAAAGATAATCATCTGTGGATTGGTCATTCCTTTTGGTTTAACCCAAGAGTAACAAGCATTTTGTACTTGTCTTGGAAAATTGGCGAGTTCAGGATCTGCAGGGAGAGTGTCTGTGAAAGTATTGGTTAAGCTTATATTGGACATGTTGACTAATTCATGTATTTAAAAAATAACAAACAACGTTAAGCTCATACTGTTTTGAAGTCAGATTATTTGACAAATATCCTTACCTTTGTAGCTACTAAATAATACCTTAACCAAAGATATTTCAGTTTTAACGAATGCTAAAATTGAAATATTAACTTGACCATTAAAAATTTAACAGACCAATGAAATTTGGAACAAAAGTAATACATGCTGGCATTGAACCAGATCCATCTACAGGTGCCATCATGACACCTATTTATCAGACATCTACCTACGTGCAAGCAGCACCAGGAGATCACAAGGGTTATGAATATGCGCGTACTCAGAATCCAACAAGAGCAGTATTAGAAAAGAATCTAGCAGCTCTCGAAAATGGTGCCGATGCCATTTGTTTTGGTAGTGGACTTGCTGCCATGGATAGTGTACTGAAATTGCTCAATCCTGGTGATGAAGTTATTGCCACAGATGATCTTTACGGTGGATCTTATCGTATCATGACTAAGGTCTTCGGTAAGTACGGTATAAAATTCCAATTTGCAGGAATCAGCAACCTCGATAAATTGGACGCCTTGATCACTCCGAAAACAAAGATGATATGGGTAGAAACACCAACGAATCCTATGCTCAATATCATCGATATCAAAGCTGTATGCGATCACGTAAAAGATAAAAATATTTTGGTCTGTGTGGACAATACATTTGCATCACCATATTTGCAAAATCCATTAGATCTAGGAGCGGATATCGTAGTACATTCTGCAACAAAATATTTAGGAGGTCATTCTGACGTCATCCATGGAGCTGTCATTACAAAGACGGCAGAACTAGCAGCTCAGCTACATTTTTTACAAAATGCAGTAGGTGCAGTGCCTGGGCCACAAGATTGTTTTCTAGTGTTAAGAGGAATAAAAACATTACACATTAGGGTAGAAAGAGCTTGTCAAAATGCAGCAAAAATAGCTGAGTTTCTCAACCAACATAATAAGGTGTCTCAAGTATATTATCCGGGGTTTGAGAGTCATCCTGGACATGATGTTGCCAAAAAACAGATGAGAATGTTCGGTGGAATGGTATCCTTTGACCTTGCAGGCAATAGTGAAGTCAGTGCTCGAAAGGTGTTGAGTGGGACACATTATTTTTCATTGGCAGAGTCTTTGGGTGGCGTAGAGTCATTGATAGGGCATCCAGCAAGTATGACACACGGATCGATCCCGAGAGAAGAAAGGTTGAAAGTAGGTTTAACAGATTCGTTGATAAGACTGAGTGTAGGTATAGAAGATGTGGATGATTTGATTCAGGACTTAGATCAGGCTTTGGCTTTGGTATGAGGATTATAATATGAGAAAATAGGTTAAAATATAGAATCATATCAGGAAATAGTTAGTTTCCTGATATGATTTTTGATACAAAAAATGAATTGATAGAAAGAGAAAATATTACTATGGCTACTGATGAGTCAAAATTAAATTCCATAAAATCTTGGTCCATAGACGACAGACCTAGAGAAAAAATGCTTGCAAAAGGACGTCAAAGTCTTACAGATTCTGAACTTTTGGCCATTATTTTAGGATCAGGCTCTCGTGGTGAGTCCGCAGTCGAGCTCAGCAAACGCATACTCAATGATCATAAAAATAATCTAAATGAACTAGGTAAGATATCTATCAAAGATCTTGTCAAAAACTACAAAGGCGTAGGCGAAGCCAAAGCCATCAATATCATAGCAGCACTTGAACTAGGACGCAGAAGACAAGATACAGATCCGCTTGAAAAAGTTGCCATAAGATCTAGTAGAGATGCCTTTCAGATTTTTTATCCTTTGCTATCTGATTTACCTTATGAAGAGTTTTGGATCATCCTTTGCAATCGGGCCAATAAGGTGATACATAAACAATCTATTGGTCGCGGTGGTGTGCATAGTGTGGTCGCTGACATACGCATCATGATGAAATGTGCTTTGGATCATTTTGCAGCTTCAATAATTTTGTGTCATAATCACCCATCAGGTAATCTTAAGCCATCGTCCGAAGACATTAATCTTACCAATAAAGTCAAAGAAGCAGCCCGATTATTTGATATGGTCGTAAGTGACCACATCATCATAGCAGAGAACTCTTATTATAGTTTTGCCGATGAAGGAATTTTGTAACAGGTATAAATGAATCTTTTGGATATTTAAAAAAATATGAGTACCCATCGAATTTCTTTTTACTTTTACGGCTCTATACATCTATAAACGACAAAACAATGACGCTTAAATCTCATCTATTATCTTATATTAACTTTAACCTTTGGGCAAATACCCAAAAGACTGATTGGTTACTTAGTAAAGATCCTGTGCTAATGACTGCCACAGTTAATAGTAGTTTCCCTACACTTCACAAAACTTTAGAGCACATTTGGGTAGCAGAATGTATATGGATGAAGAGAATAAAAGGTGAGCCTTTCCAAAATTTACTAGAAGTTTGTGCAGGTAAAGACACAAAGTTTGTAGCCGAAATACTCCTAAACCAATCAAAAGATTACCTCACATTTTTAAATGACCTACCAGAAACGTCCTTGCATGATGTGATTGCCTATACTTTATTGTCCAAAGATACAGGATCTGCGACTATAGCTCATATTTTACAACATGTGGTAAATCATGGAAGCTACCATAGAGGACAGTTGGTTACCATGGGAAGAGAACTAGGACTGATAGACCCACCCAAAACGGATTACATGGAGTACATACGGAAGGTTGAAGTCTGGGAAAACAAGTAATTTTTTATCTTGCTTTTGAAAATCATCGTCTTATCAATGATCTAAAATCCAAACCATTTACCAAATACAATAAAAAGAAATAGCACCAGCAAAGTATAGTAAATATATTTTCCATAGTCTTCATTTCCTTCAATGATATCATTTTTGGCCCAAACTAAGCCAATTAAAATTATAGAATAACCTACCATATCAAGCCATTCAATGCCAAAAAAAGTTTTACCTATTAGTGACATCAAAAGGCCTGATAAGATAAGGACTTTACTTATGTTGTTTATATTAAGAAACACCAAAAGCTGATTTAATTAATTCTTCTTGTTGCTGATCGTGGATTTTTTTGAATCCTGTAGCTGGCGAAGCACTTGCTTTTCTAGCGATTAGTTCGATAGGGTCTTTTCTGAAATATGTCATCAGGTATGACCAAGCGCCCATATTTGCCGACTCTTCTTGTACCCAGTAGCATTCCGCTTTACCATATTGTTTCATGATTTTACGTATTTCTACTTCTGGTAGTGGATACAATTGTTCTATCCTTACGATGGCGACATCTTTAATGTTATTTGCATTTCTATACTCATTCAACTCATAATACAACTTACCTGAACAGAATAAGACTCTTTTCGCTTTTTTGACGGTTTCGTCAGCGATGATTTCTTGGAAAGATGTCTTGCCTACAAATTCATCCATGCTACTTATACATTCTGGATGTCTCAACAACGATTTTGGCGACATCAGTATCAATGGTTTTCTATACGGTAGAGCCAATTGTCTCCTTATCATATGGAAAAAATTCGCTGGCGTAGTGACATTACAGATAAACCAGTTGAAATTTGCACAATTCTGTAAGAATCTTTCCATTCTTGCACTAGAGTGTTCAGGACCTTGTCCTTCCATACCGTGTGGCAATAACATGATCAAACCACTCATTCTCTGCCATTTACTTTCACTAGAGCAGATAAATTGATCGACGATGGTTTGCGCACCATTATAGAAATCACCAAATTGAGCTTCCCAAATCGTAAGATTGTCAGGAGATGCTTGAGAGTATCCATATTCAAAGCCCAATACTGCAAATTCTGACAATAGTGAATTGTAAATCATATATTTACCATTGGCCCCATCTAACGTATTAAGTCTATTGTACTCTTCGTTTGTTTTTTCGTCAAAAAATACCGCATGTCTATGAGAGAATGTACCTCTTTTAACATCTTGACCACTCATTCTCACGTTTTTGCCTTCAAGCATCAGTGAACCATAAGCCATCAATTCGGCAAATCCCCAATCTAGTACTTTTTTATCTATAAGCTCTTTTTTTGATTTCTGGAGTCTGTTTACTTTAGAAAGTGCAGAGAATCCTTCTGGAATAGTCATGAGATGGTTTAGGATTTTGTCTGCATCTTTTTTGGAAATACCTGTCGTTGGATTTACCATATCCGCTACATTGAGTGTTTTTTTGAGTTGTCTCCATGCTTGCTCAGGCTCTTGGTATTTGTATGGGAGTGTTTTTTGTTTTACCCTATCCAATCTATCTTGCAAGTCAGCCCAGAAACTTTGTTCGAGTTCTTCACCTGCTTTAGGATCTACATCGCCTCTTTCTATAAGTTTCTGAAGGTATATTTCTCTTGGATTTTTGTGTGCATCAATGAGTTCATACATTTGTGGCTGCGTAAATTTCGGATCATCGCCTTCATTGTGACCATGTCTTCTATAACAAACCATATCTATAAATACGTCATTATTGAATTTTTGACGGTATTCTACTGCAAGTTCAGCAGCAAAAATCACTGCTTCTGGATCGTCACCATTTACGTGAAATACTGGCGCTTGTACTAGACTAGCCGCAGCAGTACAATAAGTAGACGAACGAGCATCATCATAATTTGTTGTAAATCCTATCTGATTATTGATTACAAAATGGATGGTACCACCTGTGTAATATCCATCTAATTGGCTCATTTGTACTGTTTCATACACGATACCTTGTCCAGCTGCTGCACTATCTCCATGTATAAGAATAGGTAGGATTCTATTATAATCACTACCATAAAGTAGGTCTGCCTTTGCCCTAGTGAATCCCTCTAACACTGGATTTACAGCTTCTAGATGAGAAGGGTTGGGAGCAAGTTTCATATGTACTAACTTTCCTGAAGGTGTTGTAACTTGTGAAGAAAAACCCAAGTGATACTTCACGTCTCCATCGCCAAAGCTCTGATCTAATATAGCTGTTCCTTCGAATTCATTGAATATCTGATCGTAGGTCTTTGCCATTGTGTTGGCAAGTACATTCAAACGACCTCTATGTGCCATGCCTATCACGACTTCTTCTACTCTGTCTTCTGCTGCGTGATTAATGATAGCATCCAGTGCCGCAATAGTTGTTTCGCCACCTTCAAGGGAAAATCTTTTTTGACCTACATACTTAGTATGCAAGAATTTCTCAAATATGACAGCGCCATTCAGCTTATTTAGAATCTGCTTTTTCTTATCAAGTGACAGTCCGTAACTACCATCAAAAACTCTGTTTTCAATTTTGTCACGCATCCACATCCTTTTCTCTCTATTTTCTATATGTGCAAACTCTACACCTAGGTTTCCACAATAAGTAATACGAAGTTTGTCAAGAATCTGAGCTAGCGTTGCATTTTTGAGTCCAATCTCCTCTCCAGCTGAAAAAACTTTGTTTAGATCGCTATCTTCTAGCGCATAGTCTGCAAGATCAAGATGTGGCCTCCTATCTTTGCGTTGTTTTAGCGGATTGGTTGTGGCAAGAAGATGACCTCTACTTCTGAAGCCGTGTATAATAGACATTACACCAAATTCTTTGGTAGAAATATTTCTCTCTCCTGACTGTCCTTCAGCATCGGCGTTGGTATGGCCATTGGCGCTAAATTCAAAACCATCAAAAAACACTCTCCATCCTTCGTCTACTAATGTAGGATCTTGTTGATAATTTTGGTAGATGGACTCAATATATGCTGGGTGGGCATTAAATATGTAAGAATAATCCTTCATGGGTTTAATTTGTTATTATTTTTTATTGAAAACAATTGGAATCTAAACTTAAAATCAAGCTTTTTGGTATTTAAAACAATAGGAATGTTATTTTGACAAGTTAAGCATTACTATAAATAGGCAAAATTGGCTAAAAATGATTGCAAAAGTACAAATAATCAAATTTATAGTTGAAAGATAAACACACTTTTTAACTTAAATTTGTAAAAATCATGCTAATTGTGGTCTTAAATGAAATATTTATTAGTATTTTTATGTAAAATGTTTTTTGATGTAAATTAAAAGATATACTTTTGCACTCCATTTAAGAAAAATGATTCAAAAATAAAGATTTATGGCACAGCACAAATCGTCAAAGAAAAGAATCCGTCAGGATATCAAGATAAGATTAAGAAACAGATATTATAAAAAATCTGCTAGAACATCAATTGCAAAATTGAGATTACTTACTGATAAAAAAGAAGCGGAAATATTTTTGCCAAAAGTAATTAGTATGGTCGATAGACTTGCAAAGAAAAATACTTGGCACAAAAATAAAGCTTCGAACCTTAAATCTAAGCTTACTAAGTTCGTAAATAGCCTTTAATTAAATTTTAATTAGGGTAAGATATATCAAGGTGTGCACATCATTTGTGTACACCTTTTTTAGTTTTAGACAATGTGTAGTAATAATGATAATACAAAGTAATATGTTGAATATTCAATTCGGTTTACCTGTCATCTATTAAATGCTACAAAATTGGCTATAAACTTTAAAACCGCTTTATGTATTTTTATTTTCTTCTTTTGCTATTCTAGCAATAAGGTGTTAGCACAAAGCGATTCGAGCAAAACTATTCAGGACACAATTAACCAAAATCAGTTTTTTATTTATCCATTTGTTTTTTATTTACCAGAGACTAGATGGGGATTTGGTGCTGTAGGCCTGTATACTTTTAGATTTAAAGATGAACGCCACGATTCTAATCCAAGTCAAATACAATTTACTGCAAACTATACGCAAAACAAACAAGTCAATTTCATAATTCCATTTGAATTATATAGATATCACAACAGATGGAAGGTAAAGGGTGAAATTGGCTATTTTATTTATTTATACAATTTTTATGGCATTGGAAATACGACATTAAAAGAAGATCGGGAAACTTACAAGGCGGATTATCCTCGTTTTAGAATTGATTGTCTCCGAAGGTTAGGAGATTTTTTTGTAGGTGCACGGTATCGGTTTGATAATGTAAAAATATTTGATTTCAAACAAGGAGGAATTTTAGATAGCAACCCTATTGAAGGTAAACAAGGTGGTAGAGTTGGAGGATTCGGGATTGTTGCACAATATGACAGCAGGGACTTTATTTTTAATCCGACAAAAGGCTGTTTTATAGAAGGTGAAATATTCATTGGAAACAAATTTAGTGGGAGTGAATATAATTTTCAGAGATATGCTATTGATGCTGCTACCTTCATCCCGCTAGGTTCAGAACAAACATTGGGCATTCATCTTAATACAGCCACTATGCTAGGAAGTCCATTTTTTAATGATTTGTTATATTTTGGAAGTCCTAAAATCATGCGTGGATATCAAGATAGGAGATTTACTGACAGAAATTTGTATGTCCTTCAGACTGAGTATAGATATCCAATTTACAGGCGATTACAAGGTGTAGCCTTTACAGCGATAGGAAATGTAGGAGATACTTACCCAAATTTATTCACTGCAAATCCTAAATTTACATATGGAGCAGGTCTTCGTGTAATTCTAAACAAAAGAGATAGAGTTCGACTTCGTATAGACTACGGAAGGACTGTATCAGAAGGTGGCGCTTTTTACGCCACTATCAATGAGGCTTTTTAGGCAGTATTATTTGTGAATTTTAATTTTTTACTTCTTTTGTTTTTCTTGATTTAGTATATGAACTCAATGAGTAATTAATTTAAGCATAAAGCTAAAAGTTAGATTTGCAATAAATTATCACAGGTTTTTTAAGTAGCCTAATATTTATTATGTAGGAGAGATTACTTAACATTAAATATAATTTCTTTTCTGTGTAAATTTGTTGCTATAGCAATGTTATTTCTATTTTTGCACAATGAAACCTAATAATATCGACCAAGCCATTTTAAAAAAAGCATTCACATTGCTTTGTACTGCAAAATCAATTACTGAAGTATTTGAAGAGCAATTTAAAGTTGTTTCAAAATATGTGCATGCTACTTCTCGTGGGCACGAAGCAATACAAATTGCTGTAGGCATGCAGCTCACCCCAAAGGATTATATGTCACCGTATTATAGAGATGATGCCATGATGTTATCGATTGGTATGTCTCCATACGATTTGATGTTACAAGTTTTGGCAAAAAAGAATGACCCATTTTCTGGTGGACGTTCTTATTATTGCCATCCAAGTCTTAAAGATGATGACAAACCTAAGATTCCACACCAATCTTCTGCTACAGGTATGCAAGTCATTCCCGCAACAGGCGTGGCTATGGGTATTCAATACAAAGAAAAATTAGGATTAAATACTGAGCTAGGAGCGATAGTTGTTTGTTCACTTGGGGATGCATCTGTGACAGAAGGTGAAATTTCCGAAGCATTACAAATGGCTGCTCTCAAACAGTTTCCTATTCTATATTTGGTCCAAGATAATGGATGGGATATTTCGGCTACGGCTGCTGAGACTAGAGCAATGAATGCTTTTGAATACGCCAAGGGTTTTCCTGGTATCGAAGCTGTGAGCATTGACGGAAGTGATTTTGCAGCTTGCTACCAAACTTTGGAAAATATCATTCATACCATGAGGACGGAGAGAAGGCCGTTTTTGGTTCACGCCAAAGTGCCGCTACTTAATCATCATACTTCGGGTGTACGAAAAGAATGGTACAGAGACGATATTGAGGAACATAAAAAAAATGATCCCTATGACAAATTGCTTTTATTGGTTAAAGAAAGTGGTATATCAGAAGGAATTATCAATGATATCATCCATGAAGCGCAAAATAATGTCAGAAATGATCTAGCCAATGCGCTTAAAGCAGATGATCCACAACCGTTAGATCTATTCACACATGATTTTGCACCTACTCCTGTAACTGCAGAGTCAGGAGACAGGTCACCAAGTCATACTGAAGAAACGGTTATGGTAGATTGTGCATTGATTGCAATCCAAGAACTGATGGAAGATCACAAAGAATGTCTTCTTTATGGGCAGGACGTTGGAGGTAGATTAGGTGGTGTATTTAGAGAAGCAGCTACTCTCGCACAGAAATTTGGTGATGATCGTGTATTTAATACAGCCATTCAGGAAGCATTTATAGTAGGAAGTACAGTAGGTATGTCAGCAGTAGGACTAAAACCAATCGTAGAAGTTCAGTTTGCGGACTATATTTGGCCGGGGTTAAATCAGCTTTTTACGGAGGTGAGTAGAAGTTGTTATTTGTCTAATGGTAAGTGGCCAGTAAGTATGGTCCTACGTGTACCCATCGGCGCTTATGGTAGTGGGGGACCTTTTCATAGTTCGAGCGTAGAGTCTGTTTTGAATAATATACGAGGTATAAAAATCGTCTACCCTAGTAATGGAGCTGACCTGAAAGGACTTATCAAGGCAGCTTATTATGATCCTAATCCCGTTGTCATACTAGAACATAAAGGTTTGTATTGGAGTAAGGTCAAAGGTACAGAAACGGCAAGAAGACGAGTACCGGCCAAAGATTATATTTTACCTTTGGGAATAGGTGATATGGTACAGGAAGCTACTTGCGCTAATAAAGAAAATAAAGTTTTGGTGGTTACTTATGGAATGGGTGTACATTGGGCTTTAAATGTGGATGGTGATTTAAAAGAAAGGGTAGGGATACTAGATCTTAGGACGTTATATCCACTAGATGAAGCACTGATTTTTAGTAAATCAAAGGATTATAATAGGATCATTGTACTTACGGAAGAGCCAGTAAATAATTCATTTGCGCAAAGCATAGCAGCAAGAATTCAACAAAATTGTTTTGAATCATTGGATGCGCCTGTGATTACTGTTGGGTCTGAAAATATGCCAGCTATCCCATTAAATGAAGTATTAGAGAAAACAATGCTTCCAAATGCAGCAAAATTAAGTATAAGCATTAGAAATATTTTGTCGTATTGATGCAACCCTAGTTATTTTATAATGTCTTTAGGATATTATTTTACCAATTAAATTTTTAAATATGAAATTCCTTTTATCTTTTTTGTTTGTAGGATTCTTGGCCATGGCGTGTATTGGGCAAAGTAAATCTCTTTCTCCATTTACATCTATTGCTACTAGTGGTTCTGTCAGTGTAGAATTGATAAAAGGTTCATCTCCAAAAGCTGAATATACGATCCAAAAAGGTAATGAAGAAGATTTATTTATCGAAGTGAATAACGGTGAATTGTCTGTAAAGATAAAGTCAAAAAATAAAAAATGGAATAATTCAGGAACAAAAGCATCTGTAAAAGTTTACTATCAAACGCTAAATAAAATAGAGTGTTCGGCAGGATCATCATTGGCTTCATATTCTGAAATAGATGGGGCATCTATGGAAATCGAAGCATCTAGTGGAGCAAGTTGTCAAGTAAAAATTAATAGTAAAGATCTAAAAGTTGATGCATCATCAGGATCTAGAATAACTATTAGTGGAGTATCTAAATTGGCAAGTTATGATGCATCTTCAGGTGCGAGAATCGATGCTGCTGCCAACGAAACTGAAACAGTTGACGCAGATGTTTCTTCTGGAGCAAGTGTTTTGGCATATGCAACCAAAAAGATAACTGCAGACGCAAGTTCAGGAGGAAGTGTCAAATACAAAGGAAATCCAGAGAGCAAAAATATCAACTCTGGCATGTCAGGCTCGGTTAATACATTTTAAACCTGGGTAATAAAATTATTCAATAAGAAGTGTTTTAAGATACTATTGTGGCACCATTTTATGTATGAAAATGGTGCCACAATCATCATTGTGTAGATTTCCTGTCATAAATTTAATTTTTTTGTAAAAAATATCTCAAAAAGCTATACTTTTGAATTCGGTCTTTGTTATAGCATGTGTAGACCTTATTCTAAAACATTCGTTTATGATTAATAAAGTACTTTTAATTGCCATTTTGGTTTCCCCTTTTGTTGGGTTTGGACAAAAATCCTTCCAACCAAAATTGGTAGAGACTGAATGGAAAGGTGTGGTATATAGACAAGAATATACAGGTAATCTTACTGTACACACCAATGGATATTCACTTGCGTATAATAAAGGAAAGCTGAAGAATTATTACAAAACTAGTTATTATCATTTTGAGTTGGGTTTTATGAGAGACCCACGAGAGCAAAAGCAAAATAGAAATATTCCTGTTTCATTCAATAAGGTATCCCAGTCATTTCGTTTTGGCAAACAAAATAATCTTTATATCATCAGGGCTGGCAAAGGTGTAAAAAAACTTATCACTGACAAGGCTAGAAGGAAGGGTGTAGCAATGGGATATAATTACGAAGCAGGACCATCACTTGCTATATTAAGACCTTATTACCTTGAGCTAATTTATAATTTTGAACAAGATGGTCGGTTTTTTACAGAGTTGCGCCCTGAAAAATATTCTGAAGAGAATGCAGCTAAGTTTTTGGATTATAATTCAGTATTCGGTGGTGCGCCTGGTAATAAAGGATGGTCAGAGATTAGTATAGTACCAGGAATTCAAGGAAAATTTGGGCTTTTCTTTTCTCTTGGAGCTTTCGAAGAGTATGCTAGATCTCTAGAAGTAGGAATCATGGGAGATTTATTTATTCGCAAGATTCCTATCATGGTGGAGACAGAAGCCATCAGTAGCAAACCTTATTTTATAAACTTTTACGCAACGTTAGAGTTTGGTAAGAGAACAAATTAATTCACAACAAATTTAATATACAGTGGTCGAACTTCCTGTAGTTGCAGCAATGCCAACTGAAGAGAAAAGAAAAAAACCAGATTGGTTAAGGGTGAAACTTCCTATTGGGGAAGATTATCGTAGGGTGAGAAATTTGGTAGATGAATATAAATTGCATACAATTTGCCAGAGTGGAAATTGTCCTAATATGGGAGAATGTTGGGGCGCAGGTACCGCAACGTTTATGATTTTGGGCAATGTTTGTACTAGGAGTTGCTCGTTTTGTGCCGTGAAAACAGGCAGACCAAACGAATATGATGAAGATGAACCACGCAGAGTTGCAGAAGCTATCTTCCTTATGCAGGTAAAACATGCCGTGCTTACTTCAGTTAATAGAGATGAACTCAAAGATCGTGGTGCCGAAATATGGTATCAAACTGTAGTCAAAATAAAAGAATCATCTCATCAGACGACTATCGAGACGTTGATACCTGATGTGAAGGCAAATTGGGATGCATTAGAGAGGATGATCAGTGCTGGACAAGAAGTGGTCTCTCATAATATGGAAACAGTAGAAAGCCTTTATCGTAAAGTAAGACCACAAGCCAAATATGAACGTTCACTTGAGCAAATAAAGAGAACCAAAGCTTATGGCAAACGTACTAAATCTGGTATCATGGTAGGTCTTGGCGAAACCAAAGATGAAGTGATAAAAATAATGG
Organism: Saprospiraceae bacterium UBA7687; assembly: GCA_002482845.1. GTDB lineage: Bacteria > Bacteroidota > Bacteroidia > Chitinophagales > Saprospiraceae > OLB9. Next base: position 23,297 of record DLGT01000051.1, read on the forward strand.
ATGATTTAGCCGCCCATGGTTGTGATGTGCTCACCATCGGGCAATACCTCCAACCAACCAAAATGCACATTGAAGTAGCTGAATTTGTACATCCTGATACATTCGCTTACTATCAGGAAGAAGGTATGAAACGAGGTTTTAGTTTTGTAGAGAGTGGTCCTTTGGTAAGAAGTAGTTATCATGCAGAACGTCATCTTTAGAGATAAGAATTTTTTTTTAAAAATAATAGTCAATTTTATTGCGCAATTTACATAAGTGTTTTACATTTGCACCGCATTTGATAAAAACGTAAGAGCAAACTCAAACTCAATCTCAAATGTCTCCTTAGCTCAGTCGGTTAGAGCGCCGGACTGTTAATCCGTAGGTCCTAGGTTCAAGTCCTAGAGGGGACGCAAAGCCCGATCAGAAATGGTCGGGCTTTTTTATTAATATCAGTTTTTTGAAAAACTATACATAAGGACAAACCTTTCTTCGTTTATATTACGTCTTTAATAATGAATCAATAAAAATCGTTATGAAAACATTTATCAAATCAATACTCTTATTTTTACTCTTAGTTCTATTATGTGTTTCTTGCGATAGGGATGAAGTGTGTCAAGATTCAGACTATATCGAGTTTGGACAATATTATGGCTTTTGTGTAGGCGAAAAATGTATAGAGATATTCAGACTTGATAATGCTAATTTGTATGAAGACACCACTGATATCTATCCTTCTGAAACACTGAATGATGATAGAAAATTTGTTTCGTTGTCTTCCCAGAAGTTTGATCAAGCCAAAGATTTAAAGAAGAATTTTCCAAAACAATTACTAAACGAATCTAAGGTGACATTCGGCATACCTGATGCTTATGATCAGGGTGGCAGATATCTCAGATATAAATCTGGAGAAGTGAATAGAGTGTGGTTATTTGACAATAATCTTGGTGAGGTTCCAGTCTATCTACATTCTTATCTGAATGAAGTGGTTAGAGTTAAGGAATTGTTGTCGGAATAATCAGGACGATCTTTATTTTATCAAATCTGCTGTCATTTTTTTTATACGGTCTTCCAGCTTTTCTGAAGTCAGTTTTTCTCTTAATCTATCCACTAAGATAGGAAATGAAAATGGGGTAGCTTTATTTGGTTTGCTAATCATAATGTGGCTAGCTATGATTTTTTTAAGACATTGACGCATTCTAATTTCTTCAAGTTGGAAGGTCATCACTTCTTCATAAGTTTGTAAGTAGAGCAAATTGTCAGGTTCATACTCTCGAAAAACGTCAAAAATGAGTTGGGACGATGCTTGCAAATGTCTTTCTTTTTTTTGTTTTCCAGGATAACCTGTAAAAATCAATCCTGAAATTTTGGCAATATCTCTAAACTTCCTTCTAGCCATCTCTACATTATTGATACTTGATTGAATATCAGATGTAAGATGTTCAGTACTAAAAAGTTCTTTTGTCACTACATTATCTACGTCAATCTCTTGATCAGAAAGTAATTCAAATCCAAAGTCATTCATTGCTATGGAGAATGAAATCGGAAACATCATTGAAATTCGTTTTGCAATTAAAGCGCTCATGCCTTCATGTACGCTTCTCCCTTCGAATGGATACATCAATAAATGAAACCCTTCTTTACTTTGGAAATATTCTACTAGGAATTCATCTCGCTTTGGTATCAAAGATCTACTTTGTTGTTTGTCGAAGATGGGTTTTAGGACAGAGATTTCTTTATCTTCAATGATACCTTCCGTATATCTATACACCTTCTCTTGGAGTACTCTTGACAATTGTGAACTCCAAGGCATTCTACCTCCCATGTAAGAAGGTATTTTGCCTGAAGTCGCTTTACTTAGTTTTACTTGAGCCACCATTTCCTTAATTCGAATGAATTCTAATGCTCTACCAGCAAACCAAAAAACATCACCAAGACTTAGTTGTGAAACAAAATATTCTTCTATAGCTCCAATTCTAGTGCCTTTGAGAAGTTTGATTTGGATCATTTGATCAGATGCAATGGTGCCTATGGATAACTTGTGTTTTAGAATTTTCTTTTTATCTGCTACGATGTACCTTCCGTCATCTGTTTTTTCTATCTTTTTGTATTCATCATAAGCTTGCAGCGAATCACTTCCCATTAATAGGAAATTTAATACTTTTTGCCATTCTTCATTAGAAATGGAAGCATAACAGTATGTATTTTTGATTTCATTTAGAATTTTATCTGGATAAAAACCTTCAGAGACAGCTAGCGTCATGAGATATTGGACAAGTACATCAAAACTTCTAATGTAAGGAATTCTCTCTTCTAGCTCATTTTGATCGATGGCCATTCTAAGACCTGCTGCTTCTATGAGTTCGAGAGCATGTGTAGGTACAAAATGTATTTGGCTTTTTGCTCCTGGCTGATGTCCACTCCTTCCCGCCCTTTGTACGAATCTAGACACACCCTTAGGACTGCCTATCTGAATTATGGTATCTACTGGTCTGAAGTCTACACCAAGATCTAAACTAGATGTACACACGACAGCCATTATTCTGCCTTCATATAATGCTTCTTCTACCCAATCTCTTATTTCTTTACTGATAGAACCATGATGCATGGCTATCTGACCAGATAAGTCGGGATCTAATTCTAAGAGTTTTTGATACCATATTTCGCATTGTGCTCTAGTGTTTGTAAAAATCAAACTTGTTTTACTGCTCTTAATTATTTCGATGACTTTATCTGCTAGTTTGAGTCCTAAGTGTCCTGCCCATGGGAACTCTTCTATGATATCAGGATAGACTGAATGTAGTTCTATGTCCTTTTTTACATGCGCACGCACAAGCACCCTATCAGATGACTGGACTGGAAACAAAAGTACTTCTATTGCTTCATCCATATTTCCTATGGTGGCTGATATGCCCCAAATTTTTAGGTTTGGGATCAGCCCTTTGAGTCTTGATATAGCTAGTTCTGTCTGTACACCACGTTTAGACCCAATGAGTTCATGCCATTCATCGACTACTATTGTTTTTAAAGTACCAAAAAAGTTGGGATAACCTTTTGTTGCCATCAATACATGGATACTTTCAGGCGTAGTGATAATAACTTCAGGCGGCCGTTTGAGTTGTGCCTGCCGCTCTTTTGTCGTGGAGTCACCCGTTCGGATTTCGATTTGCCATTTCACGCCAAGTGCTTCTGCTGCTCTTTGACAGGACATTTGAATTTCTTTGGCAAGTGCACGAATCGGGGATACCCAAATCAATTGCAAACCATGGTGAGACTTTGATGTATGATTGGGATTTTTGATGATAAAATCTAAAAGAATGCCAATAAAAAGCGAATATGTTTTGCCACTCCCTGTCGGTGCATTGACAAGACCACTTTTCCCATCAATTATATGAACCCAAGTTTCTTTTTGAAAGTCCATGGGAGTCCATCCTTGTGAATGAAACCACGCTTCTACTTGCAGCCATGTTGATTGGTTTGTGTCCATGATTGATTTATCATGTAAAATACAAAGGTAGTAGGATAATGTTTAGTTTGTATATGAAGTTCTTTAACTAGACAAACGGCCAAACACCGATAGGATGCCTTTGAGTCATCTTATCGAGATAATCTTTACATCATCTTATCATTCTACTCCATCCTAATCTTATAAGAACCAAAAAGACAATAAAAATGAGTACAAACTGATAGAAAGGCATGTAGGTAAATACAACAATGTGCATTTTCTCTAAAATCCACATCATAGAAATTAAAACAGTAATGATAAATACAAGGCTACTTATTTTGTCAAAACCTGGTACATCATTTAGACTTACATTACGTCTTATCATCCATATTGTTATTAACATACATAGGACTGGTAGAAACTGTGTAAATAGATTTGTCTCCATAATCGGTTGTCTCTCAAATAGGAACATGTAGATATTGAGCGTAATGGCAAATATTCCTGGGATACATGCAAGGTAAACAAGGACAGTATAAAGATATTTCCAAGGTGAGAGATGACCTTCTCCTTTACCAAATATAGTAGCCAAGAAGGCTGTAAATGGTAATGCGAAAAAATAGAAAAGAACGATAGAAGGCTCTAGCGAAACGGCTTCAAAAAACTGTCCTAAGGTCATGATAAGTATCTTTAAGGCCTAAAATTACTTTTTTTGGAGATACTACCAAAATCCTACTAAGGAATCTTGTCAGAATATGGTTATGAATTCTAAACTATTAGTTGTAAAACAGAAATGTTGGATTAAGTTCTTATTTTATTTCTCCGTCTACAACAATTCTATTTGCTCTATTGGCAATTTCCCAAATGACGTGAAAGATATGTTTGCCACGGCTTGCCATGACATCAAAATCTATTTTCTCCACATCATCAGTCGTTCTGTGGTAATCAGCATGGGTGCCATTAAAAAAGAAAATTGCAGGAACACCATTTTTTGCAAAATTGTAATGATCTGACCTGTAATAATAGTTATTAGGGTCCTTTTCTGAATTGTAGGTGTAGTCAAGTGTAAGTTGAGAATACCTTTGATTTACTTCTTCATTGATACGATGAAGGTCACTACTGAGTCTGTCCGAACCAATGACATATACATAGTTCGGATTGTTTTTGTAGCTGTCATCTATTCTTCCTACCATATCAATATTGACATTGGCTACTGTTTTATCAAGTGGAAATATTGGATTTTGAGAATAATAAAGTGAGCCTAGAAGTCCTTTTTCTTCACCACAAAACCAAACAAAAGCGATGCTTCTGTCGGGAGTATTTCCTTCTATAGTTGTTTGCATGACCGCTTGAGCTAACTCCATAACGGTAGACGTACCTGAACCATTATCATCTGCCCCATTAAAAACTTCGTCTCCTCTTTTACCTAGGTGGTCGTAATGTGCTGAAACTATAATTATTTCATCTTTTTTTGTTTTCCCTTCTACAAATCCAACAATATTATTTCCTTCAAGTACAGTGGTTTCTTTGACCAATTTTACAGAAAGGTTAGCATTGAGTTTAACAGCACTAGCTTTACCTTTTGCCATTTTTTTACGAGCTTTTATAATATCTTTTTCATTTGTCCCAATGATTGTCTTAGCTATTGTGGATGAGATATAAATATGATTTACTTCTTCTATGGACGTCAAAGTTTTGTTACCTAATTCTAGATAATTGCCTAATAATTTTCTTCTGTTTTCTTCTAAGAGCTTTTTGATATCATTCTCTATGATAAGAACTAGTTTTACCCCTTTTTCTTTGGCAGTTTTTAGTTTTTGTACAAGATCAGCATCACTCCAAGATGAAGGAATTTTCTGACCTGAAATGTAAGATATGCTGTCTTTGTTTATAGGTTCACCACGGTTGATCATGATGACTTTACCTTTTACATCTACATTTTTGTAATCACTATATTTAGCATCATCTATACCATATCCCAAAAACAAAACTTCTGTTTCTGACAAAGATGGCAAAGAATTGTTTCTATCAGGAAAAGCCAAATAGTCCCATAGATGTCTATATTTTTCGTTATTAGTCATCACTTCCAATGTAGCCCATTTAGAATATGTAAATGCGACTGGTTGTAAATAGGATGCAGTCCCAGGCATGGTTTTCATACCTATGTTTCTTAAGAATTTTGAAATATAATCTGCTGCAAGTTCGATACCAGGTTGACCAGTCTCTCTACCTTCAAGAGAATCAGATGCAAGTATGGTTAGGTGATTTCGCAATTCTGATGCTTTAATACTATTGGCGTATCTAACAGCAGGAATAGTTGGATCATTTACGATCGCTTTGCTTGTATCTGGTTTGTTTATACTGCTAATGTACTGAGCATTGGCCATAACAGAGAAAAACAACACGATAACTACAATATTAAATTTGTACATTTCTTAAGATTACTTTTTAGTAAAATATCTATCAACAAGGGATTTTGTCGATACGAGTCTGATGTCTACCTCCTTCAAAATTACTTTCTAAAAAAACTTTGACCATGTTTTGAGCCATTCGTTTACTTACAAATCTGGCAGGTACACATAGGATATTTGCATTATTGTGCTGTCTTGCCAATGCTGCTAATTCTGTAGTCCAACAAAGAGCTGCTCTGATTTTTGCGTGTTTATTGGCTGTCATACATACGCCATTTCCACTACCGCAGACCAATATTCCTAAGTCAGCAACATTTGTCTCTACAGCAATTGCTACTGGATGGGCAAAGTCTGCATAATCAGCGGAATCAGGACTAAATGTACCTTTGTTGAGTACATTATGTCCTGATTTATTAAGATATTTTATGATCAATTCTTTGTACTCAAATCCTGCGTGATCTGAACCTATTGCGATGGTCATATTGCTCTGTTATTGTTGTAAAGTTGGTGAAGCCATCATTCCTGATAATAAATCAGACATCTCTTTTTCAAAAGCAGGATCTTCTACTTTTTTGGCTGTTTCTATGACGTCTTGCACTGAACTAAGTCTGTATTGATAATCTCTTTCGAAACTATCAAATACGTCTTTATCCGTCTGAGATTCATAGAATGTGATATATTGCTTGGTTTCTTCCCCTAAGATTCTTAAATGTTTTTTGGCAGACTCGAAGTCTTTTGCATTGACTAATACATTGATAAATGGCATAATACCAGCATCATAAGCAAAATTCATGTGCGGGAATGCTTCGAAGTATTTATTTGCCATTTCGGCTGCCTTGGTTTTGTCACCTCTTCTATCAAATTCTAATGCTGCCCTTAGTATCACAAGCTTCATAGCCTGAACTTCTGCCATGTAACTTCTGTCTACAAACAATTTCTTTTTATCAAAATTACCCCATTTCCATTTGGTCATGATGTTATTATAAGTCTTGTCAGCATCTATATCGCCATAACCATAGATACTAGGAAGTTGTGACCTATTTCTCACTTTTGTAGGTGAAACTCTGAGTCCAAGACCTTCCATTTCTACATAATCATTTAAGCCTAATAATTTGCTTGGTTGACATGTGATGGCAAAATATATTGGTCTTTCGTAAAAATTAGAAGCTACAAGATCGATAATAGCTAGATCATCTTTGGTAAATGAAGTTGCTTCAGCAGGGAAAGTGATATTGATTCTATCAGCCCATTCAGATGAGTCAATATTTGGCTGCAAACCTAGAGCCATATACTTTTCTCTATCCACAGGAATGAAGAAATTTTTGCTTGTGACAAAAGTTTGTCCTTGTTGTGTATTCTTTGGATCTCTTATGCTTCTCAACGCTTCGAAGACATTCATAGGAGTTGACATGTCTTCCTGTCTTGGATTGAAGAAAAATACTTGGTTTCTATTTTTACCACGATAATCTTCTTCTGTAAGAGATAACTTAATAGGCGCAGAGTCATTGACTTTACTTCTTAATTTATTAATATACCAATCTACAGCTATCAAACTAAGATTTACCACTCTCACGTCTCTTCTGATGCCTTCTACTTCTTGTGCGTACCAAAGAGGGTAGGTGTCATTGTCACCATAGGTAAATATGATGGCATTAGGCTCGACACTATTCAGGAAATTGGATGCATAATCTCTAGATGCATAATGTTCTTTTCTACTGTGGTCATCAAAGTTTTGGAAACCCATAATGATAGGTGCCGACAATACTATTAATCCTGCAATAGCGGCAGGAACAATGCCAGACATCTTCTTAGCTAAGACACTATATAAAGCTAGAACTCCAAATCCAATCCATATACAGAATGTCATGAAAGACCCTACTAGTACATAGTCTCTTTCTCTTGGTTCATTCGGAGGTTGATTTGAATAGATAATGATACCAATACCTGTGATAATAAATAAAATAGCTAAAGTAGTAAAGTCTTTTCTGCGACGTGCAAAATGAAATACCAATCCTAATATCCCGAAAATGAGTGGTAAGAAGTAATATTTATTATTAGATTCATCATTTTTCATGGTATCTGGCAAGGCATCCATTTTGTATAATTTTGCCTCATCCAAAGGTGTGATACCTGATTGCCAGTGACCACTCTTAATATCCCATGGGAAATAACCTTGATCAGCATTTTGTTTACCTACAAAATTCCACATAAAATATCGGAAATACATCCAGTTGATTTGGTAATGCATAAGGAATTGTAGATTGTAACCCATACCTGGTCTACCTTTGCTATCACCATTTAATGCTTCTCTCCACATACGGTGCAAATCAGGTCTTCCTTGCTCTGTATGACCTATACGTGGGAATAAAATTTTATCTTTTGCAGCATATTCATATTCATATTTTTCGTCAACAACTATGTATTTTCCATCTACTAGTCCATAACGGTCTGTTCTTTTTACATTTACTGGTTGTGCATCATAATGTGGTCCTGATACCAAAGGACGTTCTCCATATTGCTCTCTATTAAGATAAGGAAGAAGTCTCATAGCGTCTCCAGGTACGTTCATATTGATAGGCGTATCAGCATTTGCCCTTACAACTACTACTCCAATTGTAGAAAATGCAATGGAAACAAATACCGCTGAAATAGTTACTATTTGTAGAATTTGGTTGTTTTTTATATGTGCATACCTCAATAGGAAATATGCTAAAGCGACAATAATACCTATGGTAGGAATTATACCAGAATGTACGGGTAAGCCTAGATTATTGACAAATAATAATTCCATGTTTTTCCATAATGTAGGTATGCCTACTATTACAAATTTCTGGATAAAAACCAATGCCACGACACCAAGACCCATAGCTACTAATGCACCTTTTAGATCATGATTTTTATATTTTTTATAATAAACCATTAGTGCAGTTGCTGGTAGTGAAAGTAAGCTCAAAAGGTGGACACCTACTGACATACCTGTCACAAATAAACTTAATACTAACCATCTATTTGCCTCATCATCGTTATCTTTATAATAGTACTTTGTTGCAGCCCAAAGCGAAATCGCTGTAAACATGGTAGACATTGCGTAAACTTCGCCTTCTACTGCAGAAAACCAGATAGATGTAGAGAAAGCCGTAGCAAGTCCTGCTACTATACCTGCCAGCATAAGTGCTACATTTTCACCCGTGCTAGTTTCTGATTCTCTACCAACCAAAGCCAATTTTCCAAACATGATGGTCACCCAACCAAGCATTGTAGCCGCTATAGATGTGCATAAAGCTGACATTAAGTTGACTGCAAATGCAATGTCTGAAGGATTATCAGAAACTAGTTCTGCAATCCAAGCAAAAATCCTTCCGATAACCACAAATAATCCCGCTCCTGGTGGGTGAACTACTTGCAGTTTGTATGCTCCTAAGATAAATTCGCCACAGTCCCAAAGGCTACCTGTGCGCTCTACGGAATTAAAATACACCGCAAAGCTCACGACAAAAATAATGAGTCCGGCTATGTTAGAAAGTCTTTTTAGTGATTGCATATATTGGTAGATTACTAAAGATTTTTGATTTTAAGTTGCAAAATTAATAAAATAAGTTTAAATATGGCATAAATATATATATTCATAATCATATGTATCTCATTTTGGTTGTTTTGATTGGTCATTTGCGTTCACAATCAGTGTCTTAACGAAGATAATATAGAGATTATTACATTAATAAAATAGCTTTTTAAGTGGATATTTGGCTCTTTGATACCAGTTTTATTCAGAAATTGGTTTTTTATTATTTTGATATTTGTCATAAAAATTAGACATCACAACTATCAAAACAAGAGAAGGCAGCATATTCTCTAACCATACTTCACCTAACTTGAGTAGTCTGATAGATATACCAATGATGAGAATACCACCTACAGCACTCAAGGCATCCATGACATTTTGGTTAAAAACATACTTTAATCTAAGTGCCAAAACCGTGATTCCGCCCTGAAAAATTAACATAGGGATAATAGAGAATAAAACACCAATACCATAGGTACTAGCTAATGCAATAGAAGAAAATCCATCTAAAGTAGATTTGACATACAAGAGTTCTCTTTTCTGATGAATACCTTCTTCTAAAGCTCCAATTATTGTCATCGAACCTACACAAAATAGTAAAAAAGCAGTAATAAGTCCCTGTGTAAAACTACTCTCGGTATTTCCAATTAATAGCTTCAGACTATCTGAGACATCGTTGATTATTAAGTCTATCCGCAACAGTTGACCGAAAACAGATCCAATTATCAAACTAAATATAAATATTAATAAATAACCATCAGGTAGTCTGAGTGCCATTTTTATACCGATCAATAAAGTACCTAAACCTACTGCTTGGAAGACGATTTCCTGTACTTCCGTCGAAAAAAACTGCTTCAACCATAACCCTATAAGGCTTCCGATTGTTACAGTCATCATATTTACAATTGTTGCTTTAGGCCAGCTTGCCATTGGTTTTCTGATTTAACTACAATTATAGTCATTTTTCCTTATTACCATAGGTATTGCAAAAAATATTATGTTTAGAAAATTTGTTATTCGTCTACTACTTTCACCTTTTTCATTGATATATGGGACAGTGATATCCATTATTAATATGTTTTATCAGATAGGTCTCCTGAAAGCTTCGAGGTTTAGCATTCCTGTGATCGGTGTGGGAAACCTCAGTATTGGTGGCGCAGGCAAAACACCACATATAGAATATCTGATAGAAATGCTCAAAGATTATTTAGATTTAGCTACGCTTAGTAGAGGCTATAAAAGGCAAACACAAGGATTCAGATTTGTTACAAATGAAGATACTGCTTTGACATCTGGCGATGAACCACTTCAGTATCGTCGGAAATATCCTGATATTATCGTGGCAGTTGGCGAAAGTAGGGCATATGCTATTCCACAGATATTGCAAAGGTATCCAACTATTCAAGCCATTCTGCTTGATGATGCATTCCAACATAGAGCTGTAGAGCCAGGACTTAATATATTATTGACTGCTTATGATGCACTGTTTACAGATGATTACTTATTGCCAGCTGGAAGATTGAGAGAGTGGAGATCAGGATATGAAAGAGCCAATATCATCATTGTCTCCAAGTGTCCTAGAACAATGACAGATACTGAAAAAATAAAAATTGTAAACAAAATCAAGCCAAAATCCTATCAGCAAGTTTATTTTTCATATTACGAATATGGTTATCCTTATAGTTTCTACCAATCGAATCAACGAATTTCCCTAGATAAAGAGCTAGATGTTATTCTGCTTAGTGCTATTGCAAATACTGACTATTTATATAATTATCTTGATAAAGAAGTTAAAACCATCCATGAAATAGAATACGCAGACCATCATGTTTTTGACAAACATGATATAGAAAAAATCATAAAAGTTTATAACAATAATGAGAGTAAACGGAAACTCATTATTACGACTGAGAAGGATGCCATGCGTCTAGAAATGCATAAAGAGCAATTTCAAAAAAATAATATCCCGATATTTATATTACCTGCAAAAGTAGCTTTCCATTTTGATGAAGGTGAAAAGTTTCAGGCAGAAGTAAAGAAATATTTACTAGATTTCAGGGTGTAATATTGAGTTTTTAGCAAGTGAGTGATGGAAATCTAAGAATATAACCTAGAATTAATCTTGGTTTTCAGATAATAAATTTACTTTTGCAAACCATGCGTATAAGGTGGATCTAAGTTTGGAGCCACCCAAAAGTTTTAGGTATAAGTTTATGGAATTTGGATTTATAGATATTGTTCAGATGATTGGTGCTGTAGGTATGTTTATCTACGGTATGAAACTAATGAGTGAATCTATCCAAAGAGCTGCAGGTGCTCAATTCAGGAATACTTTAAGTAATATCACTAGTAATAAATGGATAGGTTTATTGACTGGTTTTTTGATTACTGGCTTGATCCAATCTTCGTCAGCTACTACAGTTATGACCGTCAGTTTTGTAAACGCAGGATTGTTAGGCGTTACTGAATCGATTGGATTGATATTAGGTGCCAATATTGGTACTACAGTAACAGGATGGTTGGTGTCACTTGCTGGTTTTAAATTGGTATTATCAGAGTATTCTGTTCCTTTATTTGCTATCGGTGTTCCATTGTTATTTTTCAAAAGTGGTAAATGGAAATATTGGGGCGAATTTATCATTGGTTTTGCTTCATTATTCTTAGGCTTGGGTTTTATGAGAGAAGCCGTTCCTACTTTGAATGACGATCCGTTGATGTTAGAATGGTTGAAAAACTTTACAGAATATGGGTTGTGGTCCAATTTGTTTTTTGTATTGATAGGTGTAGTTATTGCAGTATTAGTTCAATCATCAAGTGTGGCTATGGCTATCACGCTCACTATGTGTGCACAAGGTTGGATGCCATTTGAAGTGGCAGCAGCATTGATTTTGGGTGAAAATATAGGAACAACTTCTACAGCCTTAATTTCTTCAATCATTGGAAATAGGGAAGCAAAAATAGCTGCTAGAATACACACTTGGTTTAATGTCATAGGTGTGGCTTGGATGATTATTATACTGCCATGGTTTTTACAAATATTAGCTTCTATTCTTAAAATTGATATTGATAGCATAAATGAAAATCCTGCCGATATTGCTATAGGATTATCTGCTTTCCACACTTTGTTTAATGTTTTGAATGCATTAATTCTAATCAATTTTGGACCAGCTTTGACACGGCTCGCATCTCTAGGTCTTCATGATAGCCATGAAGAAAATGATCGTGTGAAAATCAAATTAAATATAATAGGAAGCATCAATGGAATGCCTGAAATGGCTACTATACAACTACAAAAAGAGACAGAAAAATTTGGTGACATCATCGTAAAAATGGCAGAACATTTTCATACTATTATTAATACTACGGATATAAAAAAACAACAAAAACTCTTCAAACGCATCAGGCAATATGAAGAAATGACTGACGAACTCGAGATTGTGATAACAGAATATATCACTAATCTCAGCAAAGAAGAAATGACATCACAAACAAGTTTGATCCTCAGAAATATTCTTAATATCTGTAATGATTTAGAGCGCATTGCCGATATTTATTATTCACTTACTATTGTTCTACAAAAGAAAGCGGATGAAAATATATACTTTCTAGCTGAACAACGAGAGAAAATTAACGAGTTATCTATTCTGATCTCTCAAGCTTGCAAAATTATGTCTCAAAACCTTGCGGCTACCGACTACTCTACTGTTCAAAAAACAGCAGCTACATTAGCAGAAAAGAAAATAAATACTTTGCGTAACGAAATGCGCGAAGAACACTTGTTACGACTTGGTGCCGCAGACTACAACGTCAAATCTGCAATGGTATATAATAATGTGTTTACTTCGCTTGAGCGGATTGGTGATCATATACTCAATGTAACTGAAGCCGTGGTGGGTGAGGTTTAGGAAGGATTGGCAGCAATTCTGCAGTTCAACAAATCAACAGTTCCTGCAATTTAATTACCGTTTTACTATTCTATTAAGTCCTGATTTTGCTTTCTGATGCAAACTGTTGCTATATCCAGCAGGATCCATTTTAAGACAGAGATTAAAATATTTTTTTGCTTCTGAATATTTCTGTTGGGTTTCATAGATAAGTCCTAGTTGTAAGGCAGCATTACAGCCATAATATTTTTTTGCATTTCCTTTGGAGATCGTAAGTTTATAGTAATGTATCGCATCAGCATAGTTTTTGAGCGCTTCTGTGACTCTTGCAAGTCTGTAGAAATATTCACCGTCTGTAAATGAAGCTTCAAAAGTTTTACTATTCAGAATGAGTAGATTATGACTTTTTGTATAATATCCACCATCGTACAACAATCTAGCTTTTAGCAAAATTTGATTGGGGACTTCTGTAGATTTGGCTTCTTTGTCTGCTTGTATATCTTCGTCAATGAGACTATTCCCACGATTTGCACATAGTTTTATAGCATTTTTGTACTTACTCTCATCATTATGAATGGCCACATGGTACCACGCAAGTTTCTGGTAAGCTTCCTTTATATAGTGTTTGCCTTTAAAATTATTTAAGAATTTGAGAATATAAATATTGGCTTCTGGGTCTAGTTTGTAAAGTTTAAATTTACCATACATAAAATCCAAGTAGTAAAAAGGCATATATTCATCTCCCGTTGGTCTTTTTTCGAGGATTTTCAGAGCTAGATCATTATGACCATTTTTTTGGGCCATGGTAGCTTTCAGAAAACTAATCAAAGGACTAGATGTGGCATCCAATTGATATTTGTCAAATAATCCAAAAGCTTCTTCCTTTTTATTATTGCTGTAAAATAAGATGTAGCTATATATCGCTACGATTTCGTCTTTAAAGATGCTTTTGGTTTTTTGTGCATGGTCAGCAAGAAGACTGATTTCTTTTGTCCCCATTTCTACAGATCCCCTGATGCCCATGATCTTTCTGACCCAGCTTGGTACGCTCTCTGCCAATGCATGGATGATGCTTAGACTTTTATTGTTTTCGACGAAATTCGGAAATTTTTCTTTATTTTTTTCAAGAAGTTTGTATGCTTCATATACATCTCTGGCTGCATTTATTTTATCATCAAACTTCAATTTTATCGTTGCCCATTGTAGGATAATTTCTGCTTGACAAAATAAATAATAGGGTGAGTTGGGATCTGAATTTTTAATTTTTTGAAGCCGAAGATCTCTATTTTTAATGAGCGATTTATACTTGATTGGATCTTCTTGGATAAAAAGGGTAAAAAAATCCACATAATTTTCTACATAATATACCAACGCATTATCAGGATCTTTTAGTTTTAGCAAGTTTAACTGATAAGTGCCACTTTTTATTTTTAAGGAACTTATATCCATGTAGGCATTTCTCAAATCTTCTGTAAACACAAGTTTTTTCTGACTCCAAGCATTTATACTTAGAAGACAAAAAAATATGAGATATATACTCTTGGAAGACTTCATGAAAGTGAACTAATGGAATAAAAGTTATAAAAAAAAATCCCCAAATGATATGGAATCTATCATTTAGGGATCAATATTTTAATAAGAAAAAGCTGTGTTCAATTAAGCTTCGTGTCCTTCTAAAATTGCTTCGTCTATTAGTACACGACCACAGTGCTCACAAGCGATGATTTTTTTCATCACACCTATTTCTATGATCAATTGTGGTGGTATTCTGTTAAAACATCCACCGCATGCTCCTCTTGCTACAGTCACTACAGCTAGACCATTTCTGTACGTCTTACGGATTTTATCATATGATGTTAATAATCTTTCGTCGATCTCTTTTCTCGCTTTATCAGATTCTTTAAGAAGTTTAGCTTCTTCTTTTTCTGTTTTTTCGATGATTTTAGAAAGTTCAACTTTTTTATTGTCAGCATCTTTTGATCTCGAACCAAGTTTGGCAAGAATGGTATCTAATGCTTCTTTTTTAGTGTCTCTTGTGACCGTTGCTTCTCTGATTTTTTTCTGAGAAAGTTGAATCTCCAGTTTTTGCAACTCTATTTCTTTTGTCAATGCGTCAAACTCTCTATTGTTTTTTACATTGTCCAATTGTTTTTCGTATTTAACGATAAGCCCTTCAGACTCTTTGATATTGGCATTATGTTGATTGATTTCATGCTCGACATCAGCCACATTTATTTCTAATTTTTTTGAACGAGTCTTTAGTCCTGTGATTTCGTCTTCGAGGTCACTCACTTCGATAGGAAGTTCACCTTTTAAAATGCCGATTTCATCCATTTTGGAATCAATCTGCTGTAGCGCATGCAACGCTCTTAATTTATCTGCTATACTTTGTTCTTTAACCGCTGCCATATGGATTATTTTAAAAGAATTTTATAGGATTAGTAACAATTTTTGTACAATGGGTCGCAAAGGTACTAAATTTATTAATTATTAAGTCATAAAGTAGGTCAATTGTAAATTTTTCGCTTTCAAAATGCCCAATATCCGCAATTATGATCTCATTATCGGCATCAAAGTACTCGTGATACTTAAAATCTGAAGAAATAAAGACGTCTGCGCCTTGTTTTTTTGCGGTATTCAATAAGAAACATCCTGAGCCACCACATACAGCTACTTTTGAAATGGTGGTTTTGCACAAATATGTGTGTTTTATAGTAGATAGTTCCATCCGATCTTTGAGATATTCTAGAAAATAATCTGGTGACATTGGGTTCTCTAGATGACCTATCATACCTGCTCCTACTGGAGTGTCTCCGTATGTAACATTAGGTTTTGGCTGTAGGATGGATGTATTTTGAAGTTTTAGTTTCTCAGCTATCTTTGTATTTACGCCATGGGCAAAGACATTGTCTAGATTGGTGTGTATAGCAAATATCGCAATGTCATTTTTGATAGCTTTGATGATCGTCCTCTCTATGTAATTGGCGCCATTCAGCTTTTTGAGTCCTCTGAAAACTATAGGATGGTGTGCCACGACTACATTACAACCTAGCGCAATGGCTTCATCTATGACGGCTTCAATAGCATCTAGACATACGAGTACACCTTTTATCTCCATGCCATCATGTCCTGTGATCAATCCTGCATTGTCATAATCTTCTTGTAGATGCGATGGTGCGATGGTATTTAGATAAGTGACGAGTTTGTGGAGTTGCATGTAATAATTATAAATTTTGCCAAGAAGATTATCCTAATAACATTAAAAGATGTCTTTGGGTTTTTGAATATATTTTTTCGGGTCAGAGTATGCATTTTCAGACATCGACTTCCATTCTTCAAGATGATTGAGATTCTTGAAATTTTCTGGATTAAGCATATTCATCTTTGGAATGTTTTGTTGATGTAGAAATTTCTGCAGAGAACGATTGCCATTTGCAAAATAAGTTTCTAATAATGGTAAAGAAGTCGTCTCCCATATAGAAAGTAATGGCTCATATATCTGCTCCGTCGGATTGAAAAATGTGGTGCAAATATTGTTTTTATTTCTTTTGTCGATTAGAGTTTTGATATCGTCGCTGCTTATAAAGGGCATATCACACCCCAAAATCAAAATAGACGTTTCTAGTTTATTCATACAGCTTAAAATTGCCCCTATTGGTCCTTCAGCTTCGTAAAGATCTTTGATGCAAGGGTATTCGTAGGTGTTTTCAGCTTTTTGTTTTTCATTTACAGAAAGAAAAATCTGATTACAATAAATAGCTAGCTTTTGGCCTGCTATTTTATATAATGATTGATTGTTTAATTCTAGAAGTGACTTGTCCCTACCCATTCTACTGCTTTTTCCACCCATAAGCACTACGCCTATGAGGTCATCATTTGGGAAGATTTTATCTGTCATATCTCACGGATTCTGTCGTGACCTGTATAGATATTGTAACTAGATTTTTTTAGGAATCCAATTAATGTTTGACCCGTGCTTTGTGCAAGTTCCACGGCTAAGCTAGACGGCGCACCTACAGCAACAATGATAGGAATACCTACCATACTTGCTTTTTGGATTAGCTCGAAACTTGCACGTCCACTTAATAAAAGTAAATGATCTCTCAAAGGCAAACGGTCATTTATCAATGCATTTCCTATCAGTTTGTCCAAAGCATTGTGCCGACCTACATCCTCGTAATGAAAAATATAACTGCCATCAGGATGAAAAAGTGCCGATGCATGTAGGCCACCCGTGGACTCGAAAGCCGACTGAACTTGTAGTAATTTAGCTTGTAAAGAAAACAACACTTCATTGCTAACACTTATTTTTTTAGTATCAATGGGATAAATGGATTTGGTCAAGATAGCATCTACAGAGGACTTGCCACATACGCCACAACTGCTAGTGGTGTAAAAGTTTCTTTCGAGCGTAGCAGTAGATAAGATTTCATTTTTAAGTTGGATATTGACAATATTTTCATCGATTTGAATGGCAGATATCACTTCGCTATAACTTTGAATCATTCCTTCAGTAAATAGAAAACCAAGTGCCAAAGCTACGTCATCTCCAGGTGTCCGCATCGTGACGGAAATAGGACGATGATTAATTGAGATCTGCAATGGTGATTCTATCGCTAAGTAGTCATCTACAGTTGTAGTCAAATCTGCACTGCATCTGATAATAGATGTTTTATGAATCTGCACTTCCTTTTTGATTAATTTATCCATGTGGATTTGCATTTGGATTTAGAAATAAATCTGACTCATCTTCATTAATACGTGGTTTCATGCATTGAAAGTCTTTTTCGATAAGAATATATAGACCATTCGCATCACGACCTTCAAATCCTATCCGCTCGTCGTTATCCCAATTCGTAAGCCAATCTTTTGGTATATGCACATTAATCGTGTCGTTTTCAAATGTAGCTGACAGTTCGTTTTCATGAATGTTCTGGGTGATTTGGTACATCAGTATTCCATTACCAATATGACTTTTATCGAGTACAATACCACTTTGGACTAACATTTGTACATCTGGCATTGAAAGTCGTAACCTGATGGAATTGCCACTAATTCTAAGCTTCATATGTTCCTGTTTTATATGAATGTAAAGCTAAGTGATTTTGATGAATCTAGAAAGGCTAAGTATTCTCAATAAAAGACTAATCATCAAAAGATCCGAAAATGTCAAAATCTTCGTCTTCATCATCATCAAAGTCTATATCATCACTGTCATCAAATATCCTACCAGGCGGATTGAACAATCCCCATTCGTCTTCGATAGATTTTTGAGGATCGAAGGTTGCTATCCACGCTATGAATAATACCTTGTATTCATCTAATGCAGTGCGCAGTAAGTCCATGTAGGACACATATTCAAAATCAAAGGCGTCAAGACTATGCTTGTGTATATAAAGCGAATTTCCAGCCTGTCGGATTAGTGCTGCACATTCCATTTTGATATCCCAAAGACGGCCTGCTTCAGCACCACTTACTTTCACTTGTAGGATATACGAGTCTGCTTTCATAAATTCGGCTATGCTTTGCAACATCTCATCATCTTCAGGTATGAGCGCAACTATTTCATGGACTAAATCTATGATTTCGCCTCCTTTATTAAAAAGTGCTTGTGCTTCTGGAGATTTTAAATTTCTCTGTATTGCCATTACTTTATTCCAAGCTAGCATTTGAGATAGCTATTAACTTTGACAAAAATAAATGTAAATAAAAGTGTTAAATTCTTATGATTTTAACTTTCCTTACTTCTTGGTTTTTGAAATTTGATCACATTTCCTGATGATGATTTCTACCCTCCTATTTTCTTGGTGCTCAGCTTCTGTTCTTGGATTTGGAAATTTCATTTTAGTGTTACTATATCCGACCGCATTCATTCTTTTTGGGTCTATTCCGTTTTTATTTAGGTAATTATAGATTGATTTTGCACGATCTATAGCTAGGTCAAAGAATTTTCCTGAGCTTAAAGGCGCACCAGGGAAATTAACATGACCACCAATTTCAAAACATACTTTTTCATTGATTTGCATAGTCCTTAATAGGTTGTTTAAAGCTGGCTCACTTTCAGGTAATACACCAGCTTGATCACCCACAAATTTTATGTCATTGATGTCAAATACTTTGTCAATTTTAATTGATTTTAGTATAATATTGACAGGTGAAATCTCTTGACTTTTCGGAACATTGACAGCTAATGATTGAGAGAAGAAATTTTTAGCTGAAGCACTTAGATTTAGTTTTTGCCCTACTGGAACGTACATAGAAAATTCTCTATCTTTTCCCACAATAGTAGAATCTCTAAAAGTACCGCCTGAAATTAAAACTTTTGCACTAAAGTTTTTTGTGACGGTATCTGGACGTACGGTTCCTTTGAGCAAATAGTATGTAGTTGGTTTCATAATACGAACGACAGACCTTCGGTTTTCGCTATTACTTTGTTCGTCTTTTCCTGATTTTAGTGGTCTACTTTCACCGTATGCCGTACCTGATATTTGAGTGCTATCCACTCCGAAGTTTATCAAAACATTTTTAACAGCTTGGGTTCTTTTTTGGGCTAATATCTGATTTGCAGTCGAACTTCCTACTTGATCTGTATGTGATTCGATTTGAATTTTATGATCCTTTGCTTGAACTGATTTACCAATGAAATCTTTTAATGTTTTAATACTTTCTTCGGACAGTTGATGTTCGTTGGAATTGTATTGGAGAGTGAGGGATGAGAATTCAGTCGATATTTCTTTTGTCTGCGTCAGACCAAGGGTAGATTGAAGTAAAATCAATGCGAAAATAAAAATTCTAAGTATCATCTGTTTATCAAATAAGTGGTTGATTAATCGTTATCCTATTCACACAACGAATAAAATACTCAAAATGATGCATTATTGTCTCAATTATTTTTAAAAATAGATGATTTTATGATCCTATAAATGATAGAAGGTGGAAATCTTACACCATAAGCGCAAAATTTCCACCTTGTACATCCATTTGTCTTAGTTTTGCAATGTAATTCAATAAAATGACTTCTAGAAAGGCCTATCAGCAAAACATAAAAAAATACTTCCTTTAAAATGTCAATGCTAACCCAAAATCATATCTCCTGTAAATCAAGTCATAATTTAGTTCGCCCCAGCCATCTCTTGATTTGTAAGAAGCATTTTGAAATTTTGCCCCACAAAATACATCTATAAAAGGTCTACCGCTTCCTAATCGATACCCAATGACAGGATTCCAAAAATAGTCTCCCTTAGCTTCTACTTGTCCAATTTCTTCATCCGCAAAAGCAAATGCATACCCATATCTAATCGCTACATACGGACTTGTATTTTGTTTTAATAAATATGACCGTAATTCTAAAAATACTGGCATTAAATCATTACCTTCTTCTTTGTAATAATTATCAATTCCAATACCAGCACCGACACCAAGCCAAGATCTATATTGATATCCAAATACCTGATTTACAGATAGTCCACTTTTATCTTTTCTGTAGAGTGAAGAGATTTGTGTGCGAGCATAAAATACGTTTTCTTTAAAATTGTATGCGGTATAAGATTTTGTTTTTCCTGTACCCATTTCTATTTTTTTGATCAATGCCACAGGGAAAGTTATAGGTTGTCCACCATCTAATTGAAAGGTAATAGAGTCTTTTATAGAGTATTCTATCACTTTCCCAGTCAATCTACTGCCATTTTTTAGATAAATTTTATCTTTGTTTTCAGTGGTCTCTTGTCCGAATGTGATACTCCTGAAAAAAATGAAAATCAATAATATTAGACTGTAAATTCTCATGACTATTGATTTATTTTTATACTGCTGACTTCTATTGGTTGTTTTGGATTGCTGACATTGTATTGGTAAAATCCATCATCACCTATCATAAATAATCTTTCTTTTGACAATGAAATCATATCATAACTGTGTATGTTTTTCACATGACAAAGCTCATTAACTTTGTTAGGATCTTCGACATCGAGCACTCTTAATCCATATTCCCCTTCAGCAAGATATATTTTGCCTTCGTTATAAGATAAGCCGTGTGGATTTGACATAGGATATGTTTTTATCCTTTTTGGTTGTAGCACATTGGTGATGTCTATGATCTCTAATTGATTGGTAAATCCAGTACATTGAGATCCATCTCTTAGGGTGACATATGCTGTGTTTCCATGCACGACCACGGGATCGCAAGCACGCGCATGTTCAAAAGTAGATAACAATACAGGTGACTCTGGTCTACTATTGTCAAAGATATACATACCTGAACTGGATCCTACAAAAAGCTTGTCTTTGTAAGGAAATATCGTTTCAATTCCCCAACCAATAACATTTGTATTTTTGAGTTGTGGATCTGATGGATTAGATATCAAAAATGACTTAAGGTTACTCTGATCTACCGTATATAAATAATCGTTTACTACTGTAAATCTAGCAAATGAACCACCTATGCCTGTACCACTACTGATCACAGTAGATTTGGGAGAAGAGCTTAAATCAAAATTTGCAATGCCTCCTTCAAAAAATGTTGGGTTACCAAAGTTTGGGTTTTCACAATTTATAGTAGTTATTACATTCGATTTTACACTGTACACGTAATATAGTTGAGGGTCGTAATTGGTATAAATGCCATTATAATCTTCGATTCTTTTTACCATTTTAGGATTGTTAATGTCCGATATATCTATGGCGATAAGATCGATGGCATTATCTGCATACATAATATTGTTTTTGACAGCTATGTCAAAGTTGCCTGGAATGTCATAAAAACTGATTTTGATAGGATTTTTTTCATCGGTCATATCATATACGTGAACGCCTTTGCCTTGTTCATTAATGAATAAATAATTTTGGTAAAAGTACATTTTTCCAGGATTTTCTAGTTTTCTGGTTTCTGATGATTGGATATTTTTTCTGAATTGAGCTTTGGTCATATATACAGGTGTATATTGTACAAACTCACGTGTACCACTACAAGAGTCTTTGAGGCAAGATTGGAATGAGAGTCCAAATAAAATTAGCAAACTGAAAGTCAAAAAGTTTTTCATGATGATAAAATTTTTAAAAGGTGAAATGTTTTATTATAATTCTAAAGACCTACTTGGATACAGCAAGGGTTGGTTTTGTAAAGTATTATTTTGATCTAAAGTCAAAATCTTATAATAATTGCAAATGTTTTCGTTTATTTGCACATCGATTTGAGCACTATGAAGTCATTTTTTGCCAAGGCTGTATCCATAATTTTTCACCCGCTATTTTTAATTAGCTACATGTTGTTTTATCTTATGGTGGCCAATCCATTCATTTTTGGCTTCTCTGGACCCAAGTCTCAGGGATTGATTATAATTTCTGTCGTTACTATTTCGATGATGTTTCCACTGATAGCTATTCTCATGATGAAAGCACTTGGATTGATCAAAAGTCTAGAGATGGAAGATAAGATGGAACGCATAGGGCCTCTTATTGTTACTGGTTTATTTTATATGTGGCTCTATGTAAATGTGAGAAATAATGACATCATTCCAGAAGCATTTTCATTTTTTATTTTAGGAAGTACCATTGCCGTTTTTATGGCTTTGCTGCTGAATAGTTTTACCAAAATAAGTCTTCATACTATAGGTGCAGGAGGTTTGGTGGCAGGTATGATACTTATAGTTTATAATTGGTCATATGGAATAATTGATATCCCTTTTCCTTTTCTAGATATACAATGGCGAGTAAGTGATCGATTGGTCGTAATGATTGCATTTATAGCGGCAGGATTAGTAGGGACTAGCAGGCTTTATCTCAAAGCGCATAAAGAAGACGAAATCTATGGTGGATATTTAGTAGGTATTTTGGCACAATTAGTAGCGTTCAGAATATTTTTTTAGTTTAGAAAATCAATAAAATCATAATACAATCATGCAAGAACTTAAATTGCTTATAGAGAATTTGTGGGAAGATCGTACTCTGATCAATGAAGTAGGAGGCAAAGAAGCTATCCGTGAAGTGGTAGACATGGTAGATCAAGGAAAACTCAGAGTGGCAGAGCCTGATGGTGATGGGTGGAAGGTAAATGATTGGGTAAAAAAAGCGATTGTATTATTTTTTCCAATACAAAAAATGGAAACCATCGAAGTAGGGCCTTTTGAATTTCACGACAAAATTCCACTCAAAAAAAACTACGCAGCTCAAGGTGTACGCGTAGTCCCTCATGCCATTGCTAGATATGGATGTTTTATAGAGTCAGGGGCAATTTTGATGCCTTCCTATGTCAATATTGGCGCATGGGTAGGTAGTGGTACTATGGTTGATACATGGGCAACAGTTGGTTCTTGTGCACAAATAGGTCGTCACGTGCATCTTTCTGGCGGTGTAGGTATCGGTGGCGTATTAGAACCACCACAAGCTAGCCCGACGATTATAGAAGACAATTGTTTTATCGGTTCTAGATGTATCGTTGTGGAAGGTGTGAGAGTAAGAAAAGAAGCAGTGCTCGGCGCAAATGTCGTTCTCACACAATCTACCCATATCATAGATGTGACTGGTCCTGAACCAATTACGTACAAAGGCGAAGTCCCTGAGAGATCTGTGGTAATACCCGGAAGTTATACTAAGAAATTTCCAGCAGGTGAATACCAAGTACCATGTGCTTTGATCATCGGACAACGCAAACCTTCTACTGATACCAAAGTCTCCCTCAATGATGCATTGAGAGAATACAATGTTGCGGTTTAAATAGGTATGAAATCGTACCTAATCATCTTTTGGTTATTTGGTTTGTTGGGTTTATTTGCTTGTTCAGGCAGTAAAAAGCTTCCTGTACCGGCCAATGTGGTACAAGATAATATTCCTGATCAAAAGTCTGAAGTACAAATAAATAAAGAAGTATTCCCCGAAGAAGATGCCTTTAAAGAAATATTAGATACTTCTTCCCTAAATACAGGATTTACGGGTATTTTTATTTATGATATTGCGGGTGATAGTGTACTCTATAAGAAACATTCAAACCATTATTTTGTACCAGCATCAAATACTAAAATTCTGACCCTTTTTGCTTGTTTAAAAACACTTGGTGATTCTATTCAGGCTTTTAAATATATAGAAACGGATAGTACATTTACATTTTGGGGTGCAGCGGATCCTACATTTTTGCATCCTTTTTTTCCTGAATCTAGTGTATTGTCTTTTTTGAAATCAAAGACATCTAATAAGAAAATTTACTATTCTGATTACCATAGTTCAATAAATCATTTTGGAAAGGGATGGATGTGGGATGATTATAATGATCATTATCAAGCAGAAATATCTCATTTTCCAATGTACGCAAATGTCGTGACCATATCTAGGGATACGTCTACCTTAACTATCTCTCCTAAAAATGTAATAACTCAAAGCAAAGAGAAGAATAATTTAAAGAAAATCAAACGCAAACACGATGGAAATGAAGTTGTATTTCCTCTGGTGCTTGACAGTATAAAGGCTTATTACCAACAAATACCATATAAAAATGCAAATGATGTAAATCTGAGACTTTTGGAAGATATTCTAAATAAAAAGATTTTCAAAAAAGATATTCCATTACCAGAAGGTACCAAAATTAAATACTCATTGCCTGTGGATACTGTTTATCGACGAATGATGCAAGTGAGTGATAATTTGCTTGCCGAACATTTATTACTACAATGTGGCTTTTCAGTCGCTGATACTATTTCTACATCTTATACTATAGATACTATTAGGTCTAAATATATAGGTGTCATAGATTCTTCTGCTGTTTGGGTAGATGGTTCAGGACTTTCTAGATATAATCTTTTTACACCTGAGACATTGGTTTCCGTATTAAATAATCTTTATAAAAATATTCCAGAAGATAGACTTTTCTCCTTAATGGCAATAGGTGGCGGGTATGGTTCACTTAAAAAAATGTACCATGAAGAAAGTGAGCCTTATATTTTTGCAAAGCCAGGATCTATGGCAGGCGTTTATATTCTGAGTGGATACTTGATTACAAAATCTGGAAATAAACTTGCCTTCAGCATTATGAATAATAATTTTACTTGTTCAGTTAATAGTGCTAGAAAGGTCGTCTCTCAACTTATAGAAACCATAAGAAATCAATATTGATCATTATGAATTAGATTAGTTTAAAAATTAATTTAAACCAATTTTAACTTATTGTTAAATACTTATAAAATCGCATTCTTCTTTCATATTTAGCGCTTATCTTTGACCAAAATTTTTAAAGCATATGAGTTTGGTCGAAATGAAAGTGCCTACTATTGGCGAATCCATCACGGAAGTAACATTATCACAATGGTTAAAAAAAGACGGAGACTTCGTCAAAGTAGATGAACCGATTTGTGAGTTTGAATCAGATAAAGCAACATTAGAATTTCCTGCGGAAGCAAGTGGAAAATTGATCTATGTGGCAAAAGAAGGTGATGATTTAGCTATAGGTGCTTTGGTTGCGCGGATTGATACATCTGTTGTTGGTAGTGGTGCATCAGCAACGCCAGTAGCACCCGTTCAGAAAGAAGAGGTGAAACTAGCAGAACCTACATCTCCACAAACTCAAAACTATGCTACAGGTCACCCATCTCCTGCTGCTGCCAAAATTCTAAGAGAAGGTAGCGTAGATGCTTCATCTGTAGATGGAAGTGGTAAGGATGGTAGGATTACTAAAGAAGATGCAGCAAAAGCGGTAGAAAATAAAACTTCAACACCTGCTGCCCCATCAAGTCAAGCTGTTCCAAATGCACCTGTGGCAAGGACTGTAGTAGCAGGCGCAAGAGAAGTAAGGGTAGAAAAGATGAGCAGAATGAGAAAAACGATCGCAGCTAGATTGGTTTCTGCAAAAAACAATACTGCAATGTTGACCACTTTTAACGAGGTGGACTTGTCAGCTATAAACGATCTCAGAAAAAAATATCAAGATAAATTTGTAGCAAAACATGGTATCAAGCTTGGATATATGTCCCTATTTGCAAAAGCGTGTGCAAAAGTCCTAATGGAAATGCCAGATGTGAATGCAATGATAGACGGAAATGATATAGTTTACCATGATTACGTCGATATTTCTATTGCCATTTCTACACCTACAGGATTAGTTGTGCCACCGATTCACAATGTTGAGTCTATCGGTTTTCACGATGTGGAATTAAAGATAAAAGAATTAGCAGACAAAGCTAGAAATGGTAAATTGACCTTAGATGAGATGAAGGGCGGTACATTTACTATTACAAATGGTGGTACTTTCGGATCATTGCTTAGTACGCCTATTATAAATGAACCACAATCTGCCATATTAGGAATGCATGCTATCAAAGATAGACCTGTTGCTATTGATGGTCAGGTAGTTATCAGACCGATGATGTATCTTGCATTATCATATGATCATAGAATCATTGATGGTAGTACATCCGTGACATTCTTGGTCAAGGTCAAGGAGTTGTTGGAAGATCCGATGACTTTAATGATGGATATTTAATTACTTGATGTAGAGCTAGTTTTCCAATACCTTTTGTCCATTCTTGTCTAATTCAGAGAATTGACAACCAAAACCATCTGTACACTTAACTGTTATCCATGCACGTTTAAATAATTCAAATGCTTTATTACAAAGAATATTTCTTAAATGAAAAAGCCGATTGGGTCGTTTTTGTCCATGGGGCAGGAGGTAGTTCAGCTATTTGGTTTAAGCAGTTAAAGGATTTTAAAGCACATTTTAATTTGTTGTTGATAGACTTACGAGGGCATGGCAAGTCAGTAGAAACTAGTCCAGAAAAACAACAAGGTAATTATTCATTTGAATCAATTGCAAATGATATCATCGAAGTATTAGACCACTTAAAACTACCAAAGGCCCATTTTGTAGGTGTTTCTTTAGGTACGCTTATCATTCGTCAGTTGGGAGATATGATTTCAGATCGAATTCAATCTATGATCTTGGTGGGAGCGATCACACATTTTAATTTTAAATCTAGGTTTTGGGTTGGATTAGGTCGAATTTTTAAAAATGTATTGCCATATATGTGGCTGTATAGGTTGTTTGCATTCGTCATTATGCCCGCTGCTCGTCATACTGAGTCAAGAAATGTTTTCGTAGCAGAAGCTCAAAAGCTATGTCAAAGAGAGTTTTTAAGATGGTATAAACTCACAGGTCAGATGACAGGCTTGTTCAAGAAATTTGACGTACACCTTCCTATCCCTACGTTATATGTGATGGGAGATCAAGACTATCTTTTTTTGGCACCTATTCAGACTATGATACAAAATGTCAAAAATGCTGCCCTACTTGTCGTAAATGAATGTGGTCACGTAGTGAATATAGAACAAGCCAAGATTTTTAATGAAGAAGTTATAAAGTATCTAAAGAATACTGGTGGAGATTCAAATGGCCTGTTAATTGCCAAAATGTAAATATAATTTCTGATTATATAAATTTTTTTCAGGGTTATTTGTTAATCTAACCCTGAAAAATGTATTTACAAATGCTATTTTAAACTATCAACTTTTCCACCACAATGATGATCTCACGTTCCATCTCCTTTGCTTTTTTAAGCATTTCGTCTGCTTGAGCTAAGGCTTTGGTTACAAATTCTTTATCGTCAAATCCACTACAATTGATCCTTACATTAAGTGCAGCACCTTCTACAGCTGTACGAGCACACAAAGCACCTACACCTGCATCTGAGACAGAATTAGGATTGCCATTTTCTGCCATTTCTTTAAGCATATTCATAGATTCTAGACTTACTTTCATCACTTTTAGAGGTACTTCTATGGCGCCTATTGTGGCAGCATGCATCGCTGATTTTCTAGCTGCTTTGTCTTCGTCTGTTGCCTTAGGCATTTTGAGCGCGTCCATTATTTTGTTGAATGCGTGCGTGTCAGCATCTACTAGATCGATGAGTGTATCTTTGAGATTTTGTCCTTCTTCTGCTTTCTGAGAGAAGTATTCTATTTTATCATCCCAACCAACTTTGTGCGAACTCAAATTGGCTACCATCGTACCAAGCGACACACCGAGCGCTCCTACATAAGCGGATATACTACCGCCACCAGGTGCTGGAGATTCTGATGCTGTTTCATTGGCAAAATCTATGAGTGTTTTTTGGACCAATGGATGAGATGTTTTATCCTCCATCAAGAATTCTATCACTTTTTTGGACGGGTCAAATGGTGACAATTCGTCTAATCCTAATGTTCTGACTGCAATGTGTATCAATTCC
>DLGT01000103.1:0-147620 GCA_002482845.1 Saprospiraceae bacterium UBA7687
TACACATTATTTTCTACACTCTCCCCGTAAAAATTAATTTAACACGCTAGAATATTAAATCAGTTCTAAAAACTTGCAAATGATTTTATTTAAAGGATATCTTATTTCGCTCTAAATTGTTTAGGCTTTTGTTTCTCTGCTGCATGGGTTACGATTTCATTGATTCTATTTTGCCTCGTTTCTGCTCGCTTGGCTAATACTAACCATTGCAATATATTTCTTTTGTCTGACCTACTGAGATTTAAAAAATAGTCCTTAGTGTTTGGCTTTTGTGTAAATGCTTCTTCAAGATCGGACGGAATAATCAATGCTTCGGCTTCATCTAAAATTGTCCACGAACCATTTTGTTTTGCCTTTTCTATGATATCGTATCCAGCTTTTGTCATTAATCCTTGCTGACTTAGTCTTTCTATTTTTTCTTTATTTACCTTGGACCATACACTATTTGGCTTCCGTTCGCTGAAGAACTGCATAAATTTCTCATCATCTATTGGCTTAGATTTACTGTCTATCCACCCGAAACAAAGTGCTTCTTCCACCGCATCACCATATTCCACTGTGGGAAGACCAGATTTCTTTTTGTAATATTGTAGCCATACAGATTGTTTTTTATCGTGATTTTCTATCAACCAACTGCGCCATTCTTGTCTAGTTTTTGGATAAAACAGATCGACTTCTTGCTCCATAAGATTTGTCTTTGATAGTGGTAAAGTAACAATTATATTTGAACGAGAATATTAACCAAAATAAACATAATCTGTTTTTTCATTTCTAAGAAAAATGATCAATAATCTGCTGAAGATTCATTCTTTGATATATCAAAATTAAATATTATCAAGACAACCATTTTACTTTTTCATTGTCTTTAGACATTCAACAATTTGCTCTTATGTCTATTTTTACCACGCCACTTCAGATTGGATACTTTATGGGATTGCTTTTTGCATTGATTTTTTGGTATCGTGGGTATAAGGAAGAGCGACATTCTGATCTATTTCTAGGTTTTGTGGTTTTCTTTTTGGCTATGACTTTGCAAGACTACACTTTTGGTTTTTCGGGTATTAATTATCTTTGGGAAGAGATGAATGGTTTTCCACGTTACTTTTCTTTGGCATTCGCACCTACCGTTTGGTTTTATTTGAGAGCTCAGATCAATCGCACTTTTAGATTCAGTGGCAAAGATTGGTTACATTACCTACCCTATTTTACTTATGTAGCCATTAGTTTATTTGTATTTTTCTCAGGTACAAAAACCGTGTATGCCTTCCAAAATGGAAAGTTTGCCATTGTTATTAGTACTGTAGAGCGATTGGCTATTTGGACATCTTATATTTATTACTTGTATCAGTCCCTAAAATTATATAAATCTTACAGAACTTGGGCTGAAAACCAATTTTCAAACCAAGAAACGATCAGTTTTATTTGGCTCAGGAATTTTATATATGTTATAGTCATTGGCGAAATCTTTAGATGGATATGGTATTGGATAGATGTTGCATTAGATCTTAAGTTTGAAGAAGATTGGTGGTGGCAATTATTAACGATCATGATTACATTGTATGTAGGAATCGAAGGTTACGCTCAGCAGCAGCCAAACAATTTAACCTTTGATCCAAACCAAACCAATAATGAATCTAGCCTTCCTGAAATCGAACACTTAATTACCGAACCAATCGAAGATGAACCTTTAAAAGAAGAAACACCACTCAACAACGATATAGATTATGCACCTTGGGAAGTAAAACTACTCGAACTTATAACTAATGAAAAACCTTATTTAGACACAGAACTATCGCTGACAGACCTTGCAAAAAAACTAAAGACAAACACAAGCATACTGTCTGCTGTGATCAATCAATGCTTCGGAAAAAACTTTAACGACTTCGTCAATGAGTATCGCGTCACGGAGTTTGAAAGATTAGCCAAATCCAAAGATTACAAAAATCTCACCATACTCGCCATTGCCTACGACTGTGGATTTAATTCGAAAGCTACATTCAACCGTTCCGTAAAAAAACTAAGACAAGTATCTCCAAGTGAATTGATGTCAAAGCAAGTAGATTGATTTTGGTTTAATATTTTATTTTTAAGCAAAATATCTATAAAAGCATAAATTTTGCTCAAATCCAGCAAAATAAGGTCTCAAATTAGCATTTGAAACGCTGTGCCTTGCCACAAACTATACTTTTGAGCCATTATTAATCTTCAAAATACTTTAAAAATGAAAAGTTTGTCATTCATCACTATGATGTTATTTTCTTATGTTTCTCTATTTGGTCAACTGCGCGGCTCAGGAATCATCGCTAATAAACAGTATGATTTTACCAATTTTGACAAGTTGGAACTCTTGGATTTAGATGGAACTATAACTGTTGAGATTGGTCAAAAATGGAGTGTACTTGTTGCCATTGATGAAAATCTTTTGCCATTACTATCTTTCGATGAAAACAAATCAGAGACACAACTACGTATCTTCCTTAAAGACAACAAAAACAACAACAAGTATATAGAAGATACAAACATCAATATAAAGATTACAATGCCTGAAGCATCTGTGATCAAACATAATGGAAACAGCAAACTCTTCGTACACGATATCGTCGGTCGATACCTAGGTATAGAAAATGGTTCAAATGCAACCACAATATTATCAGGTAGTATTGACCAATTAGATATAAAAAACACGGGTAATGGCAACTTAATTGCTACCCAATTAACCACAAAAACCGCAGACATAAAATGTAAAGGAAATGGCAATGTCAAAGTAAATGTGGCAAATAATATCACAGCTAAAGTTTCTGGCAATGGTAGTGTATTTAATGAAGGAAAGGCCGTCTTTGAAAACTCATCTACGATCGGAAACGGAAGACTCATTCAACAATAAATATTCACTTAAAACTAAAATATCAAACCCCATGCAAATATTAAAACGAATAACCACGCCTATCAACATGCCAAATATCTGGCAAGATCTTTTTCTCGCTATACCTAGGGTAACTTGTGGATTTTTGCTCACCACACAATTTGGTGCATCAAAATTTGGTCTGCCTTGGTCACCAGAAGATAACAATTTAGATTTCTTTGAAGTTGCCTTTTGGTTTCCTACTGATGTTGCAGAATATGGTGGTGTCTTTGCCATGTTTCCAGTGTTTTTTGCTTGGATGGGAGCGTTTAGTGAAGCTGTCGGAGGTATTTTCTTGATCCTTGGTTTTCAGACGCGATTATTTGCACTACTTACGATCTTTACCATGTTGGTCGCTATGTTTTTACAGCAGTTTGAACAAGGAATGTGGAATATGCTACCTGCTATGGGCTTTTTATGGATAGGCATGTTTTACTTTATTATTGGTTCAGGCAGATTCGGCATCGATTATTTCATCTCTAAAAAATTCTCAAAATGAAATTCATCAATTATATATTATTTTTAGCATTTGTATTCACCATATCAAGCTGTGTTCAAGAATCTTACGTACGTCATATCAAAGTTACCTTAGATGTTTCAGAGCTCAAAGAAATAAGTACAGTAGGCGTAAGAGGAAACGGTGATCCTTTATCTTGGGCTGAAGATTACCCAATGCAAGAGTTGGTCAAAGATAGTTTATATACAGCCGTCATTACTACCAAAACAGGTTATAAGTTTGGAGAATGCAAGTTTACAGTAAATGGCGATTTCGAGTTAAAAGACAGAGAAAATAGAAGGGTTTATTTTGCTGAGTCAGATACAACTTATTACCATGCAGTATTTGGAATTGCAGAATAGGATTTCAAGCCGATAATGTCTTTATAAGCTTGTGCAAAATTTAAAGGCTGAAGTGGCCCTTATGTGATATGTTATTATGTCAACATTCGAAGCTAAACCTTAAAATTGTAAATAATTTATTGACTTCCAAATTCTTCTATTTGCTGAATGGTCATCATAATACCATCTTCAGCATCGATTTGGGTTTTCATCTCAGCAGCTTTGATATATAGGTCTTCGTTAGTCAATAGTTCTTTGATGCTGGAGACAAATTTTTCTAAAGTGAGTTTTGAGATTGGAATAGGTTTTACAGCCAAACCTTTATTAAATCCTACCTTACCCCAAAACTGTTGATCCCCGATAGGATGTAAGATTGGACAAATCATAAACGGGACACCTGCACGCAAGCATTCAGCCGTAGTACCAATGCCGCCATGATGGATGACCGCTTTGACTCGTGGAAATAGTTTTTCGTAAGGAGCGCTATTGATGACCAGGATATTTGGATTTTGTTCGAGTTTGGTGGTCTCTTGAAGTCCCCAACCTTTGACAACAATCATACGAACCTTAAATTGTTCAGTAATGGTGATAATGGCAGATTGCAAATCCATCTTACTTTTAAACGGCATACTACCGAAGGTCAATAATAATGGCGGATTCTCAGCATTGAGAAATTGTAAGATTTGATCAGATAGCTCTTCCTTAGATTGCCCAAACCAAAATCCATTAAATGCGTCTTGGTTTGGATAATCAACAGGCACAGGTAGAAAACTAGGACTCATACCATAAATATTTCTGACGATAGGAATCTTAAATTTTTTAGGCAAATCAAAAGATGCCCTAAATGCACCTATTGGTTTTGATAACAACCCGATACTAAGATTAGACAAAGAATAACTAAGCTTATAGAGAAATTTTGGTATCGGCAATCCACTAAATGCAGGATTTGCAAATGCATTGGTTGGCTCTACGATGGGAAGGACAGACGCTTTTATCATTTTGTGTGGAAACTGGTCTGCAAAACTATCTGCCAATGTTTTGACATGGTACAAAACCAAGTCACTTTCTAAAGCCAACTTATAAAACACTGTCAGTGAATTGGTTATCAAAGGATAAATCCATGTATGTAGATTACGTCTGATGGCAAATGGATTTCCTTTCATCATCTTTTTGCCTTCATCAGAGTCTAAGATGGCTTGAAAATCAGCTTCCACAGGCACAAATTCAATACCATAAGAGAGTACCAATTCTCTAAAGTTTTTGGCAGTGGAAAGTGTGACTTTATGACCACGTTGTTGCAGTGCTTGCCCAAGAACAGCATAAGGCTGGATGTCTCCTCGCGTACCAAGTGTTAGGATGGCAATGTTCATTTTAATGATTTTTTTATTTGGCAAAATAAGTTAAATCGAACATATTTAAAACGATAATTTTACAAGAAAAACCGACTTTCTATAACTGAAGCCAAATGCTTGAGATAAATAAGATTATAAAGATATTATGTAAAATTAAATAAACGTAAATATTTTTTAAACAAAACAAATTAATCATTCAAAAGTCCAGAATTATCAGTTTTAATTTCAAATGTTGCCAAAAGTAAAACAACACTTATATTTGGTTATGTTGCCAAAAGTAATACCTTTGCCCTTGTAAAAACATTAGAAACATAACGGTCTTAAATTAACTTTACTTTTTAATAATTACACTGAAAAATTTAAATAACACCTTAAAATCTACTTGATGAATATCTTCAAATCACCTTTTGCTACCACATTATTTGCTATACTTATTATCTCATCGGGTTCTTCTTGTTCTAAAGTATATTTTGATACACAAAAACAAACATCTCCTATAGACGATGATAATTATATCAGCGAATATGAAGTTTCCGTGGGCGAGTGGATTACATATATAGTCACAACTTGATTTACTGCAAATGAAAAACCAATATTTCTTGGTGATCATTTGGATATTATAAAATCGAAGCTACCACTGTCAGGAATGGGACATTGGAATGATTATGTTTTTGAATCTTTGATGAAAAAATCTCAGTTGTCATCCCAAACAAAAGTCTACAACCATTGCACAAACAAACACTTAAAAATTGTATTACCTACTTCCGCTTGGGATTCTATCGTCACAAACAGGCTATTAGAATTACCTATCGTGGGTGTATCTTACGAGCAAGTTTTGGATTATTTAGTTTATAAAAAAGATATCTTAAATAATTGCGAGATAAAAGGTGATAAAACGAATGAAACTTTTGAGTTTGATTGTTATCTACCTCTTCCTAATGATTATGATGATTTCGTAAAGAACAATGATTTAAAGTGGGTTACAAAAGCTGATAGTATTAATGCCAAAGGTTGTAGTATTTACAATTACAAAAATTCTCTTTGCGAAAACTGTCCTATACCTAAATACTACCTTACCAATCCTGTGCTAAAAAATATGGGTCAGGCTCCAACTTATGTTTGGGGTTTCTTTCCTATTGGCGGTTTATACAATTTATTCGGTAATGTAGCTGAGATGACGTCCATAAAAGGTATCGCTAAAGGTGGCAGCTATTATCATCATGCAAGTGAAATAAGAGAACATAAAGTACAAAGATACACCAAACCTGAACCATGGTTGGGCTTCCGGGTTTGGTTTAGAACATATACTAAATGAAGTGACAATTTAGATTGAAATAAAAACTGTTTTCAACCATATTTTCACTAAAACGTTTATTATAAATTATCTACTCACGACAGTGAATCTTGTTATTCAGGCTACTTATTTAATGTTATGAAATTTCATGGCACAATAATTGGTCATTAAAATGTATATTTCTCTACTATCTGCCTTTTCACTGACATTTAAATAAGAAAAGCATGAATTTCAGCAAGTTACCATCTATTATAAAACTAATTCTCCTTCAAATCATTGAAGAGATTGAACGCCGCATTAATGCAAAACGTGGCGTTGACGGAGAAGAAGCTAATTTTGCTAGCTCTGTCTACACATCTTTAAAATTCATTGTCCTAGACCAAGTGGATGTTATTGTGGATGATGCAGTAGGTTATGCAAAAAAACAAATCAATGAATTAGCTACCTTAGTTGCCCAAAAAACATCCGTCATTTTGGCTTCTATTTACTATATGTTTGTTGTCCTAGGGTTAGTATTTACGGCATTTGTATTTTTTGCTATTGCATTGGCACTATACGTGGGCGAATTACTTGGCAACCACTATTGGGGCTTCTTGATAGCAGGTGGTGTGACAGTATTAATAGTCATTGTTGTATATATGCGTGGACGAAGAACCATATCTGAAAGAATCAAAAAACATTTATTGAGTCAAATCTGATTGTAATAAACATCTTTGGTTTGGACGTTTATTACAATCAAATTTCCATCAAGTCCTAAGCTTTTCGCTCTTCTAATTGTTTAGCGATTTCTCTTGCTTTTTGCTCTGTCAAATCATAATCACGCATCACCCACATAGCAATTAATGTACCTGTGATAGGAACCGCAGAATAGAAGAATCTCAATCCTGAAACTGCTCCGTCAGCCTGTACAGCTGCCTCTGGATTAAAATCTACCAAGGTCATGATGGCACCTGTCAATAATCCTGCAATGGCAAAACCGAATTTTACCATCCACCAATAGATCGCCCCGAAGATACCTTCTCTACGTTTACCTGAATTTAGTTCATCAAGATCGCAAACATCAGCTGTCATCGACATCATCAAGGTAAATAAACTACCTATCCCAAATGAGAAGAATGGTAAGCCAAATAAAAACATGTACGGTTTGCCAGGAATAAATAAAAACCAAAGTAAGATGTAACCGACTATAGAGATGCCTTGAGACAAAAGGAAAGCATTCTTTTTACCCATTTTATTGGACATTTTCGCTACTATAGGTATTACCATAAATGTAGTAGCAAGCGCACCAACACTTCCAAATAAGGTAGGCCAAATTCCTGCTGCGCCTGCATCACCATTAAATAGGTAATATACTACGATGAAAAAAGAAAAACTTGCTACTGTATTAAATGCATTGAAGATAAAAAATGTAGCTATACACAACTTTCTAAATGGTCTGTAACTAAATGCTTCTTTAAATCCTGCCAATATTTCCGTCAAACTTTTGCCTATTGCCTTCAACGTCAATGGAGAAAATGAAGTCTCATCTAAGGTTGATTTGCTTTTGATAAAAATAGCAGGTATCATTGCTAAAATCATACAAGAAATACCTACCCAAACTGCAAGACTTCTTGTAGCTGTGTCCGCATTGGGAAACCACTCAGGATCGTACATCACTACCCAAAACCAAGGAGCAATCACCCATGCCCACTGCCCTATCCACTGCGCAACCGCCATGATACTAGTACGCTCATGAAAGTCATCGCTCATCTCATAACCCATAGCCACATAGGGCACACTAAAAATGGTAAGTCCCAAGTAAAACACAAAAGACCACATTAAAAAATATATAAAATTATAATTCAAACCGCTCTCTCTGTACAATTGCCACATGACAACAAATGAAATACCCATAATAATGGCGCCTATGAAGACATAATGTCTACGTCTCCCCCATTTAGATCTTGTATTGTCAGATATAAAACCCATGATCGGATCCGTCACAGCATCAAATACTCTCGGCAAAAAAAACAAAATACCCCACATCCACGCGGGAAACCCAAGGTCTTGAACCAACACGACCATAAATATCCCCAAAGCTGCTGGAAACATTTGATTGGCCAACATTCCTAGCCCAAAAGCGACTTTTTGCCCCATTGGAACCTTGCCTTTTACTGATGTTTTAATACTTGACATGATTGATTGTTTTTCGTTTTTTGTGATTGAATTACTTTTTCGCTTTTATTTCTTGTGAAGTTGGTGGTACTTTCACATCTTTCATCAATGCTTCCTTATTGCCATTATATGTCTTGGTGATCGGTCTGCCATCTCTTGTTAGCCCTTTAAAAGCGCCTTTATCCACTTCATCCCAAAGTGTATATTTTGCTTGTCCTTGCAGATTCATTAGTCCAAAATGATTTTCAGATCCTTGTGGGTTGGCTGCATCTTTCCATTGCTCATCAAATGCTTCGAAGTAAAAACAAGCAACGTTGTTTTTATTGGTCCAAGCTCGCATTAAGTCATGATATCTACCACTTTTATATTCGTCTGCGGCCCTTGATCCATTATGCCCATAAAACTCGTTGGATTGTGATGTCCAACCTGTTTCGCCTATGTGGACTGGTTTGTCTACACCTAAGCTTTTCATGTAGGTTACTACACTTTCATATTGGGTGATGGCATAATCTCTTGCCCTGATCATGGCTGCATCTATTTTCTCTGAATCAGAGTTATTGATTTCAATGTCTCTCACACCCCAAAAATCTGGATTGTAGTGGGTATCGTGCATCGGATAGGTATGCATCGATATATAATCTACTGCTTTGATTAGATCATAGAGTGCTTGGACATGGTATTCATTTCCACCGCCTCCCCATGAAGCAAAATTGTCAGAACTAGTGATCCAAAGAGCTTTAGGTAAATCGCCCTTTTGTTTTAAAACTTGTAAATGATTGACCCATTTGAGTATCACATCTGGTTGTACAAAATAACTAGCTGCCCACTTGACCATGGCTTCATTCCCTACAGCTATGACTTTAATAATATCAGGATATTGACGTGTCAAAGCTACTGCTCTAACTATTTCAGCAGCATTTTTTTCACTTTCTTGACTGTGGTCAGGACTTCCTGTCCATGCATTTTTACAATCGATCCACGCACCGAGCATGACATACATCTCAAAACTAGGGTCTTCTTGTTTTAGTAATGAAATGGCTTTCATCAAATTGCTAGCTTCATCAAATTGTAGATTGTATGTCCGCAGGACCTTGATACCCATCACAGACAATATTTTCATGTCTTCTTTGAGTTGATCAATAGTGGGTTGTTTGTCACGATTTTCATGACGATATCCACCATAGGAGATGGCCAAATAATCTGGATTACCCAAAATATCCTTAGGGGTTTTTTGTTTATTTGATATCATTGTTTTCTGGCTTGTACATGCTTGACACATCATCAAAACAAACAACATCATTATATATGGCCTTAATACATTCATCTTATAATTTATTGAATTTCAACACGTAAACGTCATTCTTTTAATAATTTAGCGACATCAATAGACACATTTATTTGAGCAATCTCACCATTCCTATTAAATACCTGCTTACTCGTTGCATGATCTAAATAATTTGACTCTGTCTTTTTAATACTACCATCTTTATGTATGATTTCTACACCTGTTTCTTCGCTTATAGTATATATTATTAATGTCTGACAATAAGTAAATGCTAAAGAATTTGGTAAAAGTGTAATGTGTTGTTCTTGATTAAATACATCTATGTAGGTAAATGTAGCTTCCGAAGTTAAAAACTCCTTTTGGTTTAATAATTCAGGTTTAAATCCTAACTGACCATCATTGACTACGACACCCAATTCACTAAATCTTATCAATACGTCTTCCTTCACTTGGCCTGTCATTCCCGGTTGTTGCGCTCCTCTGTGTCCTGGCGTGTGCGAATATGGATCTGTAGGGAAAGCGCCATAAACTTGCGGCGACTTATGCAGTCCTATACCCGCTCCTATTTGGTCATAATGCGCGTTCAATTGATTCACGGTAGACGAATCTACACCATCTTCAGAAGCTTTTAGGCAAACTTCCTGCACCGCCAAATGCAACTTAGATACCATGTGCCAATAAATAGATCCCAATCCTTCATAAGCGTAAAATGTACCTGATCTACCCGTAAATGCAATATGGTAAAATACTTTTTCAAAAATATCCAATACCTTACTTGTATCTTGCTGCACTAAAGATTGATATGGCGAAGATTTTAGTTTATTTAATGCTTGTTTTAAGTCATTGGCATTTTTGAAGTTCCCGTTAAAGTGGTAGCCTCCTTTGATATCTTTTATGATAATATTTTGGTTTCCATCTTTTACCAATTGTCTCAAAAGATCTGAACTTTCCACAGATGCAGCAGGAATATTGTTCTTAGACAAAAAGCCCAGAAGTTCCTTATTTGGGTACAACATGTAGCTGTTTTGATCAAGTCTGTACAAGCCACTATGTCTCATGGCATCTAGTACCTGTAATGTTTCTGATGCCGTCAGATATCCCGAGCTCAACACTGCTACTTGTCCTTCTAGCATTTCACTGAGATAATTGATAGAGATGCCATTAGAATTCGATTTCATGAGATTATATGCATGGTATAGGCCATCTGCTCTTTTATTGGCATCGATGGTATGCTCTAAATACTTGAGCGTAAGATGTACAAAATTTGTCAATTGTGCTTTGGTCAATCCAGCTTTTTCACCACTAAATCCGTCATGATAAATGGTCTCTCGGTAGTCACTTCCTGCTTTACCAAGCGCATCTGTTATTTCTTTTCGTTGATGATCATCGAAGCTTCCACCTAACAAAGATTGATGGCTTTCAAATGTATTCATAACAGCAGAAAACAACCCTTCCAATTCTTTTGAGATAGCAACATCTTCTTCATTTAAATGCTCAACCGTTCTTTCTAAAAACTTAAAGAATCTTCTTAGATAATATAGCGTGACCATGGAAACACCATTACCCACCAAAGCATTATTGGCATCATTCCATTCAGGACGTTGCGTATTCATCCAAATGCCACCTTCAGGTATAAAGTTGGACAGTTTTGCTAATGTCATCGCAAGCAATTTCTCTATAAAATTGACGTGGTAGACATCACTCGATTTACTACCCAAAAGTGCGCCATCTGCACCGAAATCTTCTACTTTATTTCGGATGGCATGATCTAATTTGGCATCAAAGTCTATGGTGTTTTTTGGATCTTGGATGATGTCTTTATAAGACTTTATTCGATATGGAACATTGGCATACACAAACTGATTAGCTGTCATAAAATTATGTAACAACTGTGGATAATATTTGTCTGCAAACTCCAAAAACTTCAACAAATAAATGACCTGATGATCACCCCAATACCCGATGTATGACCAAGGATTGTCAGGTTCGATGGTTTCCCAATCAAAACCACCTTTGGTCACCCTGTATGGATTGTACCCATCAAAGGTAGAAGCATTGACAAATTTGAATATCATGCCTTCAATAAACAGTGGATAAGCATGAGCTAGTGACTCCCAATTTTGGAAGATATCTCTCCAGTTGCCTTGATAATCTAATATCTTCGAACCATCTATTTCGCTTTGGGTATTGATAGAAAACTTATTCCAAGGTCGACTCGGATCACCGTGTCTGCGACTGAATTTCAGGGGTAAATATTCGGTGCACAACCTTATTAAATCGACATCGTGAACATCAGTCAACTTATCTTTTAAAGTAGATACTGAAAATACTTCGTCCAATTGATTTAAAAAGTCTTGATTAGATTCCGCAACTATTTTATTTGCACATGTTAGATATTGGACAAAATCACCCTTCTCTATTTGATAATGATGATCAAAAATTCCACCACGCATGATGTTAAAAAGCGTATTAGAAAAGTGGCGTGTATCTTTCAGATGATCCGCAGTAAATTGTAGTCCATCAGCTGCTGCATTGAGTTGAATGAGCTGTTTTGTCCCTGCATCGACATCATCTTTAATAACTTGTTGGATATCCTTTTGGTCATTGATCAATTTACACAAACTGATGATTTGTGCATGATTCTGACGTACGTTGGCTATGATTTTCCATGACTGTTCAGCCTTTGGCGATAAGTCGATATTTTTAGAAATAAAATACGCACCTTTTTCTCCTTTGACATCTGTTTCTGCATGTATTTCTTGCTGCTTTCTAAATGCAGGTAATTGCATCGAAGACAATAGATGTATCGGCGATTCCAATCCTACCGACCAAGCTATATTGGCTTCCAGGGCTTCACTTGGTTCTGCTTTGTCCACGATGATGGCGCTCAACGCATAAATACCCAAACCTGCAGTTGATTCTAGTTCGCTTCTTTTGTAAGCATCTACGAGATTACTTGTGCTATTTTGGAGATCGCTGCCTACACCAAATGGTACAATATTCTGAATACCATCCAATATATTTATGTCCAAATGACTGTCTGATTGATTGATCAAAGTAGCTGTACGCACGAAGCCAAACCGATTACTTGAACTCCATTGATACCTAAATACTAAGTCGAGATCATGGAGGATTTCTTCGAAAACTACCTTGTTGCCGTATTTATTTTTGTACAGATTTCTACTGATCTGATATCTATCATTGAAGCGTTCAGAGAATGGTTCCCATAAGATTGTCTCTCTATCTTTAGTGATTTGAAAAATGGATTTGCTGCCTGTGATATCTGCCGACTCAGTGATTTTGTCATCTGTGTAATAAGGAAATAATGCAAATTCTGCATTTTTACGTCCCGCAGTAAGTCCACCATTACTAGATATAAACATCCAATGATTAGAGTCACTGACGATACTCATAAAAAACGGTCGCATCAGGTCATGATTAGAGATTTTGTAATAAT
The DNA here is from genome assembly GCA_002482845.1 of Saprospiraceae bacterium UBA7687. Taxonomy (GTDB): domain Bacteria; phylum Bacteroidota; class Bacteroidia; order Chitinophagales; family Saprospiraceae; genus OLB9. The sequence continues at coordinate 13,282 of DLGT01000103.1, forward strand.
GATCATGATCCAATTCCACTAGTTCCATATTCACTTTTTTGTCTGCCATATGATTATCACTTTTATATATTTACGATCATTTAATTTCAAAATGATGATTAATTGTTTCTAAGGTTATCCCTTTCTCATAAGGAGATAAGCGGTGTAATTTTTTCAACTGATGATAAGCTTCTCTTGGTTGCAAAGTATAATGTCCATCTTTATCTGTAGGACCTTTGGCACATATACCAAACCATTCTTCATTCATATTATTCTGTCCAGGTATATAATCATTCATATAGCCACCATTCATCCAGGATGCTGTGGTATCGTGTTCGTCTAAGTGGTAAGTTTGATTGTGTTTCCACCAGCCATCACTAAATTGAAAAGTAAATCCACCTAAACAGTTTTCTGATTTGCTAAGTCCTGCCGCATTTTCATATATTTCCTTCCAGTTTTGAGTCAAGTAAAATGCTTGAGAAGTTTGGTCTTCAGCTTGGGTTTTCATATTATAAGCATCAGCCCCGAACTCTGTCAATAGTATGGGTTTGCCATATTCTTTTTTTACTCTTTCGAATGCATCTGTAAAGGAAGCACCACGATAAATATTGGTGCCAAAGATGTCAAAATCTTTACAAGACGTAGCGATTACATCTAAGAACTGTAAATCTCCATTACACAAAGCGACAGGATGAGATTGGTCAATTCCCTTGATGGTCAAAGCTGCTTTGTTAAATAATTGGTACATGTTGCGAGCCCTTTCCGTAGACTTTCTGTCAGCTACAGGGATATTTTCTGTCTCTGCACCTTCCCAAAATAGGCCGTAATTATTTTCATTTCCAATAAGGTATAATAATAAACCTGGCGTATCTTTATAAGTCGTAGCCAAGTCTTTTATTTCACTAAGTAAGAACTTTTCTGTCCTTGGGTCAGCATAATCTGTAATCCCTACCCAATTGCCATCTAAGGTCAATCCATAACGCCCAAAAGCATGATTGAGCATCGTATATATGCCATATTGTTTGTGAATGTAGCTGATCCATTTGGGTGGTATTCCTGTGTAAACTCGAATGACATTGACACCCATATCTTTCAGGAGTGCCATCTCTGTATCTAGAGCTTTTTTAATAAAGGTTTCTGGTTGTTGCCAAAGGATAAAAGTGTAGTTTGTTCCGATGGGAAAATAATCCCAATTCATTCCTTTTATAAAAAAGTCTTTTCCATCTACTTGTAGTTTGTTTCCTGTCTCATTTTGGACAAGGTTTATCTTTTCGGTTTGGGAAAACGAACAACTAAGATTACTAAGCAATAATAGCAAACTGAAGAGACTAATGCGAAAAGAATTCATTTTTACCATTGGGAAGTGACAAAAAAGCTTTGCGGCTTGTATTAATGTACTAGAGCAATTCCAAGTTTAAAGTGACATTTGTTATGGTCATTTTAAACTTGGAACTACTAAAGCAATAAACATTTATTCTGGTTGGAAAACTCTGATATAATCCACGATCATACTTTGTGGGAATGGTGTGGTCGCATCAGGATTACCTGGCAAATTACCACCTACAGCCACATTCATGATGAAGAAAAATGTCTTATTGAATGGATATGGTTGATTGCCCGTGGTAGCAGGTGTCACTGTATAATACTTCTCATCATCCATATAAAACTCGATAAGGTCTTCTTCCCAAATTATGGTAAATACGTGAAACTCATCTTGGAAGTTTTTACCACCTTGTAAGAATTTTGATGCTGTACGGAATTGTCTTTCGTTTAGATTTGCACCGTAATGCACCGTACCTAAAACTCTATTCGGTTGGTCACCTGTAAGCTCCATGATATCTATCTCACCACACGCAGGCCAGTTGACAGAAGTGATATTGGTACCCAACATCCATAACGCAGGCCATACGCCTTGTCCTTCAGGAAGTGCAGCTCTGATGTCTATTCTCCCGAATTTAAATGCCTTTTTACCTTGTGTTTTGATTCTAGATGAAGTGAAATTGCTACCTGCAAACTTCTGATCTTTGGCCGTGATGACAAGATGGCCATTGACCATAGATAAGTTATCTTCTCTATAATATTGCAACTCATTATTTCCCCAGCCACCTGAGCCAGTTCCTGTTTCGTATACCCAATTGGCAGGATTCAATTCACTACCATCAAACTCATCTGCCCAAGCCAATTTGTATCCTGCATAAGCAGTCGGTGTGGTGTAACCAGATGTAGGTATCTGAAGTCCAGCAGTATTGTCATCATCATCCAAGATTGTCACTTTGATCTCAGCATTTTTTACCGTCATATTGATCGGATTATAAAACTTGATGGTAAATGACTCATTGATTTCTTTGACGCCATCACCTACTATTCTGAGACCGATGGTTTTGGAGGCTTCTTCAGGTGTAAAGATAATTTTACCCGCTGTCAATACTTCAAAGTCGATACCACTAGTAGCAGTACCTGAGATTGCAGCAAAATTTAGAACTGCATTTGTCATATTGGTACCGTTTAGTTTTAGATCGATGTATATTGTATCATCGCTATCGGTTTCGTTTAGCGTGATGTCAGAAACTTCCATTACGGGTAAGTTGAGTTGTTCTGGACTTCCATCTGGATCTTCAGAACAACTTTGTATGGAGACGACACTAATGATTGCTACTAAAAGCATCCACATGGTTTTATTTAATATATTCTGCATTTTAAATTATTTTTATTGTTGGTTAAAAACCACGGATTTACATCCGTGGTTATAAATCTTACACCCCTTCGGGTTTATAGCTGATAAGATGACAACTATTTATATGTATCAATTAGGAACAAATGTAAATTCAAACCAACCCTCGACAGGTATTCCAGCTGGGTCTCTCAATTTAGTCCTTACAATAAGTTCGTCTTTGGTCAGCTTCATGACATCTAGCACATTATCTGCATCCCACGTACCCATAAACTGATCGTTTTGGAGTGTAATTTGATCTCTACCATTTGTACCTGTTCCTTCTGTGAAAACGAAGTCGCTTACCCCAAAATTTACTGCTTGTACATTGTAGCCATCCCAAGGATTGACAGATCCACCATTGTTGCGATTTTCAAAAACAAAACCGTCAAATCTAAAACAAAAACGATCATCATATTGAGCATTTTGCAATCCTCCAACAGGTGATGTAAACCACTCTCCTACTTGGTCATATGTAGGACCGACTTTCACAGCCGCTGCTGCAGTAGTCAATCCCCAACACTTACCAGCAGGTTGACAGTCACCTGTCAACAATGCATATTTTGGGTTACAAGTCAGCGGTGCATCTTCTGCAATATTCACCGTTTTGGATGCAATACCTGTACCACTGCCATCATTAAAGGAAGCGAAAAAAGTAATTTTATAGACACCAGCTTTAGGAAAAGATATGGTATCTAGAGCTTTTACAGAAGATTTCGGTACACCTCCAGGTATATCCCAAAGTACTTGAAATGCATTGGTGGTATTAGATTTAACCACATATAAATTTGCATTTCCTTCAACTGCTTCTACCGTAAAATCTGGCACTCCAGGATTAGCATCAAGCGATTGTTCATTGATTCTTTCTGGTGTACAACTACCAAAAAACAACATCACCAATAAGATGAAAATCGAAGATGTTTTTATATTATTTTGAATAAATTTAGTATCCATTGTGTGATAAATTTAATGATTAATAACCGAAGTTTTGCGTAAGCGCGCCATTCGTTGCCAATATTTGAGATTGTGGTATAGGGAATAGCTCATGTACACCTTCTCTGAATCCTAAACTGCCAAGTACAGATGGTGCTCGGCCTGTACGCACTAAGTCAAAAAATCTATGCGCTTCCATGCCCAATTCGATTCTTCTTTCTCTGTAGATAGCCTCTAATAAAGCAGATCCAGTTGCTGTTACATTTGGTAAAGACACACGTGATCTTACTTGATTTAGGGATTGTCTTGCAGCGCTTTCGTTTCCTGATTGCGCTGCAGCTTCTGCATGTACTAATAGAAGGTCTGCATATCTGATTACCCTGTCATTAGACCCACCATTTGGTGCAGGATCTCCAAAAGGCGCTTGTTCGCTAAGATTATTAAAATACTTTTTGGAATAATAAAGATGTGGAAATCCACCTGTCTCTTCTATGGTAAAAATACCTCTGTCACCCATAGGTTCGCCAATTCTGAATACAGTTGATTTAAGTCTAGGGTCTTCAAAACCCTCCTTAAAGAATTCATCTACAAACTCTTGGGTAGGAATATTAAATCCGAAACCTCCGAACCGACCTCTTGCTCGTGTGAATACATTGGTAAAACTACCTTCATTGGCATTGTTTCTTCCCCAGTTTCCACCTGAAGCGTTCATGTATTGGATCTCAAATATGGATTCATCGTTATTTTCGCCACCTTGCGTAAATATTTCAGCATAATCATTTACTAAAATATATTCATTCGAATTGATCACTAGTTCAGCAGTTGTTTTAGCTTCAGCATACTTCTTTCTCCACAAGTATGTTTTAGCTAAAAGTGATTGGGCAGCTCCTTTTGTTATACGACCTAAATCATCAGGTGCATATTCACTTCTCGCCCATAAATCAGCAGATGCTTCTTTAAGGTCTTTTTCGATAAAATCCCAAATCTGATCTGCTGTCGCTCTAGGTATATTGTATTCAGATGGCGCTAAAACTCTATCTGCCAATGGCACACCACCGAAAATGGTGACTAGGTTATAATAATTCCAAGCTCTGATAAACTTTGCTTCTCCTAGGATTCTTGCTTTTAATTTAGCATCCATTTCGATACCTGGTACTTTTTCGAGTACGACATTGGCACGATAGATACCTTCATAATCTGCACTCCATTCCGCTTCCAAATGATCCGTATTAGTTGGCCCTTTGAATGTCTCCAACTGGAGTAAATCGTTGGCATCATTGTCTGACGAACCACCTTTTATAGCATCATCCGACATGATATCTCCCCAAAACCATCTGAAATGTCCAGCTTCTGACATTTGGAACTGAAGTGTTGCATACGCTGCATTGACACCTGCTATGGCGTCTGCTTCTGTTCTATAAAAATTCTCTTCCGTGATGCCAATGATTGGACTTTTTTCCAAAAAATCCTTGGTACAAGCAGAAAAGCATATTACTATAAAAATGAATAAAACGGTTAATTTTGAATTTGTCATCATCTTTTATATTTTGATGTACTTTAATTTTTTATTGAAATGATCTTATGCTTAACTATTTAAACGCAAGATACATTCATCTGTTTAAAATGTCAATCCTAAGCCCACCATAAATGTGCGTGCTTGTGGATAAAATCCTCTATCGATTCCTATTTCTAAACTACCTCCTATATTACCTATCTCAGGATCAAGACCAGAATATTTGGTAAATGTAATTAAGTTGGTCGCAGAAACGTATAACTTCGCTTTTTGCAATCTCAATTTCTGAAGATGTTTCTCAGAGAAGTTATATGCCAACAATGTATTTTTCAATCTGATGTAAGAACCATCTTCTACAAATCTATCAGATACTCTAGCATTTTGATTTGGGTCATTGAGATTAGCTCTTGGCTGAGTATTAGATGTACCTGGTCCTGTCCATCTATCCAATGCTACAGATGGTCTATTGACATATCCGAAATCATATCTTGTGGTATTATTAAAAATCTCATTTCCTTGTGCGCCTTGGAAGGTTAATCCCAATTCAAAACCACCATACTCCACTGATGTATTTAATCCAAAAGTGTAATCAGGTGTCGGGTTACCGATGTATGTTCTGTCATCAATATCGATCACACCATCGCCGTTAAGATCTTTAAATCGAATATCACCAGGTGCTGTATCTTCGTTTTGAAAGGCGTGCGCTTCTACTTCTGCAGGTGTTTGAAAAATACCATCTGTTACATATCCATAAAATGAAGCAATTGGTTGTCCTACATCTGTCTGAGATGCATTGGCATTTGCAAACTGAACATAACCCGACGGAACAGGATCTCCACCTCTTCCAAGACCTGTAACAATCCCCGTTACAAAAGAAATATTTGCCCCGACAGAATATTTAACTATATTCTTGGTGTTTTTATAATTAGCAGCAAGTTCCAATCCTTTATTTTCAGCGTTTGCAATATTCTGTGGCGGAGCAAGTGTACCCGCAACTAATGGAATCGGTGAAGCATAAAGCATATCAGATGTTTTTTTGATGTAATAGTCTGCGGTAAAATTGAGCATACCATCCATCATTTCCATATCAACTCCTATATTTGACTGTGTGCTTGTCTCCCATTTAAGGTCAGGGTTTGCTGATGTAAGCGCAACACTACCATTTGTAATAATCTCATCAGCACCAAAAGCATAATTCTGGCCACTCAATACAACAGTAGAAAAACTATAGTCCCCTATTCTATCGTTTCCATTTTTGCCCCAACTTGCCCTTAATTTGAATGTCGAAATAAAATTGCTTTTCCAGAATTCTTCTCTACTTACAATCCAACCAGCAGATAAGGAAGGAAAATATCCAAATTTATTATTTCTACCAAATTTAGAAGAACCGTCCACTCTAAAAGTACCAGAAAAAAGATATTTACCGTCAAGCTCATAATTTGCTTTGGTGAAATAAGACAATAATGAAGATTCATTTGCTACTTGATAAGGTACTTGTGATGCTGGATCAACTGTATTAGAGATGTATGCATCTTTAGGATCATTGGATGGCAGATTTGAATTTCCTCCACCACTCCCATCAAAACGGTTACTTATAGCTCCTGTCCCAGCAATAATAGTAAGGTTGTGTTTGTCATTGAAATTTTTCTGCCATGTCAAGACATTTTCTATCTGTTTATTATTCCACAAATAATTATTCACACTCACATTATTCACAAGATTTTTTTCTGCCGTGGGTGCCTCACTAATGGAAGGAATATTACTTAAATCAAACCTAGGACTAAAACCTCTTTGAATAGAATAATTAACATCCATACTCACAGTTGATCTAAATGAAAATCCTTTGCCCAAATTCAAATTAGCAAATACATTACCTACCAATCTATTCGTTGTCCAAGTACTGTGTGTTTGCGCAATTCCATTGACAGGATTGGCGATATCTGTGTCTGCATAATTGGAATATGCAAACGTCCCATCTGCCTTTCTAATAGGTGTGATTGGGTCCATATTTAAGGCACGAATCAATGGAGAATTGTATTGACTATTTTCTGTAAGTCCATTTCTTTGCAACCATGTAAAACCAATGTTATTACCAAGTGTCAACCAAGGCTTAAGTTCATAATTACTATTTAACCTTACCGTAGCACGCTCGAATCTTGCTTTTGGTCCACCTACGATACCATCTTGGCTAAAGTAACTTGCCGTTAGCGTATGTGCAGAAGTCGGTCCGCCACCCGCAAAGGTCAATTGATGACTCATGATAGGCGCTGTTTCAAAGATAGCTTCTTGCCAGTCAGTTCCCTGTCCTAGTGCAGATGGATTGGCAAATTCGGCAGGTGGTGTTTTCCCTGCAGCTAGATATGCTTCACTTTGTAAGGTAGCATATTCACCAGCATTGAGCAAATCAACTAATCGACCTACTCTTTGTACGCCATAATATCCATCGTAAGAGATACGACCTGCTTGGTTCTTTTTACCACCTTTTGTGGTGATCAACACTACCCCATTTGCTCCACGAGATCCATAAATAGCTGCCGAAGCCGCATCTTTAAGGACATTCATCGTCTCTACATCATTCGGATTTAAAAAGTCTAGACCATCTACAGGTACGCCATCTACGATATATAATGGATCACTATTATTGATGGTACCTACACCACGGATCCTTACGGCAAGTGTACTACCAGGTGAACCAGAATTTTGTGCAACTTGTACACCGGCTGTAAGTCCTTGCAATGCTTGTTCTACACGTAGGATAGGTTTTTCAGATATATCTTTTGCGTTAAGGGTTGCCACGCTACCACTTATGTTTGATCTTTTCTGATTGGTATATCCTGTTACAACTACTTCATTTAATACAGAAGCATTTTCTGAAAGGGATACATTGATTTCTGTTTGGTCACCTACTACAATTTCTGTCGTATTATAACCTATGTATGAAAACACTAATGTGCTGTTTTTGCTCGGAACTGTCAATGAATAGCTTCCGTCTATATCTGTTATAGTCCCGACTGAATTATCTTCTTTTAGTAAGATATTGACACCGATCGCTCCTTCTGCTTCATTGGCAAAAGTGACTTTACCTTTTATATTGACTTGGGCTTGTATATTGAAAGCCACCATCAAACATGTGAAAAATAAAACTATTCTCATTATGATAATTATTAAAAGCTTATATAGGAAAAAATAAAAGTAACCTTTCCAAAAAGAACATATCTATAAAAATAATCACCGATCTAAAGACTTTCATCAAGATGATTATTTTTACCCACCGCAATGGATTCTAACTGAATAAGATTAAACAATTTAAAATGAATGGCTGTAGACTGAAAAACAATGTACAGCCATTCATAAAGAAACAAAGGATTACAATCTCACAAATTTTTGTGTTTGTGTCTGATTGTTAGAAAGTATGGTGATATAATATAAACCTGGATTAAGTTCATTGACATCCATTTCTATATTTTGATTACCATTACGTGATTGGATCGATGTCATTTGCTGACCGATATTGTTTGTGATCGTGATTTGTTTGTCAAAAGTATTCGTTTCAGCAAAGTTGATCATGATTTTACCATTAAATGATGGATTGCCTACCAATGCAAAAAGGTTGTCTCTGTAAGTGATGTCATTTGTAGATGATGTACAAGCTGTATTTTGTGAACAAAGGCCATAACAAGTAGAAACGACTATATCACCTGTCACCGGTGCAAGTGTACGGTCATTGAAATTATTAGGATCTCCACAAGGCTGACCTTCTAGGTTTTCTTTACAGCTGAAATCAAAACAAGGACCATTTGCAAATGCATAGTATGAACCGAATCCTTTTTTGCGAGGTACAACGATTTCATATACACCATCACCGTCAGCATCATTCATTTTGTATCTTCCACCTGGTACATCAAAGTTACCACCACCTGCTAACCATACACCTTCTGGATTAGGATCTACTGTTCCCATGCCAAGTCTGAAAGTGATTTTTGCTTCTTCTCCACAAGCGTAGCAGCTATTATAACAAAACTCTGGGACATCCGTATCTCCACTTACTAATAATAGTCGATTGGTAAATGCATCTGTTGTTTTAGTACATTCTTCCGTTCCTAAAAATTGTTCTTCTTGTGCCCCATTGTCCAAAGTGATTTTGTACTCATAAGCACCATTTGGTACTGCAATACTTCCTTCCCAAATACCATCCAAGTCATCATCTTTTAATGGATCAGCATCTCCTGACCAATTGTTGAACTGACCTTTTAAGGACACTTTATCAAAGCTACCTGTGTAATTATTCATATTCACTTTGAAGTTTACATTTTTGTCTGTAGGTGTTGCTCCTGAGATAACTACCATGTCATCAAAATATGAAGTAACGTAGGTACCTGTACCAGCTACACCAAAGTCAAAGAAGATAACCGCTGTAGCAAATATAGAGTTTGCTGGTTGGAATGGTGCTTCTATAGATGGCAATGAGGCATCAAAACAAAGTTGTTCCCATTCATTCACCTTAGTATTAGATACTTGTTGAATCCAGTTAGGTTGTGCAGATGTTGAGTTTTCAAACTTCAAAGCGACATTTCCAATGTGGTCCATGTGTACATTGAGACATACTTTATTTGTTCCTAATAGGTCTATGGCTCTTACTGGATTTGGGTTGGAATAAGCTCCTGCCCACACCATTGCAACACCTGGCTTTGTGTAACTAGTAACATTAGCACTTGTATTGATACCAGATGGATTTGGATTTGCAATAATCATGGTATTGGTACCATCTAATGCACTACCGAAGTAAGTAAAGTTTGTCGTGGTAGTAGCTTCTTCGAAATCTAGTATAGTCGTGGTGATTTCTATACCTCCTGCTGTAGGGAATACAATATCGTCAAAATAATAACTTTCGTCCGCTGTTACAGGTGTTTCTAGGAAATCGAAAAATATCACCAACTGAGCAAATACTTTGCCGGTTGCAGGAAGTTTAGAGTCTTCTAAAGAAGGTGCTGAAAAATCAAAACAAAGTGTTTGCCATGTATTCGGTGTATTATGTGGCTGGGAAGTTATCCAGTTTTCTCCACCACCAACAGGTCCTTCTAGTTTAAGAGATGCTGTACCTACATGATCCATCCACACTTTGATACAGATTTGACCTCCTGACGTAGCATCTATTGGAGCGCTTTGTGGATTTGCAAATGCGCCTGTCCACACTTCAGCGCCAGGTGTTTTGACAAAATGACCAACTTTAGATGAAGTATTAGCCCCTGTAGCATCAGGATTATTAATGATACCTGTAAGCGTTCCATCTAATGCACTACCGAAGTGTTGAAATGTCAACGAAGTAGCAGAAGTTTCGAAATCGTAGGTTTGTTGTGAAAATAAACTTACTGAGCAGCATAAAGTAAGCAAAACCAACGTGTAAAGGTGTTTCATAAGTGACTTGTATTTAATGATTAATAAAATGTTAATGATAAAGCAAAAGTAGTCTCATATGCGGTAAATACTGTAAATCATACTACATCAAGACTACATCACATAAAAAAAATAATACTTCAATCTATACTTTTGAATGCTATTAAAGCTTTTCTTTGCATCATGATCAGATTTTTGTTAAAGCACACATTTTTTAGTACATTATTATTGGTTTGTTTTGATCTATTGGGGCAACCAATATTAATCGACAACCCATACATCACGAACCACACAAAAACCAATTACAATGGTGGCATTGAAAATTGGGATGCGGTCGCGACCAAGGATGGTGATGTCTACGTAGCCAATAATGAGGGACTCCTTAATTATAATGGAACCAAATGGGTCTTGCATAAACTACCCAATAAAACAATCGTAAGGTCCGTAGCCTTGGATACCCTAAACAATAGAATATATGTAGGTGGTCAAGATGAAGTCGGATACTTCTATCCTAGTAAAAATGGTAGCTTGGTCTATAAAAGCTTAAAAACACTCCTACCCAAAGACTATACATCGATAGAAGACGTGTGGGAAATCCAAATAGCAGGTCCCAAAGTCATTTTCAGATCTGTCAATAAAATATTTGCCTATGCTGATGAAAAGATAACCACAATCGATGTACCAGGTAAATCGATCAACTTCCTAAAATACATCGCTGGCAAAATTTATGCTGGTGATCCCATATACGGCGTGTACGAAGTCGCAGATGGACCACCCAAACTTCTCGCAGGTAGTGAGGTCTTTAAAGGGCATCGTATCTCAGATATCATAGAACTCTCTAAAGGTAAGTTACTTTTTGTCACTGAAAAGAATGGCGTCTTTACCTATCAAAACAGTGTTTTCCGTCCTTTCCTGACATCTAGTCATCTCAAGAATGCCATCCTTAGTTCGGCAGTAATGATCAACGAAAACCTAATCGCTGTAGGTTCTGTATTGAAAGGTATCATCTTTCTAGACGCTGACGGCCACCATGTATTCTCTATCACCAAAGATCAAGGTCTTCAAACCAATAGTATCATCACACTGACCCTAGATATCAACGGTAATATATGGTCAGGTACGACCAATGGCATCGACCATGTACTGATCAACTCGCCCTACTCTATCATTTACGCCGATGCAGGGCTACAAGGTGGTGTATATGCTGTGAAAATCTTTGACAACAAATTATTTGTAGGAACCAATAATGGACTGTTTTATACGGCATGGAATGAACATGGGAATCCATTCAAAACCAAACCATTTAGCAAAGTGGTCAACTCTGATGGCCAAGTATGGGCACTAGATGTCGTAGGTGATGCCTTATTTATGGGTCACAATGAGGGTGCATTCCAGATACTAGGAGATAAAGCCATTAAGATTTCTAATGATTATGAAGGTAGTTGGAGTTTTATTGCCCTACCTGATGCAAACAAGATGCTAGTAGGCACCTACAGCGGCTTCAAACTGTACAAAAAGGAAGGCAATACATGGAGACAAGGCAATGATGTCAAAGGATTTAAAGAGTCTGCTAGAATCGTCGCCAAGGACAAATACGGAGACATATGGGTATCTCATCCGTACAGAGGTGTGTATCGACTGACCTTAAACAATAGTTATGATGCCATAGACGAATTAAAAAACTATGGCGTCGCCCACGGCTTACCATCCAATATGGCCAATTATGTCACACGGCTGAAAGATGACATCTACGTCAATGCAGAGACGGGCATATATCTCTACGACAAGAAAAACGATAAATTTGTCATGGAGTCCGAATTATCTGCACAGATGGGTACAAAAGCTAACACGCGCAGGATGTTCCAAAAAGACAATAACAGCATCTGGTACGTCAATGAAAAAGAATGTGGCATGCTCACCGTAGATGAAAAGCCACTTACCAAAAACGTAGCTAAACAAATCACCCCATTTCTTCACGGGAAATTGATCGGTGGTTTCGAAAACATATACGCCCATGATGACAACCACGTCTTCGCCTGTACAGACAAAGGACTGATCCTAGTCAATCCAGAAAAGCTCAAAAACAAACAAACTTTAAAGATAAGATTTACCAAGATCGTATCGGGCGACAGCATCATTTATGGTGGTTATGGCGCTATGCCCACAGAAAAGATGACCTTCCCATCAGATCAGAATTATTTTATCTTTTCATTCGGTTCTAATCAAATGGACCTGACCAAACCAGTACTATACAGCTACCACATCGAAAACCTAGACGACAAATGGTCAGAATGGACACCGGAAAGCCACAAGGAACTGAACAACCTAAGGCCAGGCAAATACACCTTCCAACTCAAAGCCAAAACAGATGATAACAACGAAGCTAGTGAAATCAGCTTTACCTTTAATGTGGGATATCCTTGGTATCGCACCGGATGGGCCATCGCATTTTACTTCATATTATTTGTTGTAGCGATCTTTGCCTTGGTCCAATACGTAGACAGAAAACACGAAACCGAAAAAACCCAACTCAAACAAGAAAAAGAAGAGTCTGAAGCCAAGGTAGAAGTACTCATCAATGAAAAACTACAGTCCGAAATCGACTTTAAAAACAAAGAGCTTGCATTATCTACCATGCACATCGTGCAAAAAAACGAAACACTCGCCAAACTCCGCGAAGAACTAGATACCATCGTAAAACAAACCAAAGACAGCGATACCAAATCCAATATCAAAAAAGTCATCGGCATACTATCTGACGACCACCGACTGGAAGATGATTGGGAAAGCTTTGCAGTACACTTCGATCAGGTACACACTGACTTTATTAGAAGGATCAAAGAAAAATACCCTCAACTATCCCCAAAAGATCTAAAGCTTTGCGCATACCTACGCATGAATCTGACAACCAAAGAGATCGCTCCCCTACTCAACATCTCTGTGCGTGGTGTAGAGATCAGCAGATACCGTCTCCGCAAAAAGATGGAGATAGATCAGGATCTGAATCTGAATGACTTTATGATGCATTTTTGAGGTTAAGGTAAAGACTAAGGTTAAGGTTAAGGTTAAGGTTAAGGTTGAGATTAAGGATAAGGATACCTAAAAAGACTGCATCACTTTCCACAAGCCTGATAAGGCTTGAATATCAATAAGCGTAGTTGAAACCTATTGACTGAAACCTATGGACCACAAGCCTGAAAGGCTTAAATATCAATAACCGTAGGTGCAGCCTACGGGGCGAAACCTACGGCTTGCAACCTATGACCACAAGCCTGAAAGGCTTAAATATCAATAACCGTAGGTGCAGCCTACGGGGTGCAGCCTACGGACTGAAACCTGCAGTGTCCAACCCATGACTACAAGCCTGAAGGGCTTGAATATCAATAACCGTAGGTGAAACCTGCGGAGTGCAACCTATGAACCACAAGCCTGATAAGGCTTGAATACAAACAACTTCCCCTAATGTCTATGGTTAGCAGCTTATAGATATCTTTTGTTTTAGTAATAAAAAGAAATGATTCCATTCCGAAAACATCCAAAATTTGATAAGTAACCATTTACATCCATGCTCTGTAATGAGAAACCATAAATTATCATACGGCTGAAAAGATTAGTTTTCACATTTTACTCCCAAATACTTTTCGGAGAAGTCTCAAAAATAGCATCGCAAGTTTAGTCTTGGTTTGTAAAAAGCAACATAAGCTGCGTTCGAGACCCTATATCTAGTTTTTCATATATATGTTTAATATGGAATTTTATAGTGTTTACAGAAAGAAATACGATTGAAGCTATTTCATCATTGGACTTGCCTTCACAGATCAGTAAAGCGATTTGGTATTCTCTTGCTGTCAAAAGAGACATAATTTTAGATTTGCCTTTGATTCTGATGTTACTATTTGACAACTGTGGATGATTATTTAGACCGATTTCTATGCCTGATATCAACTGTTCTTCTTGAAACGGTTTAGTGATATATCCGACAGGTTGGTATTTTTTTGCTGCTTGTAAGTAAGTTTTATCAGAATAAGAAGTCAGGAAAAGTATTGGAATAGGATGTAACATATTTCGTATAAATTCAGCTACATCTAATCCTGATTTTTCATTCTCTAAATTTATATCTAATAGAGCAATATCGAATACATTGTTCTGAATGGCAACTATGCTTTGATGATAATTATAACAAACAGAAGGTACCTTATAACCTTCTAATTCGCATATATCTTTGATGTCTTCTGCAATTAAAGCATCATCTTCTACGATTAATATACGGGTGTAATTAGTTGTTTCCATCATTCAAAATAGTGGTGCTTAAAAATTAAAGTTATAGAAGTACCATGATCTACTTTTTTAATAACTTCAGCTTCTAGTTTCCGAGCGAAAACATCGATGAGTTTATGACCAAACCCTCCTTCATTTTGCTCCATATTATATCCATTGCCATCATCTTTCACCGTCAATTTCATAATTTCATTTACACTACCTAAAGTGATATTTATAAAACCAGCATCCCTACCTTCGAATGCATATTTTAATGCATTAGTTATCAATTCATTGACAATAAGACCTAAAGGCACAAGCAGATTGACATCAACCATACCATATTGGATATCGGTGTGAATCTTGATTTTACTGCCTAGAATATTGTAAGTATCAAAAATTTGGCGGCACAAATTATTTAGATACTCTTTGACCTCCAAACGCGATGACGGACCATTTTTGTATAGATTCTGGTGAATTAATGACATGGTCATAACGCGGCTCTGACTTTCTAACAAGGCTTCTGTTGTGATTTTATCATGGACACTTCTAGAATGTAGACTCAACAAACTAGATATGATTTGTAGGTTGTTTTTGACCCTATGGTGGACTTCTTGCACCAAGGCTTCTTTTTCTCCCAAGCTTTTGGATATTAGTTCATTTTTGATGGCCATTTCTTTATTGTATAGCGTGCGCTGTTTCAATATGTAAAATAATAAAATGGAAATGATTACAAAAGCCACCAATAAAGTTAGTAATAAGATATTTCTAAACTTTGCCTTTTGGAGTTCGGCTTTTGCTTTTATATTTTGCATACTAAGCGAAGCAATGGTTCCACTTTGCTCATCAAATTTTAGTTCATTTTGAATATCTAAAATTATTCTTCGTGCATTTTGAATTTTTGAAAGTTTAGATGCTTTGATACTATATTCATCTGCAAGATCATCCTTACCTATTGAACGATATGCCTTTGCCATCCCGTTGTATGTTCGCCAGTTTTTCCCAGGTTCAACTTTAATCCTAATTTCTTCAGCTTTTTGTAGGTTTAACAAAGCTAGATCCCATTTTTCCTGCTCTAAATAACATTGGGCTAAAATTTCATAATAATCACCGGCAAATGTGGTAGATGGTTGTTTTGCTATTAAATGACTTACTTTTTCGATTTTTATGAATGCATCGCTATACTTTTCTTCAATAAATAATAAACGACTGTGCGAAATGGCAAGTATGGGAAGCAGTTGTTCTAGCTTTTGGGTTTCTGCCATTGCATAAGCTTCATCAAAATATTGGTAACATTCTTTCATATTATTGTTTAGCGCTTCGTTGATCCCATTTTGCAATAATTCAGCAATCACCTTATAGTATTTTACATTGTCAGAATTTGTTGTATTTGAATAAGAAGGCAACGTTAATGCCACGGCGACAAATATTATGAATACTGATTTCATGTGCATACTTTTATTGGATTTTAAATGTTCATCACTCTTTAACTCTTTGGCGCCACGCAGCCCGCTTCATCATTAAAATGGAATTGATTACTAACCTGCATCTATGGTGTTATCGAACGTACGTTTCGAATGAAAAAACAATCTTCATGGTTTGCGTAATACTACGAATACTCATTTCCTACCATATTTATTATTATACCTTCAAAGTTACCTAGCAGCACACAAATAACCAAATAATATTTATCAGATTATATAAAAACCACCCAAAAGGGTAGTAAATATAATTACAATAAGATATACTTTTGTCATACTAATTGACAAAATATAAAACCCTAAGAAATGAGAACACCATCCATTATTTTAATCATTGTACTTTTTGTAGTTTCCAATATAATTGCAAGCGGCAAACTCCGTAAAACCATCGTAGTAGATGGTAAAGAAAGAGAATTATTTTTGCATATTCCTACTTCTTACACTGGGAATACTTCTGTACCATTAGTCTTTATGCTCCACGGGACTGGAGGTGATGGAGAAAGAATGTACGAAGAATCTGGATGGGCTGAACTTGCTGAAAAAGAAGGGTTTATTGCGGTTTTCCCAAGCTCTTTACGGAATAAAATTATTGATGAAGGTGAATTTAAAACGATTACGAAATGGAATCATACCCCTGATGCCAATTGGGTATTTCAACCTGGAGAAATAGCTTATGATGATATTAAGTTTTTGCGCAAGATCATCGAAATAGCCATAACTGAATATAATATTGATGTGGAACGAATTTACCTCAATGGATTTAGTAATGGTGGCGCTATGGCAGCAAAATGTTCCATAGAAATGAGTGATGTCCTCGCAGCTGTGTGCAGCAATGCTTCTTCATTTTATCTGGATACTATTTATACCCCGAAAAGAAAGATCCCTTATCTTTATCAAGTAGGCAATAGAGATTATGGTCCTGGCAATGTAGGGCCTGATTTTCCTTCAGTACCTATGAGATTATTTGATACTTTGATCTCTACGCCTAATTTACCCTACCTTGATGGTAAACATTATAGAATCGCAAATGATGTTGTCCGGAATTTCAGCTTACATGGCCAACATACTGGCATTGTAGGAGATACCAATAAATTTGTATTAACAACTTACCTTCCCATAGATGCAAATGATACGCATGAATTTAAATATGTTTTTGTCAAAGATCTTGGACATAGCTACCCTAATTGGGCACCGACAGAACATTGGAAATGGCTTAAACAATATACTTTAAGTGGTGTGAGTGGCATAGCTGAAGTTCTTAAAAATGTGAGTGAGCTAAGCTTCTTCCCCAACCCTGCTAAAGACATTATCTACTTTAATCATAAGGTAAACTTTACCATTCTTGATATGCATGGCAAAACATTGATAAAAGGGTATGATGATTTCGCTTCTATCATTGGACTTCCGAATGGAATATACATTGTAAGTAATGGTACCATAGGTCGAAAGTTGGTTGTTACAAATGACTGAGCTCGACAAATAAGGTTTGTTAACAAGTTAGTTGTAAAATGTACATGATAAAAAAATCATCATTATTAGCTTATAAATATGTTATTCACTTTTCTTGTTGCTAATAAATAGCTTCATATATGGTCAGGTTCATAAAATCTTAATTATCAGGAAATACATTTAAACATAATCATAGCTCCACTTAACCAACCGCAGAGATCGCTCCCCTACTCAACATATCTCTGTACGTGGTGTAGAGATCATCAGATACCGTCTCCGCAAAAAGATGGAGATAGATCAGGATCTGAATTCGAATGACTTTATGATGCATTTTTAGGGGTTAAGGTAAAGGTTAAGTTTAAGGTTAAGGTTAAGTTTAAGGTTAAGGTTAAGGTTAAAGTTGAGATTAAGTTTAAGGATATCCAAAAAGACTGCATCCCACACCACAAGCCTGAAAGGCTTAAATATCAATAACCGTAGGTGCAACCTATGATAGAGAAGACAAAATCACAAGCCTGAAGGGCTTGAACATCATTAACCGTAGGTGCAACCTACGGGGTGCAACCCATGAACCATAAGCCTGAAAGGCTTGAATATCAATAAGTAGGTATAGCCTGTAGTAGAAAGGACTATAACAACAAGCCTGAAGGGCTTGAATGGCCCTACCTGTTAATGCTTGAAAAAGAAATAGTGATAAAGTTATGCAATTAGAAAGTTGCAGTGTAGTTTTGTCTGGATATAAGACAAAAGAAAACATAAAAAAAGAAATTGAATGCCGTTTACCTTTTCGCATCCAGCATTAGTTTTGCCATTATCATTTTTGCCTCGACATTGGTTTTCAATGACTGGATTAATAATTGGTAGTTTGACGCCTGACTTTGAATATTTTTTAAGGATGAAAATTCAAAGCGATTATAGCCACACTTTAAGCGGACTTTTTTGGTTTGACCTTCCATTAGGCATATTATTGACATTTATTTTCCACAATATAGTTAGAGACAGCCTATTTGATAATTTACCTTCTACTCTTTACACTCGATTTGCCAGTTTCAAAAAGTTTGACTGGAACTACTATTTTACTAGAAATTGGTTTGTGGTTATAATTTCAATAATAATTGGTGCCGCATCTCATATTTTTTGGGACAGTTTCACCCATTTTGATGGATATTTTGTACAAACTATCCCTGATTTATCAAAGTCCACAGATATTTATGGAATTAAGATACAAGTTCTAAAAATACTACAACATTCAAGCACTATTTCAGGTGGACTTATAGTTTCTTTTGCAATTTTAAAACTTAAACAAGACAAAAATGTAATCAATCATCCAAATATAAAGTATTGGATTATTTGGTCAACACTTTCCTTTATAATTATTACTCTAAGGCTTTACAGTGGTCTTGACTATAAATTGTATGGACACCTCATCGTGACAGCCATCTCCGCAGGATTGATCTCTTTAATATTTACACCATGGATAATTAAACGGCTTAATCGTTAATCACTTAATTTAAAAGGCCTGAAGGGCTTAAATAATAACCTTAAATATGCTGTGAACACAAGCTTGATAAGTCTTGAACATGAATAACCGTAGGTGAAACCTATGGTCGAAAGGACTTTAACTACGAGCCTGAAGGGCTTGAATAACGATGCCTTATAATAGAATTATAGATAGTTACTGTAGTTTTGAATAAGAATTAATTTTGCTTATCATCATCGAACTCGGAGACGGACAAGAGGCAGGCCTGCCAGTCAAGACTGATCGAATGGAATTTTATGAGCGATTAGGTAAATGTTGAATAAGTAACCAATTATTGTAAAAAGTCAATTTTTACAATTCGCTAATGTTGAATATTGGTTTAGTAGGTCAACCTCATTACTTTTACAATATAACATCATTTTAAGTGTCCTGTCTGAATTAGCGCAATTTATGAATGATATAATACTTTTTGACGTACTTGAGCTTTTAACTAGGTATTTGATAAGTTTGTCTTCAAATACCATCTCTTTGATATTGTCTTTTGTATCACTTTCTAGTGTTGATAAGTAATTATCTATTTCAGATCTTTTTAAGTTCATTGCTTCAAATGACACTAGATTTTCAGATGGATCTGTGAAGTGTAAGGATAATGGTTCTTCATGCAAATAAATTTCCTTTAAGCCCATTTGCTTTACCAAATCAAGGTTTAATAAGTTTTTTGTTGCATCTCTTGAATTATTAACGTCTGCAATCAAGTCGCTATCGTCAACTTCTTCATCCAAAATTTGATCAACCTTTGGCTTAGATAAAACTGATCCATCCTTTTTTAGATTACAAGAAAAGAAAATAAGGCTCAGTAAGAAAATAGAATTTAATATTTGCTTCATTTTTATCGATTTTAATTTTATATATTAGCTATCCTTAACAACGTAAGTAAGATATGTCAGTCTCTTTGCCCAAAACATCTTTATGCCTTGATTTCATTGTTGTCTTTAATTGGTGCTTCCATTGAAACTCCTTTTGAAATATCAACATGTTTATAATTTATCCAGTTATTGTTATTTTCATCGACCTTGTATATTCCTGCTTCTTTTGAACCAACCTTATTTAAGTAATTATCTAATGTGTTTAAACTTTCTTTCGAAAAACTCGACATAATATAAGCTATACGTTTTTTATCACTGATCCCATGAATAACTGGCACGGGATGAAATTCAGCCCAAAAAGGATAACCATGTGGGTTGTCATTGTACAATGCTACTGTCGGAATAACTTTACCTAGTATTTTATCTTCTGTTGGCAGTTTTGTTTTAATTATTTTAAGTACGGGATAATTTCCACCAAATTTACGCATATCCGTTGCTATGGCTACTAAGGGTGGGTCAATTGAAATTACTTTCCCAGGGTTAACATCTCCACCCTTAAATTGATTAAATGCCGTAAACCAATACCAAATATTATACAATAAAGCTCCAATAAATACCAATCCAAACAGCCAATGAATTTTAATCATTAGAGCAAATCCAATGAAAAGTGCCAATAAGGATTTAAAAATCTTACCAAAGTTATATTTAATCCATTGAATTATATTCAATTTCATATCCCCTTGGAAAGAGGGTATAGTGTGGCTATCATAAAAAAGACTTTTATGCTGTTTTTGAGATCGATATGTGCCATCATCTTGTCTTACAATCCTGAGTTTATCTTCTGCAATTAACAGTTCTGAAAATTCTGGATGTTCAGACTTTATCTCTTCTAAAAATTTAAAATGATAATTTCCTTCCCCTGTATTACTTTCAAGTTCATCTAGACCTGAAAAATACCAAATACCATTTTCATGATATATGTGATGAACGATGTTATCCTTTATAGAATTTGAATATATCACAACTTGTGATTCTCTATACTTGTCTATTCGTACATCATCATTATCGAAAAAATCATCTGGGATTTCTCCAGTATATTTTAATAAATCATTTGACATAATGAGTGCGAAATGATGTATATTTTCACTTTCGCCATTGTATATTCTCTTGAAAGCCTTATGGATAGTTAACGCTGTTGAGCCATCAGGTGTTTCCTGTACGATATCACTTGGTGTATCTATATTATCAGTATTCCACCTTATCCCTCTACCATTTCTTCTTATTACCTCTCCTAGGTAGACTCCCAAGGCCAATGCTTTAGAATCAGTATCATTTTTAAAAATGGTATTATTTTTTATTTTAGTGCCTGAAATTGTTTTTGATAAATAGGTTTCTATTTCATTTAAGCTATTCAAAGAATAATCCAAATAAATGTTTTCCTTTTTAAATTCCTTGATAAGGTTCTGAGATAAAAGGATAAGTTCAAGTTTGTTCATTATAAATATTTATTGAAAATGGTAGAAAATTAAAATAATGTATCAGAAGCCTTGCCCCATATGTGATAATTACGGTGTAAAGATAAATAAAATCTTCTATTCTAAACAGCTGTTGTATTCCCATTTTTATGATAATGGCTAGAACACCTTTCGACATTGTTTTGCGATTTGCTGTTGCCTTTTATTCTTCTTCTAAATTATTCAAAAGTCCAATAGTATCTGCCTTGTAAAGGTCAAAGTCAACCTCAGTTCCTGTTTTACTTAAGAAGTCAATAGTTCTTTTATTCAGTCCAAACAAAGGTGTAGACGAGTCTGGATGTATGTCAATATATATTACGAACTGTAATCGTGTCTTTAATTTTAGTTTTTCTTTTAATCTATTTATCTTGTCAACTTTATTCTCAAAAATATCAATTAACTTATTCAAATAAATCTCTAAATCAGTGTCGGCACCCGCATCAATGCGATACATCCATGAAGTAGATTTCGGTACAGGTTCTTTCTTTATCCTGACGGATGTCGGAACAAGCAGCAGTTCATTCGTCACAACGTCAACATCAAAGAATACTGCATCAAAAGAAAAATACAAGTAATTGTTGCATTGCGTCCCACTATATGTTAGTTTTTCATATGTCATATTAATTGCCTAAAACATTTAAATTTCGAGAACAAAAGTATATCTTCACTTTCTATTTTCATAATTATTCAAGATCTTTTATATGATAATATTAGATCATTTCTCTGAATTCCCACAATTTGTTCGTACACCAAAGGGACGTAGTCCTGCAATCTTTGTAGCAATCATATTAACCATGTGATGTAGGGGCATAGCCCTGTAATCTTAAATTTAGGTGTAATATTAGATGTCAGGGCTACGCCCCTTGGAAATCGTCTATAATCATTTTCTACAAAGTTGTCAGAGGTACGCTCATTAAATTTAGATCATTTCTCTGAATTCCCACAATTTGATCGTACGCCAAAGGGACGTAGTCCTGGGTTTCCTATACCTGGATAAAACAATTTATCGACTTGAAGAAATTTTTCATTCTTTCTGAAATCGTCATAATTGCTTTTCAAATGTCTTTCCATTAAACGTGTATATATTTCCATCTGCCATGCCTAACCATAATTTCTTATCTTTATCTACGTACATGGAAAGTGCAAAGTCATTAGTGAGTCCATCTTTCGTTGTGTAATTGACCATCTTTTTTCCATCATATTTCCAAATACCTGCATCCCGGTCTCCAAACCATATATTGCCTAAACTATCTTCTGCGATTGTAAAAACGTGTTCAAGTGTGCCAAAAAATGATTTATCGCCTTTTTTTTTACTTGTAGGGTGAATAAGATGATTCTTTTCAGAGAAATTTATGGTTGTATCTCCTTCTTTTAATAATACGCCAATTCCATTATTTCCAATCCAAAGCCTACCTTTAGCATCTTCCAAGATACTTCTAATATGTAGCTGTGCGTTTTTACTATCTAGCCCTAAGGTTTCATCATTGATGACGGTAAATCGCTCCCATTGTATCCCCAAACACCTGCATAGGTAGCTAGCCAGATCATATTGTTTTTCCCTTTTGCAATATCCGTTACCCGAAATGAGCATTTATTTTTTGGCGGTATGGATGATTGGCGTATTTTAAATTTTTAATGGTCTGGTCTAAAATGGTAATGGATGGAACCAACCAAACAACAGTTTTAGGTTTGTCGTAAGCGAAGGCATCAAAAATGGTTTTGATTGCGTTGCAAGCAATAAATGTTTTACCGCCTGCGGTTGGCACTTTCAAACAAATATGTGGTACTCTTGCCACATTATTTTTGTATGGTTCTATGGCTGTTCCCGCAAATGGAAATAAAGGTGTTTTCGGGTGCTTTGCCCAAAAGTCATAAAAAGCATCTTTCACGTCTTTGGTTTCTTGAATGTGTTCCAAAAACAGTGAAAGGTCGTTAATTACTTGTTATTGATAGGGTTTTAGTTCCATGTTACTTTTCAAATATTAAAGATTTGGGAAGCATTAGAAGAAACGGAATTGATTTTTCGTAATCCAAAGCCTCATAGAATAAGCCTAATCTTGCTAAATTTTTGTAATAATCATTTACGTTTTTGTAGTAGTGCTTTTCTGATTTAATATACCAAGCCCGTTCTCCTAATTTTTCAGCTAAAAACCATTTCTCTAACAATCGAGAAATTCTGCCGTTGCCGTCACCAAAAGGATGAATATTTACAAATGCCAAGTGAATGAATGCAGCGTTATAGAAAACTTCTTCAATGCTTAATTCTTGTTTCAATAGAATTTCTATTTCTTGCCACAATTGCTTGTATCGTTCGTTTACTATTCTCAAAGGCGCAGCTTCGTATTGTATTCTACCAGTTTTGTGTTCCATCACCAACATTTCTGTGGTGCGCATTACCCCTTGTTGCACTTTTGGTAACAAGTGAGCTGCAATAAAAAGGTGTGTTTGCAGAAAATTCTTTTGTGTAAGCTTATTTTCTTTTGCAAATAAATAGGCTTTGTATAAATCGTTTGGCTTCTCAGTAAGTTCAGGCAGATATTCAATATTCAGCATTTTATGTTTTACATAACTATCTAATTCCATCTGTTCACCTTCTATTTTTGAAGATGACATAACCGAAACCGATGTATAAAACGTAAAACTATGTGGCTCTAGTTTTATTTTTTCAATATCAGAAAACTCAGCTTGAATATCTATATCCAACATAGATTTCCAATGCTTAAAGTGTTCATGTTTTATTAATTTTTCCATTGCTTAAAATCTTGTTACGTCTCTTGGTATTTTCTTAAAGATAATGTGATGCTTTGTCATGAAATCTTTTGTAAGTAAACAGTTATCAGCATAAATTCCATACTGCTCGGCTTAGTGGGCTATTTAATCTTGGTAATATTATAAAGTTTGTATTTATTTGATTTTTGAAAATTTCTACAAAACTAACAATTATTCCCTAAAAAGCAATCTTTAGCTATACATCATATCTAAAAATGTTTGACATCTACCACGAAATATAAACCAAATCACCAAAACCACCATCATCCTAAGAAATCTTTCCCAAAATTATTCACTCCATAACCCTAT
Source organism: Saprospiraceae bacterium UBA7687 (assembly GCA_002482845.1). GTDB lineage: Bacteria > Bacteroidota > Bacteroidia > Chitinophagales > Saprospiraceae > OLB9. Next base: position 37,936 of record DLGT01000103.1, read on the forward strand.
CATACAACCACGAATTAGGTAATCTTCACTCCAAATACTAGGGGAACACCCTCGACATCTTCCTAACTAAATGATCGCACCTAAATTAATAAATGTCCAATGTATATCCTTAACAATTGAACACAATCAATAACTTGAATCACTTCTTATCTGTCATTAAACTAACAACTAACTTTAGATAATCAGGGAGTCAGCTTGCCAAGGCATTAAATTCCTAGATACCATAATAGAAAATCCAACTAATTTACCATTAAAGGTAAAAATAACAACATATAATTTATCAAGTTTTTCAAAGTACACACTTCCATATTATTTATACAAATATGGAGCAATTCCTGTTAATTATTTTTTATTATTTTAAAATCCCTATTAGAAATGATTTAGGTTGATTGTAATATTTCTATTCATAAACTTTTATCGTTGCTAACAATTCAGTTTTAAAATTGTAAATATCATCTAAAGAAGCGATTTGTTTTTTCTCTCCATTATCTTTTCCATTGTGAAATAATTCCAGGTATTTATTAGCTGAATTAAAATGTAATCGACAAATTGGCTTTCGATTGTTATCGTCCAATAAAATTCCAAAATATGAATGAGTATCTCTAAATGCTATACGTGATGAAGGTAAAACTTCTCTCAAAATTGCTTTTACAATTTGAGAGCCTTCAATTTCTTCTTCCGTTGTTATAAACTTAGGTGTTTCAATACTTTCATCAACAGGAGCTATTTGTTCAACTGCCTTGGATGGAACCGATTCATTTATATTTAATGCGTTTTTAAGCCTAAAACTGATTGATTCGTTTATTGAATTTGCAAATGCTTTTCTTGTATATTCTTTAAATGTTACTAATCTAGATGCAGTTACAGGTCTGTCAAAGAATCTATTTACTAACAGTCGAACAATTTCATCTGAAGGTTCTTGTAGTTCTTTTTCAAATTCGCTTCTAATGGCTTTAATGTACTTTAAAGCCTCAGCCGAATCTAATATATCCGTTAAGTTATAACCATTTTTTGAAAATTTCTCTAGAATCTTTAGACTTGATTCCTTTAAATTAGATAAATCCAAAGTAAAGAATGGTTTTTCATCCATTATATTGGGCTTCTCCAAATCTGCATAAAAATTGTATTGATGCCCGTTTGTTAAAACACCAAACCTAGATTTTGAAACGTGATAATATCTATGAAGTTGAGAATTGTGAGCATCAATATTTTCCTTCCAATGTTTACATTCGATAATTAAAATTGGTTCACCATCTCTTTTGATTACATAATCAATTTTCTCACCTTTTTTTGTTCCAATGTCACAAATGAATTCAGGAATGACTTCTGTTGGATTGAAAATATCATAACCTAAAATTTGAATGAAAGGCATTACAAAAGCATTTTTAGTTGCTTCTTCTGTATTTATTTGGTCCTTTAAGGAATCAACTCTTAAGTGTAATTGTTCTAATTTTAATTTTATATCAGCTTCCATTGGTATTATTTAATTTCTAATTTTAAATTTCGAACAAATCTATATCGTGGTATTCTATTCTCATAACATTTAGAGAAATATTTCCCAAAAATATTCATCCAATAACCCTACCATTCAACCAAAAACTACATAATATTCACTACTAATACTAGGGTAACACCCTCCACTGCCACCTCCCAAAATGATGGTATGGGAGTTCTAGGCACATAACCCCTATTATTGCCATATATTATAAGTTTCCATTTTGGAGTGCCAAATCATATATGCTAGATAAGGGTAATCTAGTCGGGGAGACTATATAAATATCCTTGGGAATAGAGTCCGCCGAGAAACTACTTATAATGTTTCTGTGACAAGGGTAATCAGCGCGGAAACCCCAATAATACATGTAAAATGGGGGTTTCCAGCGCGGAAACCCCTATTTTACGATTTTTATGCCTATTTCCAGTTCGGAAACCCCTATTTTACAATTATTTTGCCTATCTCCAGCATGGAAACCCCATTATTTTCGCTAGACAAGGGTTTCCGCGCTGGATACCCATATTATGGCCTTTTTAGGCCTATTTTGGGGCCTTCACATACATATTTTAGCTATTTGGATGTCGTTTGTAAGCTATAATCTTAATATAATTGTTTCTTTCTGCCCACATTCAGCTGATCAAATTAAAATGATGGGCTCTTTTACCCTTAGTTTTATGTTTTCTCTTGCTGAAAAAAGACTACTTTATGAGATTAGCTTTTATATTTTTATCTAAAAGGCAGTAACGCGTAGGTCTAAATAGACTTGACATATTTATTTTATCATGGATACAAAGTTAGGGTTCTTTATTTCTAAATTTGATACCATTAAAAAAGAAAAAACTGATCTAATATATCCAAATTTCATTTTTTAAACTCAGCTTATAAATAACAAATCCATTTGGGCTAATCAGATAATAAACAAAACAAATAGTCTTTAAATCTGAAACAGTGGAAGAAATGGAAGTTGTATAAAAAAGGTTTGTAAAGTAATTTAGAAAATAGCATAGTGACAAAGCCAATCGGTTATCATCTTTGGATCAATGACATACAACATAAGCTTACTATATTTAAAAACAAAATTTTGTTGATTGGACACTTGTTGTGCATCATTTATGCATTGTTACTAAGTAGACAGGCTTTGTGACAACATTTCATTTCCAAATTTTATATTGCCCCAAATTGGGGTGCCATATCATATTTGCAGGAAAGCTCGCTTCAAGTTGGGGCGCAGTATAATATTTGTTGGACAGAGCCACCCAAGCTGCGGCAACCTATCATACTCCTATGATAAGGGTTTCCTGAGCGCAGATAGCCATAAAACATGTAGAATGTTAGTATGCAGCGCGCAGCGCCCTTTTTTACGATTTTGAAGCCTATCTCCTGCGCGCAAGGCCATATTTTACAAATATGATGGCTATCTCCGCTGCGGAAACCCAATTATTTTTGCTGGACAAGTCCCTCCGCTGCGGATACCCATATTTTGGTAATTTTTTGGGTATATTCACTCTATCTTGTACAAATCTTGGGCGCTTAAGGCCAGTTTTGGGGTCGTATTGTGGCTGGAAATGTTGGATTTTTCTTAAAAGCTGATGGTTATGTAATGATATTGGGAATATGCTTGCTTTCTTTTGTTTATTCTTTTTCTGAAATGCTAACAATGTATTGGATTGATTTTTATATTTGTGATTGGAAGGTGGAAAGATAGATGTAAACATTTAAAGTGTAAATTAATATATTGCAAAATAATTACTAAAGTTTCAATGGTGTCTAACAATATATTATTGGCAAGAAATAAAAATATATGAAAACAATTTGTTTATTTGTGTGCTGTATACTATATCAAAATATGGCTTTTGGACAAGAATTTATAGAAACAGATTCCATAACACCTTTTCCAAATATTGATTATTCTTCACTCAAATTCTTTGACACTGATGGTGATTTAGATGAAGACCTAATAATGATTGGTTGGAAAAACGGAGTTAGATGTACAAAGCTTTTTGTCAATGACGGCACAGGAAATTTTAGTGAAGATTTTAATTCAGAATTTGAGCAAGTTAGTAGTGGGAAAATAGCCACAAGTGATATTGATGGTGATGGTGATAAGGATTTATTAATATGTGGTATGAATAGTGAATGGAAAGAACATACTTCATTATATTTTAATCAAGGCGATGGAACATTTTTGGAAAATTTTGAAAATACGTTAGAAAACATTTGGAACGGAGAACTTGAATTCTTCGATGCTGATGGTGATTCCGACCAAGACATTTTAATTGTAGGACAAAACGAATTTTTTGAAGATATTGCCAAACTCTATTTAAACAATGGAAGTGGTAAATTTGAAGAACTTTCAGGTACCCCCTTCATAGGCGTAAGACGTAGTTCAATAGGAATTGGTGATATTGATAATGACAATGACCTAGATATTATCATCTCAGGTAACGGAGGTACTTTACTAACGAACCTTTATATAAATGATGGGAATGTAACATTTAGCCTTTATGAAACTTCAAAATTCATTGACCTTATGGATGGAACAATTTCATTAAGCGATGTGGATGGAGATTCTGACTTGGATGTAATGATTTCTGGATTTGGAATCGAAAATATGAAAGCAATTCGTGTAACCAAACTATACCTTAACAACGGGGAAGGTGTTTTTAGTGAAGATAGTGAACAAAATTTTCTGGGAGTGAGCAGTGGATCAGTAACTTTTATAGACATTGATGGTGATTCCGACAAAGACTTATTTATTACCGGAATAAATCAAAATTTAAAAAGTGAAGCTAAATTATATCTTAATGATGGTTTAGGAAGTTTTAAAGAATTGGAAACTGAAATAAAAAGCATATATGAGGGTGAAGCCGCCTTCTCCGATATTGACAATGATGGCGATCCTGATTTAGTGCTAATAGGTAGAAATAGTGAATCAAGTCTTATTTCAAAAAAATACATAACTCTATGGATAGATCAAGATCAAGATGGATTCCTTTCAGGTGTTGACTGTGATGACAGCAATGCGAATATAAATCCTGACCAAGCTGAAGAACCGTACAATAGAATAGATGACGATTGCAACACTCTAACTCTTGATGACGACTTAGACCAAGATGGTTTTTTAGTCGCAGGTGATTGCGATGATAATAATGCTGACATAAACCCAAATCAAATTGAAGAACCATATAATGGTACTGATGATGACTGTAACACTCTAACGCTTGATGACGACTTGGATCAAGACGGTTTCTTACTTACGGATGATTGTGACGACAATAATCCTGACATCAATCCTATCCAAACTGAACTACCTTACAACGGATTAGATGACGATTGTAACACTGCAACTCTAGATGACGACTTAGACCAAGATGGTTTCTTATTCGCAGAAGACTGCGACGAAAACAATGCTGATATCAATCCTAACGCAGAAGAAATTCCAAATAATGGAATTGATGAAGATTGTGATGGAATGGACTTAGTATCTTCAGTATATGAAATAGGGAATTCAACAATAAATATCTATCCAAACCCATCAATTGATGAAATAAACATTGAAATAAATGGTCAATTAAAATATATAGTCAATCTTTATGATTTAAGTGGTAAAACAATATTGACTGAATTAAATATTTCTCAATTAAAGTTAAACGCTTTATCTCAAGGAACATATCTGCTTGAAATAAAAGATTTAAAAACTAGTCAACATATAGTAGAAAAAATAATTATTAGGAAATAGAAATCCAGCCGATAATCGGAAGATGCCCTGAAAGCTAATGGCGAATACCAAAACGTAAAGTCATTTCTAAAAACAATACATTATGCCAATATATAAACTAGAAGGACAAAAAATAGTGGAGCTTCAAAAGACAACTTTTTCAAATGAAAGAATCGATGAAGCAAGACACTTGCAAAGATTCATAATCAACTCAATTGAGACAGTTGAAAAGAATTTGTTTGTCCTGAGTAGTGAGTTTGGAGATTGGGAAGACAGCAAAAGGCGCATTGACATTCTTTGCCTAGACAAGAACGCTAATTTAGTTGTTGTTGAATTAAAAAGAACGGAAGACGGCGGACATATGGAGTTGCAGTCTATCCGTTATGCCGCGATGGTAGCCAATATGACTTTTGAAAAAGCTGTAAAGGCATTCCAACATTATATCGAAAAGAATTATTTGGATATACAAAACCCACAGGAAGTGATATTAAACTTCCTTGAGTGGGATGATGTAAATGAAGAAGAGTTTGCTAATGATGTTAGAATTATTTTAGTGTCAGCAGACTTTTCAAAGGAAGTTACAACTTCAGTTTTATGGCTAATAGAAAGAGATATTGATATAAAATGCATAAGAATTAGACCGCAAAAGGACGGTGACAATTTATATTTTGATATACAACAAATTATTCCACTTCCGGAGGCAACAGACTATCAAGTCAAGTTAAGAGAAAAGGCAGCTGAGCAAAGACAAGCTCGGAGAGAAAGCAATCGGGACTATTCAAGGTTTGACGTTACCATCAACGGTAAAAGTGAATTCAACCTGAACAAGCGTCAAACAATACATTTCGCAATAAGTGAAAGTGTTTATTTTGGAATAAGTCCACAGGACCTAATGGAGTTAACAGGACCAAAAAGATGGATTTGGGTTGATAAAATCTGTCAATCAAAACAAGAATTTGAAATAGAAGAAATTAAGAACGTAAGAAATTACGACCCTTCAAGATGGTTTAATGAAGATCATGAACTTATAATATATGATGGAAAAACATATGCTTTTAGCAATCAACATGGAAAAGGAACTTACGATTTAGTGAAAAACATTTTTAACCAATACCCTGAATTACAAGGTGAAATCAAGACGCCTAGTACATAACATCTAAGCGTTTTTCCATGCCAAACATGACAGGCTTTGACCAGGGGACAACTTGTCCAGCTTTGCGGGATGTGATGAAAGTTCTGTTGAACGGAATCTTCTGTAGTTGAGTTAAATGATTTTAGTATATTTTGGTAATTGATTCATTCTTTTTCAGAAAAGCTACCACAGTATTGGGTTAGCTTTTATATTTGTGTTTGAAAGGTGGAAATAGATTTGTAAACAAATGTATCATAAGTATTTGTATAATGAATGATATTAGCAAACTTTCGTATTTAGTTAGAATTTAATATAAATTGGAAATAAAGGAGATATGAAAGGCAAAGAAATAAGAAGTGTCGCTCATAACCAAGTTGGTGGCAATTTTAGAAAAAACTTCTATTACATTATGAAATATATAAATAAAATTATATCGAGCATTCTATTTTTATTAGCGTTTAAACTTTCGATTTATGCTCAGCAAAATGAAAGTAAATCGGTTGTAGTTAACGGCAAAAGTATAGACTATAAAACCTTCAACATTGAAAACAGAAAAAATGGTGAACCTATTCTTGTATTCGAGTCAGGATTAGGAGGCGGAACATTTGACCCAATTCTTCCATTTCTTCCTGCAAACATTTCGGGAATACAATATGGGAGAAACGGAACTGGACACTCTGAACCTGATTCAGGAATAATATCCGATAGCCAGCTTGTAAAAAACCTTCATAGTTTATTAAGAGCGTTAAATATCAAACCACCATACTTGTTGGTCGGACATTCTATAGGTGGGCCTTATATAAGATTATTTGCAGCCAAATTTCCAGATGATGTTTCTGGACTTATTTTCTCAGATCCAACAGACTTTATGTTATCTCCTGAAGAGAATGAAAAAGCAAGAATAAAATCAGAAAGTGCAACTGGATATCAAGAACTCTCAAACATAATTATAAAAACAATGTCGGAGAATAAAGATTTTGATCAAAGTACAAGGAATGATGCCATAAGGGCTTTAAAATCTAATGAATCAGGTTACTTTCAAGAATATCGCAACCTGCCCCGACTAAAGAATAATATTGCTGTAACGGTGATTATCTCATATAACAAACATATCGAACTTCCAGATGAAGAAATGAATAAAGAGCTTAATCTGGGAATCAACTTTAAGCCTTGGTGGAAGGAATATGATAATTTAAGAATCCAACATTATTCCGACTTAGTAAAGGACAATGATAATAGTAAAATAATTTTGCTGCCAAAATACAGTCACGGTATATATTACCAAAATCCGGAATTGGTGGCGAGAGAAATTGTTGAAAATTTCAATAGCTTCAAAAAAGAATGACAAAAAACTATCGCTTACATTATGCTCATTTATTTACGACTCAATAAATCATCTAAATCTGAAAAATGAAAATAATTGACAAACTTGCTTGGATAGAAATAAAAGACAAATCAATTCTATCAACAAAAAGCTATGGTAAAGATAAATATTATATTCCGGGTGGAAAACGGGAAACAGGAGAATCTGACGAGCAAGCGTTAATTCGAGAAATAAATGAAGAGTTAAGTGTTATAATTGACACCAAAACTTTAAGCTATGTTGGGACTTTTGAAGCACAAGCTCACGGACATACGGAAGGAATTTTAGTAAAAATGACTTGCTATACTGGAAAATACGCAGGAGAAATTAAAGCAAATTCCGAAATTGAAGAAATAAAATGGCTTAAATATGCTGACAAAGACAACATTTCGGAAGTTGACAAACTAATTTTTGATTACTTAAAAGAGCATAATTTATTGGACTAATCCGACACATATAAAATCGAAAATACCGAGTAGAAAACTATATAACTAAGCATTCACCATGTTTAGGGGACTTGCGATATATGCCCAGCTGCAGCGGATTATTGGTTGTGAAGTCAAATTATTTTGGTTTGTATTGGTAACTTGATCCATTCTTTATCAGAAAAGCTAACTCAGTAATGGATTTGCTTTTATATTTGTGATTGGAAGGTGGAAATAGAGTTGTGAACAAATGTATCATTAAGCATTTATATAATGAATGTCATTAGCAAACTTTCGTATTTAGTTAGAATGTAATATGAATTGCAAATCAAGGAGATAAGAAAGGCGAATGAATAACAAGCCATGATGAGATCAGACTTCCTTCGGTCATCCGATCCATATCGCGTAGACATTATGTGCAACCAAAGACAAGACAATAACTAGCATAACCAAATCATAAAATGAATAAAAAATTTAAATTAGGATTAACTCTTTTTATAATAGGATTACTGGGTGTATTTTCTATGCTAACAGTAACTATACCACTTGAAAGTTTACCAAAAGAAGTGTTAGATAAAATATCACCACAAACGCTCAAATATTTAGTTTTAATCAACCCGGCAATTTTATTACTAATAGCTGTTGTTGTTGGAACAATGCTTTATGACAAGGTTGGATTTTCCGTCCCGACAATTTCGTCAATATTAAAAATTGAACAACCAAAAATAAAATTCATAGAGCAAGTTAAATTTGGTGTTTCCTTTGGCTTGCTTGCTGGTATTTTAATAACAATAATTGGAATTGTTTTTAAATCTTCAATACCGCAAGAGTTTATTGAAATTGGCAATAAAATCAAAATAACTACTGTTGCCAGATTTCTTTATGGTGGATTAACAGAAGAACTTTTGATGCGTTTTGGCTTTATGACATTGGTTGTCTGGTTAATTTTTAAAATAAAAAAGAATTTAAACAGCTCAACTTATTGGACTGGGATTATTACAGCAAGTATTCTATTTGCACTTGGACATTTTCCAGTTGTTTTTAATGCTGTTCAAAGTCCAACAATATCATTACTTACATACGTCCTTATTGGAAATTCCACCGCAGGACTATTTTTTGGCTGGCTATATTGGAAAAAAGGTCTTGAAGCAGCATTTATATCACACATATTCGCACACGTAGCTATGATAATCGGAGAGCAAATATTTCAACTTCAATGACAAAATTGGCAGCACATAACAACTAAGCGTTCGTGATGTCAAGCAGACATTCAATGAACGCCCATGCTATAGCATGGCAAGCTCTGTTGAATGGAATCTTCGGTCGCAAAGTCTTTTGATTTTGGTTTATTTTGATCCTTTGTCCATTCTTTTTTAGAAAAGTTAGCGATGTAATGGATTAGCTTTTATATTTGTGATTGAAAGGTGGAAATAAAGTTGTGAACAAATGTAATTATAAACTTTTCCATTTTGTTAGAATTTAATATGAATTGTAAATTAATAAATTGTAAAGTAATTTTTGAAGATTTAATAGCATCCAATAATCAAGTTATAAACAATAATAAATGAAAAAACGGCATTTCATCATAATGTTGTGTCAAATAATGATACAAATAAACTGTTGGTCACAGAACAACCAATTTGAAACAAAAACAAACCCAATGGACATTAATATAGAGATGAAAAATGAATTTGAAGAAATAATAAACTATTTCAAATCAAAAAATGAAATGCACGCCATTACTGAAGCAAATATCAGGTCATTTATAGATTACCTACTTGAACAAACTTCATATACCCAAAAGCGATTATCAGAAATAATTAAAGATTTCAACTATGAAACGATAAAAAGAGATGAACAATACAAAGTTTGGCCAGACTTAGAATTTTGGCGTGGTGTTAGTGACTATGGCTCAAGTGCAAATTTGAATTTTGATGGTGGAGTTGCTGACATTGAAAATCAAGAAAGTATTGTTAAAGGTCAATATGATTTTAACACAATTGAACCTGATTCTATAAGACTTAAAGAAGCTAAAGAAAGACAATCAATAAAAGTTGACATAAATAAATATCCAATTTCACATCTTGGATTTCACGAATATAGATTCAATGAAACAGCTTTATTCTATGCTTGGATCGCTTATATTTGGCAAGAAATAGAAGGACACAAGTGTGGAATTCAAGTTAGAACAGTTCAAAACAATAGTATTGCAACATTTTCATTAAATGATTTTCTTGATGGAGATTTTTCCGAATATACAGAAGCAACATATGGAGAAAAACCTAAAAGACTAAAAAATCCATTCTCCAGAAAACTTACATTAATTGAATTATTTCAAAGAGCTTCTCAAATAAGCTTTCCTATTAAACCTTTTAATTCTTATTGGAGATACTTTGAAAAAGATGATCAGTTTAAGGAGATAGGTACTTACGAGTTCAAAACAGGAATAAGAACAGGTAATCAGTCTGAAAGACAAAATCAAAATTTAACAGACATTCTTAAACACCAAGATTCTAAACAAACATTACTTTACATAAGAGATTTTACAAATCAAATGATCATCGACGGATGGCGAGAAAAGTTAAGACCTTTAGACATGCCTTTAATGTTTGATACTAATGCTTTTCAATTTGAATATTTGACTGGTATTCACTGGAGTGAAGACCAATCAGCAAAATTATTAGATATAGATGTAATAAATTTTGAAAATTCGATAGGAATTAATATGCCAAGAGCCTACTACCATTATTTAAGGATTTTAAATGGTAGACAACACAATACAAACAACATGTTCTTCCCAATAAATGATTTATATACTGTGCATATGAAGAAATTTTATACAATTGAAGAACTGCATAAGTTCAATGATAAGCAAAGTATACATAAATCAGGTAATCTTATTATAGGCGAATCTATAGATAGTATTAAAATTGGTATCAAAGTAAATTTAGAGTCAAAATCATACGGTAAGATAACAATGATAATTAATGACGAAATTGTAGAATGTGACTATTCTTTTGAGTTGTTTGCTAAGTATGCTCAATATTCCCCAAAACAACCAGAGATTTATGCAGCTGAAGAAAATGATGCCGCATTCTTAAGAAAGCGATTAGGAGAAGGTTGGGACTTTAATACATCTTATCAATATCAAAATGCGTTAAGTCAAGCAGCAGAACATAATTCATATGAAGCATTGGAAGTTTTATTAAAGGCAGGAGCAAGACTCAAATTTAAGTCATATCGAGAGCACAGCAAAGATACTTATGACGAAACAACAATGAAAATTTTGGATGAATATCATAAAAACTAATAAAATACAGTGGATAACGATGCAGTGGTCAAATATCTTAGCTATCGCTATGTCAGCTGTTTATCAGCAAGCCGTTCACAGAATAGTAAAACAAACAGAAAACAATGGGACTTTTAGACTTCTTAAAAAACAAGACAACACAAACTGATAATTCAAAAACAGAACAACCAAAAGACTTTTCTGTTGGAGATATATTTTATACAAAGTCAGAAGAAAAATTCAAACTTTATAAACTTTTAGTAGTTGACAACGAATATGAATGTTATCACATTTTGACATATTCGCCATTAGACAGTTTGCCATCTATTTCAGACATAGACAACTTATCTGTGTTTGTCTATCATTCGCCATTTGACAAAAAAGCTTTTGAAAACCCACTATTATTAACAAATAAGCCAATTAAAGCAAAAGACTTAATTGGCTATCACGAATATTTACGCCAAACACAAGAACCCTATTATTATGTATCAATTGCAACCAGTTACTATAAATCAGCACTTGGTTTGACAGATGAAATGAAGCATAATGAAGCAATTGATGAATATTCAAAAGCTATTGACTTGTTTCCACAATTTTTTGAAGCAATTGACAACAGAGCATTTTGTAAAATGGATTTGGGCCTATGGTCTGACGCAATAGAAGACTTTAAACTTTCATTACAGCAAAATCCAAACAGTTTATTATCTGAGTTTTCAATTGGAGAATGTTATTTTAAAATGGATGACTTTCAAAATGCAAAACGACAGTTTGAAATAGCACACAACATTGACCCAATCCATCAAGCACCAAAACAATTTTTAGACAGAGTGAATGACATACTAAACAAACAAAAATCTCCTAGCAACGACTAAGCGCTGGTAGTAACCGGCAGACTTACATTGAACGCCCTATTGAACTTAATTTTCTGTAGCTGAGTTAATTGATTTTGGTTTATATTTTGGTCATTTGTCCATTCTTTTTCAGAAAAGCTAGCAATGTAATGGATTTGCTTTTATATTTGTTCTTGAAAGGCAATTCCTTAAGAATCCTAAGTGTTTAATAAAGGGTACTTAGTGAGTATCTCTTAATTTTAAAGTTGTAAAGAATAAATGAAAAGAAAAATTATAATACAATTGATAATTTTAATTACTGCGCTTTTTGCTTGCAAAAAAACTGATAAACTAAGTACTTGTACGCCAACAGGTACTAAGCAACCTAACTCAACTATAGGAATCAAAGGCGTTGAACATAAATATTCTAGTGATTCATTAATTAATTTTATTTCAAAATCAATTAATAAGGAATGTAAAATTGATACTCTTGAAGGATTTTACATTCCTAAAACTCTCAAAGACTCACATTTAGTTTTGGACACAATGTTAAAAGACTCAACTAAAATGTATATCAAAAATGGTGGTGAAAGTCACTTTGGACTAGGCATGTTTTTAAGAAACAACTGGGGATTATGGGGCGGAAGCAGATTAAAGTGTTATTTTGAACACCAAGGAATAGAAAATCCGGACCATATGTCAGCAATGATAATTGAAACATATTTTATGAAACTAAACAACATAAGAATTAATGAAGATAGTTTAGTTAAAGTGTATATTTCGGCTCTTGAAAAATGGAAGAAAGAAATTGGAAAATGAAAATACTCAGTATAATTGAAGATACAACCCATTCAACCAAAGCAGATATGAAGTACCAAATAAATACTCATCATCAATTATGATACAATGAAGTAAATATCCTAGCAAGCTTGTTATTCAAGAAACACAAACAAAGCTCTCCTGCCCTTTCTTTTATTTTTTCTTTTTCAATAAACCTACCACCGTATTGAATTAGCTTTTATATTTGTTTCTTGAAAAGTAGTAACATTTGAGTAAACAAAATTGACTTATATGTATCATAAAAGGTAAGAAGTGAATTTGGTTTATTTTTAAAGTTATGAACATGTGTACAAAACAAGGTATCTAAAGACAAGTCGATGAAATTTGACAAACATTATCCGACTCCACAACTTACACCTTACATCAAATATTTTGTAGTGTCTGAGAATGCAGTGGAAAATGAATATAAAGTTTTTCCATCATCTGGGCTTGTTATTGGTTTTCAATACAAAGGACAACTTTCCAATTTAAAAGACAACACAGAAATTAAACTAACAAAATCAGGAATAACAGGCATTACTGACGGCTATAGCGTGTTTAAAAATTCGGCAGATATAGGAACAATATTAGTTTACTTTACAGAAATTGGCTTTACCCATTTTGCTTCTCATCCTGCCCACGAATTGTTTAATTTAAGCCTTTCATTGGATGACATTTTTGACAAAAAAAGCATCATAAAAGTAGAAGAAAAATTAGCAATTGCCAACACTGACAAACTACGAATAAAAATTGTAGAAGAGTTTTTACTGTTGCAACTTAAAGACATAAAAACGGACAAATTAATCGTTGAAGCCGTTAAACTCATTTACCAAAGTAATGGTACTATTCGCATAAAAGAACTAAACGAAAAGTTATTTATCAGCCAAAGCCCATTTGAAAAGAGGTTTAGAAAAGTAGTTGGAACTACGGCCAAAAAATTTGCCTCAATTATTCGTTTCCATTCAGTGCTTGAAAATCTGAATGAAGCCAAAACGCTGACAGAAATTTGTTACGAAAACAATTTCTTTGACCAAGCCCATTTTATCAAAGACTTCAAACAGTTTACTGGCGATACCCCCGAAAACTTTAAACGCTTCTTGTAGATAAACGATTTTTTACAATTAAAGCTATCTTAAAGCCCACATCTTTGCCTCATAATTTAAATGTAATTTCAAGTGGGATATTCATTATTAAAATCGGCAATCTTACTCTTATGTCTGAGTATTATAGTCGCATGTAATTCATCAAATCGTTTAACAATTAAAAATCAAAAACAAATGTTTACAGTAGAGCAAATCAAATCAGCGCACAGCAAAGTGAAATCAGGTGCAGACTTTCCTTCTTACATCAAAGAAATCAAAGCGTTAGGTGTTACTTATTATGAAACTTATGTAACAGACGGACATACCGATTACTATGGTGGCAATGATTATAAAACTACCTCACCTGCAAAGTTTGATCCAATGACTATTTCCAATGAGTGCAATAAAGAGCAATTTATAAAAGACTTAAAGGACCATCAAAAAGGTAAAACAGACTACCCAACTTTTATTGGAATTAGTGCGAAATACGGGGTAGAAAAATGGGTTGTCTGTATGGACAAGATGACTTGCACGTATTATGACAAGGCAGGAAACGAAGTTTTGGTAGAAGAAATCCCACAAAATTAGAAGATTGAATCCACTCCGAAAACATTAATTTACTGACAATCAAACGTTTTTTACCCTGACCCTATAGGGGAATACCCCTGCCCCTAAAGGTGTAAGTTTGAATGTCAATGCAGTAGGAATAAGTATATCTCATTTTATTTGAACTAAGGACTTTTCGGAGTACACTCAAGATTGAATATTTAAATTCACAGGTGTGGAACGACGACACTGTCATCGTTTCTTCACACCATAAAGAGCAATTTTAAAGCCACGGAAACAAACAAAAAGTAATTGTACCAACTACAGTATCTAATAATCAGTTTGGCCTTTATGATATTGAAATGGAGCCTAAAGCAAGAGGCCCAAAGTTGTATTATCCTAAACAAATGGACGAAACATTTATTATCCGAGAAGGAATTTTGACCGTTCTGACAGCAACAGTAGAATTACATGCGAAAATAGCTATAAAAGATTAATTTGGACAATTGAAAAAGTGGACTTATATTTGGGGCTGACGAATAGAGAAAGCAAGATGACTTTTAAGATTATTTTACCTACGGATATGATATTATTGGGAAATCTGAGATGTGATAGGTTTCTTATTTGTATAATAACGAGTTACCTGACATCAGACAAATGAGTTTCAATAAATATTACAGACTTCCAATTTTCGCAACCGGACTTTTAATAATTACTTTATTTATTAATGAATATCGGTATGAACTCTTTGAAATAAAACAAGGATATGCTCCTTACAATTTTGGATTTAATATATTTTTCTTTTTTCCATCAACATTTTTGTCTTTAATATTTGCAATATTAGTAGTCTTTATAAAATCTAATCCCGAAGATAAAAAAGCTAAACTCAATAGCATTATTTTGGTTTCTCCAGTAATTATTCTATGGATTTGCCAAATAATAAAGTTTATTATAGCAATGAATTACTAACATATGAATTTCAACGACGCTAACTTAAAATATGATTTAATTATATCTTTTAATTTTATGAGCAATGTATACCAAATGTATGGATAAGGTAGGTTCTTACTCATCAAGATGTGGATTGTGTTATAAATTGTGAAAGTGGTGGTGTTTTTGAATACTTTTGATAAATGTTAACATCGTAACGGATTACCTTTTATATTTGTACATGAAAGGCAGTTACACTGGTTTAAACAAACATTGCACAAGCATTTATTAACGGATACAAAGTGAGTTTTGGTTATTAATATGTTATGCATCGATTTAATGACGACAAACAAATAGAAATATGACATCAGTTAAATTATTCCCTACAATAGAAGAAGTATTCGTTGATAACTTTGAACAGAACAACAAACACTTTATGCCAATTGCTACAATTGACCTTTCACTTATTGACAAATCATTGAGTGGTCAAATTCATTTAGTTTATTATAACAATGATCCATACTGCCAAGAGACTGCTGAATTTTCAAACGAATATTGTGATGACTACAAAGCATCATTTGACATTATTGACAATAAATATTTATTCAAAGCTGACTTTGGATTTTTCAAGACAAATGAAGACTGGGTAGAATGGTTAGAAAAGGGAAGAAAGTCTTACGAAGAAAACTTGAATGCATATAGGACAGAAAAACACTTGGATATTTCAGGAGTTATTAAAAACATTGGTGAACATCCAGATTGGTTGCAAGACGATGAATGGCCAAAAAATCAGCATGGAGAGAAATTAACTTTTATATGCCAAGTTTGGTCAGGGGACTTTGTGATCGATTATTGCGAAGAAGAAATATTTTTGTTCTATGATAAGACAAATAAAATAGCGGTACAAATTCATCAAGTTGACTAACAGAATAAAAACTGGTGCTAAGTAAACAATCGTAACTTACGTATTTATTAAAGTATAAGAAGTGAGTTTTGGTTATTAATAAGATAGTGGCTATTTTACCACAGAAACGCAATAAATTTAGAAAATGAAAGGACTTTTGACATTATTTGCTTGTATTCTATTCCAAATAACATTTGGACAGTTTGGAATCATTGCCGATAAGGACGGCTTTGTAAACGTTAGAAATTCACCTAACATTTCAAACAATATCATCGACACATTGACAAACGGTCAAATCGTATTTTGCTTGGAAGCGGAAGGAGAATGGCTTCCAACAGACTATCATTTAAGTAGACAAAACAAAAGCGGTTATATTCATTATTCAAGAGTGAAATTTATTGACAAGTTTGATAACATAAGTTACGACTTGTTAACTGATTCTATCATTACATTTAAAAAGGACACCATAAAATTAGTTATTACAAAGACAAAATTCAATCCAAAGAACAATAAACTAGCATATCATAAAGGAGATGCATCAAACAATGAAATGAGTTGGTTGGAAAAAATAAATGGAAATGAAATTTGGGGTACAGACGGCAATGTTCCCAAAACTCAATACGGACAATTCACTTTGACTATTGGAAAAGACAAAATTCACTTACCAGTTGACAATTTGTTTGAACCCAATTTAGATTACACAACAGTTAATATTGACTCTAAAAACAGAACCATTTATATTTCTGCCATGAACAGTGACGGTGCTGGCGGATATGTAGTTTTATGGATAATAGAGAATGAGACATTTAAACAACGTATAACAACTATACCGTTTTGACAAAAAAAACCTGCCATTAAAACCTTAGCGTTAGTTCAGTCCAAGTATGACAGGCAGTCTCCTTCAGAAAACTTTTCTCGATTTGCATGTTGCGATTTACGCTCCATTGAAGGGAGTCTTCGGTAGCAGAACCAACCGATATTAGTTTATATTTAGATCCTTTATACATTCTATTTCAGTAAAGCTAGCACAGTATTGGATTTATATTTGTGTTTGAAAGGTTGAAAGAACATCGTTATTAAATGTAACACTAACGTTTAAAAACGAATGTCATTAACAAACTTTCGTATTTTGATAGATTTAAATATGAATTGTGAATCAATAAGTTGTAAAGCGATTTTAATAAATGGAGTGTTGTATAACATGAAGTTAAATTCCAGAGAAAATAAATAATAAATAAAAGATTTGTTAAATTATGATGTTACAAGATTTTTTGGGGTCAACAATAGAAAATAATCAAGTCACAAGTACATGTTTTTATTGCGAGTTATTTCTATGAACTTCATAGCCTATGCAACGTTTACGTTCAACTGTCGTCTTTTAACGTAAAAAGAAAATGAAACGAAGGTTAAATAAAATTCTTACCACACTTATAGGTTGGAATATTATCATTTTTGTAACAATGCTACCCTCATGTTCCAAAAGACATTCGCTAATTTCAGACAAAAACAATTCCATTTCAAACTGGATGAAAAATGAGCATGTACCAACTGTGGGTATTTGTATAATTGAAAACGCAAAAATTCAGCAAGTCAAAATGTTTGGAAACATTGAATATCATTCTCCCGCACCCCTAAATACAATTTTTAACATAGCATCTTTGACTAAGCCTTTACTATCGATGACGACTTTAAAATTAGTTAGTAATGGACAATGGCAACTGGATGAACCCCTATTTCATTATTGGACTGACCCCGAGGTTATAAACGATTCCTTACATAAAAAATTAACAACCCGCCATGTACTTAGCCACCAGTCTGGTTTACCTAATTGGAGAGGGCATGAACCTAATGGAAAATTGTCCTTTGCATTTGAGCCAGGTTCGCAATGGAAATACTCGGGTGAAGGTTTTGAATATCTTAGAAAAGCATTGGAAAGCAAATTCAATACTCCAATTGAAAGAATAGTTGACTCTTTATTGTTTAGACCTTTGGACATGAAAGATACTCGATTTTATTGGGACAAAACTATGGATACAACCCTTTATGCTGATAGATATAATACAGATGGAAAACCTTATGAACGAGAAAAATGGTATTCGGCTAATGCCTCAAACTTGGTACTTACAACAATTGAAGATTATGGGAAATTCGGTGTTGCAATTCTTAAAGAAAAATATTTGTCCAATGAAGTACAAAATGAAATGATTCAAAAACAAACCATGCTTAAAAATGGGAATGAAGTTGGTTTAGGTTGGTTCTTGATAAAAAATTTACATAATGGAGAAAATGTGATGTATCATTCTGGAAGTAATCGTGGGCAAAACACCAAGATTTTTCTATTACCAAAGTCAAAAAAAGGAATAATAATTTTCACTAATGGCGAGAATGGAAATAAAGTGTGTGAGAAAATTATTTCCGAATATTTGGAATCAGGCAAAGAAATATTAGACAGACTTAAATAAGCTAAACGCTAATAGCCAAGTCTTGCCCTTTTGCCTTCCTGCTAACAACTAAGCGTTCATTTATGACAAACATGACAGGCTGTGTTCAGTGGACAACTTGTCCCGCTTTGCGAGATGTGATGAACACTGAACTGAATCTTCTGTAAAGGAGTCAAATGTTTTGGTTTATATTTTGATCCTGCTTACATTCTTTTTCAGTAAAGTTACCACCATATTAGATTACCTTTTATATTTGTCTTTGAAAGGTAGTATCACTAGTTTAAACAAACATAACTTAAGTAATTAAGATACAAAGTCATTTTTTATAGTTGTGCGTCAAACGAGTAAAAACATCTGTAATATCAAAAAGGAGAAACATGGACAAACAAATTCAGGATTTAATAAAAAAAGCGTATTCAGCTTTTAACGCTCGAGATATAGATTCTGCACTTTCGACATTCCACGAGAAAGTAGAGTGGCCAAAAGCATTTGAAGGTGGTTATGTAAGTGGACATGATGATGTTCGAAAATATTGGACAAGACAGTGGACGGAAATAAATCCCAATGTGGAACCGATTGGATTTATTGAACGACCAAATGGAACGTTTGAGATAACGGTTCTACAAAAAGTAAAAGACATGAATGGCAATGTAATATTTGATGGAATTGTAAAACATATTATCACAATACAAGACAATTTATTTCGAAGAATGGATATTGAAATTGAATAGACCCAAAAAGCACTTAAGCACAATCGAGTAATCGGCTCTACACACCTAAGCTAATGTGGATGCCTCTCCTTTAAATATTAATAGAATACCAATATTCGTCGGTAGTGATACCTTCAATATCAAGAGATTTTTTTTACTCCCATTCGATGCTACTCACATTCTTTTTCTGAAAAGCTACCTCGTTAATGGATTTGCTGTTATATTTGTTTCTCTAAAGGCAGTAACACAGGCGTAAACAAACGTAACTTACTTGTTTAGTAAAGGATACAAAGTGAGTTTTGGTTATTATTAAGTACGCAGTAATTTTAATAAACACTTCTCAATGACAAAAAAGACGGCAATTTTAATAGGTTTCATTGGACTTAAATTCTTGCTGCAATTTTTATTGCTAGGTAGTGAGTACGACTTGCAACGAGACGAATATTTGCATCTTGACCAAGCAAATCACTTGGCTTGGGGTTATCTTTCTGTTCCACCCTTTACTTCTTGGACATCTTATATTATTCAATTACTCGGAAATTCAATTTTTTGGATTAAGTTTTTCCCTGCCTTGTATGGTGCATTGACAATTTTTATAGTTTGGAAGGCTATAGAAGAATTAAATGGTAACCTGTTTGCATTGATTTTAGGGGCAACTTGTGTTTTATTTTCAGCACTATTGCGACTAAACACATTGTATCAACCCAATTCATTTGATGTATTAAGTTGGACAGTTTTATACTTTATTCTACTAAAATATATCAAAACGGATGAAACAAAATGGCTTTATATAGGAGCAACCGTATTTGCCATCGGCTTTTTAAATAAATACAACATTGTTTTTCTATTGATTGGACTGATTCCTTCATTATTACTCACAAAAGATCGGAAAATATTTTTTAATCGCAATCTATATTTTGCCGTCTTATTAGGTTTAGCTTTAATTTTGCCTAATCTTTTATGGCAATACCATAACAATTTTCCAGTCTTCCATCACTTAAAAGAATTAGCAGAAACTCAATTAGTAAATGTAAATAGATTGGATTTTTTGAAAAATCAGTTGCTGTTTTTTATAGGCTCACTATTGGTAATCTTTTCTTCATTTTATGCCTTGCTTTTCAATAAGTCATTGAAAAAATATAGCATTTTCTTTTTCTCCATTCTATTTACTTTAATAGCTTTTCTTTACTTCAGAGCAAAAGATTATTATGCTATAGGTATTTATCCAATGTACATTGCATTTGGCTCTGTGTATCTGTCGGAAGTTTTAAAAGACGGTTGGAAAAAATATTTACAACCTATTGCAATTGTGATTCCTATACTATTTTTTATTCCCATTTATAATGTTGCTTTCCCAAATAAAAGCCCAGAATACATTGCACAACATTCAGAAAGCTACAAAAAGTTGGGTATGCTGCGTTGGGAAGATGGAAAAGACCATTTATTGCCGCAAGATTTTGCAGATATGCTTGGTTGGAAAGAATTAGCCTTAAAAGTTGACAGTATTTATTTGAGTTTACCCAACAAAAATAATACCCTCATACTCTGTGATAATTATGGACAAGCAGGGGCTATTAATTATTACACAAAACAAAAATTAAATGCAGTTTCGTTTAATGCAGACTATATTAATTGGTTTGACTTATCAAGAGGATTTGTAAACTTGATTAGGGTAAAAGAAGCCGATGAAGAAAATGTAGAATTGCAAGAAACATCGCCATTCTTTCAAAATTCAATGCTTGCTGACTCCATAACCAATCAATATGCAAGAGAATATGGTACAAGAATATTTGCTTTCAAAGGGGCGAAAATTGATATCAGAGAAAGAATTAGAGATGAAATTGTCGAAAAGAAAAACTATCGCTAGTCGAGTAGATGACAATATCAACCGAAGTTGATGGGGAGCGTTCCTAAACACTTATCATTTGATACAATACAATGTAGTCGGTATTATTTAGCAATCCTGATTGCAACTAAACTAAACCAATAATCTTCTACCCTTTCTTTTATGCATTCTTCTTCAGAAAAGCTACCGCCGTATTGGTTTACCTTTTATATTTGTCTTTGAGATGCAAAATACAGGAGTTAACAAAGGTAATATAAGCGTTTAGAAAAGAATGTTATTAATAGACTTTCTTATTTTGCTAGAATTTTATATAAATAGTAAATCAATTAGATATTTAGTAATTTTCAAAAATGGATAGATGTATCACATTAAGTTGTATGAAAGCTTAGTAAAATAACAATCATGACAAAATTAATAATTATTTTATTTACAATCTTTTTGTGTTCATGTTCACAGACAAAAATGAGCCATTCAAATGCTTCATCAAAGAAGGATATTGGAATTGATAACAACAATGTCCAGATAGCAAATAATCGTATTGCTGTATTAAATGAACTTAGAAATGAGCTCCTTACCACCTATGGAACAATTGATGGTTGGACAAGACTTGCCATGGGACCTTGTGGCAAATTTGCACACGCATTTTA
This sequence comes from Saprospiraceae bacterium UBA7687, assembly GCA_002482845.1. GTDB lineage: Bacteria > Bacteroidota > Bacteroidia > Chitinophagales > Saprospiraceae > OLB9. The sequence continues at coordinate 60,113 of DLGT01000103.1, forward strand.
TGAAGAATGGAACCATACATTTAAAGACTCGGTTAATATTGTTTTTATGATGAAACCAGATGGTTCAGACTGTAATCATATTATTATTAGGTTACCTGATAAAAACTTGTTTGACCCAGGTTTAGGAGTCATGAGCGATAGTGCCTTACACCTTGTAATGATAGAAAGCCGATTAGAGGACATGACTACTTTTAATTTTGAATTATTAGACAAAAGAGCTTATGGTTTAAATAGAAAGTATCCAAATTGCCCAAACTACTCAGACAGTTTAACAAGGAGCATATTAAGACGACATTTTGACAAATTGTCTTTACAAAATAAAGGAATATAATTTGAGATGGCGAATGAAATTGATAGACATAAAGCCATAGACACAACAGTCATTTTGCAAAAGAAGGGGTTTTGTACTTCTATGGCAGTTAATTGCTAAAAAAAAAGACTATTTCGGGCTTAACATAATAATTGATGAATTGGTGAAAGTAATGAAGACAAAATTTAATGTACCTTTATGGAATAAGATTTTAATAATCTGCATTTCTATTTGGATAATCATATTTGTCACAGATATGATTAGAGTTAAAACAGACCAAGGACCAATCTTTTGCGTACCTGTTGCACGCTACAAGGACGGTGGAAGTATTGATTATGTTGGCGTTTTATATGTAGTGAGGAAACAAGTTGTTGACTTTGATTTAGCTATGGAAGGTAAAAAAGAAGGATTTAAATATATTATTTTACCATGGTTTATGATTATTTAGCTTATTTAAATGCTTGTTTGCATACAAATTCAGACAAGACTCTTATATCTTTACTTTTATGCATTCTATTCAGTAAAGTCACCACCCTAAAGCAATACCTTTTATATTTGGATTTGAAAGGCGAACACACAACTAAAATCAAAACGTAGAATGAGTATTTATTAATGGATTCAAAGTGATGCGTTTGTATATAAAGTTAGCTTTCATTTCAGATGACCATCAATCATAAATAAATAAAAGTAAAAAATAAAAAATGAATTTTACAAAATTGGTACCCAGTGTATTTTATTCAGACATTTCAGACGGACTTAAATTATTTGTCGACTGTCTACAATTTACAATTGCACACAAAGATTTAAATACTTCACAATCATATTGTGTTTTACAAAAAGATGGTTTAAGCATTATGGTTTTTCAAGACGACCAATTAGCTAAAGAACATTATCCAGAGTTAAGACTGGAGACAAATAATATTGAAGAAGTTTATGCAAAAATTTCGGCAACACATCCTCATTTACTTCACCCAAATCTTAACAAGGTTACCATAAGACCTTGGGGTGCAAAGGAATTTGCAATTAAAGACCTTCAAGTTGGTATTAGATTTCAACAATGGTAACAAATTGACGGACTATCATAAAATGGAGTTAATATTTTTTACAGACTTACATTCTTTAAACGACAGGTAAGGCTTTCCAACCCTTTCTATTATGTTTTCTTTTTCAGAAAAGCTACCACCATAATGGATTACCATTTATATTTGTATTTGAAAGGTGAAACTTAGATATTAGCAGACGTGTCATAAGAATTTATTAATGGACACAAATTTAATGGCACTTATTATTATAGTGATCTAACATTCAAATCATACAAAAAATATGCTTTTCAAATATCAAAAGTATCTGCTTGTTATCGCGCTTGTGTTATCGTCTATTGCGATTTCAATTAGAGGTGGTAACGGGCAAATTAGGTTGGTATTACACAATTACCCAGTCCTTATTTTTCTTATGGTGGTAGTTAGTGCATGCTTAGTTGCAGTCTATTTTCATATTAATAGCAGGAGAGTATCAAGCCTTTCAAGCCAAATTAGTGAGCGGTTTAAAATTGAGCATGAAGGAATTGATGTGTTACTTAATGAATTGTCGGAGAGACAATTGGAAGTGTATAATTTAATTATTTCAGGAAAGACGAATAAAGAAATAATGACTCAGCTTTTTATAGAGCAAAGCACACTCAAGTCACATATAAACCAGATATATAAAAAACTTAACATTAAAAATAGAAGAGCATTGAAGAGTAATTTAAGACATTGACAATCAATCTTTGACATTAGAATCAACCCTTTTTCAACCCCAAATGATTTGTTCAACTTGATACCACTAGCTTAGTTTGCATAAATTTTTACTTAAAATTCGAGTTACATGAAAAACAATTTATTATATGTCGCAATGATTCTAATGATTCTCTGTTTACCGTTCAGAGGTAATGAAAACGAAGTCCATTGGTTATGGGCAGATATGCCATGGATACCAAGGGTGTTCATACTAAGTTCATTAATTTGTGTTGGACTGTACTTGTTCAAAAAAGAAAGGATCACTAAAAAAAGCTTTGACTAACGACAAAGCAATCGTTCATATCATACATAACGGGCAGTTTCTAGGGTACAACTTGTCCAGACAGGCAGAAACCGAGGAACGTCCCAGTGATTGTACAATGGATTAGATGTTTTAAGTGTAGGCTCGTAAAACGACTTAAGCTGGCATGCTTGTTTACCAAAAAACATAGACAAGACTAGTTGACCATTTCTAGTATCTATAAATGATAATAAATAATAACTACCGCAAGCATCCTTTGCAACTATAAAAGTTAAATATTTCTAAAAATTACTTTTAAATATCATAGCCAACAAACATTCTCCGTTAGGATAGAAAAAGATCATAAAAATCACCAAATATTTTTAATTTATGAATACAATTTCAACCGCCTTATTTGGCAACTATCGCAATGGAGAGTATCTCCAGTTTATGAAGAATGTCGTTGCCATCTATGGTAACTATGACACAAATGCAATGCTTTTAAAAGCACGATTACAAACACTTACAGACGCTACCAAAGCGCTTGACGATGTCTTTATGGCAACCACTGCTCATGAACTGACACCAGAATTGCAAGCGCTAGACATGAGACGAGACAAAGCTTTAATGGGTATCAAATTACACCTAAATAGCTATTCCTACAGTGAGGAAACAGAAATAGTGAAAGCAGCAAATATGCTCTTGACAAACTATCTATCTCACGGTGATAGGATAGATAAACTGAGCTATCAACAAGCTACTGCTGTCATAGATGCATTATTGACAGATTGGAAGGATAATCCAACACTATTAGCTTGCGTCAACACCCTATCGCTTAATAGATGGGTAAGTTTATTGACACAATTGAACAAAGACTTTAATGATATGTATATCATGCGAGCAAAAACATCCGTAAAATCTGGACAAGTGGATCAAAAAAGAATAGAAATGAGATCTGCTTATGACGAAATTACTTTTGATACAATAGCTTATGCAAGGGTTGCCATTGATAAAACGTCCTATAATTCAATTGTAGACGAGCTGAATGGACTGATCTCCAATTACAATACTTCTGTTACCCTTCGATTGGCAGGTCGTAGTACAGAGAGCAATGGTGTAGATAATAGTACAGAAGTTGTGCAAATATAGATTGAATAATAAAGATATAAGTTTCTGATGTAGATTGAAGCCTTTTGCCGTTATGGTGAAGGGCTTCTTAATTATATGGCGTTACAGAATTTTCTACATGGTTTCTATTCAAGAAACCCAGGTAAGCATCTTCTACTCTTTCTTTTAAACATTCTTTTTCTTAAAATCTACCACTTAATTGAATTACCTTTTATATTTGTTCTTGAAAAACAAAAATATCATAGTAAACAAACATGACATAAACATTTAATTTACATAAAAAGTAAGTGTTACTTATTTTAAATTTGTGTGTGATTTTAGAACAGAAAAAAAAATAATCTATGAAAGAAATAAAAATATCTCAAGAGTTTAAAACCCAAACAACTAGGGCTGTATTATCTATAATATTTTTTGTCATAATATATTTACTTATGTTGGTGCTTGCTGTTGGATTAACCGCTTTATGTGTTTATGCAGGCGTAATGCTGATTGTGATTAAACCAATGATTATAACTATGGCTTTAGGAATTGGTCTAGCCAGTTTAGGTGTTTTAGTATTGTTTTTCTTACTCAAATTTATCTTTAAGTCGCATAAAGTTGATCGGTCTCATCTCACTGAAATTAAGAAAACAGACGAACAAAAACTTTTTAAAATGATTGACGATATCGTAAAAGAAGTAGGGACAAACTTCCCCAAAAAAGTATATCTGTCTTCTGATGTAAATGCCGCTGTATTTTATGACTCTAGTTTTTGGAGTATGCTTTTTCCAATCAAAAAGAATCTGCAAATTGGATTAGGACTAGTGAATACGGTTACCCAATCGGAACTTAAGGCAATATTAAGCCACGAATTTGGACATTTTTCTCAAAAAACAATGAAAGTTGGAAGTTATGTTTACAATGTGAATCAAGTCATTTTCAATCTGTTACTTGATAATGAAGCTTACGATGATCTTTTACAAAAATGGGCAAATGCCAGCGGATATTTTTCAATTTTCGTAGTTATAGCCTTTAAAATCATAGAAGGCATAAAATGGGTGCTAAAACAAGTTTATGACGTAGTTAATAAAAGTTATATGGCACTGTCCAGAGAAATGGAATTTCATGCAGATGAAATAGCAGCCAATGTTACGGGCTACGAGCCTTTAAAAGATTCGTTACTTAGATTGCATTTGACGGATTATTCCTTTAATTCAGTTTTGTCTTTTTATGATAAAAAAATAGCAGATAATCTAAAATCTGATAACATTTATAAAGACCACTTATTTGTAACAAACTTTTTTGCAAAAGAAAGTAACATTGAATTAAATAATAATTTGCCCCAAGTTTCTGAAAAAGATTTAAACAAGTTTAATAAATCAAAATTGGTTATTAAAGATCAATGGGCTTCGCATCCAAGCACAGAAGAGAGGGTTAGAATGCTAGAAAAAACAGGTTTATCTCAAACAAACGCCAATAATGAGCCCGCCAATCTGCTATTTACAGACATAGAGAAAACCCAAATTGAGATTACACAAAAGTTATTTACAAATGTAGTTTACTCAGGAGAATGCTCAACTTTACCTATTGAAATATTTCAATCAAACTTCAAAGAAGACTATTTAAAAAACACCTTCTCAAAGGTTTATAATAGTTACTACGACATTAAAAATCCATTATTTTTTGACGTTCAGCATATTGAACATAATGCTGAACATGCCCAACTTGAAGATTTGTTTTCAGAAAATAAAGTGGATGAAGTTTATACTGTCGTATCACTACAAAGTGATATTGAATTAATCAAACAAATTTCCGATAAAACATTGGACGTAAAAACCTTTGATTATGAAGGTATTAAATACTCGAAGAAAGATTGTCAAGGTCTACTTTCTAAACTAGAGAAGGAGGTAGAAATATTGAATGAAAAAATTAGATCAAATGATATTGAAATTTTTAGATATTTTAGAAGTAAGGAACAAAAAGCTAATTTGAATCCTTTATTAGAAAATCTATACATCCATTTTTTTAATTTCGACAAGGAGTTTGATACTAAATATGAAGTCTATATTCAACTATCAATCGAGTTGCAGTTTGTAAGTTATACAACACCATTCGAACAAATAAGAGCCAATTTTAATAAGATAGAACCACTCGAAAAAAGATTAAAAAAAGGTATCACGGAAATATTAGAAAGTCAAGATTATCAGGCTGAATTAACTAAAGAAATTAAAGAAAATTTTGAATTGTACCTAACTAAAAAATGGCTGTATTTTGGAATTGATACATACGAGGAGAATAATTTACAAATGTTGTTTTCAGCTGTGAATAGTTATGCTTTCCTTTTATCCAGAAGATACTTTCTGACAAAGCAAAAATTATTAAATTACCAAGTAGAATTAATAAATTCCACACCAAACAACATCTAAGAGATATATGAAGGGGCATAGCCCTATAATCTTAAAATCATAGGTTTCCATAGAGAATCAATAAAACACCAGCATCTATAGACCTTAGCTAGATCACTGTTATTATAAATCTCTATATAGTTATCATGTTTTTTTTAGCTGTAATTTCCAATGAAAGAACGTCTCTGATTCGCCAATTTTGGTGAAATTGTTTTTTTCAAGAACTTTGAAAGATGCAGTGTTGGTTTTGTCAGTGGATGCAGTAATTGCATGTACGATAATTTGTTTTTTTGCCCATTCAATGATTCCGCCTACAATTTCTGTCATAAATCCATTCCCTTGGAACTCGTCATAAGTTCCATATCCAATTTCTATCTCTCCTTTTGAATTCGGTTCACCGACAATACATAAGTCTCCAATCATTTTATTTTCAGCTTTTGAGATACCCGTCCACAATGTGGAATACAAATAGTCCTTTGTTTTGTCGGCTACATTTGGTAAAATGGTTTGTTCGAAAGCTTCCTTAAGTTCAGGAGAAATCGTCCTTGAAGTTTCATTCAAAATCAATTCAGCTTCCAGTGAGTGGTCGCATTTGATATACTTTACTAATTGATCGTAAGTCAATGGTCGTATAAATAGCCTAGTTGTTTCTATCATTTACTTGATTTTTTTTGTTCTGTTTACATCTTTCGTACATTCGGATTATTACTTACACCTATTTTCAACCTGATTTCCAAAGACCATCATTATCATTGATTACATAGGATTGTCCTTACAATACATGATTGCAAGATTAAATTGTATGTAAAATTTATTCCAACCATCAATCAAACCACGATTGCACACTAGATGTCATAAATGAATTTTTATACCTAGACTATTTATTGGATCAAAAAGTACATTGACATAATTGAGCCTATAAGCATCTGAATTATTAATCCGATAATAAACACCAAGTCTTGTATTAGCTATAATCGATACTCTTTCCCCAACTTTGTAATTAAAGTCTAGCACTGATGCAATGCCAGTTTCAAATGTGCGCGAATTATTTAGTGAAATTATAGGATTTATATCGTCCCCATAGTATCCATCATAACCAATCATTTGGAAAAGTATTTCACCACCTAAATGAGCAGAAAATCTGTTTTTCTGAAAAAGCCTTTTAGTAAGTCCCAATCCTATTTGATATCCTGTGATCGAATAAAATTCATACGCAGTAATGTAAAACTTGTTTTGGGCAGCACTGTACTTCATCAAACTTACATACATTTTAGTTTTTTCATCTTTTATGATACCAACTTTGAATCCATTAAGGAAGTCAATTTGGTTTTCATAGCTGTTTATATCGAATAGTCCAGGCACTTTGGTATATCTTCCTAGATTCATTTCTATAAAATATCTTGACCTATTCTCCGATGTCTGAGCAAAAACGGAAGAAGTTAAAACCAAGAGCATTAAAATCTGAAATTGTTTCATGTTGTTATTGTTTATTTTATACTAGACGTCCCTTTTTATAACGTTAGTTGGTTTTCGATAGATGTGATTTCTTTATAAAAATTAGACAAATGTAAAATAAATTTTCAAATGCTGTCTATGATAATGCATATTGATGTAGGAAAATCATTCATGATGTCGTCTAGATACACATTCTTGACCATACAACTGTATAAACTACCCAAAAGGCGTAATACGTACTTCTCCAAATTTCCAATCAGACACATATCCAAAAACCAAAAGAAATAAAACACCAATTTCTAGACATAGTAAGACGAAAAATAACATAATTCGGTAAGTTGTACCCCAATTGGAGTAATCTCCGCCAAAAGCATTAAAATATCCATACCACACATACATAATGATTATGGCTGTGATGACTAAACTAGCAATATTGGCACTAAAATTTAAAAAGTTGTTTAGCGGAAAATAAATATTCCCTAAGGTAGACAATAATAAAATCCCCAATAATATCATGCCAGATAAGATGGAATGTTCACTTACGTTAAGCTTCTTTTTCCTGAATAATACAAAACTATTGAATGCTGCAAAGGGTACAAAAAGGAAAAGAATGATATTCCTTTTTTGGGAAATTATTTTGTCAAGTTTTTCACTAGCTTCATTTAGATATACCTTTTTAGTGACAAGTTCTCCGCTTTGATCACCAAACAAATCACCCATATTATTCGTAAATATCAATGCTCCAATGGTCAGCAATATCAAGTAAAAGATATTGTAAAAACGCTTTCTTTTTCCAGCAATATAATCTAGTGCCGCTTGCCCCGGCCGAAGTAATGCTTGTTTTGCAGTGTATAGTATACCTAATTCAAGATTGAATACACCTTGAATGACATCATTATATAAGAGATTTTTGAATGTAATCCGTCGTGTATCTGCTTTTTGACCACAACCCGAACAAAACTTATCGGTCAATTTCTTTCCACAGTTTAAGCAGATATTATTTTTCATTTATTTATATCGATTTGAAACAAACGTATTTAGTGATAAAACATTTATCTGCAACAAATATAAAATAGATTTTCAGATTCAGCACATGGTGACACTTATTTCATAAAAAATACTGATTATTAATGAAATAATAACATTATAACTTTAGCAACTAATTCAGCTCCTTTAGGAGTCAAAGGTAAATCCTGTCAAAGGTTTTGATTTTAAAAACGATTGATTAGAAGAGATGCTTTTCAGGGAAAAGCCAAATTACTTGTCTCAATTCATAATTTGAGACATTTTTAATATTTATTCATTACAGCTTTATTTTAAAATGAGACAACTTTGCAGCGTTACAATGTCGTAGCATCAAAATTTATAGAAAATGAAAATCTTAATCAACATCATTTTATGTATTACCTTACTGACATCTTGTAGTCTGACATCTACCACCTTTATTAAGCCCAACGAATCCTTTGTACTTGGCAACAATCAACACGGCAAATTTTCAGTAAAACTAAAAAACATTTCTACAACAAATCTGACGATTTGGATGATGCCTATAGATGGTGGCAAACACTCTCCTATCGATGTCAAACCGAATGAAACCATAAAAATAAAAGTAGACAAAAACACGGCTTTAACCATAGAAAACAACCATCCTAGTGAAGCTACTGTAGAACTAGTAGTGAAAGGAGACACAGGATTGTCGATGGGATATAAAAGTAAGTAAAGATTTAATAGTTAATTATCACTTATATCCAAGTACATTACCACAGCGCACAAGTATAAACACTTAATAGCTTTACAAGCATAACTACCTACTCGCTATCAGTATATACACTTGAAAACTTCGTAGTATAAATACGCTTTTGCATATTTCTGAATGCCTGCATCTTTGCATTATCATTTTGACCGGTAGAATGATAAAAGGTGGTAGCCGAAATTCCTTGAAATGTGTAGGCAACATTGTTTTTTTCTTTAATATTAATATCATGGGACTTCAACAAGTTGGCAAATTTAAATTAGATCAAGATGGCGCTTATGTAGCTAGAACAGAATTTCATTTTATGGGTGATGATGGTCAATGGCATTGGTCACAACAAACGGACAATGAACTTGCAGGACAACAGTACACCACCGACCCAGGTGACCTAGGTGTTCCAGATGGTGCCATCGTCACTTTCAAACTTTGGGTAATGGCAGGTTATGACAGAGAAGCAACACAAAGTTTCCAATATACAAAAGGTAGCTCAAAAACAGCAGAATACAGAAGCTCTGGTATCACAGTTAATCCTGGTTTACAGTTTAATGGCATTTTAGGATAATTCAAAATATCCAATCTCAATCTAAGGCGAGTGTACACCATGTGCATTCGCCTTTTTTGTTGTTTTATCCGTTTTTAGTCGAAAAATACTATGCCCAAAACCAATTTAACCATTGATAGTCATTGTATTAGTAAAGAATGAAAACTTAGCTCAGTTTATATACGTATAAATACTTATAGCAGAGTAATTTTTTTTTACTATTTTGTGCCGTCTTCTAGAGACAAGAGATAAGATAAAAAGCAGTTCTGCACCTGACTGTTCTTTCTACATTAAGTTATTTCCCTGCGAGAATAAGTTGTTATAAAAATTTTGATTTAAAAACAATTTTAAATGTATTTAATCACCCTTTAATATAATTTTATCATGAAAAACCAATTTTTATTTTTCTGTGTCCTTTGTACATTTCTTTTTTTAATTGCTTGCGGCGAAACCAAAAAACCAGAAGTGGTGGAAGAAGCAGTAGCAGAAGTTAAAGCAGATACGACCAATTCAACAAAAGACACCATTTCATTGGCAAAGTTTAATACTTGGACCAATGCGTGGGTTCAAGGTGGTCAAGCGTATACTGCCACTACTCTCACTAGATATTATACTATGCCTGTGATAGACCTTGCAGAAGTATTGGGAGAAACACCAGCAGCGGCAAGATTTTATCAAGGTCTTGATGTGTCTGTTACACCTAATGTCCCTCACTTATTACTAGTAGGCGTAGATGCAAATGGCAACGACATGCTTGACTACAGTGCAGGCCAGTATGTGTATGACGTAACGCGTCCTTGCCCACCTAAATGTGGAAAATAAGACAATTTAAGACAAATAAGTTTATGAACCTAAGTTTAATTGTGCTTTTTGTTTCAATAATATGCTCTGTATTGGTTCTCATCCAATACAGAGCATTATCTGATATTTTGAAGGTATTTGGTATTTACTTTTTGATATCAAATTGTATTGAGATATTGGCCCTTTTTCTTGCTGAAAATAAGATATCCAATTTATTTTTATTTCATATTAATACAGTGATCGAATTCTGGTTTTTGGTGATCTTTTTTTATGTTTGTGACAGAAAGTATGGAAAACCCTTTCCACTTATTCCTGTATTGCTTCAAGGTTTGATTATCATTGTAGCAAATTCCATTTTTGTACAAAAAATCGATATGTTCAATTCTTATTCTGCCACTTTGGTCAATCTTGTTTTACTTATTTTTTCTTTTAGATTTTTCTTTGTCACTATGGATGTAGATGTCAATAAAGAACTAAAGATTGTCAAACTGATCGTATCATGTTTGTTGTTAGTTTTTGGGACATCACTCGTTGTTTTATTATTTAGTAATGCTATGCTTAGTATAGCAACTACGTACCAATTATTTATATGGGATTTCAGAGGCATATTGATCCTATCTACCAAAGTAATATTTGGACTAACCTTTGCGAAATTATTATTCGAATCACGATCTAAAACACTACAATTATGAAAGATCAAGAATTAATGCTGACCATCATGTTTGGAGTGATAATTATGTTGGTAGTTATCGTCATCACCATTTGGTTTTTTAATCAAGGTCAGAAAAAAATCATCGCCATAAAACTCCAAAAAAAGGAAAATGAACTGGCTTTCCAAAAAACCTTGCTCATCAATACTGTCAAAACCCAAGAAACAGAACGAGACCGTATTTCATCTGAGTTGCATGATGATATTGCATCCAAGCTCAACATCATACATCTAAATATCCACCTTTTAAAGAAAAAAATAAAAGACGATCCTGAAGTGGAAAAACTCATTGACCAAATAGAATCGTCGCTCAAACAAAGTACAGAACGTACACGAAACCTATCTCATGAATTAATGCCACAACTACTCAAAAAATTCGGTATCCATCACGCCCTAAAGGAGATGGCCAATATTATTAATATATCTCAGGTAGTACAACTTAGCATAAAATCTGAACACCTGATCCAATTAAATGATGATTTCAAACTCTTACACCTATATAGAATCATCCAAGAATTACTCAATAACACTTTAAAATATGCCAAAGCCAGCATTGTAGAAATAGTTTTTGAACTAGATAATGAGTTTTTAGTGATGACTTATCGGGACAATGGTATCGGATTTGATCCAGAAAACTTAACATCGGGACTAGGTATTGGAAATATAAAAACTAGAAGTGAACTATTAAAAGGCGTCTACAAGATAACTTCGGATAAAACAAAAAAAGGCATGTTATTTTACTTAAAATTCCCAAACAATGACCAAGATTAGAGTAGGCATCGTAGATGATGAAAGATTATTTATCCAAGGTATGAGAATGATCCTAGAGCAGGATGAAGACCTTACAGTAAGTTTTGAAGCAGAAAACGGCTTAGAATTATTAGAGAAATTGGCTGAAGACGAAAATCTTGCTGATGTTGTTTTGCTGGACTTGGCCATGCCACTTTTGGACGGTGTTGATACCCTACTCAAGATCATAAGTCTTTCCATTCCTATCAAAGTCATCATCCTTACGTCACATTATAATGACTCTATGATTGTAAAATTGCTAGATGAAGGTGCATCTGGATTTTTGGCTAAAAACGAACATCCAGACATTGTCATTCAAACCATAAAAGGTGTACATAGAAAAGGATTTTTTATCAATGACCACATTATGCAATTGATCAGAGATAGACGATTACTTGCAAAACGAAAACTGGTGGACATAGATCTTACACACAGAGAAATAGAAATTCTAAAACTTATCTGTAAAGAATATACCAATAAAGAAATCGCAGACAGTCTGAAAATCAGTTCACGGACTGTAGAAGGTCACAGAAAAAGTATTTTAGAGAAAATAGATTGCAAAAACACCGCAGGGATGGTGATCTATGCGATCGAACACAAGTTATACGATGTCCATATTTCACCATTTAACTGAACAGTATAAAGTGTGAGAATATTCTGAATCAAAACATTACAACTCCGGCAATCTTCCTGCAAAGTACCAAATGCTTATGGTCTAAGGAGTCAGTGTTGTCAAAGATATTCCGGATGCTTTTTCAAATAATGGTACTTCATCAATCCTAAGAATAATAAGACGCTTGTAAAATTCATTTTCATCTAATGATGTATAAATACGATATTTGAGCTTTACATCTAAGGACAAAATTTGATCTATTATTTTTGCACAGCCCTTCCCTATTTCTTCATAAGTTCCTACAATTTTATAGTTCTTACCTTTAAAATCAAATACCACCAAATATTGCCAATCATTATTTTTTTTTATATAAATATTCTCAATATTTAACTTTTGATTCAATAAATTGTAAATATTTGGAAATGCAATATTAAAGTTACAGATTGTATCTACTTTGTTATTTTCATAAGAAGTATTGACAACAACTTGCGGAACAAAACTATCATCATTTAGGTAGAACTCATAAAAGAAAGCAAAAATTCGATCCAGATCGATTAACTCATAAGGAATATTTGCTGCTACATTTTGCATCATTTTACTGATATGCTTATTATTTTTTACAACTTTTTTATAAAAGCTTTGAAATTCCTTCAGCTGACTTGTTTTTAAGTACTTATTACTTTCAAAATTTAAAGGAATACTACTTTCTCTGTAATTTTCATCAGCGTAAAAATAGTTTAGTTTTAATTGATGAAGTACATGAAGTGAATCATGAAAAGAAAGGCCAATGTTCAGGTTTTCTTTTTTGATTCCTGTATTTTTATCATACATATATACGAAGAATGTATCAATTTTAAAATCTGGGCCAAATAAATTTCGAATGAATGAAAAGTCAAAAATACCAACTTTCCTCTTTAAATCTGAATCTACGATCATCTTGGTGAAAAGTCTCCTTATCCCTTGACTAATAAAAGCCTTTTTATAGTGGAGTTGGCTTTCAATATTTTCATTAATATTCTCTAAAGAAAGTTTGTAGATATTATCATTAAAATACACTTCTACGTTGTTCTTATCGACTTTTACTTTTAATGTTTGATCAGCGTACTCTGGGAACACGATTTTAAAAATATTATTGATTAAATCATGATAATTTAATTCATCTAAATTTATAATCAATCTATCATACCCCTTTAATTCTGCAATCATTTGATCTAGAGCATACCCTTCCTTTAAGTACTTATGTAATGTTAGCGGACTTGTGTTATTTTTGAGCTTTATACCAGCAAAATCTAAATTTTCAAGAAAAGTCTTTCTACCTCTTTCAGTGGAAAGAATCTTATTGTAAAAGTAATATTTGACAATTTCATCAATCCTTTGTGTCTTAATATTATTTTGAATGTAATCAAATAAAGCTGGATCTATAATTTTTACATTTCTAATCGAATCTAAAAGGTTTTCACCATTAAATTTTCGTGTTATATCTAGAACAAGATGAAAAGTATCTTTTGTAATTTTATCTCTTTTGTAACCACCAAACATTGAAAACATGTTATTCTGACCTGAATCAGAGTTATAAATTGAGTCAGAGACAATTTGAAAGCCCATTTTTTGATTTACGTATGTTTGCAAGTCAATTTTTTTAAGCCCCAGAGTATCTAATTCAAAAACGACATGGTCAAAAGTGGTATTGATTTGCTTTACAGTTTTAGAATAAACATATCCTTCTATGTTTTGATACTCTACCATCGGGATATATATTTCTTTCATTTCAGAATCACTAAAATATGACAAATTACTATTTATGATGAAATAAGTAGATTTTGGATCTTCATATTTTTTTGTTACTTTTTGACATAATGTTCCCATATATTCAATACTTAATGTATCGTATGATATAGTATCCATAGCATTAAGTAATCCTAATAAATCAAAAGCTTTGCTTAATTCTTTTGTGGTGGTTTGTACATATATTCCATTTTCTCTTTCTAGTATAGTACAATTCCCATTCTTTTTATTGATATAATGGTAGCTTTGATCTGCGAAAACTGACATTTGTAAGGTGACTATCATCGAATCATTGTAATAGATCACTTGCTGACTCTCACTAATGGCAGCAAAAAATTGATTAGGTGGTTCATTCGGATCTCCGATAGAAATATCATACGAAAATGTGTCTAAATTAGGAATTTGACAAATAACAATATTATTGCCAACAGATGATAGAAATACAAAAAGTACCAATGTCTTAAATGTGTTCATTCGCTAAATTTTAGTCCAGTAATTCATAAAATAATTCCCGTGTTTATAAAACAGTACAACTTACCCATTGCAAATAGACCAAAAATAACATTTGAAGTTGTTGTTTTGTGATATAACCCATAATATCAAGGCAAAAGTATACTTTTTTATTTAATCATCTGTTTAAAGTTATGCAATACTCATGGCTAATACCAATCGAGCACATGTCAATAATATATTTTGATGATTGTAAAAAATGCCTTTTATACATTACAACTCCGGCAATCTCCCTGCAAAATACCAAATGCCATAGTAAGACATATTATTTTTTGCCAAAATCTCTGTTAGCTTTATTCTTGCATTGATGTAAGCTTGCTCTCTACTATTGACCAGAAAGAGACTGCTTTCTCCAATATTAAATAACCTTCTCTCCGCATCGAGCATTTGTCGGTACAATTCTACGGTGTTGTTAAATATATCTATTTGATCTAATGTAGCACGCCATTCGGTGATATAGTTTTCAAATTTTATACTGATCTCATTGGACTTTTCACGAAGCATCATATCCGTCTCTTGAATCTTAAGATCTGCCAGTTTGACATCTCCACGTTCCTTCCTTAAGAAAAGTGGCATTTTAAATTCCATACCCCATTTGTAATTATTAATAGAGAAATTGGTCGTTTCACTTGCGCCGAATGCTTCAGATAATGGGTTATATTGTAGATTAAGTTTTGGCTTTAACTTATCTCTTTTAAGGCTTTTCTCTACTTCTAGTTGGAGCAACTTCTGACGCAATACTTCTAGGTAAGGATGGGCTTCAGGTAGTAGGTTATTGTTAATATTGGGTACATTGTTTTTGGCCAATTGTGTTGTTGTCACAATATCTAAAGGTTGAGCATTGGATTCATAGCCTACATTTTGCATATTATCATTCCAAAACTGACCTGATAGTGCATTAGATGCCTTAACAAACTCCATCTCTGCTTGTGAAAGACTTAAACTTATATTTTGGACCTGAATACTGGCTTCCACTGTATCGATACCTGGTCTATCTCCTTTTAATGCAAATGATCTAACAGCTTCGTATCTAAGTCTTGCATTCTCTACTGCATCATTTAATATCTGACGCACATGGTAAGCCCTAAACCAATCCCAATAAGCATTTGAGGTCTGAAAAAGTAACTCATTGGTCATATCTTGTTGTTGATTTACAGCTAAGTTTTGACCTATCCTTGCAGTTTTGACTTGTGCTCTACGATCATCAATGAGTAGTCCTTGACCGAGAGGCACAGAAACACCAGCGTACCAAAGTCCGTTATCAGGTGTTGTATTTTCATTGCCAAGAAAGACACCTCTATTGATATCATAGCCTCCTTTCAGATCTATACCTGTCCAAGTAGGAACTTTTATTTCACCATTGATCAAGCTGTAATAATTCTTGTTATCAAAGTTTTTCTGAGAAATGGTACTTTGTGCTGTAGGATCAAAACTACCCTTTGCCTTCAGTAAATCAGCAGCCGCAAAATCACGTTGCATCAATGCTCTGCCAGCCATCGGGTGATATCTCTTCACTTGATCAAAGACAGTTTCTATGGTCAATACAGGTGCTGAAGTCTGACCGAATGTGACCAAAGTAAAACATAACCCAAGACCAAAAATCAAAAAGTGAAATACGAATTTCATTTTACTTTTTATTATCTTTTTCTGCTTCATCAGTCTTTGTATTCAGTTTATAATAATCTGGTGGAAATCCATTTATTTGTCGCCATATTTCATACCATACACTCACATTTTTAAGTAATGTCAGCGTTCGTACGCCTGCACCTACACGCAATTGTTCAGGCCACGGATGTGCGCTTCCTTTTGGTTTAACTAGGACTCTGTACAGTTGATTCGGAGAGATAAAATTGTCTATGGCCAATACTTCTCCTTCATACGTACCAAAAGATATTCCAGGCCACCCAGAAAAAATAATAGCTGGCCATCCATCAAATTGCATCATTACTTTTTGACCTTTTTCAAACAATGGTAAGTCTATTGGTCGCACATACATTTGTACGGCAAGATCGTATACCGCTGGCATGATACTGACGATTTGCGCACCTTCTTTGATAGTCTCGCCGATACCTACTTGCTGCGCTTGAGTGACATAGCCATCTTGTGGAGCAAGTATATGGTAAAAAGTATTCCTAATCTCATAGTTATTATATTGATTTTGAAGTTTATTTATGGTCGCTTCTGTATCAAATTTACCTGACAATGCGGTGTACTTATCAGAATTAGCCTTTGCTATTTTGTCTTTATAATCTGCTTGTATGCTATTCAGTTCGATCTTACTATTGATTAATTCATTTTTTGAAGTAAGCCATTTATTCTCTTGCGAAATGACCTTTGCTTGAGACTCCTGAAGTTTAAGATTTCTATTTTCTAAATCTGTCAGTGATCTCAATCCTTCTTCATATAGCGACTTAAAACGCTCAAACTGTTCTTTAGCAACATCAAAATTAACCCTAGCTGCTTGCAAATCTATGCTATCAGATGTTACCTTTAATATGTTTTGTTGTACCTTATTTTGAGCCTGACTGATCTTTAATTTCAGCGCAGTTGCCAGGGCATTTATTTGGCCTTCGAGTGCTTTTACTTTTTCGTCATAAGACAATCTAGAAAACTCTTTAGCATCTAATTGAAGCTGTGTATTACCAAGCAAATTAGGGTCTAAATAATCTTCCTTAACTTCCGATATGCGAAGTATCGTATCTCCTTTATTGACAAACTGGCCTTCTACGACATACCATTTTTCTATACGTCCAGCTATGACGGATTGTATCGTTTGTGGTCGTTGCTCAGGATTGAGTGCTATCAACTCACCTGGTGCACGAACGTTTTGAGTCCATGGCAAAAACAAAATAATCACAAATATAATGGCGAGTAAAAACACAAATTTTACTAACCTATCGTGAGAATAAGAATATGAATCCTTAAGTTTTTGAAAGGATGTAAAATTTTCTTTTCGAAATAAATGATTGATACTTTGATCTGATAAATTTAACATATCTATTTCTTATTTACAATTTGAGTATCGACTACTTTTCCATCATCTAGCGTGATAATCCTATCTGTGAGTTGCATAATATCTGGATCTTTTGATACAACTATCACCGTGCGTTCCGCATTTTTTTGCAAAATGTATTTGAAAATCTGCAATTTCTCTTTCTTTTCTATATTCTTAAAGATATCCTCTACGATCATCAACCTTGGCTCTTTAAGAAGATTACGCGCCAAAATGATCTTTTGTGTGACGCTACCAGGTAGTCTTTTACCTTGTGGGCCTATTTCTGTATTATATCCTTGTGGTAATTGATGTATAAACGAGGTCAGACCAATATTATCTAAGACTTCTGATATCTTATATTGGCTAATGTCCCGACCAACTGTAAGGTTTTCTAAAAGTGTCCCTTCAAAGATTCTGTCCTCAGAAATACATTCTGCGATATAGCTTCGCAATTGAGTGATATCATAGTTTTTTATCGGAATGTTATCATATATAATATTACCGCGCTGTGGCTCAAAAAATGCAGTCATCAGTTTGAGTAACGTTGCTTTACCGCTACCATTAGATCCCGTTAATGTTACTTTTTCATTGGATTTAATATCAAGGTTGAAATCTTGCAAACTATAATCGACACTGTCAGGATATTTAAAATATAAGTTATGTATACTCACTGACATTCCTTGTTGATCTTCATTGACAATATTAGAATGTCCTGATGATTTCTCTAATTCTAAGTCTGTTACTTGACCGATTTTCTCGATAGATGTTAATAAATCATACACAACTTCAAGGGTAAGCAAAAGTTTCTCTGTAGATGAAATGAGCAATAATATCACAATCTCCGCAGCTACGAACTGACCAATATTCATTTGTTGATTAAAAACAAGAATACCACCCAAGATTAAAAAACCTGCAGCAATTAATATTTTAAAGAATATGAATAAATAATATTGTCTTAGCAAAATTTTAAAATGGCCTTCTCTAGCATCAAGATATTTTTCTACCAATACATCTGTTTTTCTAACTGGAAGTGATGTGTCACAAGACAACCTAAAGGTAGTATTTGTACGAGCAACTTCTTCTAACCAAAAAGCCACTTTGTATTTATATTTCGATTCTACAATGCTAGATTTGAGTCCTCTCTGAAATATATAACTCCCGATAATAATACCCAAAACTATAATCAAAACACTAAATATAATGAAAAAAGGATGGTAAAATGATAACAAAATCAATCCAAACAAAATACTCAACGCCGCAGCTGTCATTTCTAACAATACTTTGGCCACACCTTTCTGAATCGAAATGGTATCAAAAAATCTATTCATCAATTCTGGCGCATATTGATTTTGTAATGCATCCATTCGAATACGTGGTATCCTGTAGGCAAACTCAAAAGCTGATCGTGTGAATATGTCTTTTTGTAGATCTTCGGTGATTCTTAATTGGAAAATTTGCAATAAGCCATTTAGTACATAACCAATTAAAACTATCCCTACAAGCAAAATCCAAGATGCAGACACTTCACCACCTTGTATAAGGTTAATAATGGCTTGAATACCTAAAGGAAGACTTAATGCGATCAATCCATTGAATATTGCAAATATGTACAAATTCCTTATGGCATCCTTATTGGGTTGAAGCAGCCTAAAAAATCGTTGTACTGGCGTGTAAGTAATCATATTTATTTCAAATTTATAGCGGTGATAGCAAGTTGATAATAGAAATTAATGAGATAATCTGGATCATCTGTTTTATCTGTGAGAGATGGCAAATGCTCTGCAAAATACTTCTGATGATGAATACCTTCTATGACGGTTGTCACCAACATATGGGAATAATTGTAGGCAGGATTTACTTTTAAAATAATATCGCTGATGATGGCTACTATTTTTTTGTAATTATAGTACACACCATATTTATTGAGATCATCTACGTTTTTAATAAGGTAGGACTTACAAGATTCGCTACAGATGATATTAAATAAGTTTTGCAAATTGATATCAGCATATTGATGATCATGTGGTACGGTCAATACCTTTATCGCATTTTTCAATCGCACATTATAGTCAACAATATTGGTATTATGTAGTACCAATTGGTATTCTACCCAGCACCAATACCAAGAAGTCACATATAAAAGTAGCATATGCTTATTTTCAAAATAACGGTAAATCGTTGCTTCTGTTGTTCCTATTTGTTGGCTTAGTTTCCGAAAATTAAACTCTTCAAAGCCTATATCATAAATTAGATTTATACTTTGACTAATAATTGCCGAACCTAGTTGACTACTCTCAGGGTCTTTGAGAAATATATCACTCCTTATATTTGCAGAAAACTTAAACAACTCGAACTCCATAATAGCAATTGAAACAATAATAATAGTATTACTATCATTAAACTAAACAAAGCTATCAATGTTCAAGTTGAAATATTAATATTTTCTTAAAATTCTTAAGGAGATGATATCGAACTGAAACAAACATCCTTTGCCCATGCTAAAATAATAAAGAAAAGTTTAAAACATGAATCAAATCCGAATAGTATTTGGCAGAATAATATGTAAACAATTCCTTTCTACTAATCTGATAATCAACGGCTTCCCTTTAGTGGGAAGGTTTAAAAACGGCTGGTTTTCCTATTATAAGTGTTTTCAAAGTGGGCAAAAACAAATATGAAATATTTTTTTCTTAATACAGTCAGATTACTTTCGGCAAAAAAAAAAAATAGCCTTGGTTAAAAAAACCTAAGGCTATTTTTATATATAAAAGTTTTGTTAGATTAATCTAATGATTGGTTGTCTGTCGATGCTCTTTTGACAAGATCCTGATATTCTTTTGCTGTCAATCCATCTAAACAATAATCTATAGGATTAATTGCAACGCCATTCAGCCAAACTTCATAGTGCAAGTGTGCACCAGTGGAAGATCCAGTACTTCCTACAAGACCTATTTTCTGACCTTTTTTAACGATTGCACCTTCCTTTACAGAAATAGTGTGCATGTGTGCATAAAGTGTTTTATAGCCATATCCATGATCTATCAATACATGTTTGCCGTATCCGCTTCCAGTTTTATTTATAGAAGCTACCCTACCATTTCCAGTTGCTTGAATATCTGTACCAGTAGGTGCAGTAAAATCTATACCTTTATGGAATCTTCTGAGTTTGTGAATTGGATGTATTCTCGTACCAAATCCTGATAAAAATTTAACATCTTTTCTGAGTGCAGTCTCCTTTACAGGTTTTATAGAAGGAATGCTAGCTAGTTTCTTTTCCTTTACGACAGCCACTTTATAAAGACTATCAAGTGAGTTTTTTTGAATTTCTATCTTAAGTTTTAACTCATCCACCCTTTCTAGGTTTTCTTTGAGCATCTTGCCAGTTTCCATTTGACTACCTAAAAAAGCATATTTATCATGACCACCTATACCACCATTCCAAATTCCATCATCTATAGGCTTCGCACCCAATATCATTCTATTTATTTGCCCATCTTTTTCATGAAGACTTTCAATCTTTTCTGATAAAACTTCATACTCTTCAGTAAGATGAGATAAATAAAACTCTAATTGTTCTTTTTCTTTTTGAACTAATTTCTCTTTGGGTGTTGGAAAGTATTGATAGGCAAAAACAAACATCAAAACTGCTGTGAGAAGTACGGCTGACGTAAAATAAAAACTTCTTCTGAGCTTATCCTTCCTTGAAAGTCTGTGTTTTTCGTATTGTAACGTATGCTCGTTATAAACGTATTTTACATTCTTCATTCTACTATTAAGATTTATATGACATATTCCTGTTGGTCAAGGAATCGTCAGAAAATACGACACTGTTGGATTAAAAACGGTGTAAAAATAGTCTAATACTTTGATTAACCAAAACATCTAGCAGAAATATTTTTATAATTAATATATCAAATTTAATTATAAATAACAATTTGATAATATTAGTATTATATAAATGCGAATAAAAATACACTTAAACAAACTGACTACCTGACTTTAACACATAACAATATTGTTTTATATGTTTACCCAACCCACATACCGTTTAAGTATAATATTTGTATTTAAATTTCATTAGTAAAACATTCCCACTGTTGAAATCATATTACAAAATATAATATTCCCCTACAAAATAAGGATTATCCATACTAAGAGACTTATAAAACCTGATTTACAAGTTTTGAGATCTAGGTATTTGTATTTTACCGTCTTCATTTATCAAACTTTTGTTTTAATAGTTTTACCTTTGCGTCACATGTTTGAATAAAAAAAAGTAAAATGAAAACAGTTCTTTCTTGTATCCAACCCACTGGCGATATGCACCTTGGCAACTATTTTGGCGCTGTCAAAAATTGGGTTGACCTTCAGGCAGGTTATAAATGTTATTATGGTGTCGTGGATTATCATGCCATGTCAATGCCTTATGATGTACAGAAACTTCGTACAAATACATGGGAATTGATAACAAATTTAGTGGCAGTAGGTATCAAGCCAGAAAACTTATTTATTCAATCTTTAGTACCAGAACATACTGAATTAAATTGGATTTTCAATTGCTTTTGTTCTTATGGACAACTGACCCGTATGACCCAATTTAAGGATAAAAGCCAGCAAGTTAAAGATGGTGGTAAAGAAGAGTTTATCTCAGTAGGTCTCTTAGATTATCCAGTACTTCAAACGGCTGACATACTCATATATAAAGCAGATTATGTGCCAGTAGGTAAAGATCAAGAACAACACTTAGAATTATCTAGAGATATTGCTCAGAGATTTAATACGCAAGTAGGAAAAGAGTATTTTGTCCTTCCAGATGCCCTATATACTGAAACACCAAAAATAAAATCAACAGCAGATCCATCAAAAAAGATGAGCAAGTCAGCAGGAGAAAAACATTATATCAATGCATTTGCAGATGAAGCTACCATACGTAGACAGATTAAATCAGCCGTCACAGATTCTGGAGATACACCAGAAGGAACAATGGCCGAAGGTGTCCAGAACCTTTTTGAACTTATTAAAGCAGCAGGTTACAAATCCCAACATGATGAATTAATGAACCATTACGCTAGTGGTCATTTAAAATATGTGGATTTAAAACAAGTGACCGCAGATGCCTTAGTAGAACTAATATCTGGTTTTACTGAACGTAAAAAAGAGATCGTTGCAGACAAAAAAAGATTAAAAGATCAAGTAAAACAATCATCTTCTGAAATCAGGAAAGTAGCTCAACAAACCCTTAAAGACGTCAAGGAATTGGTAGGATTGATGAATGTGTGATAGTTGATTTACTTATTTTTCTCATTTAGAAAAGACTTTAATCAATAGATTCACGAATTATATAGTTTGATTAGATTTTGTTTGGATCTCCATTTATTTCAAACAATTATTATAATATTTAAAAAATCTTTGGCAAAAAGCCTTAAGGGAATACATCTATTTTTTAAGATTCTTAAAAATATCTGGTAAAAGCTGTCAATTACTACAACAAAAAACCTTAAGTTTGTCTATTAATCAATCTTAACACAATACCAATGAAAAAGTGGTTTCTACTTTTATCTATATTTTATTGCCTACATTTTAATGGTATTTCCCAAAATATTATTCTTGAAAAAGATGTCATATCTAGTGGTGCTACAATTAGTAAAAATGATAACATTATTCTAAATGCTACAATTGGACAGCCAGTTATTGGACTTGCCCAAGAGACAATTATGAAAGTTAACCAAGGATTCTGGTATGTTGTCTCAGATTTTGATGCAGGAAGTTCAAACACGGAAGACTTGCCAATTGGTATTTTAGACCTTACTATTGTCCCAAACCCAGCTTCGTATCAAGGAACATTGACTTTTAATGCTAATGAAAGAATGGTTGTAAAAGTTGATATCATCAATAGTTTAGGTCAAAAAACAGCATTCAACTATAGTGGAGATGTAATGGAAGGTAATAACATTATACCCATTGACCTTAGTAATATGCTCCCTGGCCAGTACTTCCTAAGCTTAACAGCCAAGGAAAAAATATTCACAAAAAAAATAGTCGTTATAAAATAATCATTTGAAACATCTTCTTAAAAAAATATAAATACAATAAAATGAAAGTCTTTTACAACCTTACATTTCTGCTAATTTTTGTGGTTTCGACCTTAACAGTTTCAGCACAAGTCCCTAGAACCATAAGTTACCAAGGTGTACTTACTGATCCACAAGGTAATTTAATAGCTGATGGCAATAGAACTATTACACTAAGATTGTATGAGTCACTAGCAAGCACCACACCTTTATATACTGAAATTCATAATGCTGTGGTGGTCAAAGGTATTTTTAATGCCATCATTGGTTCACAATCTCCACTTCCTATAGACCTATCCTTTGATCGAGCTTATTTCCTTGGAGTAACCATAGATGCAGGTAGTGAGTTGTTACCTAGAACTCCTTTAACAGCTGTTCCGTATGCATTAATGGCACATAGAGCAACGATAGCTGATGGACTTTCTAATAATGCAACTGGAATAGTAACTAGTGTAAATAATCAAGATGGTGATCTTCTTATCGAAGCAGGTAGTGGCGCAAATATAACATCAAATAATGGCACAATCACCATCTCAGCTACAGGAACAGGTGGCACAGGAATACAAGGCGTGCAAAATCAAGACGGAACCATCACCATCGCAAATCCAACAGGACCCAATGCAACCATTAGCTTAGCAGATAATGCTGTAAAAAGTAATCATATTCAAAATGGAACTATCCTATTAGAAGATATAGCTAGTGGTGTGATTCCTCACCCATCAAACTTCATCATCAATGGTGCACCTGCTGGCGGTGACCTTACAGGCACCTTCCCCAATCCTCTCATTGGATCAGGAAAAGTTACAAGTGGTCATATACTTGATGGGACAATTCAGGCTACAGACATTGCAAATGGTGTCATACCAAACACTTCAAACTTCATTCAGAATGGATCAAATGCAGGTGGAGACCTTACCGCTACTTATCCCAATCCGACGATAGGAACTAGTAAAGTCACCACTACTCATATCCTAGATGGAACTATTCAAGCTATTGATATTGCAAATGGGGTCATCCCAAGTACAGCAAACTTTATCCAAAATGGATCAAATGCTGGTGGTGATCTTACGGGTACTTATCCAAACCCTTTTATCGGTTTTGACAGAGTCACCACACTGCACATCCAGGATGGAACCATAAGCCGTGAAGATCATAGTACGATAGGCGTGCCTTTAAATTCAGTGTTAAAACTAGTGGGAACGCAATTTGGTGCAACTTGGGAATATGTACCTGCTAAAGTTATAAATGCAGGTACCGGAATTAATATAGTAGGTAATGCTTTCAATGATGATATTACCATTTCTGCTACCAATAGTGGTGGCACAGTCATCAGCACAGGAACTAATGATCCTAATTATTTGACGAAATGGACAGCTCCAAATACAATCACAAAATCCACTTTATATGAATTAGATGGCAATGTGGGTATTGGGGTAGCACCAGCGACAGCAAAATTAGATGTCAATGGTAATGCTAAAGTCAAAAGTTCTGTCGCAAATACACCAGCACTTTTAGCAACCCATACCGGTTCAGGATTAACACAAGGCACTGCCATCCAAGGCATCTCTGAAAATGTAGGTGTCCATGGAAGAGTAACAACTGCTCAACTTTCAACACCTACAGGCATAGGTGTGCGTGGAGATACAGATGCAGGTTCGGGTGTAAGTGGATTTGCTGGACTTGGCGATGGTGTTACGGGTACATCACAGAGAGGTAGTGGTATAGTAGGAATCACGTCATCATTTGATCAATCACAAGCAGCAGTAAGAGCGGTAAATAATTCAGTAGATGGATATGGTATTCATAGTACTGCGGACGGAATTAACTCAGTAAGTGTCTTCGGCTTTAATAAAAGAGGGAAGGCTATTTATGGCAGCGTCACAACAGGCGAAGCGATATATGGTGACAATGAAGACTCCAATACCACGGGTTATGCAGGATATTTCAGAGGTAGAGTACACATGACAAAAGATCTGACAGTTATAGGAAATATTGCCAAAGCATCAAGCACATTCAAAATTGATCACCCTTTAGACCCTGCCAACAAATACTTAAATCATTCAGTCGTAGAATCTCCTGACATGATGAATATGTATAATGGTACCATTGTTTTGGATGCATCCGGTGAAGCTGTTGTAAAATTACCATCATATTTTGATGCTCTAAATACTGATTTCAGGTATTCATTAACACCTATCGGCGCGTTTGCACCAGTCTATATTAAAGAAGAAGTCAAAAATAATGCTTTCGTAATCGCTGGTGGTACGCCTGGAATAAAAATATCATGGCAAGTAACAGGTATCAGAAAAGATAAATTTGCTGAAAAATATAGAATCATTGTAGAGCAAGAAAAGTCAGCAGAAGAAAAGGGAAAATATATGCACCCAGAAGTATTTGGCAAAAGTGTAGAGCAAGGAGTACATTATAAAAGTAGCCCTAGTCATGACTAAATAGGAATAATTTTAAAGTGTAAAACTGACCTTTTAGTTATCTAAAGCAAGATATTTTTATCTTTGCAGGATGACAGAAGTAGATATAATAATTGTAGGTGGTGGCGCCGCGGGTTTTTTCTCGGCGATCACTGCTGCAGAACACAATCCTAGTTTGCGTATTATTATTTTGGAGCAATCCAAAGAAGTACTCAACAAGGTGCGTATCTCAGGTGGTGGACGTTGCAATGCCACACATGCTTGTTTTGACCCGAAGGAATTGACAACATATTACCCACGTGGAGCAAGGGAATTGCTAGGACCTTTTCACACTTTTGGTCCTACACAAACAATAGAATGGTTTAAGAATCATGGTGTTAACCTAAAAACGGAAGCGGATGGAAGGATGTTTCCCGATTCGGATAGTTCTGAGACAATAATAAGGTGCTTTCAAGGCTTGACGCAAAAACTGGGTATTAAAGTTATTCAAAACGTAAAGGTAAAAGGATTTAATTATTCTGAAGAAGATGAATATAAATTCGAAATCAACACAGAATCAAGCCATTACAAATCAAAACGATTAATGTTAGCCACAGGTAGCAGTCCTTTTATATGGAATATGCTAAAAGAACATGGGTATAAAATCGTAGAACCTGTACCATCACTTTTCACTTTCAATCTTCCTAATAATCCTATTTGCAAATTGATGGGATTGTCAGTACCAAAGGCGAACGTTCAAATAAAAGATACCAAAATAAAGACAAATGGTCCGCTGCTGATTACACATTGGGGATTTAGCGGTCCAGCTATTCTTAAAGCTTCTGCATGGGGAGCAAATGTACTCGATGAAAAAAAATATGCTTTTGATGCTATTATAGATTGGGTACCTGATGTACACATAGAACAGATTACAGAATTGCGCGATTCAATGGCCAAGAAAAAAGTTGTTTCTAATCCTATCTTTGGACTTCCTTGTAGATTGTGGACATATATGACTGATGACATCATTTCAGATAAAGAAAAAAACTGGGCATCGCTTTCAAAAACCGAGTTAAATGCTATCGTACAAAATCTAAAATCAGCTTCATTTACAGTTTCTGGAAAGTCAACTTTTAAAGAAGAATTTGTAACAGCAGGTGGTGTGGCATTAAGCCAAATTAATTTTAAATGTTTCGAAAGTAAGATCCAACCAGGACTTTTTATGGCTGGCGAGATATTGAATATTGATGCTGTAACTGGTGGGTTTAATTTTCAAGCGGCTTGGACAGGTGGATATTTGGCAGGACAAGAAATGAGTAAGTAGTAGAAGGATATATACGTTTTGTCTATTATTTTCGTTTTCAATAGTCGATATCTTTTTTTGACCAAAGATTTACCCTAATTTAGCGTTTCTAAATCAGTTATTCCAGTATTATGTCATACAGAGTTGTCATTTTCATCAGCTTACTTTTCACTACAAATTATATTTCGGCACAAGATATCATTTTTGAACGCGCAGATTCTTTAAAAGGAAATCATAGTAAAGAGCGAAAATGGTGGGATGTCACTCATTATGACCTTCATGCAAGATTTGATCCTGAAAACAAAACCATTTCTGGTAAAAACAAAACATCTTATAAAGTGCTGTCTCCATATCAAACTATGCAGATAGATCTTCAAATACCTTTGATTTTGGATAGTGTCATTCAGAATAATCAGAAATGTAAATGGACACAAGAAGACGATGCCTACTTAGTCCAACTTCCTAATGAACAAATAGTTGGCGAAATGAATGAAATTACATTTTACTTTCATGGTAGTCCAAAAGTAGCCAAAATGCCACCTTGGCAAGGAGGTGTGATATGGCAAAAAGATAACAACAAAAACCCATGGATGTCTATCGCTTGTCAGGGAATGGCAGCAAGTGTTTGGTTTCCAAATAAAGACCATATGTATGATGAGCCGGATAGTGTTGCGATGTCAATTACTGCACCTGAAAATCTAGTGACTGTAGCAGGTGGTAGACTTAGATCCATAAAGACTAATCCTGATGCAACCAAAACCTATCATTGGGCAGTCGTAAACCCTATAAATAATTACAATATCATACCGTACATTGGTAAGTATGTGAATATACAAGATACTTTTCATGGAGAAGGTGGTGTCTTGGACATCAATTATTGGGTACTTGATTACAATAAAGAAAAAGCCACAGAACATTTCAAACAGACCAAATCGATGTTGAGATGTTTTGAATCTTGGTTTGGGAAATATCCATTTTATGAAGATGGTTACAAACTTGTTGAATCTCCGCATTTAGGTATGGAACATCAATCTGCCATTGCCTACGGCAACCGATTTAATCAAGGATATATGGGAAGGGATTTGTCAGGCACAGGTTGGGGACTGAAGTGGGATTTCATCATCGTCCACGAATCAGGTCACGAATGGTTCGGAAATAATATTTCAGCAAGAGATGTAGCCGACAATTGGATTCATGAGGGATTTACAGCTTATTCAGAAAATCTTTACACCGAGTATTTATTCGGAAAAACAGCAGGAGCAGAATATGTGGTCGGCACTAGAAAAGCAGTCATCAATGACAAACCCATCATAGGTCCATATGGCGTAAACAAAAATGGATCGGGCGACATGTATTATAAAGCAGCAAATATGATGCACACCATTCGGCAAATGGTCAATGACGACGTTAAATGGAAAGCTTTTTTGAGAGATATCAATAAAACATTTTGGCATAAAACAACTGATACACATGAAGTAGAAAACTACATGTCTGATTATCTTGGTATCAATCTTCAGAAGGTTTTTGACCAATATCTACGAACAACTGAGATTCCTGTTTTGGAATACGTGCAAGATAAAAAGAACCTAAAATATAGATGGAACAATAGTATTGATGGGTTTGATATGCCTGTAGATGTGATCTCACAAGGTCAAAAAATTAAAATAAAACCATCAGAAAAATGGCAAACACTCAAACTAAAAACAGCAGATAAAATTGAAATAGATAAGAATTATTACGTCATTCCTGAACTTCAAAGTATGTAAATAAAAAGAAAGGCATAGTTTTTGATATTAAATAAATATGTAATATTTAAAATACATATTTAGAAGATTTATCACTTAATTTTAACAATTATGTTTATCAATAAAAACATCACTTTCGGTCTATTTTTATGTCTATTTGGCTTGCTCATCACCTCATGTAGTCCTTCTACAACGACCAAAAGAAGTTCAAAATATTCAAGTGCTGAAAAGCGTGAAAAATCGAATAGACAGAAGACATCTGAAAACAAAAAATATGTCTATCATACAAAGTCAGCTTCTTCTGTCAAAAAAAGCGAAGGCAATTTGATGACAAGAGATGAAATAGTCTTAAGTGCTATGAAATATACGGGTAGAGACTATAAATCAGGTGGCAAATCTCCCGAAACAGGTTTTGATTGTAGTGGTTTTACATCATTTGTGTTCAACTTGAATGGCATTCCGATTTCTGGTTCATCTGATCAGCAAGCGAAACTGGGCAAACAAAAGTCAAAAAATAATTTATTACCAGGTGATTTGGTATTTTTTGGTAACGAAGATAGAATTTCACATGTTGCAATCGTAGCTAGCAATAAACCTGATGAATTAGAAATAGTCCACAGCACCACATCAGCTGGTGTTAAAATAGATAACATATCAAACTCTGAATACTGGAATTCAAGATTTCTATTTGGTGTAGATGTGATATCAAAATAATTTCACTTACATGAAACTATTATTAAAAAAATGAAGTTTTTTAATTGGTTAATAAGTATCTTTACACCTCAACGTAGCAAAAACAAAATGTTAAATCTAATTTTATTCGGTCCTCCAGGATCGGGCAAAGGTACCCAAGCTGAGTACCTAATCAAAGAATATGAAATCCTTCACATCTCTACAGGTGATTTATTCCGATATGAAATGGGTAATAATACCGAACTAGGACTAAAAGCCAAAGAATATATGGCCAAAGGAGAATTGGTACCTGATGAGGTTACCATTGGTATGCTAAAAAATAAAGTCAATGCTAATCCCGAAGCTAAGGGTATCATCTTTGATGGTTTTCCACGTACTATCCCACAGGCAGAAGCGCTTGATGCATTCTTAGCAGAAAAAGATACTGAAGTTTCAGCTTTGATTGCCATGGATGTTCCTGAAGAAGAGCTTGTTAAACGTCTACTAGGTAGAGGTGAGTCTTCAGGCAGAGCTGATGATATGGATGAAAACATCATAAGAAATAGAATTGCGGTGTATAATTCTGAGACAGCACCAGTTTTCGAATATTATAAATCCAAGAATAAATCCAAACTTATCCCTGGTACAGGAAGTAAGGATGAGATATTCAATCGATTGACAACTGTAATTAACGACTTATAAATTTCATTTAAGCGTTATTTAGCTTTACATTTGTCATTTTCACATAAAAATAAACATTTTGGCTGAACAGAATTTTGTAGATTACGTAAAAATTTGTTGCAGGTCTGGAGCCGGTGGCGCTGGATCTTCTCACTTTTTCCGTGATAAGATGAATAGTATGGGCGGACCAGATGGTGGAGATGGTGGTCGTGGAGGACATATTATATT
Organism: Saprospiraceae bacterium UBA7687; assembly: GCA_002482845.1. Lineage (GTDB taxonomy): Bacteria > Bacteroidota > Bacteroidia > Chitinophagales > Saprospiraceae > OLB9. The sequence continues at coordinate 91,013 of DLGT01000103.1, forward strand.
AAGAGGAAACTCTAATGTATGGACACTTTTAGCTTTAAAATACAAAAAACACGTCATAGCAACTCCAGGAATGCCTGGTACTGGTAATCAAAGTACTGGTGCTAGTGGAAAAGACGTCATCCTTGATGTACCACTGGGTACGGTAGCAAAAGATTTTGAAACAGGTCGAATAGAATTTGAAATCACTTCACACGACGAAACAAGAATCCTTGCTAAAGGAGGTCGTGGTGGTTTAGGTAACGCACATTTTAAATCTGCCACTAATCAAACACCTGAATACTCCCAAACAGGCGAAGCTGGGGAAGAAGTTTGGAAAGTACTTGAATTAAAAGTCCTTGCAGATGTCGGTTTGGTAGGATTCCCAAATGCTGGCAAATCAAGTCTTTTGGCTACCATCACAGCAGCAAAACCAGAAGTAGCCAGTTATCCATTCACTACGCTTATACCTAACCTTGGAATTGTAAAATACAGAGACCATAAGTCATTCATCATGGCAGATATCCCGGGTATCATCGAAAATGCCCATGAAGGTAAAGGTTTGGGACTCAGATTCTTAAGACACATAGAGCGTAATTCAGTTTTGCTTTTTATGGTTCCAATAGATGCGGAAGATATCAGCAAAGAATACGACATTTTGCTTAATGAGTTAAAAATGTACAATCCCGAACTTGTAGATAAACCACGCATGCTGGCTATTACAAAAATAGATTTAGTAGACGATGAACTCAGAAAACTAATCGAAAAAGAAATGAAAGTAGATATACCATATTATTTTATATCTTCTGTCGCCGAAAAAGGTCTTACTGAGCTAAAAGATGCGCTCTGGATCATGATGAATAAAGAAAAAGATTAATATCTTACTTCTTGTTTATCAGCATATTCATATAAGTATACAATAATCTCACACCATAACCTGTAGCAGTACGCATTTTGGCGAACTCACTATCAGAAAAAGCAACTCCAGCTATATCAATATGTGCCCATTTAGGATGTTCCGAAGTAAAAGCTTCCAGAAACTTTGCCGCTGTAATTGCTCCAGCCACTGGTTTGCCACTGAAATTCTTTATATCTGCAATGTCAGAATGCATATCTGGTGCATAATCATCCCACAATGGTAGGCGCCATACACGTTCGTGCACTGACTCTCCGGCAGCTGTAAGATCATTAGCCATTTCATCACTATGCGTAAAAATTCCAGATGTGCTATATCCCAATGCAGCAATACAATTACCAGTAAGTGTGGCAAGATCGACTAAAAACATAGGATTATAATTTTTTAGAATATAGGCTAGCCCATCAGCAAGAACTACCCTACCCTCTGCGTCAGTATCTATAATCTCAATAGATTTTCCACTATAAGAATTTATTACATCTCCAGGTCGGTAACTATTCGCATCCACACTATTTTCAGCGGCTGGTATAACTCCTACTAAATGTATATCAAGCTTTAATTTTGCAGCTAATTCTACCGCACCAATAACTGCCGCAGCGCCACCCATATCGCTTTTCATGTAACCCATGTTGGTCGAAGGCTTGATAGAAAGTCCTCCGGTATCAAATGTAATTCCTTTTCCTACAAGTCCCAATTTCGGTGTCTTCGAATTACTACCTTTGGGTTTATACTCCATTATAATAAGGACTGGTGGGTTGGCACTACCTTGACCTACAGCAGTTAATGCATCCAAACCATTCTTCTTTAATTCTTTTGCATCCATGACTTTCACATCATATCCAAACTCTTTTCCTGACGCAACTACATGTTTTCCAAGATATTGTGGTGTTTTTACGTTAGGTGGTAAATCCACTAAATGCATCGATCTAAGTTGTGTCTCAGCTATTTTTAATCCAAGTTCCGCTATTTTTACCCTCGATTTTGAAATCACAATATTTATTTCTGGCTCTACATATTTATCACCATTCGTCTTATAAATACCATGATTAATCAAACCCAACCTAGCTCCCAAAACAACATTAACTATTTGGTCATCAGTTAAATTGTCTGTTATGATGTCTAGCACCATATCTTTTTTGGCACGTTGCTGATACACAAAACTTCTATAAAAAGTGTATGATTTTGCATGATCTTTCTCTTCACCTAAACCTAAGATATGAACTCTTTGATTTTTTTCAGGATGTAGAAAACTGGTCAAATCCTTGCCATTAGTTTTAACGTCTATATCATATTTTAATCCACCGTATTCTTTAATAAGTTGGCGGTCTACTTTATCTTTTACAAATGCTATTAATATTGTATTGGCCTTTTTTGATGGCGTAGATTTAAATTGTAGTGGCATTATTATATTTTTAATATTTATTGTAGTATAGCCATTTTAAGGCAAGCGGAAATTGCTCTCCCCAATGTATTTCTTTGTGTTGTCCTGTAGGATTATGCGAAAATATGATGTCAAAATCATCGAACTTTCTTTTTTCTTGAAGGATATTTTCCAATCTCAGGACTTGACCATAATGATTAGCACTTTCCATACCACCTGCATACAAGTATATATTTGTAGGACCAGCTGGTTTAAAGTCTTTTGCCATTTCATAAATCTCTTCAGAAATCCAGAGACTTGGCGAAAAAATCATCATATTGCCAAATATTTCAGGGTATTTAAAGCCAGCATAAAGACTTATCAGGCCACCGAGACTGCTCCCACCGATACCAGTAGAACATCTGTCTCGTAAAACTCTGTACCTATTATCTATCATTGGTTTAAGGTCGTCAAGCATAAACTTCAGATACAAATGACCTTCAGCATCCGTATATCTAGGTGTAGAATATGGTAAATATTCTTGTATACGCAAAGTACCACCATGATCTATTGCCACTATAATCACATCGCCAAGTCCGCGACTAGCCATCATATCTAACGTTTTATCTACTCCCCAATTTCCATAAGGTGCGTACTCGTCAAATAGATTTTGCCCATCATGAAGGTATAAAACTGGATATTTTTTATCTGTCTGATAATAGTCATGAGGCAACAACACTGAAATACGGCGTTTGCGGCCAAGTTGCGGAATTTCGTATTCCTCATCAAGAATCTCTATTCTTGGATAATAAGATTTCATTAACTCTCCTGTCATAGGTGACAAAAGTATATCTTTTTTTAAAAAAAATGTACGCTCAGGAGATTTTTGTCATAATTTTGAGCAATTTGAGACTAATTTAGAATAAATCAATCAAAAATGATGATTAAATTTATGGTATAAACTCAAAAACAACTTTTTTTATGGAAAAGATTATCAAAATATATTATAAGTTTATATCTTTGCACTCCATTTAGAAAAAGTTCTTTTGATATGAGTATTTTGGAGCATTTTTCGGTACCTTACATTGGCATAAAAGATGGTTTACATCAATTCCAGTTTAAGGCTGACAGCAGCTTTTTTGCATTGTTTGAAAACTCCCCTATTATTGAAGGAGATTTTGATATCCATGTTAACCTTGACAAAAGATCAGGATTGAGCGAGTTGGATTTTGATATTAATGGTCATGTTAGTGCTTTGTGCGACAGATGCCTAGCAGATATCAGATTACCAGTGAATGCCAAAAACCATATACTTGTAAAAGTTAGTAATAAAATATCAGAAGATGACGAAGTAATCTTTATAAAGGAAGATCATTCACATCTTGATTTATCTCAAATCATATACGAATTCATAGTTTTGGCCTTGCCGCTAATGAATATTTATGATTGTGAAAACGAAGAACCTCGTAAATGTGACATGAATGTGCTTAAAAAGTTAAGTGAAGATGTCAAAATAGATACAGAACCAACGATAAACAAAATCTGGGAAAATCTTAAGGATATAAACCTAGATGAGTAATTTTAAATAAAGATTGATAATCATATAAATTTTTGAAAAATGGCACATCCTAAGAGTAGGGTCTCTAAATCAAGGAAAAACAAAAGAAGAACGCACCATAAAGCGGTCATTCCTCAATTGGCAATTTGTAAAACAACAGGCGAACCACACCTTATGCACAGAGCATACTGGCACGAAGGTAGCATGTTTTACAAAGGAAAAGTAGTAATCCAAGCTAAAGAAGTAGAAGAAGTAGAATAATTTATTCTTTTCAAAAAAGTATATAGAGCTCCCTTGTTTAACAACTTGCGGAGCTTTCTTTGTTATATTATTGCAAAATAAAATTGCTAATAGTCACACAAAAATTCAAAAAGTTAATTCAAAAGCATTTACAAATATGAAAACCATCATTAATAGCCCTAAAGCACCAGCACCAGTAGGACCTTATAATCATTCTGTACTAGCCAATGGCACCTTATATATGTCAGGTCAAATTGCTATCAATCATGCTGAGGGCAAACTTATAACAGACACCATCGAAGCTGAAACGCACCAAGTCATGAAAAATATTGGATATATCCTAGATGAAGCAGGTATGACTTATGAAAATATAGTAAAATGCAGTGTTTTTGTATCTGATATGGAAATGTATGGACGTATTAATGACGTGTATGCATCATACTTTAATGACGATACCGCACCTGCGAGAGAATTGGTAGAAGTAGCAAACTTACCTAAGTACGTAAACGTCGAGATAAGCTGTATTGCAATAAAATAGATTTAAAATATCATAATGCCAGTCAACTTAGACGCAAATTTCTGGAATCAAAAGTATTTAAATGATGATACTCCATGGAGTATAAGAAAAGCATCTCCACCATTGACTGACTATATTGATCAATTAAAAGATAAATCGATAAAAATTTTAATTCCTGGAGCTGGACATGCACATGAAGTAAACTTTCTATTAGAAAAAGGATTTAAAAACATTACAATCTGTGACCTTTCAAAAATTGCTATTTCAAAACTAAAAAACGTTGTACCAAAAGATAGCGTAAAGCTTGTAACTGGAGATTTTTTTGACTTGAAAGGGCAATATGATCTCATTTTAGAGCAAACATTCTTTTGTGCCTTGGATCCGTCATTGCGCAAAAATTATATAAATAAGACATATGAACTATTAAATGATGGCGGTAAAATTGCTGGAGTGCTGTTTGACAGGATTTTTGAGCAAAATGGACCGCCTTTTGGTGGTACCAAAGAAGAATATGAAAAATTATTCTTAGGAAAATTTAATATTCAAAAAATGGAAAAATGCTATAATTCTATTGGTCCGAGACATGGATATGAGTTGTTTTTTATATGTGTTCGATGAAGTTTTAGAAAATATTTAACACATTTTTTTTTGGATATATAAGTTTACTAGTCTATCTTGCGCTGTCTTTAAGACAATCAGAGAATTTTAATATTTAATTTACACCGTAAACCGTCTTCATTTTGAACCTTACACCATTAAAAATGAGTAAGCTAAAAAATCGTTATGTCGATATAGCAGTTTCTCTTGTCATCGCAACAATCATCATACTAAACTATAAATCTGAAGGGTTTAACTTTACCAACCAGACAGAACAATCAGATAAAACCATTAGCCAAAAACCTTCAGAATACTTATATGGATTTAACGTGGATTCATTTCACATTGAAAAAAATCATGTTATAAAGAAGAATGAATTTTTTGGTAACATATTGAGCTCAAACGGATTAACTTCTAATCTTATTTTGTTGCTTGAACACGAAGCAAAAGATATATTTAACGTAAGGAACATAAGACCAGGACAAAAATACCACGTCATCAAAAAAAACGAATGTGATGCTACCCCTGTAGCAATAATTTACGAACCAGATAGAATGAAGTACGTATTATATGACTTTAGAGATTCAGTTCAGGTAAAATTGGTAGAAAAGGAAGTTCAGACGTGTGAAGAATTCGCTTACGGTAAAATAGAAACATCATTATGGAAAGCTTTAGAAGATAAAGGTATCAATCCAGGTGTTATCGATCTTATGGAAGATGCTTTATCAAGTTCTGTAGATTTTTACCACACAAGAAAAGGGGATGAATTCAAATTAATATTTGAAAATCAATATGTAGATGGAGAATTAGTAGGAATGGGCAAATTAATTGCTGCTTGCTATACGAATGATAATGGAGAAAACTATTCCATGCTGTACAAGACAAAAGGCGAAGAAGGATATTTCGATTCAGAAGGTAGACCAGCCAAAAAAGCATTCCTAAAAGCTCCAGTTAAATTTTCCAGAATATCATCAAATTATAATCTAAGAAGATTCCATCCCATCAAAGGTAAAACCATACCACACCTTGGTACAGATTATGCAGCACCACACGGGACAGAAATTAGATCCGTATCTGATGGTGTAGTTACAGCTTCAGCTTACACTAGTGGGAATGGCAAATTTGTAAAAATCAAACATGACAATGTATACGAAACACAATACTTACACATGTCAAGGTTTGCTAAAGGAATAAGACCTGGTGTCAGAGTAAAACAAGGCCAAACAATTGGTTATGTGGGTTCTACAGGTCTATCTACTGGACCTCATGTTTGTTTCAGATTCTGGAAAAACGGCAGACAAGTAAATCATCTCAAAGAGAAATTGCCTACCGCAAAACCAATGAATGTGACAGAATTGCCACAATTCTTCAAGTTCAGGGACGAGATGGTCTTCAAACTAAATCAAATAAAAACGAAAGATGAAACCATGGTAGCCAACACTAATAGTGATGGAACTATGATAAATCCATAATCTTTTGTTACACGCTCACACCAAAAATTTAATTCTGAGCATCTTAGTAGTGTAAATATTGTTATATATTACCTATGGTTGCTAATTTGGAACATATCATCAATCAATGTAAAAGTCAAGATCCTGACGCACAAAAAGTGCTTTATGATCTTTACAAAGATACATTATATGCTGTATGTCTCCGTTACATCAAGTCTTCTCATGACGCCGAAGATGTATTTATTGATGCCTTTTACAAGATATTTACTAAAATCGACCACTTCAAGGGTGAAGGTAGTTTTGAAGGTTGGATGCGTAGAATTATGGTCAATGAATCATTGATGTTTCTTCGAAAAAAGACCAATCTCCATCTTACAGTAGAGCTTCCTGATAAAGAAATAGCAGATGTCCAAGAAGAGGAAGATGACATGTCTTTTGACGATATCATGAAAGTACTCGATGAACTTCCTGTCGGATATCGGACTATTTTCAACCTATATGTATTTGAAGATATGAAGCATCGAGAAATTGCAGAAATGCTAGGAATCAGTATAAATACTTCAAAATCTCAACTCATTCTTGCTAAAAAAAGATTGTACGAAATTCTTAAAAAAAAAGAAAATCTGACATTTAAAATAAAATAATAAAATGATCATCATGAACATAAATAATCAAACCAAACTTTACAAAAGCGCACTTGAACACAAAACAAGTCCTAGCCCTAATGCATGGAACAGAATTCAAGAAAAATTAGGTCAGGACAAAAAAGTAGTCAAAATGCCATTTAGTAAATATATGTGGATAGCAGCTGCATTTATTGCTATCGTAGGTGTATTGACTATATTTAATTCCAATAATACAATTGTTAAAGGTGCAGATGCGATGGCTTCGACACAAGGATATTCAGAACAGATAGAAGTGTTAGATATCAACAGCGAACCAGGTATTTATGAGATTCAAAAGCTGGCAGGATTAAAAGTGGCTTACAAAAAGCTTAGTGAAAAGAGTGGAATGTGATAGATAGGTAATAAGAAGGATTAGTTCATTTCTGTGTGATCTAATTGTTTATAACCTGACTCCTTAAGCTCCACTCTAAGTTCTTCAAGTTGCTCATCGCTCATATCTGAAAAAAATATAGGTCCTTTACCAATGAGATATGGTGTTTTTTTATCTCGAAAATAGGCTGATTTGATACTATGATTCAAATTTGGCATAAATATTCTTTCCCTATTTAAATTGACAATTTTCTCAAGCTCTTCGCCACATGAAAACCAATCTTCACCTACACTTTGAATATCGGCAATTCCAAAAAAGAAACATCGAAATAAATAACTTGAGTCACCATCAAAGTTGGTAGAATGCATGCTAAGTACAGTATTTGCCATGCTGCCATTTGAAACTGATTCTTCAAAAAACCTTTTGTGTTTAGTGGGTCTTAACTTGACTTGATGGATCATTATGACATCAAAAGGGGACCATCCTGTATCAAATTTCTGATCATCATTTTGAAAAATGCCAATTATATCTTCTGACAAATAGCCATACACTAGGAATAAGCTATCCATAATTCGCTCAATTTTGTAATCAACTTGAATTCGTTTCTCTTCGTACATCCCAGTTCGTCTATATTCTTGATCTTCTATGTGCAAATTAATTATAAAACTTCTTAACCTATTATTATAAATAGGTTTTACTCCTTTCATCTCCATCCTGTCCCACTCCTTGGTAACCACCAAACTGGCAAAAGAATTATCAAAAATAAACACATCTGGTGATAAACCCCTTGAGATTAGTAATTCTGCATTTTCAACAGCAAATTTCATATCATTGACCTTGGTAGCAGCGATACATGCATTAAAAGCGTGTTTCGAAAAAAGGCGATGTTGATAAGAAGCATTTTTAAAATGGTAAACAGCTGAATCTATATTATCGGACATAATTAATTTTTCCGCCAAATATATATTTTGATAATACTTTTCAATATTTCCTATATTCTGATTTTTGATAGTCTGTGCTCTGAGAGGATTATTCAACAATTGAATAGATATTATAACAAAAAAGAACATCTTCATAATGAGTAGATTTAAAAAATTATAGAATAGAAGTGTCATTGCATCTAACGTAACAATGATTGTAGCTATTGTTTAAAATGTTAATACTCGATTATTTATTTGACTATTTCAATAAATGACCTTACATTTGTAGCAGATTCTTATTAACACCCTTAATTATTGGCAGATCTTACCCGATCTGCCATTTTTATTATGACAACAGACGACTTCGCAGATAAAAAAAAGAAATATTGGTCAAAGGAAGAAGCCATTATCAACATGCAAAAGTACTGTGCTCTTCAAGAAAGATGTCATCAAGAAGTCAGGTATAAACTTATAGAATACAGTATTTATGGAGATACGCTCGAAGAGATTTTGGCAGATCTGATATCTAATAATTTTCTTGATGAAGAGCGATTTGCAAGGACATTTGCTCGGGGTAAATTCAGAATGAAACAATGGGGAAGGATCAAGATCAAACAGGAATTAAAATTCAGACAAGTATCACCCTACTCTATCCAAGAGGCAATGAAAGAAATAAATGATAATGAATATTTTCAAACGCTCGAGCAGCTTATCATAAAAAAAGAAAGAACGACTACCTTCAAAAACCAATATGATCGTATGAAAAAGCTGACTGATTTTGCCCTGAGCAAAGGATACGAATATGAGTATATTGCTGAGATTGTTAAAAAGTAGTATGATGTTTTTTTAATTTATGCCAATAATTCACATATTAAACGGTATAAAAACCGATACAATGTCTTTGATCCATCGGATCGAAGTAGAAAAATTGAGCACGGGTAAAACTTCATTCACCCGTGCTACAAGGAGACTCAAATCACAAATTCCCAAATAAAAACTTATATGCTGCAAAATCTAATTACCTACTGCTGACAAACCTTTTGAGTGCAAGGCTTTGGTGGTTTTCATGAGTCTAATGAATTCTGCTCTATAACCATCTTTGTCTGTCCCACGAGCATTATCTGCAAGTTCTATCATATCTTCATAATCTTTATCATGTACCGATCCCGAATTCCTTAGTAACAAACCTGCGAAGGCCACTGCAGTAGAAAATTGAACATCACTATTGGATTTGGATATTTTTTGGGAATCAATAGAAATTACTTGTTCCCATTTTTTACTTACGTCACTATCAGGAGCTTTGTATCTAAATTTAATGGTGCCCAATTCATTTGCAAAAGGTTGATTTTCATTTGACTTTGATATTTTTTGATACTTGAGTTCATCAACATTTGACTTTTTATCAACTTCTTTTCCCTTTGTAATAATTTCGTAGATAGCAGTCATTTGGTGTCCCATGCCCAATTCGCCAGCATCTTTGGTATCATCATTAAAATCTTCTTTGGCAAGCATCCTATTTTCATAACCTACCAATCTATAATATTGAACCGATTCAGGATTAAATTCTATCTGAAATTTTACATCTTTGGCTAAGGTGTACATCGTCCCTCCAAACTCACTGACAAGTACTTTTCTTGCTTCTTGCATATCATCTATGTATGCATGATTTCCATTTCCTTTATCTGCAAGAATTTGCATTTTACTGTCTTTGTAATTGCCCATTCCGAATCCCAAAACCGATAAAAACACACCCGTTTTCCGTTTTTCTTCAATCAATGTCTCCAAACTTTTATTGTCTGAAATGCCTACATTAAAATCTCCATCCGTTGCTAGCACTACCCTATTATTACCGTCTTTGATGAAGTTTTGGACTGCTATTTCGTATGCAGTGACGATGCCTTCTGCTCCTGCTGTAGATCCGCCTGCTGAAAGTCTATCAAGACCTTCGATAATTTTTTGTTTCTCTGATGCAGGTGTAGATGGCAAAGCCACTCCGGCACGTCCAGCATAAGTTACAATGGCTACTCGATCTTCAGGTCTCAACTGATCCAACAATAATTTGAAGGAAGAAATAACCAAAGGAAGTTTATTTGAAGAGTTCATACTACCAGACACATCGATTAGAAAAACAATGTTTGAATTTGGCAAATCTTTGAAGTCTATCTTTTTGCTTTGAAGGCCTAAATGAAGTAGTTGCATATCTTCATTCCACGGACAATCTGTAAAAGTGGTACTAACAGCAATGATATCGTCTCCCTTTGGTGCAGGATATGAGTACTCAAAATAATTGATCATTTCTTCTATTCTAACTGCATCAACTGGTGGTTTCTTGCCATTATTGATAAATCGTCTCACATTGGCATAAGCTGCTTTGTCCACATCTAGTGAAAAAGTAGAAAGTGCCTCATCAAGTGGACTGACAAACCGATTTTCTACGATCGCATCGTATGATTCAGTGTTTATTTCAGGTTCTGATGTCGGTTCAATGATTTTTACTTCTTGATCCTTTTTAGTTTTATTATTCTCTTTACCTTTTTTTCCTTGAATTTCAGATTGTGGGATGAGATTGCCTGTTACCCTGACACCATCTAGAAAATAATCAGTTTCGTTCGCTCTTGAGCCTCTGATAGAAATATCACCGCCATCTCTACTCGATATACCTGCAGATCTAGCCGTAATTTCATTAACATTTTTGGTAGGTAGGTTTCTAATTTTTTCAGCAGTGACAGTCGAGCCTTGAGTTGTATTGTCAAATTCAATTAGTGGAATTCTAAAGGCTTTGACCTCTATTCCAGAGAGAATTATTTGATCAGAAGATAAAGAAAAATTGACCACATTATTCCGACCAGCTTTCACTACTACACCTTGAATTTTCTGAGTCGCAAAACCTACATAACTGGCTTCGAAATCGTATGTACCTGGTTGGACATCAGCAATCATAAAATTTCCATCAAGATCGGTCTCTGTACCGGTAATTAACTTGCCATCACGGTATAATACTACGGTTGCAAAAATTAAGGGCGCATCCTTCTCAGCTGCATCCGTCACCTTCCCAGAAATAGTCGTTGGTGAATTACTTTCAACCTTGATATCAGATATCCAAAGCAAGGAGACCAATAAAATGAGTTTGTTTATTACGGTAATCATAATCTAAAAATTTAAATGGTAAATAAATATGATCCAAATGTATAGGCTTAGCATTTAACCACTTGTCGCCATGGACAACATTGTGTTTTTCATATCTAGCATAATTGAAATTAAGTCACATTCGCGACTTGTTTTGGAGTATACAAGTGTTCTAAACTGATAGACTTTCCATAAAAATCTTTCAAATACCAATTTACTTTATACCTTTGCCTACATAATCTAAGACGATTTGAATATTAATATTGGTGGGAATCTTTTGGAATTATTGCCAGAGAAAGCAGTTTTGATTCCATCAGAAAAAATAATGATTATTGCTGATTTGCATCTTGGCAAAATAGAGCATTTCAGAGCTGCAGGAATCAATCTTCCTTTGGCCGCAGCTACCCAAACTGAAAATCGCTTAGTTGATTTAATCGAAAAACATCATCCTTCACGTGTCATTTTTTTGGGAGATTTATTTCACTCCGTGCAGAATCAGTCTTACAATACATTTCAGGACACCTTGTCATTGTTCAAAAAAATTACTTTTGATCTTGTCATAGGTAATCATGACATTATGGATATGGAAGATTACACCAATCTTGGCATTAGTGTATATGAAGAGCTGTTTATCAATGAATTATGGCTGACTCACGAGCCCAAAGAGGAAATAAAAAATGGTTATTACAATCTAGCAGGACACATCCATCCTGGTGTCACGCTCAAAGGAAAAGGCAGACAAAAAATGACACTACCTTGTTTTTATTTTGGTATAAATAATGGTCTGCTGCCCGCATTCGGATATTTTACGGGCAAAGCCATCATAAAAATTGAAAAAAAATCTGATATCTTTGCCATTGCCGAAGATAAGATCTTTCGCATAAACACTGAATGAAGATAGTTCACACCGCAGACTGGCACATTGGTAAGATCCTTCACAATCAAGACTTACATGAAGATATCCATCTGTTTTTTGATTGGTTATTAGAATATATAAAGGAAGAAAATATAGATGTTTTATTGGTATCAGGTGATATATTTGATCTAGCAAATCCTGCTAATCGAGATATAAAATCTTACTACCAAGTGCTTTATAAACTATCACTGACGAAGACAAAAATCATCATAACGGGCGGCAATCATGACTCGGTCAGTCATCTAGATGCACCTTCTCATCTGCTCGATGTCCTAAATATTGTGGTGATAGGTGGTGGCAGAGAAGACCGTAATGATATGATTATCCCTTGCTTTGATAATACTGGACAGTTGGAATGTGTGATTTTGGCTGTACCATTTTTGAGAGATAAAGACCTCCGACCTACTATCAAAGCTTCTGAAATGAACACAAAGTCGGATGCCATAAGTGAAGCAATTAAGAAATATTATGATGAACTGGTGGAATTGATAAATCATAAATATGGTTCAGAAATCCCAATAATAGCTATGGGACATCTATTCATGCATGGTGCCATCACATCTGACAGCGAACGAGAGATACATGTGGGAAATCTCGAAGGTTTACAAAGCGACATCATCCATCCTGACATTGATTATATGGCATTAGGACATATCCATAAACCGCAAACGATAGGCGCAAAAGCAAATATTCGATATTGTGGGTCTCCTGTTTTTTTAGATTTTTCAGAACGAGAATATGAAAAAAGAATTATCGTTTTAGAATTAGAAAACCAAAAGATAACAAACATTAAGCCTGTTGCTATTCCAAAATCCCGTGAACTTAGAAAAATTGCAGGGACATTATCTGAAGTAGAATCAGCACTTTCATCTTACCGAAATGAATATCCGTTAACAGCATTTCTAGAAATTGAAGTTATCGAAGAAAAAAAAGATATTTTAAAAATTCAAGCCTTAGACAATCTGATTAGTGGTATAGTAGGTGAAGAATTTAAAATTTTAAAACACAGAATTTCATTTCTAGAAAATCGAATTATCACAAGCACACTCCAAGACGAAACGAAGACCATTCAGGAATTATCACCACTGGAAGTATTTAAATTAAAACTGACTGAATACACTGAAAATGAGACCATTAATGATGACCTGATATATATATACATGCAATTGCTGGAAGAAATAAATGACTAACAGATAGAAAAATTATGAAGATTTTAAAGTTAAGATTCAAAAACATTCATTCTCTAAGAGGAGAACACGAAATTGATTTTACAAAATCACCTTTTACGGAATCAGGCCTTTTTGCAATTACTGGCCCTACTGGCGCTGGCAAGTCTACTATCTTAGATGTGATCACACTTTCATTGTTTAGTAGAATACCAAGGTTTGATGGAAAAATAACCAATACAGAAATTGAAAAAATAGGTTCTGTAATGACACATTTTACGGATGATGCTTATGCCGAAATTGATTACCAATGTAAAGACAGGTTTTATAGATCTACATGGAGTATATCAAAGACGAGCAAAGGTAAACTCAAAGATTACAATATGATGTTGTCCGTTTTTGATGAAGAATCTATGGTATCTGGCAGCTATATTGGTGATAAAAAATCAATGGTACCTACTGAAAATGAAGAGATCATTGGTCTTAATTATGAACAATTCATAAGATCAATATTGCTTTCACAAGGAGAATTTGCTAAGTTTCTAAAATCAGACGAAAAAGAAAGAGCCAAGTTGCTAGAAGATATTACTGGCAGTCAAATTTATAGAATTATTGGCAAAAAAGTATTTGAGAAAACCAAAGCTAAAAGAGAAGAAATAGCTCTGATAATGAGAGATATAAATGGAATAATTTCTCTTTCAGAAGAACAAATAAATGAAAAACAGGAACACTTTATAAAAAATGTCGACATCATTGAATCACACAAAAACGCAATCTTAGCGTCAACATATGTTTTAAATGTTTTACAAAAAAAAGATGAACTACAAATAAAACTTGAAAAACTAAATGTTGAAAAAAAAACTATCGAAGAAGCTAAAATTAATTTTCGTCCAAAGGAAGAAATGTGGGCAAAACATCAAAACCTAAGCTTATACAGAAATGATATTGTCTTAATTGTAAACGAAAGTCAAAGATTAGAAATCCTATCAAAAGACAAATTATTTTTATCTCAACAGATTGATAACCAACAATTAGCGTTAACAAAAATTTTAAGTGATGTATCCGCTTTTGTCCACACAGAAGTTGATCAAGAAAACCTATCTACAGCCATCAGAAAATTTGAACAAAATGTTTTACAGCTTGATACAGAGTTAAAACAACTTACAGAAGACGGTAGAAAACTGAGAAATAGGATTAACAGCTTATGTACAAATCATCAAAATACTTATACAGCTACTATTCTAAATACAAAAAATATAGATGAACAGTTAGCATATGTTCAGCTTCACTTACAAAAATTAGGCGAAAGCTTGAATTATAACCTTGATGATGTAAACCTAAATGGTCAAATAGAAAGTTGTAGAGTTGACTTAGAAACAATAAAACTAAAATATAATGATGCATTAAGAAGCGAAGAAGCAACAACTGAAATAGGAAAAATACAAAATAAAATATTACAGTCTACAAATGATAACCAAGAGTTAGAAAAAACAGCACTTGAACTCTTAAAATTATTAGAAAATGTAGAAAGTGAAATTTTAGTTTTAGAAAAAAAGAAAGAAGAACAAGTAAAAATCAGCAGTCTAGAAGATCATAGAAATGAGCTACAAGATGGCGAGCCTTGTCCTCTATGTGGGTCAACGGATCATCCCTATGCTCATGAGAAACAACTAATACAATTAGGTAAAATAACATTGGAGTTAGGTCAAAAAATCCAAATAAGAGATACACAGAAGTTAGAACAATCCAAAGTAATCGCACAAAAAGCTGCTATTGACGAAAGAATAATTCTACTCACAAAACAAATAGAAGAGAAGAAATTAATTATAAAAAATGTCAAAACCAAATGGCAAATCAATGAAAATGAAACATTTACAAGCCAGCACATAAAAAACAACATTGATACCATACAAAATCAATTAGACACGCTGATCAAAGAACAAAGAGATAGAAATGATCAAAAATTCCTTTTAGAATGCATTGACCTACTCAAAGAAATATCTAATATTACAAAAAGATATAAGGAAATAAAAATCCAAAAAGATGCCTTATACCAAGGACAAGATATCAGCATGGACGTATCGAGATTTGAAAAAGAGTACAAAACTTCAAATGATTTATTAACTTCTTACAAGTTAAAAATAACAAATCTAATTGAATCTGAAGATTCATTGATAAAGTCGATACAAAATATGAATCAACTTTTAGAACCTGCTTTAGAAGACCTTGGATATGATAGTATTCTGGATGCTAAAAAAGATATCTTGGACGAAATCATTGTTCAGAACATTCAAAAACAAAAAGAAGAATTAACAAAATCCGAAACACAAAATGACACCAATATTAAAAGTGTACTTTTTGAACTGGAAAGCTTAAAATTACCTGAAAACACAGAGACTGACTTGGCTCATTTGAAGGAAAACATTGAAAAATTGACGCTAGAAAAAGATCAATTACTTACATCTAATGGTGCCATCCAAGGTGAATTAGAACAAGATCAAAAAAATAAAACAGCCATTGTTCAAAAACAATCTTTGCTCCAAAAAACCGAAGATGAAAGCAAAAAATGGATAATTCTGGACGATTTGATTGGTGATAGCACAGGAAATAAATACTCAAAATTTGCTCAAAACCTTAGTTTAAAACACTTAATAAACCTTGCAAATAAACGATTGACCAAATTAACAGATAGATATTTATTAGCATCATCAGATATAGAGACCGATCTTACCATAATTGATCTTTATCAAGGAAGTGTGCAACGTAGTGTGAAGACCTTATCAGGAGGAGAGTCCTTTATCGTCAGTCTAGCTATGGCATTGAGTCTATCAGATATGGCATCAAAAAATGTAAAACTAGAGAGTCTTTTTATTGATGAAGGATTTGGGAGTTTGGATGCAGAGACACTAGAAACTGCTTTAGAAACGTTAGAAAGATTACAATCAGAAAGTAATAGAATGATAGGTATAATATCTCATGTGGATAGTCTCAAAGAAAGAATTACCACACAAATCAGGGTCAAAAAAAGCAATCAAGGTTATTCATTGATAGAAGTAAAATAAGTAATTCTACCCAAAGATAAAAGATTTGAATTTTGAACATTAATCTAATTATTTTTTACTAAAAGGTTAAATATTTGGACAATTACATATTAAATTAATAAATAATATGTATCTTTGCATTTGAATATCAATAATCTAAGTTATGTTACGTATTATTTACATTTTTCTTTTAGTAATTATATTTTCATCCAATACGAATGCCGCGGATGTAAAATATCACACTGCCAAAGTAAAGGTAGGCGAAAACATCAATAACTTCTTGACTAGACACCAATTGTCCAATAGCAATTGTAATATTGATTTGTTTTGTGATATCAACAAGATCAAAAATAAAAATATCATTATTGCACTAAAAGAATACAAACTCCCAGTGAAATTATATAAATTTAATGGTAAAAGCATTCGTTCTACAGTAGGTATAAAAGATAAAGATCTAGCAAAAAGAATAGAAGCATACAATGCTAAAGTCAAAAACTTGGGTATCAAACCTAAGAGTCACCTTACAAAAAACCTTTTATGGGTACCTATAGAAGAAATAGAATGTTACTCTAATACGGAAGAAAAACAAATAGCCGATTCCAAAGAAGATGAAGCTCCAAAAACAGAAGCATTAAAAAAAGTAACAGAAACTAATAACATTACTGTGCTTACTCCCACAACAGTAATGAAAAGAAAGGGAATCAAAGAAATCAAAGTGCCATTAATGGGTCCAGAATATGAAATAGTAAACATAGAAGACTTCAGCCTTGAAGGACAAGTTTACTACATCATAAGTGGTCATGGTGGTCCTGATCCGGGAGCAGTTTGTAAAGATTGTCCCAAAATGATGTGCGAAGATGAATACGCTTATGATGTTTCGCTTAGGCTTGCACGCAATCTGATGCAACATGGTGCTACTGTTCATATGATCGTACAAGATAAAAATGATGGAATCAGGGATGAAGAGCATCTTAAATGTGACAATGATGAAAAACTTTTAGGTAAAAGTGTTATTCCCCTTAACCAAAAAAAGAGATTAAGAGAAAGAGCAGAAAATGTCAATGCTTTATATAGAAAATATAAGAAAAAAGGTGTTAAAATCCAAAAAGCAATAGAGATTCACGTAGATTCGAGAAATAAAAACACTAGACAAGATGTATTCTTCTACTACAATGCCAATAATAAAGCTAGCGAAAAACTAGCAAATACAGTACAGGAAGTATTCGAATCTAAATATGCTCAACATCAAAAAGATCGCGGATATCAAGGATATGTAGAAGGTCGTGGTTTATACATGGTGAGAAACCTTGCACCTACTACCCTATTCGTAGAACTTGCTAATATCACCAATGAAGAAGATCATAAGAGACTAGTTAAAAATTATAATAGACAGGCACTAGCTAATTGGCTTTTTGAAGGTCTTAGAAAGTAGAATAAAGTTAAATAGAGTAACAACATATAACGGGAATATTAGATAAAAATCTGGTATTCCCGTTTTTTTTGGGGGAAAAAACTACAGTCTACCATCTAAGTTAACAGCTTCGATGATCTGTTATTTATTTGAGATGTTGTGATTTGGATATCTTGCGACTCGTCCTTTGAAGTTTCAAACTACACCGATCAATTATCTACTCCTATTCCGAACATATTTGATTTTTCAAATTAAATACCTTAACTTTGTATTATAAAATAACATTTTACATGGAGACCATTATCATTGACAGCACAGACAGTACCACTACGGAGAAGATCAAAGATTTTCTAAAAGGACTGAATGTCACTTTCAAGACTAAAAAGAAAAAAGAGAAACCATATGATCCTGAATTTGTCAAGATGGTATTGGAAAGAGCCGAAAGTGCAAAAAATGGAAATACAATCACAATAGATCCGAATGATTTATGGGGAAGTTTAGGATTGAAGTAGATAATGTTGCGAAAAATGATTTTGATAAAATCTATAAATCAGGAGATAAAGCATCAATAAAAAAATTAGAAACATTTATTTTTGAATTATCAGAACATCCATACATTGGTTCTGGTCAGCCAGAACAATTAAAACACAACTTATCTGGATATTGGAGTAGAAGGATTAATAAAAAAGACAGACTTATCTATCAGGTGTTCGAAGAACCTGATAACCTAGTGGTTATTATTTCTGCCCTTGGGCATTATTAAATTAACCCTTTTATCATTTCCAGACATTTTTCTAATTGATTTACAGCGACAAATTCATTGGCACGATGTGCTTGTGCAATATCACCTGGACCACAAATGATGGTTTCAAATCCACCTTGTGAAAACTGACCAGCTTCTGCAGCATAAGCAACTGTTTGAATACTGTTGTTTCCTGTAATTTCATTAATAATTTTCACAATAGTTGAATCTTCTTCGGTGCTCAATGGTGGTACAGGTGGATGATGTTCTTTTGTGACAATTTTTGCACCTGCAAATTTTTGTTGAAGCTCTTTTTCTAAACTGATACAATAAGTCTCAAAATCATTCAAAACTTGATCTATACTATCTTGTGGAATTACTCGCACATCCCATTGAAAGGAACATCGATCTGCTATGACATTTGGCGCAATTCCTCCATTTACTATACCTACATGTATAGAAGTATGATTGGGATAAAATCGATTGTCCAATTTACCATCTTGAACCAAATTGTCCATATAAGATTCTAGCCAAATGATAAGTTTTGCCGCCACATGTATGGCACTCACTTCTTCTTTTATGCGACTGCTATGACCAGCGGAACCAAAAACTGTTGTTTCCAGGACGCATATTCCCTTATGACCTATAACAGTTTGCATCATGGATGGCTCACCAATAATCGCAAACCTTGGCTGCTCATTATAATGACTCTTTATAGCTTCGACTAATGCAGGACCAGCTAAACATCCAATCTCTTCATCATAAGAGAAAGCGAAATAAATAGGTCGTTTTAAGTCTGCTGACACAAGAAGTGGTACAGATGCTAAACAACAAGCCAAAAATCCTTTCATATCACAAGACCCACGTCCATAGAGCAAACCATCTTTTTCTACCAATTCAAATGGATTTGTATCCCAATTTTGACCTTCCACTGGCACTACATCAGTGTGTCCTGATAATATGACTCCGCCATCAACTGCAGGTCCAATACGACAATGCAATGAAGTCTTAAAAAGATCTTCTGATGGTACCAAGTAATACTCTACCTTATGTTCATTTAAATATGCTATGATGTAATCAATGATGGCTAAGTTTGACTGACCACCAAGTACATCAAATGCGACTAAGTCTTTTAGAATTTGTATACAAGGTTGAATTGTAGGCATATTTTTGTATTATTAAGTTTACTTAAAGTAAATATGGAAGATCAACGTTTAATTGACAGCAAAGTAATACAAATTGTACCAATATAAATGCAAAAAGGCCCATTGAATAATTTCAGTGGGCCTTTATAATATCTAATATCTAGAAATTATTAGTCTATCATGATCATTTTGCCATGAAGAACTTTATCTCCAAATTTGATTTCGTAAATGTACACACCTGACTGGATCAAATCAGATCTTTGTAAGCTGATTGTATTAATTCCAGCTGTAAATTGATCAACTTGAGAAATCACTTTCCTACCAGTATAATCTTTTACTTTAAATGAAACCATTCCATCTGCAGGTATTTCGAATGTAACAGATGTATTACTATTCCATGGATTCGGATGGTTACCAATCAAAGCAAAATTACCTTCTGACGAAGTTCTCCAATCTATGTTGAAAGCTTTTGTTTCCATATCGCTATTTACATAAACTTCAGGTTTCACTTTGTTATCGATTTGTAAGAAATCACTCAGCGTTCCAGATCTCAATACTTCTACTTCTAAAGTAAATAAGACATCTCCATCTGCCACTAATTTACCATTTGCAATAGGTAAGCTCATTGCCATATTTGATCCATTAATTACAAAATCTTCCCCATTGATTTGTAAAGCACCTTCTTTGATATCACGGATGATCATATCATTTGAAGCAAGACTCATTTGCATACCATATATTGTATGAATATTATTTGCCATAACTGGTATTTCTATGATTTCGCCTTTTGATACTTGTCTATCAGCAACTTGATATAACTGATTTGATCTAGAACTAATGTCACCACTATTGATATTTCTACCTTTAGCATTGTCATTTACATCTCCTACTTTGATTCCTATGAAATCAATATTCATACTACCAGAAAGATTTTCAATATTGTATTCTTCACCAAATGTTGTCATCCATGGGTCCGTAGGGTCAGGGAAAACAAAGCCAGCATCAACAAATCTCCATGAAGTGTTATTAACAAATGAAGGATTAACACCTAGAATCAATTTTCTAATATCAATCAAGTCTGCTGCAGTGATTTTACCACTATTATTTGCATCTGCCGCAATCAGTTTGTAAGGTGACTTTAATTTCTCAATTCCTAAGATATGTCTCTGAATCATCACTAAGTCCAAAGTACTAATACCATTAGCATCATCACCATCCTTACTTGGGATCACTTTATAATCACCACCTGTATTCATAGGTATGAATGCATAGTTACCATCAAAATTGGTTTTAACCGGACCTGCTTCCCCACCTTTCAATTCTAGAATTACATCTTGGATAACATCATTATTTTCTTTGATAGTCTTACCAGAGATAACACCTACAAGAGGTGAAGGACAAAGATTATCATTATCTTGAACGATTACATAAGTCGAACAGAATGAAGTATTTCCATTTTGATCAGTAACCCACATTTGGATATCTTGCTCTCCAAGACCATCACAGTCAAATACCACCAAGGTATCATTCAAATCAGCCGAGAATGAAAGACTTAAATCATAGCCACAAGTATGGCTGCTCTTATTATTAAAGAATTCTGGGGTCAACATCAACATTGGAGTATCACCTGTACCATTACCATCTGTATCCATTAAGACCAATGGAGCTGACAAACCGAAATGACACGTCGCTGTTGGTGCTTTTAATGTAACTACTTCAAAGTCATATGCACCAGCTGATAAATTACCACATCTATCTTCCACTGTATATGAAATAGTATATAAACCTACTTCAAAAGAGTCCACTACCGTAGGAGTATTTCCACTTGCAACTATATTTGCGCCTTGAGTTATGGTATAATTCCAAACAAGATCCGCTGCTGGCGTACAATCTACTGCACTTGCAGAAAGTGTAACTAATCCTGTAGAACAAGCCAAAGTTTCGAAGATCACTGTCGTATCAGAGACAGTCAAGGTAGGAGCATCATTATCTACTACCTTGATTTCTTGCTCATATGTCCAAGTAACGTTTGTACCATCACTATTTTTTTGGCACCAGTCGATGATTGTCCAAGTTCTAATGATCTTGTAACATGCGCCATTTGTTGTGAATGGATATACAACGTCTTCATGTCTCATACCTACTAGGTCGCAAGCATCCTCTGTAAATATAGGGAAAGAAGAACTATCAGGAAGTGTTTCAGGCTCAAGACCATCAAAGTTACATTGTCCAAGAGCAATATAGTTCTTAGGCCAAACAACATCATCATTAGGATCATTATCATTTAAGTCATTGATAAAGAATGGATCATTATTTTCGAATGTAATAGTCTGAGCGCAAGTACCATATATGATACCGTTACCTACAATTGTAAATATACGTTCCACAGTCCCAATTCCACATTGACTTCTGTTGTCTGTTAATGCTTGACCTATGGTATTGTTTGCAGGACAGTTATCTGTAATAATTGCAGCACCAAATGCAGCATCAGCTCCAGCAGGACTTGGATCGAATGTAAACAAACAATCTTCTATAGTTAAGTTTGCTGGACACTCAATTGTTGGATCAACTTTATCTTGAACATTCACACTTATCATACAAATGTTGGTATTTCCACCAGCATCAGTAACAAGTAATTGAACCATTCTAGAAGTATTAGCATCAACACAACAGAATCCTACTTTGTCGAACCATGCGGTGTCTGCACCAAAATCACATGGATCTTCCATTCTTCTGATTTGTAATGTTACTGCACCACACTCATCAAAACTTCCATCATCAACAGCAGAAGCAGTTACTTCTGTGTACCCATTGTCCTTAAGACTGACAGTCACATGTTGATCGCAAATAGCAACCGGATCGGTATTATCTCTTACTGTAATGTTGTATGACATTGTAGTTGTATTACCACATTCATCTATTGCTGTATAAGTGATTTCATTTACTCCAACTGCTAAGGTCAATAATCCACCGTTACCTTCTACATACCCTACAGCTTGTCCATCCAAAGTTGCATTGACGTAAACATTATAAACCAATGTACAATTATCTGTAATATTTAGATTTGGCAATTGAACAGCCGCATCACAACTTCTCGTTTGTGTAGTGACTGTAATGTCGGCCACTTGTGGAATTACTGGAGCTACATTGTCAATAACATCAATAAATTGAGGTGGCAAATTATAAGAAATTGCAGTACTACACCACCATTCTGTAATAGTCCATGTACGCAAAATTCTTTTTTTACAAGGAGTATCTAATATTAATTGATCTGTATAATCTATGGTCGCATTACAGAATGTCATATTGAATAATGCAAGTGGGTAAATAGGTGCTCCTAAGTATGTAGGTACACCTGTCACCGATGGAGCAGGATATCCAAATCCTCTGTCATCTGTTGCATAACCACTATTACATACCAATGTATCACTTATAGGTCCCGTCACACCTGTAAGGTCTGATCTCTCGATATATACAACAGACGTACATACTGCACTTTCGTTACCAAAATCATCTACAGCTTTCCATGTTCTAGTTACCGTACCAGCGTATAATGTGTCACATTGAAGCAAGGTATGTACTTCATTTACAAGCACAGCTGTCGCATTACAATTGTCAGTCACGATAGGTAAACCAAGGCTTGATATATTTGCCAAACAATTTACGGTGATATCTCTACATGTGATCGTAGGAGCAATTTTATCTTCGATGGTTACTGTATTCCAACAATTAAAACCACTTACTGTATGTCTTATGGTATAATCTAAGGTTTTTCCTAATAAAGATCTGTCTGCCGTATCTCCAAGTAATTCGCCATTACTACCGATAATATTAATTTCATAATAATCAAGACAACCAAGTAATATAGCTGGAGGATCTCCTGCCCCAGCCCATCCTGAAAGGACAATGGTAGGATCTAATACTCCTTCACAATTTTCATCTAGAGACAATTGCACAGGCTTACAAGCAAGTGAAGGATTTACATAATCATTTACAGTTACAGTGAATGTACATTGTGACACATTACCTGAAGTATCAACAGCCTCATAAGTTACTTCTGTCACTCCAACAGGAAATGCATCTCCTGAACCAAGAGGAGTCACTAAAGATACAACAACATCAGGACAATTATCTGTAGCAACAGCATCCGCAAAAACAGGGAAACCTTCGCACTCTAATGGATCTAGGTTGATTACTATATTTGCTGGACAAGTTATTTCTGGAGCTTGGTCGTCAGTGACAACTACTTCAAAAGTACACTCATCTGTATTTCCAGCAAGATCAGTTACACTATAAGTTACTTCTGTGATGCCAACAGGAAAGTTTGAACCACTTGGTAATCCAGCAACTAATTGAACTGGAACACTTGAAAATTCAATAATATAATTTCTTGATAATAAAGCAGGGCTATCATACCATCCAGCATCTATTTGGCCTACAAAAGGTATGAAGACCTCCCATTGATAGACATAATCTCCATTAACAACACCTGGTTGGCCAATGCCCCAATTTGTATAATTAACAGGTTCTCCTGAAGTCCATTTATATTCATCTAGTGAAGGAGAGTATCTTAAGCCTATCCAATATTGCCCTACAGGTACATTACTTAAAAGCCAATTTTTTTCTGCTGCATTATTTAAGCTGATTAATTGACCTCCATTAGCAACAGCGGCCGAATTTGCTTGTTCCCAATTTACACCACCGCCAATAGACCTGAAATAAGTATGACCATTAAAAGTTCCAATGTAAGTATGCCCAGCAAGTGTTGTTGGTAGTATTGTCGGACAATTGTCGCTTGCTGTCACTGGAAAGCAAACTACAGCCGTACATCTGTCTTCATCAGCACTCATCGTTACAGGTTCTGTTGGACATACTATTTCTGGTGCAATCACATCTTCCACTACTACTTCAATAGTATCTTGTGCTAAACAACCATTTGCATCAGACACATTCACGATTAATTCATAATCGCCTTCAGTACTATTATTAAATATTGGTGATGCTATATCAGTTGCATCAAGAGAAGCAGCACCTACGCCACTCCATGCATATGTATAAGGAGACAAACCTCCCGCTGCACCTGCATTCAAGACAAGATCACTTGCAGGACAAGCTATTGCTGGGTCTGGCGAAATCGTAACAGTTGGGTTAGCAAAAACTTCTACCTCAACCGAACCTGATGCGATACAACCATTATCATCTGTGACAGTATATATCAATTCAAACAAACCACTCACATCACTATTAAAAGTTGGTTCTTGTATAGCATCATTATCAAGATAGGTTGCTCCAACGCTACTCCACTCATGTGATACGTATATTCCCGAACCTCCAGAAGGGTTACCATTTAATAATAAATCTGTTGACTGACAAACTTCTGTTGGAACTGGAAGGATGTTGACGGTAGGGTTCAAATTAACTGTCCATGTTGCTACAGTAGCAAAAGCTTCGCCAGCTCCGTCACAACCTAATCCATCACACAATCTTCTTGCTTGGATAAATACTGTTTCTGTTCCAACTTCAATGATGGTCCCAGATACATAAGGAAGGTAAGTCGCTCCACCGTCTATTGAATATTGAAATTCATCATTACAAGAACCTGCACCACCGCTTCCTGGATTAAATGTTGCCGAAACTTCAGAACCTTCGCATACATCTGTTCCAGATGTTGGAGTGGCTACATTTAATGTAGGAGCTATTGGATCTGCTGTCACTACAAAAGAGTATAATGCTGTTACATCAGGACATCCTTCCTGAGAAACAGTCACACCTACAGATTTAGGTCCTGCAGTTGATGTCCAATTCCTTGTCTGCACTGCATTATCACCACCAGGTGTAAATCCAACATTACAAGCACCTGTACCATCTCCACTATTATATGCACACCATGCATAACTAATAGTTCCTGTTCCATCTACTACAGTTGCAGTGTATTCAACACCAGTTGCACCAAGACAAACATTTCCTGATGGGTCAACATCTATTGTTACTGAAGTGATTGCTTCATTTACATCCCAAGAAACTTCAAATACATCACTTGGACAATTTCCAAGATCACATACTCTTCTACTTTGTATAATATTTGTACCTAAAACGGCTTGAAAAACTGGAATAGTATCTTCCCAATTACTCCAATTAGTGCCATCATCCGTAGAATACCTGTATTCATCTACACAAACCCCTGAACCACCATCTCCTGCACTAGTGATGTCGACCGTCAAAGTATCACCTACGCAAACTACAACTTGATCGGGATTTGCTTCTAATTGAGGTGCTGTTGGAAATTCATATATTGTAATATCAAATGTACAAGTATTTGGACATCCCGCAATATCTGTAAAAACATAGGTAATCGTATGAGTTCCCAACCCTGCGTTTGATGCTACAAAATCATTACTAATTACACCAGTTCCTGAGAATACTCCACCTATAGGTGTTGCTAAGCCAGCCAAATTTAAGGTATCGATGTTATTGCAAATTGTCAAATCAGCTGGACAAGTGACGCCAGTAGGAGCACTTTGCACAGTAACTGTATATACAACTGTATCTATTGGACATTCACCTATATCGAAAATGTCGTTATCATTTAAATCAAGAAACCCAACAAATTTCATTGTTAAAATACCATCTTGTGATGTATTTACTAATGAAGCTGTACCTGATGTTCCATTAAATATAGAAAGCTCACCCACGCAGTTATTGCAGAATAGTACACTAATATTGTCAGTTTCGATAAATTGAAGAATTTTGAACGTTGGTGATGCTACATCTGTAACGAATGAATTAAACTGAATATTTGAAGTTGTATTACAAACTGAAAAAGAAGTGCTATCACTTACACCATCAAAATTAGTTACTACAATACTATCATTTATACTGGTAGTAAGGTTAATTTCAGGACACACAAAAAATGAAACATTACCAGATCCATCAACAACTACTGTAACCTGAGGAGAAAAATTATTTCCTTGAACGACACCCGCTGGTGTACTCGGTGTACCTCCTGTTAATGCATCTGCATCAAAAAAGAAATATCCTGCTGGTCCAATTAAATTTGATCCGTCAAAATTATTTCCAGATATACTTACTCCAGTACCCCTAGTTCTTAACATGGTGGCAAATCTCGCTGTAGTACCATTAAATATATTACCTGTAATGGTAACGTTTGTAGCATCAATGGTGACCAAGGTATTTCCTTGACCATTTACGTCACATGGTGCTAAAAGTGTTGTACCTCCAGCTACACCACTAATAATATTATCCAAAAATTGGATATTACTATCTGTTGGCCCTTGAAATGCCACAAGTTGTCTTGGAACATTCGGTGTTGTAAACTGATCCACAAATCCACAACCACCTGGTGTTGGTCCCACAAAAGTCTGACCGTCAAAGGTATTGTTTTGAATTAAAAAATTCGAGTTAGCGCCACCAAATTCATCTAATAATCCAGCTTCACCGTTTGCCGTGATGGTATTATTAGTAATGGTTATGTTGTTATGATTTCCAGTGAGGTAAATCGCTGCTCTTTCCAGACCTGGACTAGCTGAATCATAACCAATAATGGTAAAACCATTAATCGTCACACCATTAATTCCATTTGGTAAATGAAAAGTACCAGGCATACCATCACTTCCCTGGACGATTGCATCAGTACCTAACAAATTAACTGGGACATTGATATTTACGTTTTCATTGTAAGTACCACTACTTACATTAACATTGTCCCCAGAAACAGCTTGATCAATTGCATACTGAATTGTCAAACAAGGACTGCCTGGTAAAGAGCAATTTCCGACGTCAACACCTGTAGTTGCAACATATCGATCTTGCGAGATTCCGATCATTGGGACCGTCAGCAAAAACAATAACGCCGCCACAAACATGGTAAAACGTTTTGAACCAAACCGAATGGCTCGAAAAATGTCTAACTTTTTTTGTAAAAATGACATAATTAACATTTTTTTTACTTTGAGAAAAATAATGATTAATTACTGCCTTTGGGGAAAAGCAGAAGTGACTTATGACCACTTCATTGGGCAAAGATAAATAAATTACTACATATTAAAAAATATTTTAATGTATTTTATTCTGTTAATCAGCAGACATTTTTCATATTTATAAAAAACAATGTATATCTATTATATTTTAAATACAATACACATATAATTATTAATTATTTATAACTCACATGTTTGTATAATGAAGGTTAGAATAAATGTTACTATTACTGTAATTTAAATTTTATTCCAACTTTAAATTGAAAATACTTTAAATGAATAAAAGTTTGATAATAAAAACCAAACAATTCATTATTCAGAACTGGTTAATCTTCTTTACATGTTAAAATTGAGAAAAATTAACGTTGCATATGGGAATAAACTTATAATCTAGATAAATAAATTGACCAGTTTTGATGTTTGTAATAGTTCTCTCGATAGCAACCTCATCGAATACCTTTAAGGATGATTTTGAACTTTTACTCTTATCTTAAACTTTTACTATCTTGTGGTATTCAGAAGTTCCATTTGAAAATATGATTCTAACATGATACAAACCCGAATGAAGATCATTCAAATCCATGTTATTTTTATAAACGTCAATTTTTCTTTTCAAAACTACTTTGCCCATGCCATCTATCAATTCTAAGCTTTCATACTGTTGTAAGTCACCTTCTAATACAATAATTAAATCTTCGTGGGTATTTATTGGGTTGGGAAAAATGGACACTTTACTTAATATATTATGTACTACCATTACAATATTGCTATTAGTGGTTTTACCATTGGTAGAAAGTGCTTGAATTCTGTAATAATTATTTCCTTGTATGGGAAACTTGTCAGTGTACGTAAATTCTGTTTTATCAGGCCTTTCTTGTAAAACATGATCTAAGTCGACAAAATGAATACCATCTATGCTTCGCTGAATATTATATGACTGCAAATCTGTAGGATGGTAAGAAGACCAGCTTAAAAGTGATGTACCATTAACCTTTTTACCCACCAAACTACCTACATTTAATGGAAGTACTCGTTCGTTATCTGTTTCTATTCTTATATTATCTATCAATACACCATCTGCATTGTAACCATCAGGATATCCACTCACAATGCTGATTACAAAACGGAACACAACAGATGCTTGTCCAGATAGAAAACTAAGATCTAGTGACTTGTGGTTATAATTAGAATTTAATGCCCAACCTGTTCTATCTGAAAAGATTTGTGTTGGAAAAGTACAAAACTCATTCGGTCCTACATTATAGAAAGTAGGTGCAGTGCCTAGAAGTGACCAAGTAGTACCATTATTTACAGAATATTGAAGCTGAACACCAAAAGGAGCATTGCAATAGATTGTTTCCATACCAATATCAAAATGTATGGTATAATTCCAATAACCAGTGAAATCAAATCGTGGTGAATTAAGAGCGCTTTTGGCTGTCCCAAGTGGAATATCCGTATTCAATTGAGATTTCCATGCATAACCTTGGGTAGCTAGAACGTAACTTGAATTTCCAAACTCCCATGCATTTGTCGTACCTTCTATTACTTCTGATGCGAATAAATTTGTATTTGATTCGAAATCGCCTCCATCTTCTAATAAAAATGGTGGCATCACATCAGGAAGTATTGTTATAACATCCGTTTTTAAGGTCGTATGGACATTATTGACTCTGAGTGAGACATCATAACTTCCAGCACCATTAAAGGTGATACTTGGATTTTGAATAGTAGATGTCTGACCATTCCCAAAATCCCAAAGCCATGATGTTGCATTGATTGATTTATCTATAAAACTAATGGTACTGCCATTCCAGCCAATGGTTTTGGCACCTACAAAATCTGAACAACCTTGCGAGGTAGGTCCCTTTGTGATGATCCTTTGGGCGGCACTTAGTCCAGAACCACTACAATCATTGTAAACAAACACATCATATTGTTTGCATATACCATATCCAGGTGGACTCAAAACTATACTTGTATTTATCGTCGTGATATCTGTAATAAAAGTCGTTCCTCCATATTCCCTAACTTTGATATTATAAACGCTAGCGGCTGAAGGAGCCCAAGAAACTGTAAAATTACTATTGTTGATGTTAGAAACAACGATGTTTTCTACTCTAGGACATGCAACAGCCGAACAAGTAGGCAAGCAGGTATTACCTTGAGTTGCTATTTGAGTACTGATCGTAGATTTTGATGTAGATGACCAAGTAGTGGTAGTGGTTACAGTCGGGGACAATATGAATCCAGAAGTGCCATCATGCGTGCCATTAAAATTATGTCCAATTTCATGCGCAACCATTATTTTTAATAAAGATGCAGTATTCGTCCAATCTTCTAAAATTGCCCTAGCGTTTGAAGTACAATAAAGATTTTGAGATTGATAAGCCATACCTATAGTTGGCCCTGCAAAATCTCTATCCGTCCACAAATGTGCCGCATTAAAAGGATGATAAAACCCATCTTGATCTACCCAAGTAGAAAATTCTGTTAGCAATGTATTGGGATTTGTCTGATTGCTTACTGGGTCACAGGTAGGACAAATAGAAACAACAACTTCACTTATTTCAAAATTAATACCATCGTTAAAATTTGTAGTACCATTATATTCATAGTGCGCTTGGACATTATTCATGACACCAACCAAATGATCTATGACGGCATCCAATCCACTATGATCAGGATCTGAAAACATTAAATAGTCAGCAAGAATGGCAAGTTTGGCTTTGTAGCATGCGCCAGCCAGTCTAGATCCATCTGTATGTTCATTATCGTGGTGGATAATTTGCTCATTAGGTCTAAAACAAGTATGTGTATTGTGTTTTTCTGTTACATCTTCAGCTTTATATATGATAAACTGATCCTTACGGCTACCATCTATATAATACTGCAATGGTTCTATGAAGTATTCTTCTCCTTCGGAATTTATCACGCCATAGAAAAATCCCTTATTCATCGTCAATCTAATGCTGCCATCCCTACCATCTGTAAAAATACCTTTAAAGGTTTTGACTGTAGGTGTTAAGCTCGATAAAGACCTACCATCAGGTGTTAATTCATAAATCTTTGACTGATCTGTAAGAATCTCTACTGGCT
The DNA here is from genome assembly GCA_002482845.1 of Saprospiraceae bacterium UBA7687. Lineage (GTDB taxonomy): Bacteria > Bacteroidota > Bacteroidia > Chitinophagales > Saprospiraceae > OLB9. The sequence goes on from DLGT01000103.1 coordinate 122,187, forward strand.
CTAGATGAAATGACCAAGTTAACTCAGGAGTTATTTGAAGTGTGATATTATCTGACCAACTTCGATTAGATACATGACTGGTCAATTGATCACTATTAAAAGTGAAGGTCGTAAATTCCTTAAATATGGGTGTAAGCTTATGCTCTTGGGTTATTATCTCAGATTTAGCTTTGAATGTTTTTGATTGGGCAGTCGTTTCAAAGCCACTAATTACTGAAAGACACATGGAAATCAAAAGAATAAAGTAGCGCATTTTAGCCAATTTTAAAGTTTAGAAATAGAACCACAACGGAAGCTATTCTAGGCTACGATCATTCTTTTAGGCGAAAGGTTATTATTGTAAAACTGAGTCGCAAATATATAGTTATATTTTAAATTATTAGAAAATTTTAATTTTTTATTTTATTTTAATCTTTAATCAAAGTTTTTAGATAGGCGATAAGCATATCACGCCCCATATCATAAGACCTATTGTTATTAACTACCAAATCAACCTTATTAATAAATGGAGAAATGAAGGCTTCAAAAGAAGGTAATACATGATGTTCATACCTATACAATACGTCTTCTAATGGATAATTGCGCTCTACCCGATCACGTTTTATTCTTCTAATAATTTTTTGTGTGTCAGTAGCATGAATCAATATTTTCAAATCCATGAGATTAAATAACTTTGGGTCATGAAAGACAAATAATCCCTCTACTATAATAATAGGTGCAGGATCAAGATGTATGATGCCTGGATTTTTGTTTTCATTGTTGAATGTGTACTCTTCTCTATCAATGGACATCCCATTTGTGAGTTTTACAAGGTCAAAATAAAACTCATCCATTTCGATTGACTCAGGAAGATCGAAGTTTTTAATACCGTTTTCGTCTTCCTTTTGCTGGTCTCTTGGTTTGTAATAATCATCCTGAGACAGAAAGCAAATTTCTTTGTCTGTGAAGTGTTCTTTTAGGTTTCTGATGAATGAAGTTTTGCCTGATCCACTACCTCCTGATATCCCGATTATAAAAGAATTTGAATTTTTTAAGCTCATAAAAAATGCATATTGAAAGAAATATTCTATTTTTCGGACAAATTAACAAACTTAGATTGACAAATTGGTTAAAATAATAATAAAAAATGGATTTATTAATTAGTGTGGGGCGGGGATTATTGGGAATGGCGGTGCTAATTGCTATAGGATATTTCTTCAGTAGTAATAGGAAAGCGATCAATTGGAAAATGGTTGGAATTGGCCTTGGAGCACAGCTAATACTAGCATTGAGTGTACTTTATGTTCCTTTTATAAAAACAATGTTTGAGTTTGTAGGTGGTATTTTTGTACTCTTATTGGACTTCACAAAAGCGGGTAGTCAGTTTCTTTTAGGTGGTATGATGAATGTAGAAAGTTTTGGATTTATATTCTTATTTCAAGTTCTACCCACCATTATATTTTTCTCAGCGTTGACTTCATTATTATTTTATCTAGGCGTTATACAATTTGTCGTAAAGGCATTTGCACAAGTGTTCACAAAATTGCTTGGCATTTCAGGTGCAGAAAGTCTTTCTGTAGCTGGAAATATCTTTTTGGGTCAAACAGAAGCACCACTCATGATCAAGGCATATCTCGAGAAAATGAATAAATCAGAGATGCTTTTGGTTATGGTAGGAGGTATGGCAACGGTGGCAGGAGCGGTAATGGCAGCATATATTTCCTTCTTAGGTGGAGACGACCCTGTCATGAGATTAGAGTTTGCTAAACATTTACTAGCTGCTTCCGTCATGGCAGCACCGGGAGCTATTGTCATATCAAAAATATTATATCCGCAAACAGAATCAATCAATACAAACGTAGATGTAGCTTATGAAAACATAGGTTCCAATATTCTCGATGCTATTGCCAATGGTACTACAGAGGGGCTTAAACTCGCGGCAAATGTAGCTGCGATGTTACTTGTTTTTATTGCTTTTATTGCTATGATTAATTATGGATTAGGCAAGATTGGAGATTTAAGTTTAAATTATCTTACACTTGGGAGTAGTTCAGACACTGGTTCGATAAATGGAACTATTGCTTATTATACTCAGTATTCCAGATTATCTATTGAGACCATCCTTGGTCTTATTTTTGCACCATTGATGTGGCTTATTGGGATAGCAAAAGAAGACACCATGGCTATGGGTCAACTATTAGGTATCAAACTTGCAGCTAGTGAGTTTATAGCTTACACCCAGCTAGCAGAACTAAAGAATCCAGCTAATCCTGTTCACCTAGTACACTACAAATCCGTTATCATGGCTACTTATATGTTGTGTGGATTTGCAAATTTCGCTAGTATAGGTATTCAAATAGGTGGTATTGGTTCTCTTGCTCCAGGACAAAGAAAAACCTTGTCAGAATTCGGTCTGAAAGCAGTCATCGGTGGGTCTATAGCATCATTATTGTCAGCCACTATAGTAGGAGCACTAATGTAACAAATGCTAATATATGTTTCATCTTATTGACATCATAGGCACCATGGCTTTTGCTATATCGGGTGTACTGACAGCCTTTAGCAAAAAGTTAGATCCTTTTGGTGTTTTTATTATTGCTTTTGTGACGTCTGTAGGTGGTGGCACATTAAGAGACATTTTGATAGGTCGGACGCCTGTAGGTTGGATGGTGGATTTGACATATGTTTATGTTATAATAGCTGGCTACTTTCTAGCGCTTTTATTTAGAAAAAGGCTAGACCATTTCAGAACATCTCTTTTTTTGTTTGATACCATTGGACTTGGTGTATTTACGCTCATTGGTTTAGAAAAAGGCATCGTTGCGGGTTTACACCCTATTATTTGTATTGCATTAGGCACAATGACAGCATGTTTTGGTGGTGTCATTAGAGATATTTTATGTAATGAAATACCAGTCATTTTTCGTAAAGAAATCTACGCTACTATTTGTATCTTAGGTGGTATATTATTTTTTGCTTTAAAATATTTACATCTCCAAGATGACCTACTTTATATAATTACTTCTTCTTTTATGATTGCGTTTAGATTATTTGCTGTCAAGTATAAATGGTCTTTGCCTGCATTGGGGAAAGGATAAACCATTTTATTTAATTGCTAATTATTTAAAACCTAAATGCTCCTTTATCATCCTGCCTACATCTTCATTTGTCATAGCGTGTAGTTTTGATTGTTTTAGATTAGGACTTTTAATAATGTAAGGTACCGTGATAATTTCTTTCCTTAGGCCACCATGACCTCCTTTATAATTACCTACAAAAATTTCATAATCATTTGCTAGGTCCACTCCTTTCCTACTGGTCATCACAATGTCACCTATACCAGACGCATTCATCAGATTCCAAATGCGTGGAATGGCATATGGATAAGGTGTTTCGGTAGTGATATTTACCCAATCTAATTCTGTGTAAAATTTATTAGATATTGAATCATGGTAAGACAATGGATTACCTTGTATTGGTAGGTATGACAGCCCTACTTCTGATTCTAAAATCATAGCAATATCATGTCCATTACGAATCACTACATTATTATTGTCATCTTTATAAATAATTAATTCCAATTTTTCATTTGCAGCTAGTTTTTCGGGTATATTTATTTTCCCTTTCGGTCTTGGGTAATTTGTCAACAAATCATATGGCAATGGCTTATGCCAACTTACGGGAAAAGGCAATTCAGGATTTTTCATATATAAATAAGCAGTAAGATTACCATTTATCACGAAAAAACCATCTTTTGACTCTAAGTCTTTGAGCGGCTGATCAAGTGCCGAAGAATATATGTGTACAGACTGTCCTCTTTCTATATTTAGGTCGAATTTCTCTTTCATCCAACCACAAAAATCAATATTTACTGAGACATCAGAAATGCCGTGGTCAGAAACTATGGCAATCATTCTTTCTTTGTCTTGACCTAATGATTTTGTTTTGCTTACGTAAACACCTATCAATGAATCTATATGTCTTATCAGTTTTCTGTAAGTTTCATCCGTTCCACTTACATGATTATATGCATCTGGTGATGGAAAAGTCACCCACTGTACTTTTGGATTTTTTTCAAGACCACGTATTGCCAAATTCATGGCGTCCGTTTCATGCTGAAAATGATCTTTTGCTATGGACTCACCTATCAATGGGATCATTCTCAACCACTTAAAAAAACTTTTGCCTTCATATTTGGCAGTGGTATGTGCCCAACCCGTTTTTATATTATGTTGAACACCTTCATTCATGTAGGTATTGATAGAAACGGTGTAATATGGCTGGGATAATTGAAAAATATTCTTCACGCTATCTACTAAATCATCATTCATGTGGATGTTGGTTTTGCCTACATAATTTCGCAGATTACCTTTTCCTCTAGTTCTGTCAAACCAACGTAAACCTAAAATACCACTTTTAGTAGCATCGACTCCTGTCACAAATGGATAAAACCCATAGCCTGTCATAGTGGGAAAGCTACTTATTCCATTCTCAGTAAACAAACCTTCTTCTATCATTTTTTGCATAACAGGCAAACGGCCTGCAGCAAGTTCATCTTCAAATATTTCAGAAGATAAACCATCTATTAAAAATATGGTACAAGTGTTACCTTCAGTCTTTGGATATATTGTTGACCACTCACGATCAGGCAAATTAAAATAAGTTATGACAGCAACTATTAGTAAAGATAAAAATAATAAAACCAGTCTCTTCCTGTTCATTTCTTTTTAAGATTTATGTAATTATAATGGATTAATAACTTATTTTTCTTTAGAGCCTGATTTATTTTTTGTTATTATTACATTAAGAAAACTACCTAATAATAGGGACACACTGAAAAACTATCAAGATAAAAACAAATCAATCCACATTATTAGATGATATACCTACATGGCTACAAAATCACTTTGTAAAAGTAATCATTGTTTTTAATTAAGGAAATAATTAATAAAAATATACATGTTTAACAATACCAATGAAGTACATCGATGGTTGAATATGAAAGATTATGATCTAAAATTGTTTTAAAGTGTATCTTTGCGGCCTTGTAGTCAAAAAAAGATACGATGATGGATGATGTCAGTTTCTATAAGGCTCAGCTAGTAACAATGAAAAATTGTTTGATGCCTATTGCTTTTGTATTGGCTTTTATAGTTGTTTTTCCTAGTCTTGTACAAGCTCAAGAAGGTACTACTTTAATAAAAGCTACAAAGGCCAAAACAAGTAAAAAAGGTAGTTTATATGTTTATTGGGGATGGAATCGTGAATGGTATGCCGATACAAAGCTTCACTTTGTAGGTAATGGATATGATTTCAATCTAAAAAATGTGGTAGCCACAGATAGACAAAGTCCATTTAGGGCAAAAATATATTTAAATCCTTCCAATGCTACTATACCACAATATAACTTTCGACTTGGATATTTCATTACTGAAAAGTACAACATTTCTCTAGGTATAGATCATATGAAATATGTGGTTAAACAGAATCAAATGGTAAATATTGATGGTAACATTAGCGATACCAACTCAGGTTATGATGGACAATACAATGGTGAGAGCATTACACTTGGAGAAGATTTTTTAAAATTTGAACATACGGATGGGTTAAATTTTATCAATATTGATCTCCGAAGATTTCATGAATTGTGGACATCAGAAAAAGTTACTTTTAACGTTTTGGGTGGTGTAGGTACGGGTATTTTAGTGCCTCGTACAGACGCAACACTTTTGGGTAAACCTAGACATGACGAATTCCATTTATCAGGTTATGGTTTTAGTGGTGTAGCAGGAATCAATGTATCTTTCTGGAAGTACTTTTTTATCCAATCAGAATACAAACTTGGGTATATATCTTTGCCAGATATTCTCACTACGTATGAAGCTGCGGACAGGGCAGATCAAAAAATATTCTTTTCGCAATTTAATGTCGTATTCGGCGGGAATATCTACCTTTGATGATTTCAATATCATGTAAAATCACGATAGATAAATCAGACAACCCATGAAGATTCTTTTTTGGTTTACAGTAATCTTATTGGTAGTATTGACGATTATCTCTAGGATAAGAAGTAAAATAAACCATCAATATAAGCCTGACAATACCTTTCCAATCATAGGTCTGGTAGTTAGTGTGTGTTCATTAGCCTTAATACTACTTTCTACCTATTTTTCTGATCAAAAAATGGATTTCACAAAATTGATTTTCCCTATTCTTTTTTCATTTTTATTTATCGACCATATTAGACGTAACAATTTAAATAGGTAAATTGAAAAGAATTGACGTGACGGCGACAATGCTCCAAATAATAATGAAACATAGCTAGTAATCATTATATTTGTGAGGTTAAACATGACATAAAATGAAAAAAGGAGTTAAATATTTCACTTTAATTATTGTAGTCTTTCATTTTGCCAATATAGTTTATGGCCAAGATGTAAATCTTTTCACCAATCATAAATGGGGAGTTAAAATCGGGTTGACCCAAATAAGGTATGCGGTTAAAGATGAACCTATAACGGGTAGTAGAGGAATGGGATGCAGCTTTTCTAACATTCTAGAAAAAAACTTGAATTCGTATGGGGGAAAGTTGGGAATATTTTATCAACTATCATTGAATAAAAAGTCTTCGCTAATCTTTGGCCCCGAAATACTTTTTACAGGATCCGAAAAGGGATATTATACAAGTTTAAATTGTGGTAATAGACTGGTAAGTGATTCGCAAGGAATCTTGAAATTTCAGAATTTCACCTTCTTCTTACCTTTGGTATTCCGCCAGGAAACTTCATTTTTTGATATGTTTTTCGAATTAGGAGGCTATCACGATTTAACCTTAGGGAGTACAACAGAGTATATCTTTACTACATCTAGGTATTTGGACGATAATTATCAACCAATGCTAGAACCAAGTATCACAAATGGTACTGAATCACTTAACGGATCGAATTATGGACTAATTTTTGGCTTAGGAAATGGAGATTTAATTAAAAGTCATCATGTAGAATTGCGTGCGCAGTATTATCTAGGTTTATCCGAAACGCTACCACTTGGACCATACAGATATGTCAGCCAATCAGGCTTGGACGTATCCTTAAATTATAGATTTTAAATGAAGCTAACAATAATGATCCCTACTTCGTAAAATTGTTGGAAATATAAACATAAACCATTTTGAACAACATAATTACTTTTAAGATCTAAGACTTCAAAAATCTGATTTACATTCTGACTTTCAAAAGATTATAAAAATCAACCTGATGTGTTTTTATCAGATTAGATCTCGTTAGCTTTTGACAGGGCTTATTTCCAAACGTCAAAAAATTAAATATCTTATACAACAGCCTATCAATTATGGCTATATTTATTACTTTTACACCAAACAAAAGTAATAATTCATGATACTGACATCTTTGCTTCATAAGTTACGTTCTCCATTATTTACATTTATCGTTTTGATATCTTTTAGTAGTTCAATCTTGTCACAGGATACAACTTGGGTACAAACTTTTGATTACCAATCAAAAACCAGGGACACCATGATTTCATTCCCACAAGGTGACCATAACCAATACGAAAGGATCATTATGTATTACAGCATGAGATGTAAAAATGGATTGATATCTACAGGATCAGATAGAAATCGTGGCTGTGGCGAATGGGATTACAGTTGCAACACCAATGTAGTAGATTCGTCAGGTATTGACTCCCTAAAAGCATTGCATCCAAATTATGTCATTAATGGTATTGCTGAAGATTACTTCTTTTACACCACAAAACCGACATTCACTTATAATGAATACGAGCAGACTAATGTAAATATTACTTCGTCTACAAACAAAACATACTTTCCTGCTGCTCCTGGCATGCAGTCAACAAATATTCTTTACAACGATAATAAAGCCCAAAAAGCATACTATTTCATCAAAGCTTCTGATGTATCAGGACTGACACAAGGGGCAATAGCTGGCTTAAGATTTGACGTCGTGAACCCAGGCAATTTAGGGTTTATGAAAATAAAAATAGCAAGAACAACTGCAAGCGCTATAAATACAGAAGCATTACAAAATACCACCTTCGAACAAGTACTAAACAGAGAAGTTTCATTCCCTTCCGTTGGTACCAATGATGTTATTTTTCATAAGTCCTTTGCATGGAATGGATCGGACAACTTCATTATTGAAATTTCACACACTTCGGGAGATGAACAGTTATTAAATTTTACCTTAAAAGGAAGTTCAAGTCCTACTTTTAATGGTTATGCAAATAGTCAAAAGGATAGTTATATAGAATTTAACACACAGGCATCTCTGGAAATCCCTACCACATCTATGTCCAATATCAAAAGTCAAATAACCATTGCTTTTTGGTCAAAAGGGAACGCAAATGTTTTGCCCGCAAACAACTCCATTTTACATGCCGTAGATAATAGCAATAATCGCCAACTCAATGTACATTTACCGTGGTCAGATGGTCGGGTTTATTGGGATTGTGGCAATGATGGTTCGGGTTATGACAGAATAGACAAAGCAGCCTTAGTGTCCAATTATGAAGGATCTTGGCAACATTGGACTTTTACTAAAAATACGGGTACTGGTAGCATGAAAATATATCTGAATGGCGTTCTTTGGCATTCTGCAAATGGCAAAAACAAACCAATAGATATCAAAAAATTCAACATTGGTTCTGACAATAATTTAAATGTACCTTACTATGGTGGCGTAGATGATTTTACAGTTTGGGATAAAGAGTTGACTGCAACTGAAATCAAGGCTATCATGTATCAATCTGCACAAACACTAGACAATCTTTCTCCAAATCTAGTGGCATATTACAACTTAAATGATGGTGAAAACCAAACTCTAACAGATAAATCACCTTACGGAGCTTCTGCCACTATCAATGGAAATCCTCAATGGCAATCATTCAGAGGCGCAGATGTTTTTAAAGGATTAGAGCCAATAACATCTAGACCTGATTTGGCCTTCATAAAAGGTAATTTTTCATTACAGTCTAGTGATGCAGTAGTGAGAGATTCTATCATGAATGCACCAAACAAAGTGACTGCCTACAGTGTGGTCAATAATAGCTTAGTAGAAGGTAATACTGTTTATTATTGGGCAGCAGGTATTTTTCCAGTTTATAATGAAGATGGCGATATTATAGATGAGGTCGAAGTATTGGAAGAAGACATCATCTTTATTGAAGATTTAATTTATTATAATAAGTTTCCTTCTATATTTGAATTAATGTCATTTGTGACTCCATATGGTATAGGTCTTGATTTTGGTTTATCAGGTAAAACATGGTTATTTGATATGACAGATTTTGGCCCTATCTTGAAAAATAAAAAAAGATTCTATATGGATAAAGGTGGAGAATGGCAGGAAGAAATAGATATAAGATTTGCTTTTATCAAAGGAACGCCCGTCAGAAATGTACAATCTATCCAACCTATATGGCCTGTTACTGCTTATGGATATACTTCCATACTAAATAATGCACATCTAGAAGCTAGAACATTGACAACAGACGCTAAAGTAAAAAACATGAAAGTACGTGTCACCACCACTGGACATGGCCAAGAAGGTGAGTTTATCCCACGCAATCACTCTATAAATGTAAATGGCGGCTCATCGGAATTTTCGTGGCAAGTTTGGAAAGAATGTTCAGAAAATCCTATACAACCACAAGGAGGTACTTGGGTTTACGATCGAGCGGGATGGTGTCCTGGAGAGCCCAGTGTCCTGAATGAATTTGAAATCATGCCTTTTGTCACTTCTGGTAATCCATTTACAATTGATTATGGTTTAAATACTGCATCTGGTGACAGTAGATACATCATTGCCACCCAATTGGTCAAATATGGTGACATAAACTTCCAAAATGATGCATCCATCTTGACCATTGTCTCTCCATCTTCTAATGTTTTGTACCAACGTGTTAATCCTGTTTGTGCTGCATCTGAAGTGATCATCAGAAATAATGGTAGCAATGTTTTAACATCTGTAGACATTTGGTACGGCATCGATGGACAAACCCTTAAAAAATATACTTGGACAGGAAATTTAAAATTTCTTCAAACAGCTAATGTTGTTTTACCTAATTTACCTGCATCCGAATGGCAATCTGGAAATCGTTTTATAGCCTACACTTCCAATCCAAATAACACACAAGACCAATATCAAACCAATGATAAACTTGTGTCAAACTTCATACCTTCTGATCACTTGGATGGAGATATCATCATATCTATGAGAACCAATAGCCAACCACAAGAAACAAGCTGGAACTTAAAAAATGATGCCGGCAATACAATATTAAGTAGTAAACCCAATTTACAGCCCAATACAACCTATCAAGATACCGTGCGAGGATTGAGCGGATGCTTCAAGTTACAATTTTTAGATTCTGATGATGACGGTATCAGTTGGTGGGCTAATGGTGATGGAGATGGCTTTATCCGAATTAAAAGTGGAGATAGTGGATATTTGACTTTTAATCCTGATTTTGGAGGCGAGTTTAATTATAATTTTACTACAGGAATAATCAATAGTGTAGAAGATTTAGGATCAGAAGTTTCCATCAATGTACACCCAAATCCGACATCAGACCAAGTTTATATAGATATCAAAGGAGTAACTGGTCAGACAAGTTTAACTGTATTCAATCAAATGGGTCATAAAATTTATGGAGAAATTTTAAATAATATCGATATCATAGGACATACAGCCAAGCTAGATTTGACTTCATACCCGTCTGGCATCTATCATGTCCAAATAGAAAATGACGGTAAGGTAAAAACAAACAAAATTGTCAAAATTTAAATAAAACAACTTGAGCTTTAAATTGTATTTCTACCTTATATTATTACTCCTACTTTGTACTATTAACATCAATGCTCAGTCCATCATCGTAAAACCTTATTTACAAGATGGTGGTCCAGATAAAATGACCGTAATGTGGGAAGCGGACGGAGTAGGGAATGGTTTTGTAGATTATGGAACGTCGCCATTTACCCTCAATCTTACTTCCAATAGTATTAGCATTGTAGGGAATGTTAATACGAGAATACATGCTGCGGCTATCAATAACCTGTCACCTTCTAGCAAATATTATTACCGCGTCAGAATGGCATCGGGAACTGTTTCTAAGGTGTATAACTTTACAACCCAACCATCAAAAAACTCGAACGAAAGAACTAATTTCATAGCGATGTCCGACATACAGCGTGATGGGGGCAATCCAAATGTTTATAAAAATCTAGTAGAAAATGGTATTATTCCAGTCGTTGATACAGCTTTGACAAATGGTGTATCTGATCTAGAAGGGATATTGATACCTGGCGACCTTGTGCAAACTGGTGGTAACTATAGTACATGGAAAAGTGATTTTTTTGACCTAGCTGATTCCTTAACGACTTATGTGCCGATGTATCCAGTACCTGGCAATCATGAATATTACGGTGACGGTTTACCTAATTTTCTGAAGTATTTTACTTTGCCACTCAACGGGTCACCATCTAATCCTGAAGAATGGTGGTACAAAGACTTTTCAAATGTAAGGGTCATAGGACTCAATTCAAATAGTCCTGCTGCCCAACTATCTACGCAACTCACTTGGCTACAAACAGTACTTGACGAAGCTGGCGCCGATCCTGACATAGACTTTGTATTTGCCCAACTACATCACCCATACAAATCTGAATTATGGGTGCCTGGCGAATTGGATTTTACTGGAGATATCATTACAAAAATGGAATTATTCTCCACTACTTATCATAAACCTTCTTTACATTTTTTCGGTCATACACACGCTTACTCACGGGGACAATCTAGAGACCACAACCATCTATGGGTGAATGTTGCCACTGCAGGTGGAGCAATCGATAATTGGGGCGAATTTCCTAACGCCGACTATGATGAATTTGTTATTAGTGAAGATGAATACGGCTTTGTCTTCATGCAAGTAGAAGCAGGTCCTGATCCATCATTTAGATTGAGAAGGTTTTCGCGAGGTGATCAGAATACAACAGAAAACAACACACTTTCAGATGAAATAAATATCAAAAGATATGATTTCTCTCCACAAAAACCTGTTGGAATTTACCCGAAAGTAGATTCCATTATTGTGTCTTGTGTAACACTTAAAGCTTCCACATTTTATGATCCTGAAAATACACATCAAGCTTCTCATTGGCAGCTGGTGGAAGATGGAAATTTCCAAAGTAATCAAGTGATTGAATATTGGACGCAATCCCAAAATTGGTATAATGAAGTCGATACACAAGCAGGTGATGATCTCACTGATTTAGCGGTGACATCTTTGACAGCAAATAAAACCTATCATTGGCGTGTACGATATAGAGACCAGTTTTTAAACTGGAGTGAATGGTCAGAACCATTGATCTTTCATACCAAACAAAATACCAGTAGTCCTAACAATAACTTATTACTTAATGCTGACGCCGAAGCAGGTTTAAATAATTGGACTGGACAAATAGAGTCTTTGCTTGATAATGAATGTAATTCTGTACCTGTCTATAGTGGAAGTAGATTTTTTGCGATAGGTGGTGTTTGTGCTAATGAACAAAATGTAGGTTTCGGCACACAGACGATTGATATCACTACCTATGCAAATGATATCGACCAAGGTTTGTATGACGTCTTGTATAGTGCATTTATGAGAGCTTATGCGACCAATAATGACAAGCCAGAAATGTACATTGAGTTTCTGAATACGGGACAAAACATCATCTCTACGTCTCCTATCATCTCTAATCTTAATGGCACTTGGACACAAAAATCAATTACCGCTTTGATTCCTAGTGGAACGAGATATCTGAGAGTGATATTAAAAGGGACAAGATTAGCAGGTACTGACAATGATAGCTATTTTGATGAAGTAAGTGTCAAACTTGTTCAGATGACTTGCCCATCGTGCGTAGGAAGCAATGATGTAGCAGCCATAGATAACGATGGTGATGGATATTGTAGCAATATTGACTGTAATGACAATGATGCAACCATATATCCTGGTGGTCTTGAAATATGTGATGGAAAAGACAACGATTGTGATGGCAGAATAGAAACAGGTGACACCATTTATTGGACGGGAAATGGAGATGGTTCATCATGGGAAGATGTAGGGAATTGGGGACAAGGATTCCTGCCCCTACCCTGCCAACATGTGATTATAAACACACCACATAAAGTATTATTAACCAATCGAGCATACATTAAAAGCATTCAACTCGGTGCTTTATCCATCTTAGAAATAGCACCAAATGCAGAACTTTATATCAATGGGTTTAATCCTACTACACAATCTGCTGCCAAAATATCTGGACTTTGTAACAACCTTGGTAAATGTATCATCAAAAACTCGTCAGAAGATGGTCTCAGCATAGACGGAACATTAAATAATAATGGTGGCCAAATCTACATAAACCAAGTGGAACTTAATGGCATCAGAATCCTTCCTTCAGGTAAGCTTGTCAATATGAGTGAGATAGAGATTAAAGAATAATACTCATATTATCGTTTTATGTATGCATCATAGAATGTAAATTATTGGGCCCACTCCGAAATGTATTTTGGAGAGCATACAAGTAAAATATAAGTTTATACTCATTTGATAATCAATTGTTTCCCTTAAGGGTGCAGGGTAAAAAACAGTTGATTATCAAAATTCAAGTGTTTTAGGATTGGACACATTATTAGGTCTTCAAAATTATTAGATTGCATATATAAGTATAAATACGCATCTACTGCCTCTGTATAAATACGCTTTCGCAGCAATATTCCACTGCTTACTTTTGTCCAATCAATTAACCAACAAAAAAGTAAGGCATTATGAGGTACGTATTAATCACTTCGTTTTTTATCATTACATTTGTTTCCATCCATTCCTGCAAACAATCGATGAAACAAGAAACCACAGCTAGTGAAACACCCATTTTATTTACACCTGATATCCCTGTGGATGTAGATCCCGTCGAACAAGAAAAACTCAAGGGTCTGAATGATAACTATTTTGCACTCAATCAAGCATTTAACATGTTTAGTTGGCAAGCTTTTGTTGCTATTTTTTGGCCAAGAGATGAACAAGGTCAACCCATGCCAAATTTTACGGACGATGGAAAACCCACTTGGCTAGGATGGAAAGAAGCATTCGAAGTGTACAAACCTGATGGCGGTACCCCTGCACCATGGGGCAGCGCTAGAGTTGAGAGTACTCCTGTGCTTAAAGCCAACAATATAAATCCTGAAGCACATGTCAGAGTGTTTTTATCAACATCTACGCCTGCACACAAAGGACTTACAAAAAACATTGCCAATGAAGTAGATCAGGCTTTTGCAGGAAAATTATTTGACCAACAAGGAAATACGGTGTACTATGAAGTATTGATGAATAAAGAAGAATTTGACTATCTCGTCGCTAACCAATTGTATAACATAAATGGGCAAATAGACTTTAGCAAAAAAAATCAAATTGCTGACTTCCCTAAAGGTGATTTTGTTTCTAAACAAGTAGGTGCGGTAGAAATTAAATTTGCTTGGAAAATAATGACTGATGCAGACATCAAAGAAAGGTATTACACAAATGAAGGATTTGTGATAGATGAGGCTACACAGAAACCCGTCAAAAAAGAATTAGGTATGATTGGTTTTCACATTAGCCAAAAAACACCAACAGGAAAACAATGGGTTTGGTCCACCTTCGAACATATAGACAATCTAGATCAAAACACTATGGACCAAGATGGCAGAAAAAAACCTATCCATCCAAGTCTTACGGATCCAAATTGCGAAATTTGTCCTGTAAATATCGATGTATCTAATGGAAGTGATACCTTTACTTACATGGCTAAAAGCAATACCAATCCACACAGTAGTTATTGGAAAGTGACGAATGATCCACATAAATATTATGCAAATAGTGATGTCATGAAGACCCAAGCAAAAAGAATGATAGACATTCCTATCAGGGTACAACAGCTCAATAAAGTGCTTCAAGCCTACTTTAAATCCCAAAACAGTGTTTGGCAATATTATCAGCTCATTGACACGCAATACCCTACAGATCAAAATGTTGCGCCAGGAGATAGCACAGTAGCAAACTATTCCTTACCGACTTCCATTACCAATAAACCTGGTGGAAACCCAAATCTTACTTATCTGACCAATATAAGTATGGAGACTTTCTTTCAAGGTGGCAATCAATCTGCTTCAGCCTTTATGGAGAATAATCCTACGAGCGATATCACCGTATTCGGAACAGAAAGTTGTATGGGTTGTCACTCAAGCGCAGGCATCTACAATGGATACAATGCTAGTGGATTCACCCAAGGATTGCAGCTTTCGGGAGATTTCAGTTGGTTGCTCTCTACCAAGGCACAGTGGAATAAGAACATAGCACCTAATCCTACCTTTAAATCAAAATAGTTTTTAACATGATGCATAGTAAAAGAAGCATAGTCGCTTCTTTTACTATGCTTTGTATGTTATCCATAACTTGGTTCAAAAAACGTCCTAACATTCACAATCATCTGATTTTCTGTCAATTGTACTGAACTATGGATGGTAAAATCTGTACTGTTAAATTGTGCATCTTTACAAATGTGGTTTTGAAATTGTTCTTGAGCATTGCCAGATCTGAACATATACAATTCATCATAAACCAATACCGACGCAACTACGTTACCTATAAAAAGATATTGATTACAAATGACTTGCCATGTGGGTGGGACTTCACCTAAGGGGCTTAAAAGTGGCAGACGAGCCAAAGGAGAATTGTAATTATACCATCACCTTTCAAATAAACCCATAAAATGATTGTACCCATTAAAATGTTGCTTACAGCTTTTCAATAACTATAGAAGCATTGACATTTTCCTCAGTCCCTCCTATATAAGAAGCAAGCGTTACCGCTGCAGCAGAAGAATGATTTCTAAGCGTAAGTATGTCTCCTACAGATGCCACTAACAATGCTACACCATTATTTTGTTGAGTCCCAGCACCACTCGCATAAACACTTCCTGCGACCTGGGCACCATTTAAGAATAATGCAAATTGATTAGGCTCCGTCCCAGAGACAGAAAAGTTAACTTTATATGTCCCTGACTCCAAGAAGCTAATTTGGGAAGTGCTTGGCAGATGTGTGAAGGCTGAAGTCAAAATAGCGTTATTATCAAAAATAACATCACTTTCTATGGCCACAATTTGTGCACTCAGATTGTAAATACTTGCGTAATGTTTTGTTTCGCCCACGGGGTACTGCCAAGTACCAAGTCCCTCGCTATCTGAAGTTAACACTTTACCCACAGCAGGGGATCCTCCAGTAATTTTAATCTGCCCTATAATTTCTACCTTATTTTGTGCAGATAATTGTAAGGCAAAAAATACACAACAAGTCAATTTAATAGAAAGACGCATTGCTTTTAAAACACTTAAGTTATTCATTTTTAACTATTTAGTAAATTAATAAAAACCAACGTGTAAATCTAATTGGGAAGCATCTGCAAAGAACAACTTGGATAAACTGAAAAATTACGATGTACTAAAGATGCGTACATCTTGTCTCAGATATATTTGTGTTTTTCTGAATAAAGTATTATAAAGAATTTAAACTGTAAAATCTTGAGTGTACTCTGAAAAGTCCTTAGTTCAAATAAAATAAAAAACCTTGATAATCAGACTTACCCTTCTAGGGGCAGTGGTATTTCCCTTTAGGGTCAGGGTGAAAAACGGCTGATTATCAACCAGTTTGTGTTTTCGGAGTGGACTCAATCTTTGATTATATTGTGTTATGAATTGGACTCAAAATGCTTCCTAACATTCACAATCATCTGAGCTTCTGTCAATTGTTCTGAACTATGGATGGTAAAATCTGTACTGTTAAATTGTGCATCTTCACGAATGTGGTTTTGAAATTGCTCTTGTGCATTGCCTGGACCGAAGATATACAATTCATCATACACGTGAAGTAAAGCAGCTACAGATTTATAATACTTGAGCAACTCTGATTGTTCGGCGTGATTCGCCGCATCTTTGTCACCTCTCCTACTATGATGTTCTGCCTCGATTTTGTCTTGGATGATGTAGTCTCCTTCTTCGTAATCAGGTGCAGGTCTGATGACCACCGCTTTTGTACTATCTAGATATACACCTGCGACTCTTTTTGGATGGCCTTTATGACTCATGTTTACTTAATTTAATAGGTTAGGGAATATTAATTTGCGATGTACTAATCGGTTTTTGACGAATATTGTCTTATAAAAGCCGTGTACTTTCCAATCACAAAGTTAAGTAATCTGTCAACCTTACTTCTTACATGATTATGTTTCTGATTTGTATAATTCCTATATATCCAAAACAAATCTTTCAATAAAACTTCTCACAAAAAGTATAGACTAACATTAAAAAATGCTATTGGAATTTCTGTTGACCCAGATGTTGAAAATCCAGAAAAGAAAATAAATTGAGGTTCAAATACTTCATCAGAATATATATTGGTAATATTTCCAAGTCCCATACCAAACCCAACATTAATTTTTTTAATAAAGTTATCTACATTGGTAAATCCAAAATCTATGCCTAGTCCACTACCTTTTAAGGTTGTATTTCGGTCACCCCTTATTTCTTCTGTATAAGCAAAGTTGGCTTTATTTAATTCTACTAGTCTAGTTGCTTTATAGTATCTGTAATTGTAGAATGCAAATAAATCAATACTAAAATCATTTCTTCGTAAAACGGTACACTTCAATTCAGGTCGAATCCTATAGCCACGAGTATTTTCATTATTGATATTTGAGTGTGAAAAAATAAATCCAGTTTCCACACCAAGCGATAATACTTTGGTGAATGTTAATTCATGACTAAGTTGGATGGCAGGAACTAAATTAAGAACAGCTGATGGAGAGATACCTAATGAATACTTTATCTTTGTGCTATCACTTTCACTAAATGAAAACGCAACTTTACTAGCAAATATTAACAACAGAAAGTTAATTTTCCATTTCATATTTCGTATTCTATTTACTGTATGGGATTAATTAAAGTTCTATTTTACTTAAGTACTTGATATCGGATTCATCACTAATATCATATTGCAAAAGCTCATCTTTAGCCACTACAACTAAGATATCGTCATTGACTATTAAGTCAAATCCTTCAAAACCTCCAAATGTTTTAACCTTGACTGGATCTATTGGATTATCTAGATTATAAACTACTAGTCCATCCGTTTGGTCACATACAAAAAGATGATTTTTGCCCAAGCCAAGACCTTTGGGAGTAGACATATTTACAGTCTTTAATAATTTGGGCGATTTAAAATCTTGAATATCATACACCCTTAATTCATTGATCAGCAGAAAGCCTCTACACACTTCTACGGTCGAAGACAATGTGACGTATGCAATGTTACCCTTTACCACAATGGGATCGCTTGTACACATATCTTCACCAAATGTTTCGTTGTATTGTGTGGTACTTTCTCGCAATGGAATACCATCCGTTCCAATTCTGTAGATATACATATTATTGGCCGAACCTATCAAAAGCAAACCCTGATGATGATAAAGTGACTCTATGTCAAATCCCACTTCTTGTTTATTTACTTCTATAGGTTGACCTGGATTGGATACATTAAATGTTGTAATTTGGGTTTTATTGACTACATACAAGAAATTGGAAATGGTTAGCATCGTAGCATAAGAACCAGCATTGGTCGAACTTTCGCCATTAGATGCCACATCATCCTTTGAACAAGCGCTCAATAAAAACATAGTTATCAATAAAAAATAAAATGTGCTTTTCATGACTTGTCTAATTATTTGTTTTACAATATGGATTTATCAATTCACTTTTTTCCCAACCTTTCAAGATTCCTTTCGAACTATCATAACATTCAAAATATCCACTATAACCTTCTGGATAAAGCTCCAATAGTTCTGGCTGATACTGATTCCTTATGACATCTTCCAAAGTTATATTGGCAAAATCAGAAATATCAATGACTAGTAGATGTTTGCCATTGTCTGCATATAGGTAGTTTTGTAATATGGTAAATTCACTATTCCCTATGATATGCCAAAAATGAAGTTTTATGGGATTATTTGGGTTCGTATTATCTATGACATGGATTCCTTTTCCTACTTCATTGATAAAAATATAGTCCCCAGATGTTATAATTTTACCTAATTCACCATAAGGTAGAGGCGCTCCACTTCTTAATTCCGAAAAGTCGTCGAAAGAATAATAAATAGGTTTCATCCCGTCTTTCACGATATGGTCTTTCTCACATGCTGATAGGATAAAAACCATTCCAATAACCAACCACAAATTTTTACATCGAATTTTCATTGCATCGAAGTTATATTATTAAAACGAACAAAGATGCAACAACGTTGCCTTTAGCGAGAAATATATTTTAAGGATGTATGATTGCCTCGAAAATCCAATTTACATGGTATATTTTACTTCACCAAGGTTACATCTCCATTATTTATGTCAAACAGGATGGATGGTGACGCTCAACCAAAAAACTGAACCACTAATATCTATAACAATGGGACATTATTTTTAATGATACATTATTGAGTATACACCCGAGAAGTCCTTAGTTCAAATAAGGCCAAAGTAAAAAACGTTTGATTATCAATCAATTTATATTTTCGGAGTGGACTCATCATTTAATAAATAAAATCCCTACTTTTGTCTACCAGATTTTACCAATTTTAAAATCAGAAACCATGAAGACCCATTTTAGTATGTTTATGTTTTTAAGGATTATCACGTTCATTTCCTTTTGGGCCATCATCAGACAAAACACAATCACAGCCCAAGATAGTAAATATATCTTGGTAGACCAATTTGGTTATCAGCCACTAAGTACCAAAGTAGCCGTCATCAGGGATCCACAGGTGGGTTATGATGCCAATGAATCTTACAGTCCTGGTGTTAGTTTTAGTGTCATCAGTGTAGAGAATGGTGCCGAAGTTTTTGAAGACCAAGTCCAAGCATGGAATAATGGTGGCATAGATCCGATATCTGGTGACAAAGTCTGGCATTTTGATTTTACCGAACTCACCACGCCTGGAGAATATTATGTACTAGATAATACCACCAATCAGAAATCCTTTCCATTCCGCATTGACGAAGATGTATATAATAATGTCTTAAAAGCTGCTGTACGTACATTTTATTACCAAAGAGCAGGTGTAGCAAAAACGCCTAATTTGGCAGGTGCCAATTGGGCAGATGGACCTTCGCATATCGGTACGCTCCAAGATAAAGATTGTAGACCCTATAATGCCAAAACGGATGCTTCTAAGGCAAAAGACCTATCCGGTGGCTGGTATGATGCAGGAGATTATAATAAATATACGCCATGGACGGCTTCTTATGTGGTCACCTTACTGAGAGCATACGAAGAAAACGCTACGGTTTGGACAGATGATTATAACATTCCTGAGTCTGGAAATGGTATACCTGACATCATAGACGAAATACTTTTTGGTGTAGAATGGCTTATCAAAATGCAACAATCTGATGGTTCGTGTCTGAGTATCGTAAGTTGTGCCCACGCATCACCACCTTCAGCCGCAACTGGTCAAAGTGTGTATGGTCCTGCGAGTACTTTTGCAACCTTAAAATGTGCTGGTGCCTTTGCGTATACTTCTCAAGTTTTGAAATCATTTCCTGCTTATCAAGCTAAATCAGATGACTTAATGGCAAGGGCAAAATCTGCTTGGACATGGGCAAATAATAATCCAAATGTACTATTCCCAAACAATACAAGTTCCAATGGAAGTCAAGGTGTAGGCGCTGGAAACCAAGAGACAGACGACCTAGGTAGATTAACGGCAAAACTTGGTGCATCGCTTTACTTATATAGACGCACGGGCGAAGATGCTTACAAAGCTTTTTTCGAAAGTCAATACAATGAAATGCCACTCTTCAAATGGGGGACATACATCAGTCAATACTTCTTCGAAAGTCAAGATATCCTACTCCAATACAGCCATACACCTGGACACAACTTTGAAATAGCACAAAGCATTAAAACAACTACAGTAGCCGCTTCCAAAAAAAGTGGCGATTTTGCTGATGCTATTTTGACAAACAAAGATCCTTACCTAGCTTTTATCAAAGATTATAATTGGGGATCCAATCAATACAAATCTATCTATGGCAATGTGTTTCATGTGATGTCTTCTCTTAATCTTGACCCACTAAATTCTGCCACTTATCTAAACGCAGCAAAGTCCTACCTTCATTACATCCATGGTGTCAATCCATTCAACATGGTCTACCTGAGTAATATGAAAACCTATGGCGCCGATAAAAATATCACTCAGTTTTACCACTCATGGTTTGCTGAAGGAAGCCCTTGGGACCAAGAAGGTGTATCCCTTTATGGACCTGCACCAGGCTTTCTAGCAGGTGGACCCAATACCTCTTATAGTGTCGATGCCTGCTGTCCAAATAATTGTGGATCGGCACAAAACAATGCCATTTGCACATCGATGAACCTCACGCCACCACTCAACCAACCTGCCATGAAATCCTACAAAGATTTTAACAATAGTTGGCCGCTCAACTCCTGGTCTATCTCCGAAAACAGCAATGGGTATCAAGTGGCATACATCAGACTCTTATCCAAGTTTGCCACCAAAAACACCACGTCAAACAATATAGAGACCATAACATCCCAACAGAAATTCAGCATCTACCCGAATCCCACCAACGGCATTATCACCATCTTGATCAATGATGCAAATACCTATCAGCTGGAAGTAAAAGACATCACCGGCAAAAGCATGATGACCACCGCTATCACCTCAAATCAGACCATATACCTAGAACACTTATCCGCAGGTTTGTATATTATCTCGATCTCGGATGGGAAAAATCAATGGATGGAGAAGGTGGTTAGGTAGGTGAGTTGGATTTTGGTTGTTGTTTAGTTGTTTTGTTTAAGGTTTAAATGTGTAATGTTTAAAGATAGATTATCGTTTAATCTTCTTCATATTTCTTCCAGCCTTAAGTCATTACATTCAGCTTGAATATAATCCGAAATAGTCTTTGTATCTGACCATATCCCCATATACACTACATATTTCGTTATTCAAATCTGGCACAGCTACCGAAGGTTCCGTTCAACGGGGTTTTCATTCTAGGCACTTCGTATCAAACGAGAGTTGTTAGCAGTAGTTGTTTATTCAAATATATAATTTTCAATTGCCACCAATTCGTCAACCTCACTTTTCATAGCTAGTCGAATTCTAAGTGTTGTGCTACTTGGAGAAAATTTAAGAAATGACTGAAGCCTTGCTATCATTAACGGTAAAAGGTAGTCTTTTCCAGAAATAAATCGCAGTAGTTTTTTGTCTTTCGATTTTATATTTTCTTTTATAATTCCAATTTCCAATTCGAGTCTTTCTTTGCCAAAGTATGCTATTAGTTTGTTTCTTAACTCCGTAATGCGATTATTAATTTTGTCAGGACAAACAATACCTGAATTTGATGAACACAGTTTAGTTACTTTGAATCCGATTGTTTGTTCTGACGGAATGTGTTTAAAACAAATTGCATAGACAATAAATAATTCTAAAAGTGTTTTTTCATTTTCATTTAGCCAATGATTGAAGTCAATGCCTCTTAGAATATCGTCCATTTCCATTTCGGCTTCTTCTTCATATGCGGTTTGTGCTATAGCTTCCTCATTGAAAAAATAATTTTCAATACAGTATCTTGGCAAAACGAAAAGCCCTTTTAAATCCTCACGGTCACCACCATTTAATAGATAAAAATCTCCGTCCACAATGTAAACTCTTTTTCTTTCAGTACGTTCTTGATTTTTCTCGCATTCTGCAATAACCTCGTCTCTATTTCCTATAGGAAAAACCTGTTCTATTGAGAATTTACTACCAAGAGCTTTGTTGAGTAATTCCTTAAATATCTTTCGATATCCAACTGCTGTATCTTCTATATAAATGTCTACATCATTGTACTCCTCATAGAATAGAGAAGATGCTGATTTTGCTGCTATTCTTCTCTCAAGCATTTTCTTTGTTTTGATTAATTTTTACACCTTTTGATTTATGTTCACCTACAATATCGGGAGAATGTGTTGCTAAAATGAATTGAGTATTATCACTTGCCGTAAGCAAAGTATCTATAAACTTCTCTTGCCATTTGATATGCAAAGAAAGTTCCGGTTCATCAATAAATAAAATATTTTCTCTAGATTCTGAACTGTATTTGTTAAACATTACATTTGCGAAGAGGATAACAATTTGTCTTTCCCCAGATGAAAGAGCATCTATGGGTACATCTTTGCCATTCGGTCGTTTAACAAACAAATGTCCAACCTCGTCAACATAAATAGATTTGCCCGAGTCGCTAAAAAATGAGTTTATTATATTTAGAAATTTATTAATTGGCTTGAAACCGTTTGAAACTTTTGACTTGTTGTCATCTATAATTTCAACAAGTTTAGTTAGTTTGTCAATTTGAGATTGATTTGTAAGCCATTCAATATTAAATCCTCTGTCTTTGTCACTATCAGAGGCGTCTATTAGGTTTTCTAATTTTTCAAAAAACAGATTTAATTTGTCAGTAAAACTTTTTCTGTTAGCAAAACCTAATTTAGATAATGCATCTTCAATTTCTTTCCTTCTCGATAGTAAATTTCTTTTTTCTAAATAACTATCTCTGAAATTTCTTGTTTGGTCAAATGGAATATACTCAAATGAACTTAATAAAATTTCATTTTGCAGGTCAATTGAATATCTTTCCTCAATTACTCTAAGTCGTTTATACATAGCCTGAACCAAGAATTCCGTCTCTAATAGACTGACACCAAGGGAGCCTTTAAATTGTCTCTTATAGTCAGAGAATTCATGTCTGGCTTTATTTAAATAAATTCTGCGTTCCAAAGCATAATCTTCCCTTTCATTTTGAATTTCATCTGTCCTTCTTTCAAGTCCTATGAATATTGGAGAAGGTATTTGTTTAATGAAATCAATAATTGGATGAGGACCTACTGATTTTAAAATAACTTCATTTATGTCTATTCCTTCTTTTTGTTTGAAGGTCATATATTCAATTTCCTCAAACTTGAGTTTATTTAAAATTAGAGGTTCAAGAATACTCTGGGTATTCATAATTATTGTCTTACTTTCATTTTTAACATAAATAGTATGTTCTATTCCTCTATGAACAAATGTAAGTTCAAGAGATTCGAAAGGAATTGAAATTAAGTCTTTAAAATTGGGACATAAAATAGCCTGTAATAATAAAATTGAAGTCGTTTTACCTGACCCATTACTCCCTGTAATTATGGAAAGATCATTTTTGAATGAAATGTCAATTGTCAAGTAGTCGTGTACTTTTTTGCCTTTAAATTTTAATATTCTCATTTGCTTTATTGTTGTTAAATTGTCATTTTACAATTACTGCTAACGTTTTGCAGCTACAAGAAGTTGACGATTTCGGAGACGAAAACTGTCTACCACCAATGAACTTGATAAGAAGCACAAAACTTCATTCAACCACTGAACCGCCAATTTCTTGTAGGTGCTGTTTGTGGCTGTTGTTCTATTTCGGTCGTTAAAAGTCACCCGGTAAATACTTTTTATATTTTGATTTTAAGTAGTCTAAACCTTCTTCATTGTCTTGCAAATTTAGA
This sequence comes from Saprospiraceae bacterium UBA7687, assembly GCA_002482845.1. GTDB lineage: Bacteria > Bacteroidota > Bacteroidia > Chitinophagales > Saprospiraceae > OLB9. The sequence continues at coordinate 146,862 of DLGT01000103.1, forward strand.
TTTAGTTTCTCTTTTATGAACTCGTGTCTTTGCTTTGCTTCACTGATTATATCACCCCAAGAGAGTATAAAAACATCAAAGTTGTCTCCTTCATGAATGTGTCCATATTTTCTGTTTTTTTGAGTTAGCAAAGGCTTGATTTCTGGTTTAAAATCTTTTGTAACAAGTATGAATTTCCATTTTGTTTTTGTTTTTCTAAATCTATTATCATTGGCTACTTTAGTTGCATAAGATTCAATTTGTGTTTTTTCATCAAAACCTGCATCTAAACTTGGTCTTTTTAACTCAATAACAAGATTTTCTTTTCCTGCCGTTCCCAAACTGTATTGTTTCCATAAACAAACATCTGGAATTGTTTCAAGGTCTGTATTATCCGAATCGTTTACTATGGATTGAAAGTCTTCCCGCTTAAGACAATCCTTTAAAAACGCTTTTAATACATTTTTTAAAGTTAAGTCGTCAACACCATAAGTATATTCATCACCGAAAAGCCAAGTTTCATTAACAATGATTTTATGAAGGTGTCGCCTTTCTAAAATATGCTTGTTCAGGTCTTTGTCATAAATAATTTGCTCTAATCCATTTAAGAATTGCAAACGGTTTTTGATTTCCGTCATTGCATCAATAATGTTTGATAAAGATGTCGTGTCAAGTAAATCTGCTAAATCTTCCCTTTGCTCTTCAGGCAATTCAATTACTTCACTTAATATTCTTCTTAAATTCTTTGAATCATTTTCAAGTGCTTCACTTAAAAGTGAA
>DLGT01000103.1:147630-149552 GCA_002482845.1 Saprospiraceae bacterium UBA7687
GTAAGTTTTTTACTTTTATCATCTTGCTCATTAAATGATGGTAAAAATTCATGAACTTGTAATGCAACAATATCGAATACTTGTCTTTTTGAAACTTCAAAAACATTTTCAGCAGGTTCTTTATATGGATACAAACCTTTTTGTTTTAGTTCCTGAATAAACTCTTTTGAATATTCGTGCAATCTTCGTTTGACATATTCACGAGCAAAGTCCTTTGCAGACTTCATAATTCCAATTAGAATTTCGTCTGATTCAAAAAAATCTAATGTGTTATCTCTGTATAGTTTTTCAATATAAACAGATTGTATAAATATGGAAATAGGAATACTGGACCTTAGACCTAAATTAGTTTCTTGAAATGGAATGCCTTGAGCATTGCATAAGTAGGTTTTCTTTTTATTCTCAAAGTTCCATTCGAGGATTTTGATAATGAACTTGTATGATAATTTACCAACTTCTGCTGTTATCTCAATTTGGTCAGAATTCTTAATAAGTGAATCAAATCGAAGTTCGTTACCGTTGAAAAATATTTTGAATTTTTGGTAACTTATCCAATAAGATGCGAATTTTTCTTCCAACTCTTTTCGATTTTCAATCTTAAGTGCTTGGTCAGCATTTTTTAGATTGACATTGTTTATCTCAACTTTAAAGCCTGCTTTTCCTTCACCTTTCTTTAATTGTTTTAGGTCACTTAATTCTGTCTTAGAAAGGTGATTTCTGTCTATTGTAAGTGTAAATTCTGAAAACCCATTTTTGTCTTCATAAACACTTGTGAACTTTACAAAATCTCCAAGAGACAGACCTTTATACCTTCCTTTACCTTCTTTACCGTGGTATTGTCTTCCATTTGGACTTTGAGTTCTAATTTTTTTCTCTGAACCGCCAATTCTTGAAAAAATATCTTGTGCCTTTTCATAAGTAAGTCCATGTCCGTTATCAGTTACCTGAATGTATTCATACCCCCCAAGTTTTGTTTGTTTATAATCAACATTTATTACTGTTGCATCTGCGTCTAAAGAGTTCCATAATAGTTCTGCCAATGAGTTTGTTCCACTTGCTTTTGTAAGTGATTCAATGTGGTCTTTTTCAACCCCTATATCAATTATTTTACTCATTGGTGTTTAAATATGTCTTAGTATTGGTTCCCAAATCTAAATTTTTTAATGTTCTGTAGTTATGTGGTGTTGTCTTTTAAATTTCCCAGTAACTTTCCGCTTTGCGTAACTCCATTTTAATAAAATACTCATAACTCCATGATTTCTTGCTCATATTAAACGAAAGTTTGTTAATAAGATTCGTCATTAAACATTTTTTATACATTTGGACACGAAATTTTATACATTCATGATTTCTAATGCTTCAAACATTTATTAATCCATTCCAAAATGTAAAGGCAAATATAGGATTATACTTGCATGATTGATTTAATTATTCATAATATTTTAATCAGATGACTACTTTTTTTATTTGATTTTCGACTTTCTTATTTGTTTTTAAATGTTTTAAATGATTCTTGCTAATAGGTTTATAAAGCTTAGCTAACTTTTAAAAGAAATTAATCAATATCAAATGACAAAAGTAGGTACTTTGAAGTAGTCTGGCAATATAACTTTTGTTATATGTATGTTAGATTTGCAGCACTACTTTGTCTTTGATATTGCTGAAATGACCGTCCTGGCCTTTGGGAGGCAAACATGTCAAAAACTTATGGGTAGTTTCGAAACGCTAAACAAAATTCATTTGTAATTAAACGTAGATTACGAATATTATCCTTTTTACTTCTTTAGGTGATTAATTTATGTTTTCTTTTTTTCAAGATAACGTTTTGGCGCTTGGGGCAGTGGCGGATTTTCAGCACTAAACTTCATTAGATGCACAAAGCTTGAATTTAGCACTTCACTGTCATAGAAGCACGAAACCCC
>DLGT01000081.1 GCA_002482845.1 Saprospiraceae bacterium UBA7687
TCTAATAGTCCTGCACAATGATAAACAACCGTTTCCCTTTCAGGGTCAGGGTAAAAAACGGTTGATTATCTTTTATTTGTTTTAAAAGTTAGTATCAAGATTTTGATAACATTTTAGCCTTCCCATTTCGCATTTTTTCTAATAGTCCTGCACAATGATAATCAACCGTTTCCCTTCAGGGTCAGGGTAAAAAACGGTTGATTATCTTCCATTTTTCTCAAAAAAAAGCATATCTTTGTTCTTAACTCTGCACATAACCCCATAGGGGTGTTTCATCACCACGGATTTCAATCCGTGGTCAACAAGTGGCCACCGACCACGCCCCGACCATCTCCCGACTCTCTCCCGACCATCTCCCGACGCTGCCCCGATGGAACTCCGTAGGAACTCCATAGGAAAGCCGTATGTACGCCATAGGAACTCCATATACGCTCCATAGCAAAAACATCAATCCTCCACATAAATAAGGTACGCCTTCCACACTACTTAAGTGTTTAAGCACGGCAAAAAAATCATCATTTTACAATATAGTACTTTGCATATCTCCGCTTACATGCAGCATATCACCGCATGTATGCAGCATATCACCGCGTATATGCAGCGTATCACCGCATGTTTACAAAATAGATTTCTAGATTGTAGACTGCTCCATGGTCATTCTCTAAATCTAGTTTCTATCAAAAAATAATTGCTCCGTTAAGCGAACCCAACGAAGCAATTATTACAAAGGCAAATTGAAAAAATAAGAATTGTAAGTCAATTAAAAATTAAACATACATGCAATTGGGTCTATTATTACACACAGCTTGTAGGGTCTATGATTACATTAGGTTTATTTTATAACTGTCATCTTTTTATGGCTTACCTCACCATCGATATCTACTTTGATCGTATATGGCCCTGCGGCCAAATCTGAGACATCTACCTTAACATCCGTAGTACCTGCAGGTATTTTCTGATCACATACTACTTTTACCTGCCGACCATACGCATCATAGATCGCAATTTGGACAGTGGCTTCTTGTTCTAAATTTATTTGTACCATGGACTGATTTCTTGTTGGATTCGGATATAATTCGATTTGTCTACTTAGACTTCTTCTAATCGTAACATAAGGACTATATGAAAGTTTACCATCAAAATCTATTTGTTTGACTCGATAAATATATAAACCATGTGTGGCTACTTCTTCATCTATCAATTCATATCTATTGGATGCACTCCCAGATCTATAAGCACTCACTAGTTCAGGTAAAGCTTCGAAAGTGGTATTGCCTTCCAGCATTCTTTCCACTACAAAGTGACTTACATTCACTTCCCTTAGTGTTTGCCAGTGGATAATATGATGATCTCCTTTGTTAAATACACGCACATCTTGCCATTCCAATGGTAAAGCACCCTGCGAAATACCAAGATCTATATGTTCGTTTACCTGCGCCGGTTGCATCATAATTGCTCTAGTCGTAAATGGCCCAAAACTATGGTCTACGTCACTATCTACATTATCAGTGCTAGCTCTCGCTATGGTAGCTGTATATCCCGTAGGAGGTGTAAATCTAAAATACACTTCCTTTTTCGGTAGGTAATCGATCTCGTAAGTACCATCTGTTCCTGTGGTGGACGACCCTATTGTTTCATGGGTTTCTACATCAATGGCTTCTACCATGACACCTGAGACAGTAGGCTCTCCATCATCTTGGACGCCATTCTGATTTTGATCATTCCATACCAGATTTCCAGCTACAGCCATAGGATAGAAACCTGCACCTAAATCATCCTTTACCTGACCCGATGTCATCGTAAATGAAGATGACGTGCCAGGCCCATTTGCATTATTGATATCACTGTCATTCTGCTCATTATTGCCACGATCAGGCAAAGCTTGTACAAGTCCTAGCTGTGGCATAATGACTTGGATGTAATATTGACCAGGAGGCGCACAAAACTCAAAGTACCCATCAAGAGAAGGACTACCAGGTTTAACACCCGTGATAGCAAAGTCCCAAATAATCCATGTACCAAAATGATTGCGCCATAAGTTCACCCTGATACCATTGATACCATTTTCAGAAGAATCGTAGATGTCGTTTCTATTAATGTCGTACCAGACATTATCTCCTATTTTGGCACAAAGGTAAAAACCAGCATCTGTATTATTAACGGATTGATTGCCCACGAGCACGATATTGTCTGTAGCCCCTATCCCATTCGCGCCTGTCACGTCACTATCCGTAAGATCTGACCCTCTATTTGCAAAGGTATATTGAAAAATATTGGGCCTATCAAAAACCACATAGTAGGAACCCGATGGCAGATTGGTAAAAGAATACGCACCTGAGATAGAAGTAAATACATTCGAAACGGGTACACCTCCACTAGTAAATAATTGCACCATCACACCAGGTATGCCCACATCTGCAAGATCCCTAGTACCATTGCCATTAAAATCATGCCATGTCAAACCACTGATACTTCCAAACCCTGGGGTAATAGGAATACCTACACAAACACATAGACTATCATATTGATCATTTATGGTATTGATATTATTGTCATCACAAATCGCTCCTGCAAAAATAAGCGGATCTGTAGGGGCACAATCATCATCATTAGGCACATCGTCCCCATCACAATCTGTAATAAAACAAATATTGGTCAGATCAGATAATGCTACATCACCATATTGATTAGCAATAGCTGCTACGGTATTGCCCGGTCCTACCCATTTGGACACTTCCACAAATGCAGAAGCATACACACCTGTCAAGGAATCTCTCGCCCAAACAATTTCTATACATGGAATATTAATGCCAGACAACGGCGCATAAGACCTGAAACAAAGTTCTGATGTGGTCACCCAAGCACCATTAGCAGGTAGGATGATGCCACCATTGGCTATATCATTCAAATCCATACTATAATTGAGAAAACTAAGGTTGTCTTCAAAGCTCAAAGGACCATTAATGGCTCCAGCATTTTGATTATCAATAAATTGAATTAGGTTAAAATCAGTGTATTGTGGCTGTGGCAAAAGTGAAGTACCCGAAAGGTATGTCATCTTCGAACCATCAAAATAGAGTCTGTAATTCTGTCCCGCCAAATTTACAGGCAATCCACTAGTACTTCTCAATGCTACAGAATAGCAAAATGAATTATCTATACAGTTAAAATCCTTATATTCCAATCTAATATCATAGTCCGCTCCTACAACAATCGGTGTACCTACACAAACACAAAGGTCATTATATCGGTCATTAAAAGTATTAGGATTATTGTCATTACATACAGCACCAGAAAAAACCAATGGATCAGCAGGAGCACAATCATCATCATTAGGTACATCATCTCCGTCACAGTCTGTAATAAAACCTATGTTGGTAGTGTCTAACTGTGTGACATCAAAATATAGATTTGGAATAGCTGCGGTAATGCTATCAATGCCTTGCCAACCAGCCACTTCCACAAAAGCGGTAGCGTATTCGGCAGTAAGACCTTGTCTAGCCCAAATGATATCTATGAGTGGTATATTAGTACCTGTCAGGCTATTAGTGGAGTTAAACGTCAATTCGCTTGTGGTCACCCAAGTACTATCTGTTGGCAAAAATATGCCACCACCCAATGTATCATCTAAGTCCATAAAGTAATTTAAAAAGCTTAGATTCCCTTCAAAAAACAAAGCGCCATTGATGGTGTCCGCATTTTGGTTCTCCAGATTTTGAACCAATGTATATGGAGAATAATCTGCCGGTGGTAGGGTCGAGATTCCTGATACGTAAGTCATTACTGCACCATTGTAATACATTCTGTAATTTTGTCCGGCTAAGTTAAACGGTGCACCAGTAATGTTTCTCAGTTGGACAATATATGTAAAATTATTAGTAACACAATTATAATCTTTGAATAAAAATCTAATATCATATTCACCTGGTACAGTTGGAAGTCCTATACATTGACACTGGTCATTATACCTGTCATTGGAAGTATTGTCATTGTTGTCATTGCACATAGCACCAGGATAAATGATAGGATCTGTAGGTGCACAATCGTCTCCATTGGGAATACCATCACCGTCACAATCTAGGCTAGGTATGGCTACACAATTGGGATCTAAACAATCTATAAGTCCATCTCCATCATTATCTATGCCATCTGTACATAAAGGAAAAGTATCTTCAATACCTATACAATCTAGTTGATAACAAGCTGTATTACCATCAGAACTATCTAAATCATCATAAAAAAGTCCAACAGCCGCTGTGGTAATATTGGGACCTACCCATTCAGACACCTCCACAAAAGCAGAGGCATATTCACTAGTCACACCATCTCTAGCCCAGATGATATCCACGCATGTATTGGCATCACCTATTGGATCTAATAATACATCAAAACAAAGATTAGCAGTAGGCGTCCACGTAGCAGCAGGTAAGGTAATACCACCCGTTACCACATCATTGAGATCCATACCAAAATTTAAAAAACCTAAGTTTGCTTCAAAAGGTATACTGCCTGTACCCGTAGCATCTACTACTACATTTTGGACAAGGGTAAATGGCGTGTAAGCACTTGACAAAAGAGATGTGCCTGAGGTATAAGTCAGTTCAGATGCGTCATAAAATAGTCTATAATTTTGGCCAGCTAAGCCGAAAGAACCATTAGATGGCCTCAAGGCGACACGATAGCAAACAGTCTGAGCCGTACAATTGACGTTGTCCAATTCAAACCTGATGTCAAAATTGTTTTGTGCATGTGAAGGCATCAAATACAAAAAGATCGATAATATAGTACCTATTACTTTTAACATTGTAAATAAATTCAATATGGTTATAAATAAATTTTACATCAGACCATAATAATTAGCATGAACTTGACATCATAAGATGTAACATCCAATACACTTATTAAAATGGATTTACCAGTAGCTGAGTACTAGCTTAAAAGGTGGGTTCTATAAAATTCAATGCGTCATATTCCATGAATTGTTTTACTCAAAGAAATAAATGGATCACAGTATTAAACAACACTGTAATTACTTCATAAAGCATACAAAAAATGGAATTGACTCACAAGGTTGTAAAGAGAAGTGAATCGTTTATAAATTCAACCTACAACAATGCAAATTTAGGCATTCATTCATATTAAGAATATCTATAATGTGAAATCCGTACTCAAAATTGCAAATTCGGTCACATTTTGGGTAAATTCGGTCATTTGGGGTAATATTTTATGATAGGGTCTGCTAAAAAAGTCAGCTATTCGTTTTGTATGGTTCCGTTTCGGAGACGTTTGTTCAAAAACCAGCAATAGTGAATGATGTTGCAAAAGTGCGTCTATTGCCAAACATGAAAAAAAATTAAATTATTGGCTAAAATTGGCAATAGAAAAAGCATTTTGCAACGAAAATGAACGGTGCTCCGCAATTGCCTTTTTTTGAACTAGCGTTTTTGAATACTTTTTT
>DLGT01000114.1:0-22209 GCA_002482845.1 Saprospiraceae bacterium UBA7687
GAGATACCAACCGATCTTTTTTGTTGTTTTAGGAAGTGTTTGCCCGCATCGATGAGTACGGATTTTGGCACTAAACCCACGAGTTCTGAGCCAGTGACCCTGAGACCACGAGACTGAGCACTTTTGCAACATTCGTCAAATGCAATGTGTAATGGTGTCTCATTGATATTCGTGAGATTCATGGATATCTGCGCAATACCATATTCTTCTATGAACCAACCGATGGCTTTGACTGATTTACAAGCGCCAGGTATTCTAATAGGTTCTCCTGATGCATCAAGTACGTTTTTACCCTTAGCATCTGTTTTGATACGTCCATTTTCACGCACATCAAAGGCTACGGAATTTGCTCTGCGTACGGATGTCGTATTTAGATTTACATTATAAGCTACAAGAAAATCCCTTGCACCAATGACTGTAGCGCCTGCTCGTTCATTGAAGGTATTGGTCCCATAATCTGGATACCATTTTGGGTCTTTGAGTTTTGCTGCCATACCTTCGTATTCACCTGCTCGGATGATAGCGAGATTTTGTCTTTCAGGCTTGGTAGCAGCAGATTCGTACATAAATATGGGAATATCTAGCGTCTCGCCTACTCTTTTACCCAGTTCGTGTGCATAAGCAGCTGTTTCTTCCATGGTGATACCAGATATAGGAATCAATGGACAGACATCTGTGGCACCCATTCTTGGATGTTCGCCACTATGTTTAGACATATCGATGATTTCGGCTGCTTTTTTGATGGCTTGATAAGCTGCTTCTATTACTGTCTTTGGATGACCTACAAATGTGACGACGGTACGATTGGTCGCTTTGCCTGGATCTACATCTAGGAGTCTCACGCCATCTATTTTTTCTATTTCGTCTGTTATTTGACGTATGATGGTCATATCTCTACCTTCGCTAAAGTTAGGTACACATTCTATGATTTGATTAGTATTCATTTGCAAATTTGGTTAGGTATAAATTAAAATTTAGAATCTATATGAACTAAAAAAGTTGATAAAGTCGTCCATTGGGTCTCTGTAATATTTTTGCGCTAGTAGTTTGATAAATTTTTTGACATCATTTCTTGGACTACTTTTGATGATGTCTATTTCTTTTTTAGTATTTCTTATTTCTCTTTCGACACTTTCTTTTTGAAGTGTTAGCCTCAGCATACCTCTATCTACTTTGTCAGTGACGTAGGAATTCACATGTTTGAATCGTGGGTGATATCTCAATTCTGCTTTCTGTTGTCTTAGCTTTTTGGCTTGTTCTTTGAGCAATTGAATATAGATAGCTGCCACGTCTTCTTTGATATTAGCAAGTCTCTCTTCGGTGTTTTTGAGCCATTGTGTTTCTATGACGAGCATGGTGATGATGTCTTTATCTTCGTAAGCTTTGGTGACTTGTTTCATCACTTCTTCCTTTTCGAGTTTGAGTTTTGGATCGGTCTCGCTGTCGGGATGAAGGATTTTTGCCAATGAAAGATAGACGCTACGAAGGTTTTTATTTTTTAATTCATCCTGCATTTTATCGAGCGCTTCTGCTTCAAGCTGTTTTTTTGTTTTTTTTCTGGATGTTTTCCTTTCTATTTTTTCTGATTCGTATTTTTGTTTGGCTTCATGCACTTTTTCGTAAAACTTCTCTGCAGATGCAGGATCATCCATGTCCAAATCACTAAAATCCATGTCGATACCCATAGATTTCATAAATGCAAACATATCTTCGAGTTGTTCTTCCTTAGCTTCTTTGATCTCTTCATCGTAATTGGCATCGGTCCACTTTTCGAAAATGGCTTTAGTAATATCATCAGGTGTAAGATGCTCAAATGAATCTGATATCAATTCTGGAATGATGACTTCTAGTTCATTGATGGTGGTTTTAGGCAATTTGTCCCCTTCAGACATTTCGTCTAATGCGATGGCCATATCTAGCTGTGATCTGCAAAGTGCCGCTTTAACTGGAATGATGTTTTTAATATAATAATCAGAAAATATCTCCAGTTTTTTTTCTTCATTAGTCAGTTCCATTCTTAGTTTTTCTATAGAATGTACCAATTTATTAAACACAATATGTTTTGGCGAAAGACTTGGGTTGGTCTTAATATGGATGACTGAGTTCATATTGATTTGAAGATGTATTTTAAAAACTTACGCAAAATTAAGGATTTATATACCGTTAAATATTAATTTTATAAACATATTTCCATTATTGAAATAAAAATAACTAATTTTGGATTCGCTTTGATAAGGGAAGATCACATAAAGAAAATAACAAGTACAACATGCATTTGCATCATTTTTTTAGGATAATATTTATTTACTTTATTTTCATTAACAGATTATATTCACAAGATATTGCTTTTGAATATATTAATCCTGACAATTTGTTTTCGAAAATTAAAATGTCTCAAAAAGCTTGTGTGATACAGTATTGGGTGCCAAGTTGCCCCTCTGCTGAGCTAAAATTGGTAGAGTATTCACGACTTGTAGATCTATATGGGGAATCTGTTGATTTTTATTTTATAGGATTGACTAAAAATATTAATTTCCTAGAAGGAGTGAGAAAACACAATAATCTTCACTCGAGCATTTATTTGTTAGACACATTAACATTTGGTGCAGATTTATTTGATAAGAAGAAGAATTTCAATCTAGAGGTTAAGAAGTATTTTGGTAATAAAAGGAAAAAAGATTTTATTACCGCATACATTGATGAAAAAAGTAGAAAATATTCAAATAGCTTAGAAATTGATGAGAAGAGAATTAAGAAAATGTTAAAACATTAATATATGTAAGCTAAAGGCAGCATTTTTAACTACTCACCGTTTAAACGTTAAGTAATTTTTTAAAAAAATCGATATGAAAAGATTAGTCTTACTGATTTTACTTTTATGTTTTTCTTATTGTAGCAATACACAAATAGTAATTGCGCTTGAAGCTGGGATCTATTACAGACCCTATTTATGGAATGTACAGTCCAATGGTGTCGTACAAAAGAAAATTGATTTTTATGTAGGTTTAATGGGAGAAGTAAAACTAATGCCCAAGATATATGCACAGACGAGAATGGCTTATGTATTTAAGAATAAAGCAGAGTCTGGCGAAATTCGAACGTTCCGTCCTGACTTACAAAATGCGTCTTTAACAAATAAGGAATTGACCTTTAATGTGGATGTATTATATGAACCTATAAAAAACAGTAAAATTGGACTAGGTATAGGTATGATTCATAAATTGAATTCTCAAGTAAGCGAGAATTTCTATTATAAAGACCCACTAATAAAATATTTTAGCCCTAGTGTATTATATAACGCGTCCGTGGTTGTAAATCATAATTGGGGAAGATTTGGGCTTAATTTTAGATATTTTTATCTCTTTAGGTCTGAATATATTAATAGTATCTATTCGGGAATACTAAATGATAAGTCAGGAATGACAATGGGATTTAATTTTAAACTATTGGGTTACAAAAAGCAGAAATAAGTGTTGTTTGATGCAAGCTTAACTCAAATGGATTTGATATTCTGAATTTTAATTCTCTACTTAAAACGTCAAAATTAAAGAATAATGTTGGCTACTCGAAAATTTATCAACCTAATTTAGATTTTCCATCATAAATTGAAATACTTTTGGTGTAATTTTGGTTTAATACATTATGATAGGAATAGTAAACAAGTATAGTTTTATCTTTTTTCTGATAGCAAGCTCAATTTGTTATGGTCAAAAAGTGACAGTTTCTAATGAAATAAACGTCAGAAACAATTACTCTTATGAAGTTCTGCCCAATATTGGCGACCATATTTTATTCTACCATGACCGTGGTTTTGAACAAAACTTCGAAATATTTGACCAGAATCTTCGATATAAAACGGCAAGACAGCCTGAATTTGAGAAAAAAAATATTCGCCCTATTGGCATTACACCTTTGGATTCTGCATTTAACTTTTACTATACATATAAAGATGAAGGCGTTACCTACATTCGAGTCAATCAATATGACAAATATATTTCGTTAATAGATTCTTCTACACTATTATCTAAAGTTAGAAAATCAGTGGCAGGTAATCCTCGTTTTGCATTTTCAAAAGATAAGTCTAAAGTAGTCATTTTCACGCCTGATGATCGAAATTTAATTATCCAGCTTGTAGATAATATAAATTTGACAACTATTTATGAGTTTACAATTACGGTCAAAGATTTTAACTTCAAAACGGATTTTGAAAAATTAGTAGTGGGTAATGATGGACAATTATTTATAATAGGTCGTGCATCTTCTTTTTGGAATAAAAAAAGCGAACAGAGCTTCACTCTTATCAAAATCAAAAGCCCTCAAGATATTTCTTTGCATATATTCACACCTGAAGCTGATATTATCACGGACTTAATGATGGATTTTGATGAAAGAAATCAAAAACTCGTTTTGGCAGGTTTTACTAGTTATGGAGATGAAGGTCGAGCTAATGGATATTTTGGGTTTTCGATCTCTCCGACAGAGCTCCCAGAAGATGCTGAGATCCTGATAAATAGATTTTCAATGGAATTTATGGCGGATGTGTCTGGAAAAAAGCCAGGAAAAATAAAAGAATTAGAGAATTTTGTGATAAAAGATGTGATCGTAAGAAATGATGGTGGTGTGATCATTGTGTCTGAAATGGTCAAAGAGTTTACTAGGAGGTCACAAATGAACACACCTGGACAATTTGGTGATTATTTTCCACCACGTGGATTTATAGACTATTATCATGAAGATCTCATCCTTTTTGCAACCTATGCAGATGGTAAGGAACATTGGAAAAAGATATTGTTCAAAAAACAATTTTCTCAAGATGATGATGGGATATATTCATCTTATTTTCTTTTCAAAACGCCATCTAGACTTCGACTGATCTACAATGATGAAATAAAAAATGCCAATACAGTAAGCGAATATGTGCTAGACCCTACAGGTGATGCCGAGAGGAAAAGCGTATTGAGTACAGAATACCAAAATTTAAAACTCAGATTTAGAGATGGTATTCAGATAGGACCACAAAGTATCATAGTGCCTAGTGAGAAAAGCTGGAAGATCAACCTTGTCAAAATCGATTTTGATTGATAAACCTGTAAGTGATCAAGATTGAGGATCATTCATTTTCAATATATTAAACTTATTTTCTTGCTTTTTAATATCTTTACGCTAAAATTTATACCATATTGGATAATTCATTTGTACTCGAATTTGATGACGTAGATATTTATCAAGAACAAAACCTTGTGCTAAGCAAAGTTGATTTCAAGCTTGCTCCTGCTGAGACATGTTATATCATCGGCAAATCAGGAAGCGGCAAGACCAGTTTTCTGAAGACTATTTACGGCAGTATTCCTTTAGTTTCAGGAAAGGCTACAGTGGCAGGATTTGAATTAAATGGACTGGACCCTAAACAAATTCCTTTTCTACGAAGAAAACTAGGTATGGTTTTTCAGGATTTTATTTTGTTTGAAGATTGGTCTGTTGGTAAAAATCTAATGTACATTCTAGAAGCCACTGGTTGGAAAGATCGTGGACAAATGACAGCTAGGGTACTCCAAGTGTTAGAAATGGTAGGTCTTAATGGTTACGAGAAAAAACCTGTGACATCGCTTTCTGGTGGTGAGCAACAACGTGTAGTCATCGCACGGTCATTACTTAATAATCCACCCATCATCATAGCTGACGAACCTACAGGAAATTTAGATCCCGATACAAGTGACGAAATTTTATATTTACTTAACAGACTCTCGAGAGAATTTGGAACTTCCATCATTATTGCGACGCATGATTATAGATTGATCCAGAAATTTCCTGCTCGTGTCTACAAATGTGAAGGCGGAAGGATCACTGAAATAGGATAAGTGAGATACAATATTGTTCTTAGATTATAAACCTAAAAAAGTGAGACGTTTTTACTAACCCATGGTTTGCGAGGACGCAAAGCTTAGTTTAGTGTGAACAGCTACGAACTACCTACTAGCTACCAACTTCCCACTACTAACTATACGCTACAAGCTACTTCTTATCATATTTCCTAAATACCAAACTACTCGACAACATACCATAGATTACCACAGATATGGAGCTGACAGGCATCAAGATTGCAGCGACTACAGGTGATAACTCACCACGGACTGCAAAATAAAGTCCTATGACATTGTACAACAAGGCTAGACCAAAAGCTCCGACTATGATCCATCGTGCATCCTTCAAGAAAGTAAGGTAATCAAGAAGCGAACCAAAAGATTTGGCACCTAATATGGCATCACACGCAGGTGTAAAGTTATTAGAGTCTTCAGAAATGACTATACCTACATCGCTCTGCATAAGCGCACCAGCATCATTGAGTCCATCACCGATCATGAGTACTTTGTGACCTTGTTCTTGTCGAGACTTGATATAATTTAGTTTGTCCATGGGTGTTTGGTTGAAAATCATAGACGCTTCTTTTGGGAAAAACGACTGTAATCTTTCTTTTTCTCGATCATTGTCACCTGACAAAATACTGACATTATAAGACTTACCTAAGGTAGAAACGAGTCGCTCTACACCTTGCCTCAGACTATGTTTTATCTCAAATTGTGCACACTCTGATCCATTGATTTCTACAATAACACTATGCCTTTTTTCGCTATTATTGTCATTATAAATAAATGCCGCAGAACCTAAACGTATTTTGTCTTCTCCTATTTGAGCTATCACACCTTGTCCTGGCAACTCTTCAAATGACTTTAAATCAGTAGTGAAATCACCTGGTAAACTTGTGAATATCGCTTTGCTCAATGGATGATTTGACTGGAAAGCAACACTTTTTATCAAGTATAATTCATGTGTTGTTGGCTCACCTGAGACCATAGTAGCTGTGATGTTTTTATGATCAGTAATGGTGCCTGTTTTGTCAAAAACGATTTCGTCCACTCGTTGTATTCTGTCTATTACTCTGACGTTTTTAAGGTAAAATAATTTTTTACCCAATAATCTTAAAATATTACCATAACTAAAAGGCATAGCTAAAGCCAGTGCACATGGACATGCAACAATGAGTACTGCTGTAAATGCATTAAATGCCATAGAAATATCTACGATGAGCCAATATATCAAGGTCAAGACTGCAACGCTCATGATGGTGATGGTAAAATACTTGCCTACTTCAGAGATAAACATTTGGGTTTTGCCTTCTCGGTCGCTACTAAAGGTATCTTCATCCCACAACTTTGTTAGATATGATTGGTCCACATTTTTGATAAGTTGTACTTGGATATTTGACCCTATAATTTTTCCACCCGCGTATAGCTTTTCGCCAACACATTTTTTTACGACATCGGATTCGCCTGTCACAAAACTATAATCTACAGAAGCGTTTCCTTTTAACAAAAGACAATCGCCTGGTATGATTTCTTCATTTTTTACCAATAAAATATCTCCTGCTTCTAGCTTTTCAAGGCTTTTTGATTGCCAATTTTCGCCTGTTTTCACAAGTGCTGAAATGGGAAAGTAGGACTTGTAATTTCGTTCAAATGATATGGAGTAAAAGGTGTACTGTTGAAACCATTTGCCCAATAATAGGAAAAATATAAATCCTGCTAGACTATCTAAATAACCTTCTCCAGTCTGCGACATGATCTCATAGACGCTTCTAAAAAATAAGGTCAACATGCCAATGGCGATAGGAATATCAATGTCTATATGACGCATCTTCATGGTCCAATATGCTGCTCTCAAATAACCAAAACCACTATAAAGTAAGACAGGTATGGCCAATAAAATATTGATATAACCCAAGTAGAAATTTACAGATGCTTTTTCGAATCCTAAATACTCTGGAAAACTAAGCAACATAATATTTCCAAATGAAAAACCTGCTAATCCGAGTTTGTAGTATAGCGTGCGATCTACACCTATGGTCGTATCTGATGAAAGGGTATTTAGATTTAATTCAGGTGGATATCCTATAGTGTCTAAGAGTTCTACTACTTTTCTGAGTGTGATTTGGTTTGGATCATACGTGAGTGTTGCTTTTTTAGCTAGGAAATTGACTCGAGTAGCCAAGATACCTGGACTCAATTTTCCGAGATTCTCTAGCAACCATATACATGATGCGCAATGTATCTGTGGCAGATTGATGCTCAACTTGCAAATATTGGTATCTCGGAATTCTAGAATACGACTTACCACATCTTCATCATCCAAGAAAGCGTAGTTTTTATCAACAACAGAACGTCTACTTATACCCGGATTGTCTGTAAAATTGTAATAATCTCCCAAACCATTCTCTGCCAATATCGTGTACACAATCTGACATCCATTGCAACAAAAATCCTTTTCGTCATGTATTGGGTGTTCATCTGGACAATCATCTCCACAATGCGTACACTTTGTGATGGTATCAGGAGCTGACGATTTGAGCTTAAACATGTTTCTATTGTTTTGAAGCATCAAAATTAAGATTGGAGTGCCACAAGAAACCTGCTTTTCGTCACATATTTATATGATCTAAATCATCAAAAAGGTAGATTAGCTAATGGATGGAATCATTATTAAGATTGTAAAACCTTTGGGTTATTTACACGGCAATGATCGAAAAAACCACGCATCAATTTTGCAGCATGTGACAATTCATCTGTTTGAGGTAGAAACACAATTCTGAAATGATCTTTATTTGGATAATTAAAACCTGAACCAGGTACAATCAAAACATGTTTTTCTTCAAGCAATCGGTATGCAAAATCTTCGTCATCTTTGATATCAAATTTTTTTAAATCGATTTTAGGAAATAAATACAATGCACCTTTGGGTTTTACGCATGTGATGCCAGGAATGTCTGTCATTAAGTAGTAGATAAGGTCTCTTTGTTTTCTTAGTCTGCCTTCTTCAGAAACTAGATCTTCTATACTTTGATGACCACCTAAGGCGGTTTGAATAGCATATTGAGTTGGCACATTGGCACACAGCCGCATACTTGCGAGTAAATTAAGACCTTCGACGATAGATTTTGCTCGATATACTGGTCCACTGAGTATCAACCAACCACCACGAAAACCTGCCGCTCTGTAGTTTTTGGATAGTCCACCATAAGTAAATACTAGAACATCATCACTAAGTGAAGCAGTAGGATAGTGTTTATGATCATCGTAAAGGATCTTATCATATATCTCGTCAGAAAATATGATCAACTTATGTTCTTGGGCAAGTTTTACAATAGATTGAAGAATTGTTTTTTCATAGACTGCGCCCGTTGGGTTGTTGGGATTTATAAGGACTATTCCTTTCGTTTTGGCAGTTATCTTTGATTTGATATCTGCAATGTCAGGATTCCAATCAGAAGATTCGTCGCAGACATAATGGACGGGTTTGCCTCCTGAAAGTGATACAGCTGTTGTCCATAGTGGATAATCTGGCGAAGGTATCAGTACTTCATCACCTTCATTAATGACTGCTTGCATACTCATTAAGATCAACTCACTCACACCATTACCAATAAAAATATCATCAATAGTGACACCATGTATGCCTTGCTGTTGACTGTAGTGCATCACAGCCTTGCGTGCCGAAAAAATACCTAGATGATGCGAATATCCTTGAGCATTTCTGAGATTAAGTATCATGTCATGCATGATTTCATCTGGAACATCAAAACCAAAAGGTGCTGGATTGCCAATATTTAGGTTAATGATTTTTTGTCCCAAAGACTCTAGCTGTTGTGCTTTGTCAAAGATTGGACCACGAATAGCATAGCTAAGATTATGGAGTCTGTCACTTTTTAAAAATGGAGATTCTGGCATGTTTTTCATTTTACAGTGCAAAAGTAGGGATAATATTCAATGTGTTAGGAGTAAGGTTATTAATTATAAAGACAATCACAATTTATAAAAACCTTACTTTTTGACTTTGTCAGGATTGTCTTTAATAAAAGATGCCCATCCACTGTGTTTTTTTTGACCACCGAGTATGCCACCAGATTGATTGAAATGGGTTACGGCGACTCCGAGTGCATCTGTGGCATCAAGGTGTTTGGACGATATTTTTATTTTTAAGATACTTTCCAGCATAGCGGCAACTTGTTCCTTGGATGCATTGCCATTGCCAGTAATGGATTGTTTTATTTTTTTTGGAGCATATTCTTGAATATCAAGTCCCATAGTCATAGCCGCTGCCATTGCTACACCTTGTGCGCGTCCTAGTTTCAGCATCGATTGTACATTTTTACCGTAAAAAGGAGCTTCAATGGCTAATTGTTTTGGTAAATAAGTTTCGATGATTTCTTGTAACTGAAGGAATATTTCTTTGAGCTTTTCGTGGTGGTCTTCATATTTTTCTAAGTGAAAAACACCAAAATTTAATACTCTCAAGTTTTTGCCATCTACTTCTAACACAGCATAACCCAATATATTGGTGCCAGGATCTACACCCAATATCTTATAAGATTCCGTTGGTTTTGTGATGTTTACAGCCATTTTGTATTTTTAGCTATCAGCATTTGAATCAGATTGTTGAGTTCGGTAATGTCCATAAAAGCTTCTAATTAAAATGCAAAGATGACATTTTTAAACCCAATTTTGTCCAATTAAGTTATAATTTGTAGAACCTATTTCAATCCAAAGTTAACCGATGTACCCACCGATGTGAAAATTTGATATATATTTGCAGAAAATATTTTATGTTACTTTCATCCACGGAGGAAAATTATTTAAAAGCGATATTCAAGATTGCAGAAAAAGAAAAAAAATCTGTTAGTACCAATTCGATAGCAAAACAATTGGAAACTACGGCAGCTTCCGTCACTGATATGGTCAAAAGACTAGCTGAAAAGGAATTGATAAATTATGAAAAATACAAAGGCGTCACACTGACCAATGCAGGTAATAAAGTGGCTACAAGTCTGATCAGAAAACATAGATTGTGGGAAGTTTTTCTAGTTAATAAATTGCGTTTTGCATGGCACCAAGTACATGATATTGCCGAAGAACTAGAGCACATAGACTCTGATGAATTGATAAGTAGATTAGATGCTTTCTTGGATTATCCAAAATTTGATCCCCACGGAGACCCAATTCCAAATGCTGAAGGAAAATTTACACTAAGAAACCAAATGAGCTTGAGTGAAATGTCTATCTCTCAACAAGGTATTGTATTAGGTGTGAAGGAGCATCAAACAGAATTTCTCAAACATCTAACAAAGATAAACATTAAACTAGGAAGTGAGATAAAGATCATAGAAATCACGGACTATGATCAATCAATGAAAATCCTAATCGACCATAAACATGATCAAATTATTAGCAAACAAATCAGTCAAAATTTATTGATGAAGTCCAACTAAAGTATCTATCCCAAATTTAAAAATCCAATAGGATTTGATTGCGAAGCAACATCATAAAAATATCCTATATTCGGGAATAACGTCACCAAATCTGAAGGTGGTACGCCATACCAAAGTGCTAATTCAGCAAAATATTCGTCAGCTGATGTCGTAGGTATTAATGATCCTCCACCTACTTCAAGTGGGTTGGTATCATTATTTGTATTGTAATTGGTCAAAGCTAAAGAAGGATATTCACCAAACATTCTTCTGCCATTTACAGCACCACCCATGATAAAGACATTGCCTCCCCAAGCGTGATCTGTTCCGTTTCCATTAGATGTAAGGGTTCTGGAGAACTCAGAAAGGGAGAAGGTGGTGACTTTGTCAGCGATGCCTAGTTGTTCCATGGCAGCATTAAATTGATATAATGCATTATCCAATTGTGTAAGCATTGCTGCCTGATCATTTAGCAAATCATCATGGTGGTCCCACCCACCATAATCAACAAAAAATATTTGTCTACTCATTCCAAGGGCATCTCTACCAGCAATTGTTTTTGCTATCATTTGGAAAGAATTCGATAGATTATTATCTGTGAATGGTGTAGTGAAGGTAGGTGCATTTGCTATGATATTAGAGAGCATTTCGTTACCGTCAATAGAAGTTTTGATGGTGTTAGCATATGTTTTTTTGAAAACATTTTGATATGCTGGATTAACCATACCCTCAATAGCTGCTTTTTTTAACGTATTCAGTGCCCAGTCAGTGTTATTATAATCTTGAATACCAATGCTACCTTGTGTAGGATGTAGCGTATATTCTACAGAATTGTTTCCTGTCTGAAATATGTTGCTTCCAGATAGGGAAATGTTCATAGAGATGGTTTGGTTTGTATTGGCAGAGTATAGTAGATCCGCCATTTTCCCTCCCCATCCTTGTGCAGTGCGTTGTTGTGGTATGCCTGTTTGCCAATGCATAGCTTGATCTGCATGCGAGTACAAACCCAGTGGAATGGGAATGCTTCCATCATAAAACTGCTGTTTAGTAATGGGTTGGACTAGCGAACCTACATTAGAAACGAATGCAAGTTTGTTGGCTTCGAATAGGGATTGCATACGTACCATAGATGGATGGAGACCATATTGTTTGCCATCTGATATGATTGGATTTATAGGTCTCAATGCATTGATGTTTATAGCCATGTTTGACCTAGTATTTGCATATTGAGCATATTCAGGTGCACTACGAGGTACCAACATATTAAATGAGTCAGCGCCGCCAGAATTCAATACACATACTAAGGCTTTATAATCACCAGGCATTGCACCCACGCTTGAGTTGAAAGATGCACTTGCATTTAGTGATTTTAAATTAAATAGGGTTGAAAATAATGTTGTAGCACCAATAGCACCGCAACTAGCTTGTCCAAAAAACTTTCTTCTAGTTGGGTTAAATGTATTGCCTTTATTTGCCATTTTCTATGTTTTTTATACTGTATAGTATTGTTATTTTGTACAATTATAATCAGGTGATATCATCATTAAATAAAGTGCAAGTTTTACACGAACGCCATTAGGGCTTGCTTGCTCCCAAGGAGTTTGCATTGGATTTAATGCATTTCTCATGACCTGTCTAGTTTCATCAGAAAGCTGGCCATGGGTAAAAAGCTTATCCAATTCATTGATTAATGTTTCTGTGTCATTTGCTACACTTTCTAATTCATTAAGCAACAACCAAACACCGTCCTGATCATCTGGCCATGAGCCTTCCCAACTGTACATCAATGAATTCCATAATGTCCAGCCATGTACCGAATTAATATATCCAATAGATGTGGCAGTATTGTGAATCTTAAACTCTGGTCCTACTAGATCCAATGCAGACCAATCTCCTACAGGTTGGTAATCAGGGCCATAGAAATTAAATACAGATGGTGATGCCATGACATGCTGTCTAGTTGCGTCCAGATAATTATATCCATTATTCCAGTATCTATCGCGATGTGAGTCTGTAGGTAATGCTCTAGAAATATGCGTATATCTTAGCATTGGTTCTCTTAGTTTACCACTATTTGGATTTAAATAAGCTTCTTGCGATCTTGCTTCTTCATCTAGGAGAATGGCCTTTATCACTGCTTTCATATCACCTCTGACATTAGATCCATTATTAGCAAATTTTGCTGCTACTCTTTCTACATATTCTGGTGATGGATTAGAAGTGACCAATCTTTGGATTAATCTATAAGATACAAATGGGCCTGTATTAGGGTGGTTAAAAAGGAAATCGACAGCATTCTCTACCTCAGCCATGGCAGTCGCATTAGTATAGGTCGTACTTCCAGGTATGGTATGTCCAAGGAATGTTTTTGGCCCAGGTTCATGCGCCCAAGCAAACATAATCATGGGTACAGTTTTGTCTAGGCAATACATACTAGTACCAAATTCTGGTTGATCTGGGCAATACATCATATCTAATGTAGCACCACCACCTAATCCAGTAAATACTTTGGCCAATTCCTTTATGTCATTATTATTATAAGTAGGTACTGGGTTGCCGTTACCATCGGTTACCTTCGTTCCATTCGGATTTAACTGGTGAAGTCCGATAGAAAAAAGTTGCATGATCTCACGAGCATAATTTTCGTCTGGATGGATATTGTTTTCGGTGTCTTCTCTAGGATTGTTTAAGTGGCTCAAGTAGTAGCCCATAGCTGGATGTTTGGTCACTTGAAGCAAAATGTCTTTATAGTTGCCAAATGCATTTGTTACAAATATATCGTAATAAGAACTTAAACAATCAGCCCAATCACGAAGATCCGAATTTATAGAAGTAACTAATATTTGACTAAGCGCAAATGCAGTTCTCTGTCTTAATAAATCTTGATTGGTCATATTAGTTTGCCACCATGCATAGTTAAAGTGCAACGCATATGGTCCAAATGTTTCATTATCTAAAGCATATATTTCGTCCCATATGGTATTCATTACGGGCAGAATAGTTTGTGGTGATTTGGTAAATTGGTCATTTATCCATGCTTCATAACCCATTTGTTTAACATCATTTATCAATTCTATATCAGCACCAAATGTTGCCTGACCTAGAAACCTAGAAGCATCATATGTCGCAGCGTCTAGTCCAGATCCATCAAGCGTTTTGGCAGGTGTGGATGCCCCAGTGCTACTACTTGCCGTAACTGTGATCCCAATATTATTTCCAGCACCTATATAGTCTTTGTATTGTTGTGCAATGACGGGTGATAGATTTCCTATGATAATAAATGTGAGTAAACTATTCCTTACATTCATGTTTTTTAATTTTAAATTTTAGACTAGAATTGATTTCTATGTAAAATTAGCACTGATTACTATTTAATTACTTCCAGTTTTATGGATTTGGACGCACCGTTTTGAGATATATTTAGGAAATATAATCCTGATGATAATTGTGCACCTGAAATATCAAAAGTTGTATTATTACTTTGGATATCTATATTATTTGAAAATATTTCTCTTCCATTGATGTCTACAAGTGAAATTCTAGCTTCTCCTGTAGGAAAGTCAGTTAGGCTTATAACAGAGCCATTATTGAAAGGATTTGGACTCGCAGTTATTGTAGCATCTTTTAATGGATCTTCTACAGAACTAATGGTAGCTACAGAACCAAATATTTTGATTTCGCTAAGTCCATAGCAAGTACCACCGTGATTTGACAAACCTGTGATAAGCACATATCTAGCTATTTTACCTCCAAAATCTGGTCCAGCTACTCCTTGATACATGGAAGATCCTGGTCCAATTGGAATGGTAAACCTGCCCCATTCTTGCCAGTTAATCCCATCTATCGATATGTCTATCATGACATCTCTCATCCCATCAGCTAGTTTTCCTTGTAATGGATTCACACTCCAAGATTCGTTATTATAACTATTGATCCTCTCAGGGGTATTAAAATTCCAAATTTTAGAATTTTGTAAAGCGTAGGTGTCATTTAGATTATATAGTATCCAATGTCCATTACCTCTCAAGGGATTCGGCGAAGGTGCTGTCTGACACGACAACCATGCTTCCGAAAATGTTGTACTATGTCTATCAGGAAACATAACGTCTTGAGCACTCAATTGGCTAAGAATGAAAAAAGCAAAACAAAATAGAATAGAATGTCTGATCTCCATCATAATGATTTATATTAACATAACAAAGAAACGAATAAAACCATCATTCCCCTACACGAATTCTAAATAATTGGGAATTAGACAAAAATATTTGTTTCTATTGACTACTTTTGATATATTAATCAATGAAATCTAGATCAATAGTGAAGTATATCATATCCATCATCGTTTCTGCTCTCTTAGTTTCTGCTGCTTATTTTGCTATAAACTTGCATTTTGATTATAAATTATTGAAAGAAAATAAAGAAGATCTTGCTGAGATAAATAAAATAAATTATGGTCTTTTCAATATCCAACATTGGAAAATCGAAGCCCTTAAAGTTTTTGAAAATAGGATAAGTGAGTTTGAAATTTCAGAGAAGGCTTATGACCAAGTTATCATAGAATTAGAAAAATATTTACGTGGACTCAATAAGGAATATATAGACAGTGGCAAGATTTTCGAAAATATATTTGCAGAAGCTGAAAAAAATGAGAAGGTCAATAAATTTTTTTTAAAGCTTATAAAGGAAAATACAGGCGTACAAATAAAACTCCTGAATATCCCTAAATACATACCCGGTATGGCTGTAGAACTCGCCAACGAATTAAAAAAACAAGAGCCACAGTTGAGAGACATCATGCGTGCAGAACTAAAAAAAATCATCAAGGATGAAGACCTTCAAACTTATGTAGATCCACGACAAAATATTTATGATAAATACAAAACTGGAGATTTAGCTGAGACTAATAAATTGCTTACATCAAAAATAGCAGAGCAAGAAAAAAGTATTGAAAGTTTGATTCAATGGATTTATGGTGGATTATTATTGTCATTTGTACTTTCTTGGGTTTTTATCTCGGTCTTAGGATTTAAAACGAGCATTACACTGATCACTATCAATTCGGTTATATTACTATTGCTTGGTATCTCACTACCCATGATAGATATCGAAGCAGTACTCAATTCATTCACCATAAACTTACTTGGAAGTGACGTCGGTTTTGATAGACAATATATGTATTACCAAAGCAAATCTATCCTAAACGTGACGGAAACATTAATCAAAGCTCGTGGACTTGACATAAAAATAGTAGGGATTATGATCTTGTTTTTCAGTATTGTATTTCCTTTGGTGAAGTTATTATTATCCACTGCATACCTATATTCTTCTAAAATCGCAAATAATAAAATAGTACAGAATATCATTTTCTACTTAGGCAAATGGAGTATGGCAGATGTATTTGTAGTCGCTATGTTTATGGCTTACATTGGTTTTTATGGCATCATTTCATCACAGTTGAATGCAATAGCAAATAATGAAGGTGGATTTGCAGTAGAAACGATCAATAATTCGAAACTATCACCAGGTGCTTTGTTTTTTACAACGTATTGTGTTTTTTCGATTGTGATAGGTATAATGATAAATAGGCGCAGTAATCGGAATAGTGAAGCTTAAGCTTTTAGAAAATCTTGAGTATATGCCACTTTTTCATAAAATCCATTATAATTTCATTTTGTCACCTTTTAGGGTCGGGGTAAAAGAAAATGAATTTTTAATTAAGTTACATAAAAAAGCCATTGAATAGACAGGCTTATAAATTTATGGAATATAACATTTAATGGGATTTAAAAGTCCTTCCTTCTTGAGGGAAGGATTTAGGATGGGTAAATTTAGAGGATGTGTAATATCTGGTTACGCTGAATATAAGAATAAAACAAGTAGCCACCTAAAGGACTAGCTACTTGCTCTTATCATCTAGCTTCCTGGAGTACCTGTGCCTACTCCGCCACCACCTTGACCATCGCCACCTTGCTTGAGGTCATTGTTTTTGACTTTTGATTTACGCTCCTTAAAGTCTACATTACCAAACTTATATCTGTAGTTTAGACCTATCGAACGGAAAGGGATGCTAAAAGAAGAAGTCTGCGTAAAAGCGTCTGTTTTTATATTTGAATTGAAGAATTTGTCTGCATTAAATGGTTCTATCAGTGTGATACCTATACTTGAGTTTTTAAACTCCTTTCTCACGCCCATTCCATAAATCGTAAATGATGGATTGTCACCTTGGATGGTACGTACTGGAGATCTGAAAAATCCGAAAAAGTCAGCTTTTAGTGTTCCCGTTATTTTGATTTCGCCATTCATGAATAGGTTGTATTCATAACTTTTTCTAGATGCATTCTGCCCATTAACGATACCTGTGGCATTGTATGTCGCAAAGTTACCTCCTGTACGTAATGTGACAAGATTTACTGTTTTGGAAATGAAAGTATTAAATCCAATAGAATTATTAGTACCTATATTTTTGAATGTATTGACAGAAAGTCCATTGTTGTCGATGTTCAAAATTTGTTCAATAATACCATCAGTGTACTTGTAAAATACAGAAGAAAATGTAGTGAATCCTTTCCAGGTAATATTGTATGCCACTTCTACTTGATGGACTATCTCAGGATCTAACTCGGGGTTTCCCTCAGTCCTATTGATAAAATCACTATTATTATTAAATGGATTTATAAACTGTAAACTTGGTCTCTGAAGACGCTGACTATAGGCAAGTTTTAATGTTCTGAAGTTTTTGAATGTACGACTAATGGCAAGATTTGGCAAAAAGTTTTCATACCCAATCCCACTGAAGTTGAGTGAATCCAAAACATTAAATTTACCTGCAATTTCTGTTTTTTCATATCTAGCACCTGCTATAATTGAATATTTTTTAGCCACCAAAAAAATCATCGATGCATATCCTGAATACACATCTTGGTCGTATTTAAACGTTTCTACCAATGGCACATACCCACTTCCGAAAGTCAGTATCTGAGTCGTATAATCACTAATAATATTTCTGATGACTGCTTTAGACCCTGCTTCTAGTTTTACTGATTTGGTAAAAGGGTGTACATAATCCACCTGAACCGTAGTCTCATGATTGATACCCTCATTAAAAACTTCAGTATTTCTATTTAAAAATTCTAGTGAGTGAACTTCCTTCACTTGGTTGTCTTGGTTGTTGTTTTGCTTTGAATATTGTACCCCAAATGACAACTCTTGTCCTTCTCTTTTTTCAAATTTTTTGGTATAATCAGTATTCCAGTCAAATCCTCCGAAAAAGTTATTCCCAGTATTTTCTCTTGTAAATACATCACTGAGCCCAAGACTTGGATCTGTAAGACTACCATCTGTGGTACCATCAAGATCAAACCCAAACCCTCTAAAATTGAATGAACTATTGATACTGTTGTAACCATTAAAATCATAAAAAGCACTTACTGAACCATTGCCTCCAAGTCGAGATGTATTTTGCGTACCATTTTGTGTGATGATTCTTGCACCTGCATCAGTCTCGTCTTGCCTAAAAAATGAAGTTTTACCGTCTGCAGGTGTTGAATAAAACAAAGCACCACTACCACTTAATCCAAGTCTACCTTTACCGACATTAAGATTCGTAAAAAGACTATTCTGTCTATTGCCGACAGACGCATTGACGCTACCAGCGATACCTTCGATATTTTGTTTTTTAGTAATGATATTAATCAATCCTGCACTACCTTCAGCATCATATTTTGCAGAAGGAGAGGTGATGACTTCTACTTGTTTTATTTGATCTGCAGGAAACATCTTGAGTGCGTCTGCTACATTACTTGCAAACATACCAGATGGTTTTCCATTGATCAGTATTCTGACGTTTTGTGAGCCTCTCAGTGACACATTCCCATTCAAATCTACAGATAGCATAGGCACTTTACGCAATACATCTGTGGCATCTCCACCAGCGATAGATGCGTCATTTTCAGCATTAAAGACTAGTTTGTCGGCTTTGTTTTCTATAAGCGTCCTTTCTTCTTTGATCTCCACAGCATCTAGCAGGAAGGTGGCTAGTACTAGCGAGACATTTCCAATATTTATATCAGGAGACTTTAGGGTTGTTTCTACTGACGCTACTTTTTTTTCATTATAACCTAGAAAGGATACATAAAGATCATAAGCACCTGTGACTACATTGTCAAATTTGAAAAGACCATTATCCTCACTCAATACACCATCGATGACTATTGAACTACCCTTTTTCTTAAGAGAGATTGTAGCAAATCCTACTGCATCATTTGTCAGAGAATCGATCACTTTACCCTCAATTTTTCCTTTTATCGTTGGCCCTTTAGCGCCGCCACCCATAGGAAATTGTGCATGAACTACAGAGATGAAACAAACTAATACAACACTAAATAAATACTTCACTCGTTTTAATTTTTGATTTTGTGACATTATAATGACAAATATAGCTTTATTGTTTTTGACAATGAAAATATTATCGATGAAATTGCTTGATTTTACTATAGAAATTAGCTTTTATGACAAATGAAGTGACGATGATGTCTCAATAAATCTAGTGTTTAACGGTAGTAATGTCAGAAATATTTACATTTGTATCGTTGAGTTACTCAGAGAAGTCAGTAACTGGTATAAATGGAGAACACTGATTTCTACTGCATTGGTAATCAGAGTTATACCCCTTTAGGGGCAGGGGTGTTTCCATTTAGTGTTAGGGTGAAAAGCGGTTGATTATCAATAAATTTGTTTTAGGAGTAGACTCATCATTGCGTTTTTTTGTTGTTGTTATTCAGTAGAAATACCTTAAGTTATAATTTGTAAAAATGAACATCAAAATTGCATCATTCTGGTTGTTTTTCTGGTCAATAATTAGTTGTTGTGTATTTTTTTATGCCTTTTGGTACAACGCAAATTCATACCAAGACTTAGTACTTTGGTATCAACAACTCAACCCAAATTTTTATAAAAGCGATCAGTGGACAGATTTATTTTTTACACCTGATGTCAAATCTTTTGGACAATGGTATGCTTGGTTCTTAGTCCTTTTTTGTTTGATGGTTTTATGGATATTATATAAAAATCGAAATCATTCAGAAACAAGGAAAATCCAATTTAAGATTCCCAAAATAACAAAAGAAGGCTTATCGATTTTTATATTGGCCATGCTTAATTGGTGGTTTTGGCAAGGCAAAGCACTATATGCTACAGATGAAGTTTTTTCAGCACTAAATTTTGCAGATAAACCAATATTTCAGACCATCAGTCATTATCCACTTCCGAATAATCATATCCTTTCTAATGCCATCAATCATTGGTTTAAATATATTGCGGATGATTTAGTATTTTCTGGAAGATTGTTGTCTGGTGTTTTTACAGCATTGATGATGGTAAATATCTATACATTTTCTGAAAATTTCACCAAATCCAAGGTGACTAGAATACTCATCATTCTACTTTTACTGTCTGTATTTCCTATCATGGGTTTTTCTACACAAGCTCGAGGATACAGTCTTCATTTGTTGTTAGGATGGATTGCATTTGCACAATTATATTACTATAGTAGGACTCAAGAAGAAAGCAATATGATATTTTATATACTTGTAAATGCTTTAGGTATGTGGACGATGCCATCTTATTTATATTTATGGGCTGGACTGACTTGTGGGTATTGTTTAAAAATGATCATTGATGGCAAAGTAAATAATAGGTTTGTTTCAAGTACTTTGCAAATCTTTGTCCTTGTTTTAATCCTTTATCTTCCTGTGGTAACATTTTCAGGATGGGCCTCTATTTTGGATAACAAATATGTGGCATCAGGTCAAGAAAGCACTATGACATTTATACAAAGTGCGTTTACAAGTGGATATTTTCAGGGATTGTTTAATGATTTTTTTGGGACAGGTTCTTATACTTGGTTGGGAGTTGTTATGATATTATTGTCTTTTATTTTAGCATGGATAAGACGTAAGAAGACGGATTTAGGGTTTTATATTTTTAGTTTAATACTTATATTTTTGATCATGTCCATAGTGCTAAGGAAGTTCCCTTTTTATAGGAATTTGGTGAGTCATGGGCTGATGATTTGGTACTTATCATTAATCTTGATTGTTGTTTTAATAGAAGGTAAAAAAAGGATTTATCACCATTTTTTGTCATTCTTTCTTTTAACTTTGGTTAGTTATTTTACGTATACGAATTTTAATAAGTTTCCATTTCACCTTTATTACTATGATGTCAATGGTTTCGGCAATTCACTGGCAACTTACGATGTAAGTGATTTTAAGGATGCAAAAGTATTTATCCATGAAGAATCTTTCTTTTGGCATACGCCAATGAATAAAATAACCAATGATATAAACTTGGGTAGTATACTTGATCAGAGTGCTGATGTTATTATTATTGATCAAAATAGATCTAGCATCATTGATACCACGCTGTGGAGAAAACATGGGGAATTGGGTGAGTCTCAATTATGGAAAAATAAGATATATTAACCCCTATTATCAATGTCGTTTAGCGATCACTTGCCTACTCCAACTTTCCTTATCACCTCACCCCAATCATTTTGCCCACCAAATTTCACTATATCTTCCCTAAAACGGCTATGTCCATGAATCAAATTCTGATTGTCGAAGTTTGCAACTTCGATACCCTTGCTAGTGCGAGTTTGCAACTCGTTCAATCCACGCCCTTCATCCATTTCACGCCCACATTTATGCAATAATGGTTCATTATTTTCGTCAAGAGCATTGTTTAAAGCATCATTGTCCACTACGTCCACTATAGACATATACGTCATTCCTGTGATGTCTTGAAAACTGCCTTCTCGCCACACTTGTACGATGATAAATGTCCACGGAGTATTATTCTTTTTATTAGACTTTGGAAGTTTGAAATCGCTGAATTCTATATTTTCATTACGATGA
>DLGT01000114.1:22325-22464 GCA_002482845.1 Saprospiraceae bacterium UBA7687
GTCTCCCTTTACTCCTTTCCCGAAAAGTATATTACGATTCAGTCTCCACGACTCTCCATCGTTTGTTTTTCTTAATAATGTATTTTTATAAAACGCTGTTTCTCGTTTGCTAAACATATCTAACTTGTTGAAAGCCAAC
>DLGT01000154.1 GCA_002482845.1 Saprospiraceae bacterium UBA7687
ACAAATAACGCTGATTGCACAGATTTATATTTTTACTTCATTGCTAAAATCTGATAAATACAGCTTTAGCTGAATAAGTTCTGAGAGAAAAAATGCTCTCAGATATTAAGGATATAAAATACTATTACAAAATTACTAAATTTATTTATCTACGCATAATGACTGCGCAAATAATCGTTCAATATCTGATGCTTCAGAAAAAATACAACTTAATGACACTACACAAATAAAGGTATTTAAATCCGAATTTTACTACAATTTGTGGTCTTCATTATGTCAAGTTTTTCCATAAGAATGATCGCTATTTACTTCAGAATCTACGAATAATAGATAGTCCCTGACACTTAATAGTCACAGACATTGCTTGTGTATTATATAAATAGTTTTGTATTGAAATTTTTAATAAACCTTTTAAATAATAACAGTATGAACTCAGGTAAAGCGTCCGTAGAAAGCCAAAATGTCAATGTGAAAAATCATCAAAAAAGCAGATATTTTATCCATGCAAAATATAAATCAAAACTACAGCGAATGATAGTATTAATACACTTATTTTTATTGGCATTACTAGTGCTGTTTATTAATTCTTGTAATTCTGGATCAAAAATCGCAAAGGCAAAAGAAAATAATAATAAAAACACAAAAGAAGACATTACCCATGTTTTTTGTGAAAACGAACCATCAGATATACCACTCACTAAAAAGAAGAATATCTATCTCACCTTTGACGATGGACCAAATAAAGGTACAATGAATGTGTTTGAATTACTTGAAAAAAGAACACTTCCAGCTACGTTTTTTGTAATTGGTTCTCATATTTTTGGTACTAAAAAACAAACAAATGACTTCAATACCCTGCGGAATTCCAGGTTTTGTGAACTAGCAAACCATACTTATCATCATGCGCACAATAGATATATTGATTTTTATAAGCATACAGATAAGGTTTTAAATGACTTCCAGCTGATGGACGATTCACTAGGCATATTAAGAAACATAGTACGCACACCTGCTAATAACTCTTGGAGAACATGTAATATCAATTATGATACAAATAAAAAAATAAGAAAAGCAGTAGATACACTTTTTGCACATGAATACAAAGTAGTAGGTTGGGATATCGAGTGGAAACTAGGTAAAGATAAATTGCTCACAAAATCTGCAACAGAACTTGCCAATGAAATAGATCAATATATAACTGAAAACAAAACCCTCACAGAAAATGAAGTGGTCATCTTACTCCATGAACAGCATTTTGTAACTACAGAAAATACAAGACAGTTAGATACGCTTTTAGGTATTTTAGTTTCAAATGAAAACTATGATTTTAAAAAGATAAGTCAGTATCCGAATCTCTGATTTAAAATTATTTTGCAATTTTTTTGAAAATAATTTTTACTACGCAAAAAGACTGCGTACCGTACTTTTACCTTTGCATCGTCAATGATGATAAAGTTAAAATAATAAGTTATGAGATTCAATTTTCTAAAATCAACAAATACAAAAGTAATCAATCATGAAGGTGCAGCGTCTTTTGTAATTACCTCAGAAGTAGAACTTTATACTGCTGTGGCAACATCAGGATTAAGTGATACTTTTTACGAAAAAGCAGATGCTAGACTTTTTAGAATACAATCTTTGATTGCAAAGAATGATCCTGAATTTGTTGCTAAACTTGCGATATATGCTAGAAATGAAATGTATCTGAGAAGTATTCCTATAGTGTTGGCTGTGGAATTGGCAAAATTGAATACTGGAAGTAGTGTGGTCAGTAATGCTGTAAAAGGTGTGATAAAACGTGCCGATGAAATCGCAGAATTATTAGCTTATTATCAACTTTCAAATCAAAGATTTGGAACAAAAAAGTTGAATAAATTGTCAAAGCAAGTACAAAAAGGATTGGCTCTTTCTTTTAATAATTTTGATGAATACCAATTTGCAAAATACAATAGAGATACTGAAGTAACATTGCGTGATGCTTTGTTTTTAGTACATCCAAAGGCAAAAAATGACAGCCAACAATTGATTTTCAATAAGTTAGCTAAAGGCACGCTGTCTACACCTTATACATGGGAAACAGAATTGTCAGCCTTAGGTCAATCTAATTTTAAAAATGAAGTTGAACGTAAATTGGCCATTAAAAATACTTGGGAGTCATTGATTGATAGTAATAGACTTGGTTACATGGCATTACTACGAAACCTTAGAAATATCATCGAAGCGAATGTTTCTTTTTTTCATATCGATCATGTGTGTACTATTTTGTCTGACAAAGAATCCATATTACGTGCCAAGCAGTTACCTTTTAGATTTCTATCGGCTTATAGAGAGTTGAAAGATCTGAATTCGATACATATCTCCATGATTTTGAATGCTTTAGAAGATGCGGTATCTGCTAGTATTAGCAATTTAAAAGGCTTTGCTAGTGAGACAAGGGTGTTGGTAGCTTGTGATGTATCTGGTTCAATGCAAAATCCAGTTTCGCCTAAAAGCAAAATATTGATGTATGACATTGGCTTAGTATTGGGAATGTTGTTGCATTCTAAATGTAGAAGAGTTGTTACTGGAATGTTTGGCGATACATGGAAAATCATAAATGTTCCTACAAAAGGTGTGTTAAATAATGTAAATGAGTTTTATAAAAGAGAAGGTGAAGTCGGATATTCTACCAATGGTTACAAAGTGATCGATGACTTGGTCCATAGAAAAGTGGTTATGGATAAAATCATGATGTTTACGGATTGTCAATTGTGGGATAGCCAAGCGGACGGAAATAGTCTTTCAATTTCTTGGCGCAAGTATAAAACCATAGCTCCAAATGCAAAACTCTATCTGTTTGACTTGGCAGGATATGGTCAGATGCCGATAGATATCAGAAGAAATGATGTTTATTTGATAGCAGGTTGGTCTGATAAAGTATTTGACATCATGCATGCTATAGACAATGGCAAAAGTGCCATAGAGTCTATACACCAAATTAAGTTATAAATAAATTAGTGACGTTTGTAAGAAATACTTCGATTCAACCAGAAGGTAAGTACGTGATAATGGAAAGTTTATCGCTATAGTGTAAGAACAGCACGACCATCTATTTAAAGTTTCTGACATACTATTTCCTAATTTTCATAAACGGTGCCGTAGATAAGAGATACTTCGATCATTACTCGTGAGGTCGTGGGTTCGAGTCCCACCTGGAGCAATTCAGTAGTTCAGATGGTAGAACACATTGTTCTTTTATCGATTTTTGCCCGTTTTTAAGGTAATTAGGGTCTGCTGAAAAAGTCAGATGTGCTTAAGATACGAAACTTCAAGCCGCTGATAAGAATCCCGTAACAAATCGTGATACGAAATCACGATTTAGGGATGAATTGCGACCAACTGGATCGCAACTACTTCATGTTTAGTTTGAAAAGCTAAAAAAGATTGAGTGCAGCTGACTTACAAAAATAATTTAAACTTTGTGCAAGGGTTTTGATGACATTCTTTTTATTAACATGCATCTATCTATAATTATTTAAAGATATTTATTTGATAGTCAATTATTTATGTGAATTTCAGCAAACCCTATTTATGTAAAGCTATGAAATTATATTACAAAATATGGTGCCGTAGATAAGAGTTACTTCGAATTTTAATCGTGAGGTCGTGGGTTCGAGTCCCACCTGGAGTAATTCAGTAGCTCAGTTGGTAGAGCACATTGTTCTTTTATCGCTTTTTGCCTGTATTTTTAAGATATTAATGAAAGGCTTTGAATTCAGATTACATTATACGGTGTCGTAAAATAGAAATACTTCGATTGGGTTAATGGGGCCGAAGGTTCGAATCCTTCCTGACTTTGTCAGTAGCGCAGCGGTAGCGCACATTATTTGAAATTCTATTTGATTTTTACCCGTATTTTTTTAGAAGATCCGATAGCTTTTATCCAAAACAAGTTGATAAAGTCGTCATGAGGGTTGAAGATGCAATAACAGAAACTTAAGCAGTAATTACAAGCAGGGGCATTTTTAATAAGTCCCTTTGCGATTTTTTACAATCCGGTAGCTTAAAAGGAAAAGCTGTGGTAAAATGCTCAACCATGGAGTGTAAGGATATTCCTATCTGACCTGAGCGGACAGATAGGTAGATTTACAGTTGCACCGAACATCACAAGAGTGTCAGTAGGGAAGCGTATTTACAGCCTTACTATCCGCCGAAAGGCGGAGATACGGGTTCGAATCCCGTTCGGATTGCTAAGGGAAATAAGTTAGATAGAGTTTAATTATTATCTATAATCATCAAAAAATTACTCTGTTTGGGTAGGTTTTGCCCGACAAAAGACTATTTTTGCGAAATTAAATTTTAATAATGAAAGTCGCAATTATTTTTGTTAGTATACTACTTTTCTGGAATAATTCCTTATCATCACAATTTGAAATTCTCTCTTTTAACAAAAGAATTTCTTTATTAGACATAAAATTTAATAATATTGATACATCTAATATTGTAAGATTTAGTTCAGAAAATAACGCAGTAAATTCTATCACATTAAATTACCCTTTTGATAGTCAGTTTACATTTAACGGAATAAAATTAAATGCTTTAACATACATTGATATTAAAAATTTGGATTCGATTGATAATTTTCACAACGAAAAATCTGTGGAAATAAAAAATATACCAGATTCATGTTTATTAGAATTAGTTTTCAGAAATAAAAGTGCTAATAATTATATTATTTTTAATTTTAAGACATCAATAAAGCTCCCTAAAGAGTCTTTAAACAAAATACGGTATTTAAAAGATTCTCTCCTTTTAGATAGAATAGAATCGCTAAATAGCTTGATCTTTATAAATGTGGACAGGAAAAAGGTTGCAATACCACCACCTCCACCACCACCTACAGACCACTATCTTTCTAGGGTTCAAAAAGTAATGGATGATTCTTGGATGGATTGGAAATTATTAGAAAATTTGGAAGCTAAAAACGATTTTATAAATGCTGAAAGTTATTTAGATTCTATGATTTACATCTATCCTGATGATGATTTATTGGTTTATCAAAAAATTAAACTATATCAAAAAAATAATAAATATTTAGAAACTTATGCTATGTATTCTGAATTACTAAGAAAAAAATCACCATTATTTTTTGTAAATGATGTTTCAACTATTTGTGAGTTGGCAATTTTAAATGGTCATTATGGATTTGTTTCATCAAATGATTTTTTAGCTTACAAGTCAGATTTTGAAGCTAGAGAAAAATTTCTTCTTGTTTTCCATGTTTTTTTATCAAAAACAATTCAGGAGAATATAATTAACCAATCTGAATATGAAAAACTTATGGATTTAAGTAGGTTTTATCATTTAAATAATTGGAATTTTGATCTTATTTTGGAACATATAAAATGGAGTAGTCTTAGTGATGATATAAAAGCCAAGTTAATTTTTATAATTAAAGAAAGTAAAAAAGGAAAAGTTGGATTTCATTCTGCCGATTTACTTAAGTGATTTGGCCATTTTTTAATCTCTCTATTGGAAATAATACATATAGTATTTTACATTTCTGTTTTCATCATTACTGCATTTTTTATTTTTCGATTTATATCATTTTCAAGCTGGTATGGCTGATTAAATATTTCTTGACTGAGTTTAAAATGAGACGCCAGAACCCTAATGGTTTCTTTTTAAAGACCTTTGAAATAGTTGAGCATTTTTGAAATGATTCCCTTTGATGGATTCAAAAGTTTAAGTAGCTCGGTGGTATTTAATTTGTGTTCCTTCATCAGAGCTATGACGGTCTCAATAGGGTTTGAAACTTGAATACGTATATTTTCTCCTCCCATCTTTCAACAAATAAAGTAAATAATTCCAATTCTTCAATATGCCTAGTCAATGGATTTTTGACCAATTCGTAAAGTCTGTTGAAATATGCTTAGTATTGTGATGCTGATTTTATTATTTTGCATTCCATGACTTTGGTTGAAATTTGTAAATATGATAACAGATTTCTAACTTAAAACTACTGAGTTATAATCCTAGTGAATGAATTATAGTTCTTATTTTTATTTATAATTTTATAATTATAATAGTCATCACTTAAAAATTCTTCAATAAAATAGTTATGATAATCTGCACACCATTCAAATTTTCTATGTATTGTTTGATTTGATAAGTGATCATTAAGCCTTTTTTCTATCAATTCTTTATGTAATTTCAAATGTAATTTCAATTTCAATTCTTCGAATTGCATAATACAAAACAAGTAGTTAACAATAATGCAATTATTATTTTTTATGAAGTATGTATTTTGTATACTTTGATATGAGTCACTGCCATAAGAAAAATGCTTGTTAAAAATTTCTTCAATATCCTCACCAACCTCTATTCTAGGAAATTTAGTTGTTTGCTCTAGGTTATACGCACTTATTAGACCTTCGCCATAAGCAATATTCTCATCTACAAATAACTGTCCTATTGTCCATCCTCCTCTTATAAAGAAGCCTTCAAGCGTTAACCTTAATTGTAAATCAGCCAAGAAAACTGTTAAAAGACCTAACTGGTGTTCATCATCTAATACTAGATAATTTAAAGGCACACCTAAAAGAATATTATCACTAAATACTTTTATTTGAATAGAAGGCAGGTTCGAAAACTCATTTATTACTGATAATAAAGATTTATAGAAATTCTCAAAGTGTTCCTTTTCTTTTCCAACTTTATGGCTAAAAATCACTTCATTTGAATAGCCTAAAATATCCACAAAAACACAGTATGAGCTCACTGGTCCAATTTTGGCATTGTATGCATACTGATTTTCTCTATCTTTCATTATTATTAATATTTATGGGATGTTGCTATTTTTAATTTTATTGATAGTAAAGTAAATAAGATATAGGAAATATACATATATCTTCAATAAAATATTAGTGAAGAATCAAGAGAATACTAAATCTTAATGCTATCTCACTGGTTCATACATTTTTTCAATTTCTATTAAATGATCCACTTTCTTTTCACTTCTATAAATAAGTCTAGATTTATCCAATCTCTCAAAACATCCTAAGTATTTTTCCTTTGTATTAAAAACATATCTTCTAATATCTTCCTCCTCCGAAAAATAACTAATTCGTGCTGAATTAGCTTTACCTACATATTCTGCATAAAAATTAAATGATAACTTATCTCTAGGTTTGAACTCATCATATGTAACATAACCCTTTTTTGTAGTCAAAGTATCCCCTGAAGTATTTAAAAAATCAATTCTGTATTTTAGATTAGGGTAAGAATATATGGATGCGTTGAATACAATCCCACCACCCTTTGCAGAATTCGAATTATCAGAAATTTCCCATTTAAAATCACTTGTTCTAATCATCCTGTTATAATCTGTTAAAGAACTTATCATACTGGTAAAACAACCTGCCAATGAACCAACTATCTCTGAATTTGATATATCTGTGGAGTCTTCCATATTTATAAGGCCTGAACTTTCGATTATATTGTAATATTCAGATTCTTTAAATGCAAATAAGCCTTGACTGTCAAATATAATAAAATTTCCCGATATGTCTTTTCTTAAAAAGTAGCTAACTTTTCCATCGACTTCTTTTCCCGATTTTTTAATAAATGAAGTAGTAGTTTCTATCCTGATTAGATTATCTGATAGCTTTTCAGAAGATACTACTTTTGAGTTTTTTGTCATTAAATAACTATCTAACAAATATAATTCTGGATAAAAATTTAACAAATCTCCTCCCTTATTATTTTCCAATTCATCAAGAAAATTCTCCACAACTGATTCTGAACTCCCAATATCCAAATTGCAAGAATTTAGAGTAAACAACAAGAAGTATAAAAAAAAGTTAAACCTACCTAGACTAGATTGTTGTCTAGGGTTTGGTAGGCACGTTTCATCATTAAAGCTTTTTAGTTTGGTTTGCATTTTTATTTTTCTTTGTAAACAAATAGGAAAATAAATAAGTTTTATAGTAGATTTTATTGATAGATGCGGAATTGGTGTATGGTTTTATATAATTAGCCTTTTCATCTTCGAATCTTATAATTTGGATATCAAAAATATAATAATTCTACACCTACGCAAAAATATTGCGCACACCATTCTTACCTTTGCATCGTTATTATAATAATGAAAACATGAAAGCCAAAATACTAGATATATTGTCTGACCTAGAGTCTCAAAAAAACGTCAAGATTCTTTATGTTGCCGAATCTGGTAGTCGTGCATGGGGATTTCCATCTCCTGATAGTGATTTTGATTGTCGATTTATCTTCGTCAAACCTATGGATGACTATCTCTCTATAGTAGAAAGCGATGGCCAAATCGGTTTTCCAGTGGATGATGTGCTCGATATATCTGGATGGGACTTGCAGAAAACTTTGCGGCTCGTGCGTAAGTGCAATGCGTCTCCTTTTGAATGGTTGCAATCGCCCATAGTTTATAGAGAAGAAGCTGGTTTTAGAGATCAATTATGGACATTGTGCCAAGAATTTTTCAATCCTAAAGCTTTGATATTCCATTATTTGGGTATTGCTAAAGGTGCATTGTCCAAAACAAATCAAGAAGGAAACCTTAGTGTAAAGAAGTTTTTTTACGTCATCAGACCTGTACTTGCAGCCTTGTGGACACAAAAATATCAAGCTATACCACCGATGAATATCGAACCATTGTCTCAATTGCTGCCAAAGGAATTGGACGTTTTGCTCAAAGATTTGATCACCATGAAGTCAAATGCAGCGGAAGGCATAGAATTTAAAACTCCGGAAGTATTTTTGAACTATATACAAGAAACGATGCAATATCTCGAAGTGGAAGCGAGAAACATGGATGATCGCAGTTTTGGTCATCAAACATTGGATAAATTTTTAAGAAACACTATTGAGAAATATGACCATTGACGAATTAAGAAATAGCGGATGCATTCTTTTGGAGTGTATTAGTGGCAGCAAAGCATATAATTTGGATACGGCTTCTTCGGACACGGATATCAAAGGCGTTTTTTATATGCCCAAAGACATGTATTTTGGCTTGGAATATGTACCACAAATATCCAATGAAAGTAATAATATCGTGTTTTATGAATTGGGTAGGTATGTGGAGTTGTTGCTCAAAAATAATCCTAA
Organism: Saprospiraceae bacterium UBA7687; assembly: GCA_002482845.1. Lineage (GTDB taxonomy): Bacteria > Bacteroidota > Bacteroidia > Chitinophagales > Saprospiraceae > OLB9. The sequence goes on from DLGT01000154.1 coordinate 9,121, forward strand.
TATCCTAGAGTTGCTTGCTACTCCGAGCAACTGTATATTGTTCAAAAATCCTATACTTTATGTACTGACACCAGAGATCTTTTTATCAAAGTTGTGTAAGGAGACCTTTGCCAATTACGCAATAAGCCAGATAAAAAAAGCAAGAGGGCTCAAGAAAAAAATCAATAATCCGATGGACGAAAAGCGGAAGACCATTTTGGATTTTTGTTTTGTAATTCAGGATAATGGTTCTGTGCCGGTGACAAAGTGGTTGGACGCAAATGGATTGAATCAGGAAATGTGTGGATTATCAAAAATACCAAATACCAAAGGGATGTATGCCTTGTATTACGACCTAAATGGTCGTTTTTCTTATAAAGGCATAATATCTGACGAACTGTCAAATGATGTAAGTCTTAGTTCTATACCTAAAGGTGAAAATCCACGTTCATATCTTTTTTGTAATCTGGAATCCTATTCTGTGTTTTGTAAAGAGTATAGAGAATATTGGGATTGGATCGATAAGAGAAATGACGCGAGATATCAAAATAATCTTGCGCATGGTAAAAACTATGATTCCAAAAACATGATGCATACCATTCGACTTTTGCAAATGGCCAATGAAATCATTGCAGATCAAAAAATCAATGTATGGCGAAGCAATAGAGACGAATTGCTATCTATAAAAAGTGGCGAGATGGAGTTTCAACACTTAATGGGCCTCGGAGATAGTTTGATGAACGAGATTGATCAAAATTTTAGTAACTGCCTACTTCCTGAAGCACCAGACCACAAACTGGTGGAGCGATTATTGGTGGAAATTAGGAGTGTGTTGTATAACTAAATACTATGTCAGTGATTTCTCTAAAACTATTTGATTAATGACTTCAATAGGGATTCTAATTTTTTATACTTCGATTTATCGTTGAGTTCTGGCAATGTAATTACTGTGTAACTTTGGATTTCTTCATCAGAAAGCGGATCATTTTTTAAAGATTGTGTGATTTCTTCTTTTGTACCATATTTAAAAATGAATTTAGGTTTGTTTCCTTTTGATGTGAAATTTACCATATATGATGTATAATCGCCCAAAGTCATTTCGTTATATTCAACACTAGCTAAGTCACTTAGTTTGATAAAATAATGATATTCATCAATTAATTCCATCTCTGGAAATCCTTTAGATTGATAAATATATAAGGTGTCCTTTTTTATTTCAAAATCCGTTGATTCGATATATTTTCCATCTTCTGTTGATTTTGATGTCTTAAGTTCTTGTGATAATGCTTTAAGTTCTGATGCGATATTCGAAATCTGAGCATCACAAAAAGCTGTACTTAATGCTAAAAGAATAATAAAAATAAGTTTCATATATTATGCTTTAGTTTGCAGTTGCAAATAAACAAAAATTAATTGATTTGACTAAAATTATATAATTAATTCTTTCTAACCTAAACTCATTCCAATAATGGATATCGTTAGCTTGGTGACTGAACATGGAAATTAGTTTTTAAATATAAATGTTAATGTTCAGCTATAACCCCAAAGGGGTGTAATATTAATAACCACGGATGTACATCCGTGGTAAAAATGGAAAACTATCTTAATTTTGGCGCTATTTTTGCCTAAAAGTTGCAAAAATCGTGCTCGTCTGCCTTTGGCATGGACAAAATTTTAATGAAATATTAAACACCTGAATCGAGATAAAATATCATAATATAAATTTAAACTTACTCTAAATTAAGAACGGTGCAATAAACTATACTGCACCATTCTTTTACATTATTCATTTATACGACTGCCACAATATCGGCTACATTGTAACTCCCATCTTGAAGCATGTAGTCAACATTATTTACCGTTTGATAGAAAACAATGGATAGCACAAAAACACTAACGCCATCACCTTGTGGAGCTTGGTCATGCGTCAATAATAGGTCTACGGGTTTACTTTTTACGGATAGCCTTACGGCATTACTTTTTGAAAGTTTGGATTGTCCAGTTTCAAAATCAATTTTAGCCCAATAGGATTTCAGTTCCACAGTATTGGCACCCATTCCACCTAGTAAATGTAAGTAAGGCATTAAAGATGGTATGCTTATAGAACCTGTATCAGTATCAAGTTCAAAATCTTTTTGTAACACAGAAAATAATCTTTTTTTAGCATTAAAATTAAACCCTAAAAGGATGTTTTTACCTGCTTCGCTTTCTAAGCCTACATGGACACTTCGATATCCTCTTGTTGATGTGGTATCCAGATCTTTAATTTTTGTCAAGTAATGGGTAAGTCTTGGTGTGAGATACTGTACCCTTACACTTTGTCTCACTTCTCTAAATGGTTCTCTGATGGCTTTAGATGCTGCTGCCATCATGCCAAATTCCTTATTGTTTTCTCTGATGCGATTTAATTTTGGATCAGTTTTTATCCGCTCTTTGGATAATCCTCCTTTTCTTTTCAAATAGGGGTCAGAATTAGCTGGATGCACACTTGTAAACCCATCTAAAGTACCTGAATACTTAAACAAACTAATTAATTTTGCCATAATTTAAGATTTTTAAATTTGAAATAATATCCAAATGTAAGGGTGTAACTTTCTTTTGTCAATATGGAGTGTCCCAAATGTACCCATTTGTCCTATTTTGTCCTGTTTTGTCCCCTTTTGTCCCCATTTGTCCTGTTTTGTCCCAATCTGTCCTGTTTTGTCCTATTTTGTCCTATTTTGTCCAAATATACTGAGTTGACCCAATCTGCTTCCTCCGTGTAAACTAAGTACACGCTCCGTACTTCCTCCGTATCAACTCCCTACATACTCCCTAGGTAATCCGTAGCTAATACGACCATACTCCCACCATACTCCCACTGAGTTCCCACTGAATTCCGACCGAGTTCCCACTGAGCTCCCACTGAGTTCCCACTGAGTTCCCACTGAGTTCCCACGAGTTCCCACTGAGTTCCCACTAGATCCCACTGTTGCATTAAAGTATCATGTATAATGCATAAAAGTATCATACATTTTGTCCCCACTTTTATTTTTTTGATGCTAGATACTGAAATATGAATCCACTGCGAAAAGTAATCAGTTAGAATAACAGGAAAATGCATATATCTAAATAATAGATAATCAAATGTTTACATTCATGATCAGAGTAAGAAAACGTTTGATTATCATTTAATTTGTGTTTTCAGAGTGGAATCAAAGGTAAAGTGAGCTTTATTCTAAAAGAGCCTAAATGGGCATTTTTTAACTAACATGCTTAAAAAATAAAAATAATTTCCCCTACGCAAAAAGATTGCGCACACCACTTTTACCTTTGCATCGTTATTAAATAATGAACGATTAATATGACAAACCTTGCATTCACCATAGATGCGTTAGAAGAAATGATCTCATTAGGTTATGTCCGCATGACAAAACACCCTGAGCGACCGCTATATATCTACAACTATACAGCCAAAGCGCAGTATGAATATATGTGGAATGAAGTGACTATGCTTTGCCGAGGATTGATATTGGATGAACAGTATGAGATCGTGGCAAGACCATTTACTAAGTTTTTTAATTATGGCGAGGTGAATGATCAACAGATTCCATCACTGCCATTTGAAGTGTACGACAAAATGGATGGCTCTTTGGGTATTTTATATTGGTGGAATGATCGCCCGTACATCGCTAGCCGTGGATCATTTATGAGCGAACAATCCATCAAAGCCACAGAACTTTTGTATGATAAATATGCCAAAAGTATCGATCAGTTAGACAAGACCAAAACCTATTTGTTTGAGATTATTTATCCAGAAAATCGAATCGTCATAGATTATGGTCATAAAGAAGAGTTAGTATTATTGGCTATCGTAGAAATTGCATCGGGAATAGAAACTCCTTTGATAGACATAGGTTTTCCTGTAGTTAAAAGATATGATGGATTGAATGATCTGCAGGCTATCCGTCGGTTGCAAATAGAAGATAAAGAAGGATTTATCATACGATTTGATAATGGGTACAGAATTAAAATCAAGTTTGCAGAGTATGTTCGTCTCCATAGGATCATCACACAAGTTTCTTCCAAAACTATTTGGGAGCATCTACGCGATAACCAATCTCTGGATGAATTGTTGGATAAAGTACCCGATGAGTTTTATAATTGGGTACGTGCGACGATTGATGAATTTTGGGTAGCATTTCGAAAAATAGAAGCCGAAGCAAAAGCCGAATACAAAGAACTAGAAGACCGTAAGTCAACCGCTATTTATTTTCAGACGTGTCAACATCCTGCTCTATTATTTAAGATGTACGAAAAAAGAGCATACGACGCTATCATCTGGAAATTGTTGAAGCCGAATTATGAAAGGCCATTTAGGAATATTGAAATAGAAGAATAAAATGAGTAAAAAAGTAATAATACTTCGTGGATTGCCAGCAAGTGGAAAGTCCACTTATGCACGAAAGCTTTTGGATGAAAATCCTGGAACATATAAACGTCTCAATAAGGACGAATTAAGAGTGATGTTAGACAACAATCATCATACAACGCACAACGAAAAGTTTATTGAGAAGGTAAGAGACTTGATGTTGATAGAAGCACTTTTGGATGGTAAACATGTGATCGTAGATGATACCAACCTAAGTGATCGACCTGTAGAAAGGATCAAAAATGTGGTAAGGAAATTTAATACTGACCACAACCAACAAGTTCAGGTTGAGATAAAAGAGATGAATGTTTCACTCGAAGAATGTTTAGAAAGAGACAAGTCGAGAGATAAGAAAGTTGGAGATGAAGTCATTCTTAAAATGCATCGGCAGCATATTTTAAAAGATAACAGTGTTGAACCAAAACACGACAAAAAACATCCAACATATCGTACCCAAGATCCATCCTTGCCCAAAGCCATCATATGTGACCTTGATGGAACTTTATGTCTGATGAATGGCCGAAGCCCTTTTGATGCGTCAAGGTGTGATGAAGATCTACCCAATATCCCTGTAGTCAATATGGTCAGACACTACCATCAGTTGGGATACAAGATTATTTTGGCATCGGGCAGGGAAGATACTTTTAAGCCACAGACGATGACTTGGCTGGAGCGATACGGTATATCTTACGATAGGTTGATCATGAGAGTAACAGGAGATTACAGAAAAGATGCAATCATCAAAAAGGAAATATTTTCGAATCACATAGAAGGAAAATATTTTGTGGAATTGGTGTTGGATGATAGGAATCAAGTGGTGGATCTCTGGCGTAATGATTTGCAGTTGCCTTGTTTTCAGGTTTTTTATGGAGATTTTTGATGTCAATTATTCGTAGGTTTAGATATACAATTGTAAGCTAAATACAATCCAAAATAGAAGAATCTTAAGGGCATTATACTTTTGAGATTCTTCTTTTTTTTACTTTTAATGTAATGAAAAATCGTGTTAATGTTTTCTTTATGAACTTTTTGGATAGAATTTTCATTTACCTTGTGCATGTGTATTCAAAACGTACAAATACCTTATGGATTTCGAAAATAACCAACTTCCTTCTCAGCATTTGCCTAGTATTGATGATATTCAGTTCGAATCCTTAGAGCTTAATTATCAGAAAGTTAGTATTTATTTCACGGCTTTCTTTTTTATAGCCGCAATCATCATTTATCTTGGGATCGGGATATTTGTAGAAGAACTTTTTGCTTCCCCCTTGATTTGGATTGTGGTAGGAGGTTGGATTTTAGTAGCTAGTTTTTTTATTTTTTTATCTTACAAATCCTATTTCTACGAAGGTTTTGCGCTTCGACAAAAAGATGTAGTCTATAAATCTGGGATGTGGTTTAGATCTACCATCATTGTTCCCTTCAATCGTGTGCAACATTGTGAGATTAATCAGGGACCGATAGATAGGTATTTTGGACTTTCAGAGTTGTCGCTTTTTACAGCAGGTGGTAGTTCTAGCGACTTGAATATTCCAGGACTATCCCAAGAAACTGCCGCTAAACTCAAACAATTTATCACTAATAAGGTGGCGCACGATGAAGAAGAGTGAGTTCGACTTTTCGGTACCTAATCGTCAGTCCTATGTGGCTATTTTGATGATTCTGTTTAAGACTGTAAATGTCTTATTCAGGCAATTGCTGCCATTTGTGGTGGTGGTTTTACTTGGTGGTAGCAAAAGCAAAACAAGTTATTTATTATACACGATTATTGCAGTGGCAGTCATTTCTATGGTTTATTCTGTCATTAATTTTTTCAAAACCTATTTTATTATCCAAGATGGTGAATTGGTCTTGTTTACAGGGATTTTCAACAAAAAAAAGATGTCCATCCCATTTGCTAAGATCCAAACCATTAATTTTGAACAAAATATCATACATCAGTTCTTCTCCGTACTTCGACTCAAAGTCGATACTGCAGGATCAGAAAAAAATGAATTCGAATTTCATGCCATCCAAACCGAAAAAGCACACGCACTTCGTGCCTTGGTGATGTCTGAGAAAAGGGCTGTTGTAACTACCAATGAAGATTTACGAGAAGAAGGTCGTGAAGAACCATCTTCATTGGTGTACAAACCTATCATGTCGCTCACTACAACCGAATTATTCAAAGTAGGCATCACAGAAAATCATCTTAAATCTGGCGGTCTTATATTTCTATTCTTTTTCTGGATTTATCAGAATCTACAAGAAGTCGGCCTAGATGTAGATGAATATTCTGAAGAAATACCCGACGTTGAGCTTGGTTTTGCGTTCATTGCTTTCGTTATTGCTGTATTTTTGATTGTTTCTATCATCATTTCGATGGTAAGAACAGTTGTCCAACATTATGACCTGCAATTCTTAAGATCGACACGCGGATTTAAAATCATAAGTGGCTTATTTACCAAAAAAGAAATATCTGCATTTGACCATAAAATCCAACATATCTCATGGTCGGATAATTTGCTAAAACGATTAGCTGGATTTAAAAATCTATATCTTAATCAAGCATCAAGTGCCGAGCTCACCTCAAAACAAAATATTAACATTCCTGGATGTAACATGTCGCACATTACTGAAGTCGTCCGCACACTTTTCGGCAGCGTTGATTTTGAATCCTTCGAGATGCATAAGATAGATAAGAGGTATTTCTACAGGTTTACCATTTTGATAAGCATCGTTTTCGCCCTACTTAGTGGCCTTGCATACTTTCTCGATCAGACCGACAAAATCATTTATGGTCTATTGATTATACTTTATCTAATAGGGTTCAGATATGTTGGCTACAGAAAAAAAACTTATGGCCACGATGGCGAATTACTCTACATCAAAGGCGGTGTATTTGGTGACAAAGCCGAAGTATTACCAATTTTTAAGATACAAGCTATAGAACTCCATCAGTCGCCTTATCAATATAGAAACCAGTTATGTAGTATATCTTTATACACTGCTTCTGGCAGAATCATGATACCATACATTCAAAATGATTTTGCAAAAAAAATAACTGATATATTTCTAAGAAAAGTAGAAAGCGATAGACGTAGGTGGATGTAATAAACCACATGTTATGTTCTATTTGATTTATAACCAATATTTTTTGACCCACAATTCAAGATAATATCCATGTCTATTTCACTAAACTCGTAATCTATTTTAGCTGCAAAACCACCATCTATTGATTTGCAACTAAACAAATTTTTAACCATCCACTCACATAAATGGAAAATAAAACAAAATAGGGTGAATTCCATTTTTGCACAGCAACTAATTCAAAAATTCATTTTGTCTCCTTAAGGATCAATGTAACACAAAAGGAATTTTAAACAAAGTGTTATTTTGCGGTACACCTAACAAAAATAAAAAAGACGTTCCGACTTTTACATCGGAACGCTCTTCTTTTATTAGTGGGTTAGACCGCAGCTTCGACTTCGCGAGAAGATTTTGCGATTTTGAAAAATTCATTTACCACAACCTCTGTGATATATTTATTCTTACCATCTTTATCTGTATAAGACCTACTTGTCAGTTTACCGTGAATAACTACTTCATTTCCTTTTGTGAGTGATGCAGCCATATTTTCTGCTGTTTTTCCCCAAGCTACGATATTGTGCCATTCCGTATTTTGGTTTTTTTCGCCTTTATTGTTGGTATAATACTCATTTGTTGCAATAGCTAAAGAGAGTTTTTTATTTCCATTATCATAAGAGACTAGGTTTACATCTTTACCTACATTACCTATAAGTTGAACTGAATTTTTTATACTATTTGTCATGATTATTTGATTTATAAGATTAAAATTAATTTAATAATGATTAAAATGAAATGGATTAAAAAGGTACTACTTCTACGGTAGGGGCAATTATTCTTGCCACTTTAAAGAACTCATTTACTACGACTTCTGTGATATATTTTGTATTGCCATCTTTGTCCGTATAGGTACGATTAGATAGTTTGCCTACGATAGATATTTCATTTCCTTTTTGCACAGACGCTGCTATTTGCTCAGCCGTTTTACCCCAAGCGATCAGATTGTGCCATGAAGTGTTTTTTACTTTTTCGCCCTTAGTATTTGTGTATGATTCATTTGTAGCGAGCACAATAGATGCTTTTTTGTTGCCATTGTCAAATGAAACCAATTGCACATCTTTACCGATGTTGCCTACGAGTTGAACTGAATTTTTGATTGTATTCATCATGATATTAAAAATTTGTGTCCGTGATACATGTGTTGTTTTAGTATGTATGTCAGGACGAGTGAAACAAATATTTGATCTTTCGATCGATTGACGATGCAAAGATGTAGGCAGCGCTTTTCCGTATTCGTTTAATATACGTGTAAATACGTTTGTAAACGTATATATATGCGTGCAAATAAATATAATATAACTTAAATTATTGATTTATAGCTAATTGTGATTCTTATAGATTTTTTACTTTTTTGAATATTTTTTGAATAAATTGAGAATTTGTTGAATTTTTCTAAATAGCTGTTACTATTATCAGTATGATTATTGAGTGAAATGTGGTATGAATTGATTGTCACTATTTGTCAAAACGTGAACTTTTCAGTTATATGTTAATGCAGTTTAAATTCGATCATCGCAATACCTCTGTAGAAGCAATTAAAATTTGCAACTGCGATGGATTACATTAAAATTTATAATTCATTTTAGATGAAAGCCATTTATGAATGTACCCAATGTGGGATTTTAAGAAAGAGCGACTATCAGGCTGACAAATTCATTCTTAAGAGATGGGAATTTTTTTACCAATCTTTTTAGTTCTGTCTCAAACCGATTGGTAGGAATAATATTAAAGCTCATTAAGTAGTTCTTGTGCAGTTTTTAACTTAATTTTTCCTTGTTTGTGTAGTCTTACTTGTTGAGCAGCATCTTTTAAATCTTCCATCAAACCAACTGAAGACGTACTCATAGGTTTTACTTTCTTAACAAATGAAAGACTATTTAGCACTTTGATGGCAAAATCTGCTTCTGTGTTTTGAATATCAACTAATATTTTCATCTTCAAATTTTTATACTATAAATTAACGATATTGAATTGGAAATAGTTTTAGATGACAGTTTATTTTTGAAGGATGCCCGATTTTCACAAAGCATCTAAAGACTTGATAAAAATTGCAACTGTGATTTCAGATATTAAGGGTCCTATTATGAAAGAAGAGATTTTACAATTCATATCAGAAGGAAGTATCTAGATTAACCTTTGACTCAACATCAACATTTTATGAAGTAGTTATTCTATCAGACATCTTCAAACGAATTTTAAGATAAGAATTTGTATTTATTCCAAATTGTTATATTTTGTCGTTTCAATCACAAAATCACAATATGAATTTCAAATCCAATCTAATCATTGCTTTTTTAATGTTTTTTCTCATCCCTTTGACATCTAATGCTCAGTTCTGGAAAAAGAAAAAACCAGAACCAGCTAAAACACCTACAGCATCCGAACCAAAGAAAAAGGATGAAAAAATCAAAGCCTACAAGGACGTCATCACCAAAGATGCCATTACTTCTCAGGGCATGATCACCACACACAAGGTAAAGGACAAAAATTATTTCGAACTCTCCAACAAGATTCTAGAAAAAGAAATATTGATCACATCTAGAATTTCTGGTTTTGTCAAAAATCTAAATTTCGGTGGCGCAGGTGTCGAGTCTAGACCACAACAAGTGATCAGATGGCAAAAAAAAGATGATAAGATTCTTTTGAGATCTGTTTCCTACAATAGCATTGCAAATTTTGAAGATCCGATTTATCAGTCTGTTCGCAATAATAATTTTGAACCTGTAGTTATGGTTTTTGATATTCAGGCTTACAACCAAGATACTACGGGATACATCATAGACGTAGAAGCACTGTTTAATACTGATGTGGAAATGATAGGAGCGATGGGGAAGGAAGAAAAAAAAGCTTTTGAAATAAGAAGTGTAGATTCAAAAAGGAGTTTTATCCAAGAAATGAAATCTTTCCCTGAGAATATTTATGTCAAACACGTACTGACATACACAGGGGGCAATCTTCCTGATAATCAGATTACTGGGACATTATCCGTAGAGATGACTCAGAATATGGTATTACTTCCTGAAGTCCAGATGCAACCTAGATATTTTGATCCACGTGTGAGTTATTTTTCTATCCAACAGACAGATTATAGTTCGGATGATCAAAAAGCATCTAGGAAAAGACTAATCACCAGATGGAAACTAGAACCCAAACCAGAAGATCGCGAAAAGTATTTCCGTGGTGAACTCGTTGAACCAGCAAAGCCAATCGTATATTATATTGATCCTGCTACGCCAGAAAAATGGAGACCATATCTTATGCAAGGTGTCAATGATTGGAAAGTTGCATTCGAAGCAGCAGGATTTAAAAATGCCATCATGGCAAAACTACCACCGACCAAAGAAGAAGATCCCGATTGGTCGCCAGAAGATGTAAGATATTCAGTGATCAGATATGTGAGTACAGACATCCAAAATGCGATGGGACCACATGTGCACGACCCACGTACAGGTGAGATTATAGAAAGTGATATTATCTGGTATCACAATGTGATGAATTTATTGCGCACATGGTTTGTCACCCAAACAGCTGCCATCAATCCTGATGCACGTACACCAAAACTGAGAGAAGAAGTGATGGGTAGATTGATAAGATTTGTCGCTGCCCACGAAGTCGGTCATACATTAGGGCTACCGCACAATATGGGCGCGAGTTCGGCTTATGCAGTGGATTCTTTGAGATCACCACATTTTACAAAAAAGATGGGAACAGCTCCGTCGATCATGGATTATGCTAGGTTTAATTACGTGGCACAACCAGAAGATGGCGCTGTGGGGCTCATGCCAGATATCGGACTTTATGACATTTGGTCTATCCAATATGGGTACAGACTCATCAAAGATGCCACACCAGAATCTGAAAGACCGACCATAAATAATTGGATAAAAGAAAAAGCGGACAATCCGATTTATAGATTCGGACGTCAACGAGGATTGCCTACAGACCCTACTGCACAAACAGAAGACATAGGAGATAACTCTATAAAAGCATCAGAATATGGTATTAAAAATTTACAAAGAATTGTCCCTAATCTTGTCAAGTGGATGGGAGAGGACACCAAAGGATTTGAAGAATTGAAAGAGTTTTATGATTCGGCTATTGGCCAATTTAATAGATATATGGGTCACGTCACTGCCAATATTGGTGGTGTGTCAGAATATTACAAAACATATGACGAAAATAGTCCAGTTTATTTCCATACTGATAAAGCGAGACAAAAAGATGCCCTTCGTTTTCTAAATGATCAATTATTTACCACACCGCTTTGGATAGCTGATAAAAACATCTTGAGTAGAATAGAAGAACACGGCAACACAGAAAGAATCAGAGGTTTGCAAGAACGTACACTCAATCTTGTCTTGATGAAAGAAAGATTGCTCAGAATGCAAGAAAATGAAGCTTTAAATGGAGACAAAGCATATAAGCTCACAGAAATGATGGACGATCTCACCAATGCTATTTTTACGGAAGTGAAATCAAAAAAATCAATCGACATCTATCGTAGGAATTTGCAAAGAACGTATGTAGATGCCCTAGGCAAAGCACTCGAACAAAAAGACAATGCTGCCAAAAACTCAGACATCACAGCCACCGTAAGAGCACATATCAAAAAGATAGATACGATGTTGTCCACGTATACTTCTACCGATATTTCATCTGCATATCACAAAGATGATCTTAGAAGTAGAATTAAAGAGATCTTAGATCCAAAATAGGTTGGAATTATAAAATATCGGAATAGGTGGAGATACATTTATTCCGATATTTTTTTTAAAAATCTAATGAAATGGAGCATTTAAATAAAACAATTTGAACAATGCAAATTCTTGGCTCCCAACTTTGAGGCAAGATTATCCTGATGTTACTTTTGTCATAAAAACAGCTGAACAAATAGCCGGAATATAATTTATTTAACCAAAATCTAAACCTTATGAAGGATTTTTACTTTGATTTTACAATTTGTAACACCGAAGAATCTCAAAAAGAGTTTATCTCAAAAAAATATGAACCCGTTTGGAAAATAAGTAAAATAATATCTTTCGAAAGCTTTATGAATGTCATAAAGAGATATCCGCAATTTGAACCTTGGTATTTAGATTCTGATTATATATATAAAAGAGAAAATTTTGAAGATAAAAGTCATTTTTCTTGGAGAAACTTTTCTTTTTATATTTTGGATAATGGTAAGTCTGAACCTGATCTTTACTGCCCTACAATTTATTTCGGATTAAAAGCACACACTAATAAGGTCACTGCTGTATCTTATGGAAGAATAAACATAGAACTAGTAAAACTTTTTTACGAAATTGCAAGTCACTTGGATTCAACATTATATTTGGATAATGGAAATTTTGTCACACCTCAATATATTGCAAAACTGGAACTAAGAAGCAATAATGATAGACCCAAGCTCACCCAAAAACAAGAAGAAGTTCTCTCCGAGGTGGACATCGATGCTTCTTGGATATATGTACCAACTGATAAGAAACAAGAAATCATTTCTTACTTAGGAGCATCCAGTAAAGAAAGTGAAATCGTTTCGGGCCTGTACAAAGCTTTCGAAAAAGATTTCACAGGCTTAGCCACATATCAAAGTCATAGTATTATTTTTGGTAAAAACCTAATGACGTTATCATTACCAGATTTGAAAAACAGTCCTAAGCCAGTAAATGACGATATAACCCACCACGTCATTTGGAATTTAAGCATTAGATTTGGCGAAGCACAGTTTTACAGTTATAATGAATATGAAGTTTGGTATATTCATTACAAAAATGGAGAATTGGTCTATTCCGGTACCAATGGTGACGATGGGCCATCCTATGTTGCTGGCAGTGTTATGGAAGAAATAGAGCTTTCAGGTACGAAAGTCAAAGAATTGGCAGAAAAAAATGGCATAAGTATAGAAGATTTTCTCATCGGATGTATGAAAAACAAAATCAAGTGTCATCTGATAGAAGCCAAAAATGGTATGCAAGTATGGTGGGATGGAATCATGAATCAAGTTAAAACGGAGCTAAAATCAAAAAGAAGTTAGTAAATGGTGTTAGCCAATCCCAACGGGATGACAAGATTATAGAAATGACATTATTATAAAGATGGCATAATTATAGAGATGATATTATTTTAGCGATGACATGATTATACCAATCTCACAAATCAAATTATCCTTCCACACCATCTTTTTTCCCCTTTATCAATAATGTTGCTAATGCTGCTAACAACAATAATACACCCGCAAAAACAATGGCATTCCTTGGATCATTGCCCAATAAATTTTCTAAGACATAACCGAATGTCAAAGTCTGTATGATCATTGGAATCACGATCATCATATTGATAATTCCCATATAAACACCATATCTTTCCTTTGGGATATCATTGACTACCATGAGATAAGGTATGCCCATCATGCTCGCCCAACCAATACCAAATCCTGTAATCGCTACAAAAAGCAAATTTTTATCTGCAATAAATGGAAAGGCTAAAAATCCCAAACCAGCTAAGATTAGACAAATGAAATGAACATATTTACTTCCATATTTATTCGCAAAATATACTAGTCCAAAAGCTGTCAAAAATGTCACAATGTTATACCAACCATTCACTAGACCTGTCCAACTGACTGCTTCTTCATATAGTTTTGGGTCTGATGCAGGTGTGGCATTCCATACTGACAGTGCAACGCTTTTTGCACTGTTTTGCCAGTAACAAAATAGGGCGTACCATTGAAACAAATATACTAGTGATAGCTGCCACATTACTCGTGGCATAGTCTTGATAGAGTCTATGATTTCTATTAGCGGAGATACCAATAGATAAATAGCATTTACAAATGGGATGTCTTGATATTTTTCTAACAATTGTGCCAACAAAAATATCCATCCGAAAAATATAGGCAGTATTAAGAAGTTGGCCACATTCATACCTACTGTAGCATAGAGTACATAATACACGATTCCTGGCACAATAGATACAGAAAGGATGTATCCCATAAACTGTAGAAATTTGTTGGGTTTTCCAGCGTTGTATTCTGCAATTAATGCTATTTCTTCTTCAGTTGGTGGCAATTCTTTGGTCGTGTACATGCTCCACCATACAGAACCAATGGAACAAACTGCACCTAAAAAAAACGATGCATACACCCATGTTGGCAATGATCCTGTTACACCTACGAACATCAAAGGAAAAACAAAAAGTGACACATTAGCCAGCGTCTGACCCAGCCCTGTGAAAAAGCTTTGTGCCTGAAAACCAGTTGGTTGTTGATCTTTATTAAGTGTGTCTGCTATGAATGCACGATAAGGTTCCATAGCTGTATTATTCCCTACATCTAATATCCAGAGAAGTCCTGCAGCCATCCACAATGTACTACTGAATGGGTAGAAAAGAAGACAAATACTACATATCATGGCACCAATAAAGAAATATGGTTTCCTTCTTCCCCATCTTGGTGTCCATGTTTTGTCACTCATTGCTCCTATGATAGGTTGTATCAATAGTCCAGTCACAGGACCTGCGATATTGAGAATGGGGATTTCATGAGCTGAGGCCCCGAGCATGTCATAAATTGGATTGACAGCACTTTGCTGTAGGCCAAAACTGTATTGTATCCCGAAAAAACCAACATTCATATTGATGATGTTGGCAAATGAAAGGTTAGGTTTCAACCTTTGATCTTTGTCATCTGTTTTTACTAGATTTCCTGTGACTGCCATGGATAATGATTTTGCTCCAAAGCTAATAACTTATTTGTTTTCTAATAGAATATTGATACATTTTTTAATAGCCTATTTTCATTAAAGAATTAGACACCTATTAGTTCTTCTAATTTTTTTGACTTATCTACTATTTATTATCTTACAATAACATCAGACACATTATTTAGGAATTTTGCGATTTGAGTTTTTTCCTCTGCCAATAATTTTATATCCCAAAAATCATTATTTGTATTGTAAACTCTAATTGTAGTTTTTGGTGCTCTCAAGGCTTTTGCAAAATATTCATTGTCAGTTGCTTGGATAATTCTTTTGGAGAGTAATTTATCTAATATTTCTGTGTCTACTTTTGTATCTGTGTTGGTACTTGTACTTGTTGTTGTATTAGTATTATTAATTTTTTCACTCCTGTTTTCAGTTGATGTTGATGACTTTACGGGCTCTATTGTGGTCACGGATTCAGTTTTGACGTTAGTAGTTGTAGCAGTGGTAGTTTGAATATTATTTATTTGTTCTTGATATTTGATGTCTTCTAATCTTATGAATAGTACTTTCAATATAGTGTCATTTGTGATAATATAAGCAGTATCTTTATAATCGGCTTGGGTCACTGGAAAACTAGACCATATTTCCCATTTCAAATTCCTATTATTAATTCCTTCTTTACTTAATGAATAAGAGAATGATCTAGAAATTCTATTTATTTTCGAACTTGCATACTTGCTATTAGACCATTGGTATGTTGTAACATTTCTGACTTCGTCATGAATTTTCCTTACAACAGGTACGCATGATGTTAAAATAATGATTAACGATGTAAAAAATAAAGGTAAATAATGCTTCATAAATATGTTTTTTAAGTGAGACAAACATAATACTATTTAGGAATACCATCTATTAAAATTTCCATAATCTTTTAATAATAGATTCATAAATATTGAGATTTTATGAGATGGAACATTTTTTTTTATTTTTATTTATTTTCAATATGAGTTTAAATATATTTATAATCAATTATATATATATGATAATAAATATTATGTGAATTATAAATTAGAATGACCTATTGACATTCTAATTTATTTACCATTATCTTTGTGTCCGAAATAGTTAGGAACATCATTTCATATTTGTTCACAATTATTTATATCGATGAGGCGAGAGAAAAGGCTCGATGACCCTCAGGCAACCTACAAAAAGCAAGGTGCCAATTCCTTCCCGATTTTGGGGCATATAAATGTTGAATGTAATTAAAATGAAATTTTTATCTTCTAAATTGAGTTCCTTTTCGCTTCCTTCGGAAGTCGTTATTTCAGTTTCCAAATCATCTTCTTCCTTATTCATGTGCTGTTGTTGTTGCTGTTGTTGCAACTAATCCACGGCATATCTGAATAGTTTATTACCACTTTTTAAGGCTGTTTCTATTTGATATGTTGTGAAAGTTCCATCATAGGATCTTTGCACATCTTCATTATTTTATTTGTTCCATAAAGCAAATTTGATATAAAAAATTAGATTTTATTAGTCAGATTTTCAAAAAAAAATAATATCCATCATTTTCAAATTTATAAATCATATTATCATGTCAAATAACAAAAAATACAAATTCGAGACGCTCCAGTTGCATGCAGGTCAAAACCCAGATCCTACCACAGGTTCGAGAGCGGTGCCTATCTATCAGACTTCGTCATATGTTTTTAAGAATGCAGAGCATGGTGCTAATCTATTTGCACTCAAAGAATTCGGCAATATTTATACTCGAATTATGAATCCTACGACGGATGTATTTGAGCAGCGCATCGCAGCATTAGAAGGTGGCGTAGCAGCATTGGCAACAGGTTCTGGTCAGGCAGCACAATTTCTGGCTTTAAATAATATTTTGCAAGCAGGCGAAAACTTTGTGAGTACATCCTATCTGTATGGTGGCACCTACAATCAATTTAAAGTTGCCTTCAAGAGATTAGGTATAGATGTAAGATTTGCAGAAGGTGACGAAGCATCAAAATTTGAAGCATTAATCGATGAAAAAACAAAAGCAATCTACTTAGAAACAATAGGCAATCCTAAGTTTAATATTCCTGATTTCGAAGCCATCGCAGCTGTGGCAAATAAATATGATATTCCGCTCATTGTAGATAATACTTTTGGTGCAGCAGGTTACATTTTTCGACCTTTAGAGCATGGTGCACATATTGTAGTGGCATCTGCTACAAAGTGGATTGGCGGTCATGGTACGACCATAGGTGGTGTCATCGTTGATGGTGGTAATTATAATTGGGGTAATGGCAAGTTTCCACAATTTTCAGAGCCATCTGAAGGCTATCATGGACTAGTATTTTCCGATATTTTTGGTGTGAATAATCCCCTAGGTTTACCGAATATTGCTTTTGCCATTCGGGCTAGAGTAGAAGGTTTAAGAGATTTTGGCGCTTCACTAAGTCCATTTAATGCTTTCCAATTATTGCAAGGATTGGAGACTCTTTCACTTAGAGTACAACGCACCGTGGACAATGCCTTCGAATTGGCACATTGGTTGTCAGTGCATCCACAAGTGGAAAGTGTAAGTTATCCAGGTCTAGAAAGTAGTCCTTACCACAAACTAGCCAAAAATTATCTTCGAAATGGTTACGGTGGTGTCTTGTCATTTAACATAAAAGGTACAAAATCTGATGCAGAAGAATTTATCAATAATTTAGATCTTGTGAGCCATCTTGCAAATGTGGGTGATGCTAAGACACTAATCATTCAGCCATCGGCAACCACTCATCAGCAACTGTCCGAAAAAGAGCAGATTTCTGCCGGCGTATTGCCAAATCAGTTGCGTCTGTCTGTAGGTATTGAGCATATAGATGATATCAAAAATGATTTAATTGATGCTTTTGCGGCTGTTAAAAAAAGACAAGAAGCCCCACAGTCAACTACGAAAGCAGTGGAAGCAACATTAAATTAAATATTAATAAATCCTAAGCAATTGAGTCAAGTGAAAGCAGATAATTCAGTATATAACAATGTAGTAGATACCGATAAAGGCCCATATTTTTTTGAGTACAAGCATGATTTTAGTCTTGAATCCGGGGAGTCTCTTCCCGGATTCACACTAGCTTATCACACTTTTGGTACGCTCAATGATAAGAAAGATAATGTGGTATGGATAATCCATGCTCTGACGGCCAATAGTAATCCCACAGAATGGTGGCCTGGTATAGTAGGAAATGATTTTGCTATCGATCCCAAAAAACACTTTATCATTTGTGCCAATAGCCTTGGATCTCCATATGGTTCTACTTGTCCGCTTTCTATTGATCCACGTAAGGATGTGCCGTATTACCATAACTTCCCTTTGATTACTAATAGAGACATTGCGCGCAGTTTTGAGTTATTGAGTATCCATTTGGGTATTGATCACATCAAGTTGCTTGCAGGAGCTTCACTTGGTGGTCAGCAAGCATTAGAGTGGTCGGTTATTGCACCTAAAAAATTTGAACAACTATTGCTCATTGCTACCAATGCTAAGCATTCACCTTGGGGAATTGGTTTTAACGAAAGTCAGCGTCTAGCTATAGAAGCAGATCAAACTTGGAAAGAAAAACATGATGACGCAGGCAAAGCAGGTTTATTGGCAGCAAGATCTATTGCATTACTCAGCTATCGGTCGTCGCAAGGATATAATAATACCCAAGCTGATAGCGAAGACAAATTGGATAATTTTAGGGTTCAGTCGTATCAACGATATCAAGGAGAAAAACTTGTCAAAAGGTTTAATGCATTTTCTTATGTAACCTTGTCTAAGGCAATGGATAGTCATAATTTGGGTAGGAATCGTGGTGGTGTCTTGTCTGCTTTGACACAAATAAAGGCCAAGACTACCATTTTGGGAATTGAGACAGATATTCTTTTTCCACTAGAAGAGCAGAAGTTTCTATACAGGCATATTCCTGATGCACGACTCGAAGTAATCCATTCAGATTTAGGGCATGATGGCTTCCTTACGGAAAATGAAAAAGTGAGCCAAGTAATAAAAAGTTTGTTGAGTTAGTCAAATTTATTTTAATTTTATTTCTTCTAGCTAAACCAAATTTTAACCAAGTATTTCTACTTTTGGAAATATGAAATGTTATAATATGTTGGTCTTTTTAAGACTCACTTATTACAAATTTGGTAAGCGTTTGTTAGAGATGATTTTTGGGTTCTTAGGGAAATGTTAAAGTTCAAAAACGAGTGATCCTTATCCAATAAATCTTGTTTCAAATCCATTATATATTGTTATTCTTTTTTTAAGGAATACATAAAAGTCTTTTTGAAAACCAAAAGTTAAGGAAACCATATTGTGTGCTGAATATACAATTTGTTGGTTTTAATATTAGTTATCATTTATAATAATCACGTTCTTATTTTTCAATTAAATCCTAGATAATGCAAACCATCAAAGTTTTTGTAAGATTTAAATTAGTCGATAAGATTGCCCAAGCTATTCATGGCTTTACGGTAAAAGAAATAGAAATCATAACTAATGATATCAACTCCATAAAAGAAAAACTTTACAAACAATACGGCATTAATGAAATATTGGAATGGAGAGCAGAATTGATCACGGCCTAGTAATGAAATAGTATAGTTTTAGAAATCTATAGATTTTTAAACATCAAAGATGTGTTCTTTAATCATAGATATCTAAATCTATTTTAATTTAGGCATATTAATAATCTGTTCTATTTTTTTCCAACTTTTTTCGGCATCATCAGCTTTAATTTTAAGTTGATCTAGGATGTTTAGATTCCTTTCTAAATTAACTTCTATAGTTTCATTTAAACTTTTTGATGCTGTGTCTATGGTGCGATCTATGACTTCAGACATAACTTTATTTTTTATTATTCTCAATGTATACCCTTAGACGGATATTTCATGGAATACCCTAGTAAATTTGCTTGAAATATTGAAAATTAATGAAATTTTAACAAATTTGGTCTGTATTCTAGTTAATTCGCGCCAATATTGTAAAAATTATTGAAGATTTTGGACTTCTAAAGTTTTAAAGTTGCCATGATTTCTAATGCTTTTTGCATTCTTTTTTCTATCGCTTTGACACTTAAGTTTAGACTGTCTGCAATTTGTTGGTAAGTCATTTTTTCCATTCTATTCATCAGAAAGACTACTTTGGAGTTTTCTGGCATATTGTTTATAGTACTTTCCAATTTTATCCTAAACTCTTCCATTTCTATCAAGTATTGTGGATCTTTAATATCATGGTGAACAGTGAAAGCAGACTTGTAGTTAGTTTTAACTTTTTCATGCCTAATATGATCCAAAAATAGATTATTAGCAACCGTAAAGACATAAGAACGAGCTTTATCTTTTTCTATTTTTTCTGAATTTCTCCACAATCTCACGAATGATTCTTGAGCTATGTCTTCTGCAAGTTCTATATTATTGCATTTTGCGAAGATAAAGATTCTCAATCCCGTAAAACATTCTAAATAAAACTTCTTAAACTCGTACTCATTATCAAACGCCATGTAACATTATTTCTTGAGAATATTATTCTGAAAATAAATAATGGCTTCGTTATAGCCTTTCAAACCATTTCCGACTATACTGTGGACGGCAGATTCTTTGACATAGTTGGTATGTCGATAGGCTTCGCGTTCATATATATTAGTAAGGTGTACTTCTACTACAGGTGTTGTGATGGCTCTTAATGCATCAGCAATTGCAATCGATGTATGTGTGAATCCTGCTGCATTCAATATAATACCATCAAATCTATATCCTACCGCATGGAGTTTGTCTATAATATCGCCTTCATGGTTTGATTGGTAGTAATGAAGATTAATATTTTCAAACTCTTTTTCTAAAGTGATAAAATACTCTTCAAATGATATATTGCCATAAATCTCTGGCTGTCGTTTGCCAAGCAGATTTAGGTTTGGTCCATTTATAATAATAATCTGTGTCATGCTATTAATTTGCTATGTCTGACATAAATTTTATCCTTGTGAGCAAGACTTCTTCTTCAGTGATATCATCTTCCTGAAGTTTTCTAATGGCCGTCTCTATGGAGTCGGTCGGTGCATTTCTAAAGTAATCAAAGATTTCTTCGATGATGTCTTCGTCCACTTTATCTTTTATGTAATAATTGATATTCAGTTTTGTGCCAGCATCTGCAATACCATTCATCTCATAAAGCAACTCATCGTGGGTCATCTCTACATTTTTTGCGATGTCTTCGAATGGCATTTTTCTATCTACAGATTGGATGATCGTGACTTTATTTCTCGATTTATTTGCAACTTGTTTAATTACGACTTCTGTCGGGCGATCTATTTCATTCTCATCAACATATTTTCTGATAAGTTCTATGAATGGTTTTGCAAATTTTTGGGCTTTGCCTTGACTCACCCCTGATATTTGCATCATATCTTCCATGCTGATAGGGTAGAAGGTCGCCATATCTTGGAGTGCAGGTTCAGAGAATATTACCCATGGCTGTACTTTTAGTTTTCTGGCTTCTGTCTTTCTGAGGTCTTTGAGCATCTCTACCAACACTGCATCTAGAGCAGCTCCTTGTCCACCACCTATATCCAAATCACCATCATCCTTCACAGTGAAATCTCTATTTAGTGGTATCATGATAGATTCTGACTTTTTGATAAACTTGTGCCCATCATCTGTCAGTTTAAGTATACCGTATTGTTCTATCTCCTTATATAATAGGTTGAATAGGATTGCTTGTCTAAATATGGTGTGCCAAAATAACTCTCCTTTTTCTGCGCCTGAGCCAAATAATGGCAATTTGTCAAATTTGAAATCTTTCATTTCTTTTGACATCTTACCTGTGATGAACTCCACAAGGATTTTGACCGTATAATTTTCATTCAGCTGTGCTACTACTTTCAAAGCTAATTGCATTTGATCCTTAACTTCTTCTTTTTGTTTAGGATATTTGCAATTGTCACACATATTCGAACATTGTTCATAACTATATTCTTCTCCGAAATAATGGAGTAAGAATTTTCTGCGGCAAGTGCTTGTTTCGGCATATGCAATGACTTCTTCCATCAACTGTGCACTTAGTTCGCGTTCAGCTACGGGCTTGTCACGCAGGAATTTTTCTAATTTTAAGATGTCCTTATAGGAATAGAATGCCAGACAATTGCCACTCAAACCGTCTCTACCACCTCTACCAGTCTCTTGGTAGTAGTTTTCTATACTTTTTGGTATGTCATAATGAATTACAAATCGCACATCGGGCTTGTCTATACCCATCCCAAATGCAATGGTTGCAACGATTACTTCTACCTCTTCCATCAAGAAATCATCTTGGACATTTGTTCTAGTCTTGGCATCGAGACCTGCGTGGTATGCTGCTGCTTTAATGCCGTTTACATTAAGAACTTTGGCAATCTCTTCTGTTGATTTCCTAGATTGTACATATATAATTCCTGACTTTCCTTTGGATGTCTTAATAAATTGGATAATACTTTTGATCGTATGGTCCTTATTGACTTTTGGTCTTATTTCATAATAAAGATTATCTCTATTGAATGACGAGATAAAAATATTTGGGTCTTCCATTTCCAAACTTTTTACAATATCAGTTTGGACCTTTGGTGTTGCAGTTGCAGTAAGTGCTATAATTGGAATATTATCACTTATGGCAGATATCATTGTTCTGATCCTTCTATATTCAGGTCTGAAGTCATGTCCCCATTCTGAGATACAGTGTGCTTCATCTACAGCTACAAAAGAAATGTTGCTTTTTTGAAAGAATTCGATATTTTCATCTTTGGTGAGTGTTTCTGGAGCAATAAAGAGCATTTTTGTTTTGCCACTTGCAATCTCGTTTTTGACTTCAGCCATTTGAGATTTATTAAGTGATGAGTTTAAGAAACTTGCAATATTATCTTCTTGACTATATCCTCTGATGGAATCTACTTGATTTTTCATCAATGCGATTAGTGGAGATATGATTATAGCTGTACCTTCCATCATCATGGCAGGCAACTGATAGCATAAAGACTTACCGCCACCCGTAGGCATAATGACGAAAGTATTTTTTTTGTCCAAAACACTTTTGACTATATCTCTTTGTTCTCCTTTGAATGATTCGAATCCAAAATACTTCTTTAGCGATGATGTGATATCTGCGTTTGTAAAAACCATAATAATATAATACGTTCAGTTTTGTATGTAATAGATAATTTAGCAAGTACGCTACATGATTTAGAAACTAAAAAATCCATCTAGTTTTACTCTTTTGAGAAAAAAAGATAAAGTTTAAACGCTCCATCATAATGAATTTAGTACTTGAATGCTACCTTCTTAAGATGTCAATTTAACAATAACTTCCAAAGAAGTGCAATCTAGAAAAATAAATTAAAAAGTGCAAATTGTTTGTCTTAAAAGTTTACAATTATTGAAAATTAATATCATTTCTACCACAAGTCATAGGTGTAAAATGCCTACTTTATCGTAAATTTGACCTTCTTTTTAACTCACTTTTTTAATTAGCAGCCAAAATTACGATTTTGAATTCAAATATCCATACACAAATCAAAGAAAAAATTGAAAATACTTTACATATAGAAGGAAAGGCGCTTTTGGACATGTCCGTAAATGTCTCTGATGAAATATGTAAAGCCGTAGAAGTTATTTTCGAGAACAAAGGAAGGTTGATAGTCACAGGTATTGGAAAAAGTGCAATTGTAGGCCAAAAGATTGTTGCGACCCTCAACTCTACTGGGACTTCTGCTGTATTTATGCATGCTGCAGATGCTATTCATGGTGATTTAGGGATGATCAGTGAAGACGATATTGTCATGTGTATATCAAAAAGTGGAGATACTTCTGAAGTCAAGGTGCTTGTGCCGCTAATCAAAGGTTTTGGAAATACATTGATTGCTATGGTGAGCAATGGGTTGTCATATCTAGCGACCAATGCGGATCACAAAATCTTAATACCAGTAGATGCAGAAGCAGATCCAAATAACCTTGCTCCTACTACTAGTACAACCCTTCAGATGGCGATGGGTGATGCAATAGCAGTTGCATTATTGTCTCTTCGTGGGTTTTCTCATGAGCATTTTGCTAAGTTTCATCCAGGTGGAAGTCTAGGAAAACAGTTATACCTTAAGGTGGGCGATTTGCTAAGTCTTCATGATAAACCCAAAGTATATACTTCTGACAATATAAGACAGGTCATTATGGAAATTTCTTCTAAAAGACTTGGTGCTACGGCAGTCCTTGATGATAATGAAAATTTGGTAGGTATGATTACAGATGGAGATTTGAGACGCATGCTTGAAACAGAAGGTAATGTTGGACATTTGATAGCTAGTGATATTATGAATGGAAATCCCAAAACTATTCAGAAATCTAGTTTGGCGATAGATGCTTTAACTGTACTAAGAAAGTTTAGCATCAGTCAGCTAGTGGTAAAAGATGACAACAGATATGTAGGAATGATTCATATTCATGATATGATAAAAGAAGGTTTGGTATGAAGAATTATAGTTTTTTGAAAGTAGTTTCAGCCATATCAATTGCGATATTAGGTTTGTCACTAGCCGCGCAAGTCAGTTTTGACGTACCTATTGGTAGCGGTATTCCTATTACTGGACAGTCTTTTGCTATTTTGATGATTGGTTATTTTTTAGATTGGCGTCTTTCATTTGTTTCAGTTTTTATCTATTTGATTTTGGGTGTAATAGGCGTACCTTTATTTGCTGAAGGCAAAAGCGGTATAGATGTAATAACAGGTCTAAGCGGTGGTTATCTAGTTGGTTTTTTGCCAGCAGTTGTTTTAGTGGCGAAATGGGAGTATGCTAAACGCAATGATTTACTACACACTTTTCAAACCTTTGTATTTAGTACTGGGATTATATTAATTATTGGTATTATGCGATTAAGTCTTGACTTAGGTTTTCAGAGAGCCATCGCAATTGGTTTGAAGCCGTTTTGGGTAGGGTCAATTATAAAAGTATTATTAGCATTAATAGTTATATATTTATATCTGAGATACAATTATAAAGAGAAGGAAGGTTAAGCTTTATTCTTTTGTAATTCTTAAATTATATTTGTACTTATTTGCTAATCATATAGTTGTATTATAAATTGTGTATATATATACTGTGGAAAACCTTCATTAAATCTATACTTGCAAAAAGTTTTATTAATGTAAAATTTCTGACATTTCTTCTTATTTTTGTCACATGATATGTAGAAAATATACTACTTTCGTGGTTGAAATTCGGAAGGATTATCGAGAGGCTTGCACCGCCTTTAGAGTCGATTCGGATTATGTACCTATTTTTGAGAGTAAATTTGTATCAAAGTTAGTCATTCGACGTGCGCTAATATTTGAAAATCTTTAGTACATTATCCTTCACTTTAATACCGCTGTGTATTCCGTTTGATTTTTTCAAACAAACTTTCATAATTTTTTTGTTTTTTGCATTAAGTAATTTTCAATTTATGTGACTTTACGTTTATACGTCGTCTATTGAGTTGTTGAGTATATTAATATTTTCCACCGATTGAGAGGTTTCCGACCCTTTCCTTTGGCTTTATTTGAACCTAAAAATTTGAGAATGAAAAACCTTTACTTTTTCATTGTCAGTCTTTTATTTAAAAAGACTGACAATGCATCCTTCGTGCAATTGCCACACACATCCCGAGTGGGTTTATGGTTACACAGTTTACTATTAATTTTGGTTTTTAGTGGGTCGTTAAGTGCGACTTGTACCACTTGTACTGGCAATTTAGTTGTCAATCCAGGTTTCAATAGTAATGTCAACAGCTGGGCATCTTACAATGGGAATTTCTTTAAGAGTACCGCATATCCTCAGTGTGGTACTGCGGCTCATGCTGAGATTATACACACCACAGGATGGGCAGGTTTCTACCAAGATATTACAACTATTCCTGTAGGTCACCAAATAACATTGACATTCTGGGCTGGAGTGCACCAAAACTCTGCCAATTCTTTATTCGGTTTGGAATTTTATAATGGCTCGGCATACTTGTCAGAATCCACTGTCCAAATTGATAAAATATTGGGAGGCTCACCGAGTATGCAATTCTATACTGTGACAGCAATTGTACCAAGTAGTACTACGAAAGTAAGAATAATTGGTAAGATTAACGACGATTATTTGAAGGTAGATGAATTGTGTCTTACTACATCTTTACCATGTAGTAACTTCAAAAGTTTAGCTCAATCAGAATTAAATTTGGTCAAGACCAGACAAGTTTCAAATGAAATCACTTGTGGTTCACAACCTGACAGAGTACTTTGGTTGGATTGTATATTAGACAATTCTACTGGTGGTACATCTGGAAATCTTAAGTTTTGGAAAATCATTAGTGGAGGTACATTTAAGGAATACTGTGACGGTACTGCTTATGTAGAAATGACTGTTCAAAATGTGGTCAACTCAAATTATAAGTTTGATGTTGCCATTTCTTATTCTGGTAGAACCTTTACTGCTCCTAGTGGCAGTCCACATGTTGAAGGATGTACAACATCATCTTCATCCAATTGGTATTACTACACAGAAATGAAAGGATCTTTGATAGGTCAAGGTGGATTGAGTGGAGGTAATATATCGTTCGATCGAAAAATGGCATCTTTCCAAATAGGAACGAATGCAAGTTTATACGGCACAAGTGGTTCATTTGGTGCTAGTGGATGGTTTATGTATACTGTTTTAGCTAATCCATCAGGTTTTAATTTTAAAGAAGATTGTGGGGCGGATTTAAATTTCTTTTTATCTGGAGGTAACCTTACATCTGCTCAAGCATCCGTATGTGGGAAAGTGTGTGCTGGTGCAGCAGTCACTTTGGATGGAAAAGCAGTAGGTGGAAAACCATCTTATACTTACAACTGGAGTAATGGCCTTGGTTCAGGGCAAACAAAAACTGTAAATCCTACAACTAATACGACTTATACTGTAACCATCACTGATAATGTGGGCTGTACAGCAACAGATGCAGTTGCCATTACCATAAATAATTCACCTACAGTTAATGCAGGAGCAGATGCCACAATATGTACAGGATCTTCTATCATTCTCACTGCAAGTGGATCTGGTGGTCAAGGCCCTTACACTTATATATGGAATAATGGTTTAGGAGCTGGAGCCAGTAAAACAGTAAATCCTACCAGCAATACGACGTTTATAGTTACAGTAACTGATGCAAATGGATGTACAGCTACAGATGATGTCGCAGTAAATATTGGAGGATCACCTAATTTGACTGCAACTGGTACAACTATTTGTGCTGGTGCTTCTGGAACTATATCTGCATCCGCTAGTGGTGGGGCATCTCCTTATACTTATTATTGGAGTAATGGATTAGGTACAGGAGCAACAAAAACAGTAAATCCAACAATAAATACAACATATACAGTAACTGTAGAAGACGATAACGGGTGTACAAAAACAGCTACTGCTACTGTTACTATTGGTGGTGGACCGAGCGTAAATGTCGGACCTGATATCAATCTTTGTACACTTGACGAAGAAATCATTAATTCTACTGTAAACAATGTAGCTACATGTGGTCAAACAGGTACAAGCGATTGTAATCATGTGATTCAAGGTACTACAGGGTGGATAGAAAGTGCATCAAATGCTGGTGTATGTGGTGAAAATGCAGGCGCTAAACTTTGGACACAATCAGGTCAAGGTACATCATCGCTAACGGTAGATTTTGGTACAACAGTGCCCGTAGGAACTGTTATCTGTGTTCGTATGAAATTAGAACACTGTCAAAACACTAATTCGAGTCTAGCCGATGCAAAAATTCAACGATCTACTTCTGCTACTAGCGGTTACACAGATGTGATCGCTTCTAAAACATTTACATCTTCAACTTATGTAGAATATTGCTACACACTAAGTACATCTACTAGGTATGTGAAAGTATCTGATAATGGTAAATGTGCATTCAGAGTAGATTATGTTAAATATACAACACCTGATACTTATAACAACAGTATTACTTATGCATGGACTGGTCCTGGTATAGTAGGTTCTACAACTGGAGCATCTATTATAGTAAATCAAAGTGGTACTTACACTTTGGTGGTAACAGATTGTACAGGATGCTCTGCAAGTGATCAAGTGGTTGTAACAGGAAATGGAAATGTTGATGCAAATGCAGGCCCAGATCAAATTTTATGTTCAGGCCAAAGTGTTACTTTATCTGCTACAGAAGTTACTGGTGCGAGTTATGAATGGAGGACAGAACTAAATGGTAATGTCATTGCAACTACCAGAACTGTGTCAGTCACTCCTTCAATTACCACTTCTTATATATTAAAAGTAACAAAAAATGGTTGTGAAGCAACGGATGCAGTTTTAGTTACTGTAAATCCTGCTCCTACAGTCAATGTAGGCCCTGATATCAATTTGTGTACTATGGATGAGGAAATTATAAATTCTGTGGTAACCAATGTACCATCATGTGGTGAATCAGGTACTAGTGATTGTAATCATGTCATCCAAG
The DNA here is from genome assembly GCA_002482845.1 of Saprospiraceae bacterium UBA7687. Taxonomy (GTDB): domain Bacteria; phylum Bacteroidota; class Bacteroidia; order Chitinophagales; family Saprospiraceae; genus OLB9. The sequence continues at coordinate 37,864 of DLGT01000154.1, forward strand.
GCACAACTGGTTGGATTGAAAGCGCATCTAATGCAGGTGTTTGTGGAGATAATGCTGGTGCAAAACTTTGGACAAAATCTGGTCAAGGCACATCATCTTTGATTGTAGATTTTGGAACGACCGTACCCGTAGGTACTGTTATCTGCGTACGTATGAAGCTTGAACATTGCCAAAACACAAATTCTAATCAATCTGATGCAAAAATCCAAAGATCTACTTCAGCAACAACAGGGTATACAGATGTAATCGCTTCAAAAACCTTTTCAACAAATACCTATGTAGAATACTGTTATACACTTACAAATACAACAAGATATGTGAAAGTATCTGATAATGGAAAGTGTGCTTTTAGAGTGGATTATGTAAAATATACCACACCTGATACATATAATAATAGCGTTACTTATGCTTGGTCTGGACCGGGGATAGTTGGTTCTACCACAAGCGCTTCCATTATTGTAAATCAAAGTGGTACATATACGCTTGTGGTTACAGATTGTGGTGGATGTACAGCAAGCGACCAAGTAATCGTAACTGGTAATGGAAACGTAGAAGTAAATGCTGGACCAGATCAAACCATTTGTACAGGGAATAGTATAACGCTTACGGCTAATGAAGTTACTGGAGCTACATACGAATGGCGTTCAGAAACTAGTGAAACTGTAATTTCCAATACAAGAACAGTTTCAGTATCACCAACAGCCACTACTTCTTACATTGTAAAAGTAATGAAAAATGGTTGTGAAAATTCAGACGCTGTGACAGTTAATGTGAATAATAAACCTACTGCTGATATTACAGGAGGTAATCAAGTTTGTACGGGTTCAACTATCACTTTGACAGCAAGTGGAGCAGGTACAGGTGGAAGTTATCTGTGGAGTACCAATGCAACATTTAGCAGCATTACTGTTTCTCCTTCAGTGAATACCACTTATGTAGTTACTGTTACGAATGCTAATGGTTGTTCAAATACAGCATCGAAAGCTGTTACTGTAAATCCATTACCAACAGTCGTGGCAAATAATGATGGTCCAATTACTTGTATAAAGTCAAACATAACGTTAACTGCAACTTCTGCTACAGCAGTCACTTATGTATGGAGTGGTCCTAGTGGTTATTCTGGTACAGGTGCTAATGCATCACCTTTGGCTACAGTCCAAGGTCAGTACACAGTTACCGTAACTGACGCAAATGGTTGTACTGCTACAGCTAGTACAACTATAACACAAAATATAACACCACCAACTGCAAATGCTGGTGCCGATGTAACCGTTAATTGTTCAAATCCTTCAGCTACTTTAACAGCTTCAGGTGGAACAAGTTATTTATGGAGTACAGGTGCAACTACTGCAAGTATCACTGTGAGTCCAAATGTTACTACTACTTATTCAGTAACAGTGACAGGAAGTAATGGCTGTACAGCAGCAGATGCAGTGATTGTGACTGCTAATAAAACAGCACCAACAGCTGCGGTCACAGCAAATGGAAATAATTGTATTACCGAAAATGCTCAATTATTCGGAAGTGCTTCTGGAGGTACGGCACCATATACTTATGCTTATACGGGTCCTAATGGATTTACCTCAGCAGTACAAAATCCAACAATAATGCAGAATGGTACTTACCGACTAGTAGTTACTGATGCAAATGGATGTTCGGATGATGTTGATATTGTTATATTTACACAATTTGATCCATATGTAATTACCGTAGCCACAGATATTTGTGTAGGTGAATCAGTAACACTTACTGCTTCTGGTGGTGTATCATTCCAATGGGATGCCAATGGCAATAATGCAACTACTAATAGCATCACCGTATCTCCATTAGTTACAACAACATATGCCGTCACTATAACAAACCAAAATGGATGTGTGGCGACAGCAGATGCTACTATAACAGTTTTCAGCAAGCCAGTGATTACAAATGTAGTAGCAACACCTAATGCATCTTGTAATAATATTAATAATTCTGGTAGTATTACAGTAAGTGCTACAGGTCAACCTGGTCTTACATTACAGTATAGAATTAATGGTGGTACTTGGCAAACAAGTAACGTATTTAATAACTTACCTAATAGTACATATAATGTAGAAGTAAGTTATACAAACAGATTTTGTGTATCAAATCCTGCTCAAGCAACCATTCAGTCTGGATCTGGTCCAGTAGCAGTTGCAGAAAATGATAAAAGTGTTTGCGCAAATGCACCATTTAATTTGAGTGCATCAGCATCGGGCGCTACGCCACCTTACACATTTGCATGGAGTAATAATATGACAGGAAGTAATATTACAGTGAGTGGTATAAATGCCAACACTACTTACACAGTCACTGTAACAGATGCATTAGGATGTACAGGTACAGATAATGTTAATATTACCATCATCCCTGGTCCTGTGTCAGGAATTACAGGCCCACCTACAATATGTGCTAATGAAGCTGCTTTATTTGTAGCAACTCCAGCAGGTGTCGGATCTACATATCTTTGGACATTTGATAGTGGTGTACCTGCTACAGCTTCTGGTTCAAGCGCAACTTCTCAATGGCTTACACCTGGAGAATATGGCATTACATTAACCGTTACAAAAAATGGTTGTATTTCAGAATATACAAGTTCAATAGCAATTACTCAATCTGTATTTGCAGCAGCAGGACCAGATGCACAGCTTTGTCAAGGTGGGAACATCACTTTAAATGGTAGTGGTCCAGTTGGGGCTAACTTCACATGGACAGTAGTTTCTGGAGATCCTACATCTATAGATAATGGCGGATCTGCATCTGGAGTGTTGGTTTCTCCATTAATCACTACAACTTACAGATTGACAGTAACACAAAATGGCTGTACAAGAATAGATGAAGTAAAAGTCGTTGTTGATGTTAATTATAATCCAATAGCAAACGCTGGTGAAGACAGACCACTTTGTGATGAAGCAAGTTACATCATTGGTGGTAATCCTACTTGTATTGCACCACCGCAAACACCAAATGCACCACTTGGATATATATGGAGTCCTAGTACAGGATTAAACAATGCAACAATTGCAAATCCAACTTTAACAGTTAGTAACCCTGGCAACTATAATTATCAAGTAATAGTATTTTCTACTTTGACGGGTTGTTCTGATACAGCTACTGTAAATTTTATAGTCAACCCACGACCAACAGTTACAGCGAGTGCAAGTCCATCAACAATTTGTATTGATGAGAGTAGTATCTTGACAGCAGTAGGTGGTGGTGGAACACAACCATATGCTTATGCATGGAGTAATGGTCTTGGAACAGGCTCTAGCAAAACAGTTAGCCCAATAGCAACGACAACATATACGGTTACCATCTCTGATAACAATGGTTGTACAGCAAGTACAAGTGTAACGGTAACTGTTAATCCGCGTCCTACGGTTACAGCGAGTGCAAGTCCATCTACAATATGTATAGATGAAAGTAGTATCTTGACAGCAGTAGGTGCTGGTGGAACACAACCATATACTTATGCATGGAGTAATGGTCTTGGAACAGGCGCGAGCAAAACAGTTAGTCCTTTAGCAACGACAACTTATACAGTTACGATCTCTGATAACAATGGATGTACTGCAAGTACAAGCGTAACGGTAACAGTTAATCCACGACCTACGGTTACAGCAAGTGCAAGTCCATCTACAATTTGTATTGATGAGAGTAGTGTCTTGACAGCAGTAGGTGCTGGTGGTACGCAACCATATACTTATGCATGGAGCAATGAACTTGGAGCAGGCGCAAGCAAAACAGTGAGTCCAACAGCAACGACAACATACACCGTTACCATCACAGATAACAAAGGATGTACTGCAAGTACAAGTGTAACGTTGACCGTAGAGCTAAAAGCTAAAGTGGGTGATTTTGTTTGGGAAGACAAAAATGCTAATGGAATCCAAGATCTTAATGAAATTGGTATTGGAAATGTTCCTGTAAGTATTTATGATGCAAATTCCAATGTATTGGTAGATCAAACTAATACTTTGGGGAATGGATATTATGAGTTTAATGTATGTAAAGGAACGTATTATATAGTGTTTGGTGAATACAGTAATTATTTTAGAACATTTGCTGATAAAGGAAGTGACCTAAGTGATAGTGATGCAAACCAGGCAACAGGTAGAACAGAAAACTTTACTTTAAATCCGGGTGATAATAATGCCACGATAGATGCTGGATACTATAGACTTGCTTCAATAGGAGATTTTGTTTGGGAAGATATCGATGCCAATGGTGTTCAAGGAATGTTGGAAAATGGCGTGCCAAATGTTCAAGTATCTATCACGGGTATATTGAACACAACAAATAGTATGGGATTACCGATACTTGTACCACCAAGTATTTTACTGACTGGACCTAATGGAGAGTATTTATTTACAAACTTGATACCTGGTCGTTATACTGTTGTGGTAAACAAACCAGATGGATATTTATTCTCACCTAAAGATCAAGGTGGTGATGATGCTAAAGATAGCGATAGCGACCCTGTCACTGGAGTCATGCCAGAAGAAACCCTTGAAAGTGGTGAAAATAATTTAACATATGATGCAGGTATTTATCCAGAAATTAGTCTAGAAATAAACAAAACTTTCGTAAGTGCATTGGTACAACCAAATGGTACGTATAATGTAACTTATAATGTTGAGGTTATCAATACGGGTGGTCCTGGTCAATATGACTTAAAAGATACACCAGCTTTTGACGATGATATTAGCATTAATAGTTCATCTTACAGCAGTACTGCGAGTGGAAATGCTGGAGGTGCATTGGCAGGTTCAGGTCCTTGGACATTGGCTAATGATCAACAAATTGCGGCTTTCTCAAGTAATAACTATAGTTTAGTTGTAAATGTCACTTTAGATTTGACAAATGGTACTGGTGATAATGTCTATACTAAATGTGGAAGTAGCAATCAGTTACCATTACCTGGTGAAGGATTGTACAATAAAGCATCCGTAGATACCAATAATGATGGTATTCCAGAAGACGAAGATGATGCATGTGGCGATTTGCCGAATATAACTTTAATAAAAGACTTTGTAAGTGCGACCATAAATTCGAATGGAAGTTTTAAAGTTACTTATAAAATAACCGTTTCAAATAACGGTGGAGCATCAGGTGTATATACATTGACAGATACACCTTCATTTGATGATGATGTGACTATTAATGATTGGTCATACTTCTTCAAAGATGTGAATGGTGGACTAGAATTTGGTTCTGCATTCCCGGGAGCCCCAGTAGTTCCTGCTAGTTTGGGAACTTATACGATCACCGCTAATAACTCACATGAATTCACACTTGTCTTTAATGTAAATATGGACTTGAAAGCAGGTTCTACAGATGGTGGAGACAATGTGTTTACAGCGTGCAGTGTTGCAGGAAATGGACCAGGAAGCAGTCCTAATCAAGGATTGTATAATCTTGCTCAATTAGATAGAACGGGTGATGGTATAGCAGATCTTAATGATGATGCATGTGGCGACTTGCCAAATATTACATTAGTAAAAGATTTTGTGAGTGCAACTATCAATAATGATGGTACATTCAGAGTGATTTACAAAGTAACTGTAGCAAATAACGGTGGAGCATCAGGTAATTACACTTTGACAGATTCCCCATTATTTGATGATGATGTTACTATTAATGCTTGGGATTATACCTTTGTAGATGTAAATGCTGGTTTCGGAAATGGACCATCTTTCATTGGTTCACCAGTTATACCAATTAATTTTGGAACTAAAACGTTAACAGCAGGAAACAGCCATATCTATACCTTAGGTTTTGATGTGACACTTGATTTAGCAACAGTATCTACAGATGGCGGTAATAATATTTATACTCCGTGTGCAGTACCAGGTAATGAATCAGGAAGTACACCTAATCAAGGCTTATATAACCTTGCGAATGTAGATTTGACTGGAAATGGTGTACCTAATTTGAGTGATGATGCATGTGGAGATTTACCTAATGTAACCATGGTCAAAAACTTTGTCAGTACCACTCCAAATGCAAATGGTAGTTACAATGTGACTTATCAGATAGTGGTAAATAATAATGGTGGTGCTGTAGGTACATATAGTCTGAAAGATACACCATTATTTGACAATGACGTGGTTATTAATAGTGGTAGTTACTCAGGTCAAGCAAGTGGTACCATGAATACTTCAGGTCCTACTACGCTAGCAAGTAGCGCTTCTATCAATGCAGGTAGTACCCATACTTACAATGTTAACTTCAACGTGACTTTAAATCTTGCCAGTGGTTCACCTGATGGTGGTGACAATATCTATACATCTTGCGAAGTGTCAGGCAATGGTCCAGGTAGTGCAGCAGGACAAGGATTATACAATAAGGCAGAATTGGATAAAACAGGAGATGGATTTACAGACATCACTGATGATGCTTGTGGTGACTTACCTTTTGTAACAATGGTTAAAGACTTTGTAAGTATAACTCCAAATAATAATGGAACTTACATGGTAAATTATCAGATTAGAGTTAGCAATATTGGTGGTGCTACAGGACAATATTGGCTAAAAGATACCCCATTGTTTGACGATGATGTTGTTATCAATAGTGGTTCGTATAATGGGCAAGCCAATGGTCAAATGAATATATTTGGACCAACAATTCTTGGAACAGGTGTTAATATTAATGCAGGTGCTATCCATACTTACAATATAACATTTAATGTTTCTTTGAATCTAGAACCTGGTTCACCTGGAAACGGTGACAAAATATACACGCCATGTTCTGTTGCTGGTAATGGTCCGGGTAGTGGCCCTGGCCAAGGGTATTATAATCTAGCAGAGTTGGATAGGAATGGAGATGGTATTACAGATTTGGCTGACGATGCTTGTGGAGATGATCCTATCACAATGGTAAAGAACTTTTTGAGTGTCACTTCATTGCCTGATGGAAGTCATTATGTGAAATATGAAATCGTTGTTAAGAATTTGAGTGGTGCCACACAGATCTATACTTTAACAGATTATCCATTATTTGATGATGATGTGACAATAAATGCATGGGACTACACATTCATTGATGTTAATTTGGGAATTGGTACAGGACCGTCCTTTATAGGTTCACCAACTGTTCCGATCAACCTTGGTACTAATAATATCTCTGGAGGAGATACTCATATTTATACTCTAGGATTTAATGTTACCTTAGATTTGGAACAAGGATCTACTGACGGTGGAAATAATGTTTATACACCGTGTACTTTAGCAGGTAATGGACCGGGTAGTGAACAGAATCAAGGGTTATATAATAGAGCGGAGTTGGAGATTACAGGTGATGGCATTACAGATATTACTGATGATGCTTGCGGAGATATACCATATGTGACAATGGTTAAAAACTTTGTAAGTGCTACACCAAACGCCAACGGTACTTATAATGTTACTTATCAGATATCGGTAAATAATAATGGTGGAGCGACAGGACAATACAGCTTGAAAGATACCCCATTGTTTGATAATGATGTAACGATCAATAGTGGAAATTATAGCGGTCAAGCAAGTGGTCCAATGAATACATCAGGATCCACGACACTAGCAAATGGCACGTCTATAAATGCAGGTTTAGCCCATGTCTACAATGTAAGCTTCAACGTAAGCTTAAATCTTGCTGTAGGTTCACCAGATGGAGGTGATAATATATACACGCCGTGTGCAGTCTTCGGTAATGGACCAGGAAGCGGACCAGGACAAGGATTGTATAACAGAGCAGAATTGGATAGAACTGGAGATGGTATTACTGATATTACGGATGATGCTTGTGGTGACTTACCAAATGTAACAATGGTTAAAAACTTTGTTAGTGCCACACCAAACGCCAACGGTACTTATAATGTTACTTATCAGATATCAGTAAATAATAATGGAGGAGCGACAGGGCAATACAGCTTGAAAGATACCCCATTGTTTGACAATGACATAACGATCAATAGTGGAAATTATAGCGGTCAAGCAAGTGGTCCAATGAATATATCAGGATCTACAACCCTAGCAAATGGCACGTCTATAAATGCAGGTTTAACCCATGTCTACAATGTAAGCTTCAACGTGAGCTTAAATCTTGCTGTAGGTTCACCAGATGGAGGTAATAATGTATATACGCCGTGTGCAGTCTTCGGTAATGGACCAGGAAGCGGACCAGGGCAAGGATTATATAACAAAGCAGAATTGGATAGAACTGGAGATGGTATCACGGATATTACGGACGATGCATGTGGTGATTTACCGAATGTAACATTACAAAAACAATTCCTAAATGCAGTACAAATTGCAAATGGAACGTACAATGTTACTTACAAGATCACTGTAAATAATACAGGTGGTACATCAGGTAGCTATAGCCTTAAAGATACACCATTATTTGACAAAGATATTGCTATCAATAGTGGTAGTTACAGTGGTCAATCAAGTGGTACACTCAATACAGTAGGATCTACAACTTTAGCTTCTAATCAAACCATAGCGTCAGCAGCTTCACATGTGTACAATATTATTTATAACGTAACACTAGATATGGCAAATGATGACCTAGATGGTGGTGACAATGTTTATAACCCATGTGATTTATCTAGTTCAGATCCAGCAAACAGAGCAAATAAAGGTTTGTATAATAGGGCGGAATTGGATAGAACAGGAGATGGTATCGTAGATATCTCAGATGATGCTTGTGGCGATTTACCAGGATCTATTGGAGATTTTGTGTGGGAAGATACAAATGCGAATGGTGTTCAGGATTTTGGAGAGATGGGATTGCCGAATGTCATCGTAAGATTGTTAAACCAAGATGGTGTACAGATAGCATTTAAAGTTACTGGTCCAAATGGTGCTTACATATTCAATAATTTACCGCCAGCAACATATAGAGTTAGATTTGAGAAACCAATGAGCTTTATTGCTACGGATATGAATAAGGGAGCTAATCCAGCATTGGACAGTAATGCAGATCTTGTTACAGGATTTACAGAATTAATTCCACTGGCAGCAGGCGAAAATAATCTTACCATTGATGCAGGTTATTACAAACTAGCTAAGATAGGTGACTTTGTTTGGGAAGATAGAAATTCAAATGGATTACAAGATCCATTGGAACCAGGTATTCCAAATGTCACAGTAGAATTAACGGGTACTGATGCTCGTGGTACAGTCATCAACACTTCTACCACTACCAATGGTGTAGGCTTCTACGAGTTTGCAAACTTAGTACCTGGTACCTATGTAGTAAGATTTGTAAAACCGGGAGATTTGTATAAAGCTTCTCCTGCCAATGTAGGAATGGACGATGCTAAAGATAGTGATGCAAGTATTGTAAATGGTCAAACAGGAACTATTCTGTTAAAGTCAGGTGAAAACAATAATACAATTGACGCAGGATTTTTCAGATGTGCATATGTCGGTGATTATGTATGGTTAGATGATAATGGTACAAATCAATACATACAAGATGGTTCGGATTTAGGTTTGAATGGTATTTTGGTGGAATTATATTCTACGGCAAATCCTTCTACACCAGTTCAAAGTATGTTGACTATTGATAATCCTAAATTCCCTGGACAGAAAGGTTATTACAACTTTGAAGTTTGTCAGGTAGGTACTTACTTTATCAAAGTAATCAGACCTGAGATATATGAGTATGTGCAGCCAAACATGGGACTTGATGATAGTAAAGATAGTGATATCATTGATTTCTTAAACATGAGTACGCTGACATTTACTGTTACATACGCTGCTATCATTAATGATATTGAGTCAGGTCTTAAATCAAAACCATTGCCCGTAGAACTTTTGGACTTTACAGGTAGGTACAATAGTAATAAAGATGTTAACGAATTGACTTGGGCAACTGCTTCAGAAGTTAATAATGATTACTTTGAGATCGAAAGAAGTTTTGAAGGACGTGCTTTTGAGTCAGTGGGAGTCGTAGAAGGAAAAGGTAATTCTGCAAGTAGAGTGAGTTATGATTTCACTGATAAAGACATTTCATTAAATGGCGTGTATACATACCGTCTAAGACAAGTAGATTTTGATGGTAGATTTGAATACTCTAATTTGGTAAATATTGAAGTTGCAAGAAAGGGAGTTGTGAAAACAGCTATCTATCCTAACCCTTCAGTGAGTGATGTAAATCTTGATATCTACGCAGTAGAAGGAGCAGAAGTAAAAGTTGATATCTATGATAATTTAGGTAAATTAGTAATCCAAGGATTCATTAATGAAGTGATGACAGGAAATGTTAAAACGTCAAAAATTGAGTCAGGAAGACTAAATGAAGGAGTATATTATATAGTAGTCAATGTAGATGGTGAGTTATCAACACACAAATTGATTATTATAGAATAACGTTTTCAAATTCAGGTGTTTATGTTGTAATAACGTAAAGCTAAATTTAATCGGAATGAGGGGAGTCAGTAATGGCTCCCCTTTTTTTGTTTTATAAAATGTCCAAGGAATGTCATTTTTGTCTAAAAAACAAAAAATAATTTTGTATATATAAACAATTATAATATATTTGTCTTGCAATTAGTACGGAGTTATGTAGCACCATACACTCTTCAAACAATCTGTTACTGTTAATTGCCGCACATTAACCATACCTTTTTTCTTTGAATTTTAAGTACCCGTAATTTAAATTTTTATGTTTAATTTGAGTGATGAATCAAAGGAAACGATTACAATTGATAGTTTTGAGATAAATGAAGTCGGAATTATTCTGGAGTTACAACATTATGAAAATGGTATTATCAAAAACACAGAATTAGTTTCGAAATCAACTGGAAAGGTTTGGAAAGTTATTGCAAGATTGTTGTATGATCATGCTGTACAATTTCAGAGGATATTTGCAGGTGAGGCAAAGGAGTTTATTCTGATTGGTTTTGAATCTACCGCACTCCTTCAAGAATCGATAGACCGAATAAAAGATAAGGAAAGTCGAAATATCTTTAGATATATTCTTGAGCCAGTAAACCACCTTGAAAAACCTGCTATCGGGGACACATTAACCATTGTAAAGCCTGTAAAAAGGCAGTTCAACTTAATGAAAACTCGTTAATAGACACAGAAGTATTATTTAATTATGCAATCTTAATTTGATAGGGACATATCAAGGTTAAGTTGCGTGTGCATTCTATACTACAAGTTTAACTATTAATGTCAATTATGGATACACTTTCGAAGAGCCACAGCTAAAGTGATTGCACAATTATTTATTTTGGCATTACAAAATGGCTATAACTGTAAAAACTACAACTTCATTAACATTTGACATAATTGTAGGGTAAGTTTAGCTTATCATTTAAATTATTTTGGGTTTAGTATTGATTGAAGTCCTAGTGGAGTATAAGCTTAAGGCAGTGCTAGTCTGTATGGAGTTTCATGCTAGCGTCTATGTAGCGTGGTCGGGCCAAGGTCGGGTCAACCTCGGCACAACCTTGGGACAACCTCGGGACAACCCTTTTGTGTTTTTAGTGAAAAATGGTAGTTTTTAGGCGTTTAGGGTTAGCATTGGCAGATGTTCAGACTTGCGCTGGCATTTGATTTTTTGTAATAGACACTAGTAATAAAGATAAGTTTTTTTGACAAGAAAATGGATAAGTTTTGCAGGTTTTTTTAATGAAAAATTTAGGAACACAAAGGTGCTAAGACTTGACAAATATCGGTAGGATGTTTTTTGTGTTTTTATTTCGTACCTAAAGGCACGAGGATTGGGTTTCGATATTGTGTTTTCTAATTATATTTTGTCCCTAGTGGGACAGGTTTTCCTGTTCATTTTGATAAGCGTTTCTTTATTAGAAGGTAGATCAATGATTTAATAATACAATAAAGAAATTGGGTTTGTATCTCACAGACTACGCGGATTTCGCAGATTTTTTGTGTTTTTGTTTCGTACCTAAAGGCACGGGGATTGGGTTTGGATGTTTATTTCTACCTATATTTTGTCCCAAAGGGACAGGTTTTTGATGTCATTTGGTTTAGCTTAGTTTAATATCTCACAGACAACACGGATTTCGCAGATTTTTTGGGTTGTTCCGTACCTAAAGGCACGGGGATTGGGTTTCCATCTTGTTTTCTATCGATATTTTGTCCCTATAGGGACAGGTTTTCTGGGTCATTTTATTTTGTAGAGTATGCACAAGTTAAGAACTTGGGGTAGTAGATTAGTTGCTGGATTTGGGGAATTAGTTGATTTGCTTATTAGGGCTAGCTTCGCATTATATTGTGTTGTATTTTAGATGTTGAAAATGATGCAGTTTATTCTTCACAGGCTTGTTTTAATAAGTTAAGCCAATGCAACATACCTTTTTCTAGGTTTTTATTGAAAGATGATTTAAGAATACTAGCTAGGAAACCTTCCATGCTTTCGTCCACAGTAACTATCGTTATACCATTTGATTCTGTTAAAGTCCAATTGTGGATAGCGAATAAACCAAAGGTTTTGCCTGTCCAACCAAATTTTTTGGATGGCTCTACGGTGTGTAAGGTAGAATTAATTTTTGCACCACCTGTTTTCCAAGTGAAGGTTGTTTCTGGTTTTAGCTCACCATTTATTTTGGGGTTGCTGATGTCAGTTTGCCAATTTGCCCAATGATTAATGTCAGTCAAAATTTTCCAGACCTTTTCGCAACTTGCATTAATAGGGATTGATTTTGAACACATTACGGGTGCGTTGTGGTTGATACTTATCATTTTTTTGAAATGTTTTGTGCCAATATGCGGGAATAACTACCACTTTATCAGTGATGACTAAATTTGATTTTTTAAACACGTTTCTTTGTGTTTAATTTACCCTACAAAGGTCTGCATAAAACCAAAGCTAGCTCTTGACAAATATCAAGAAGTGCGACTTATTGCTTTTTTTCTAATTCTACTTAATGTTTCAGGTGTCATACCAAGCATAGATGCCAAATATTGTAATGGAACTTGGTTAAACAATTCTTGATTAAAACTAAAAAGTTGGTGATATCTTTCTTCTGCACTCATGGATAGATGTTGTAGCACACGATCTTCCAATACAATAAAACATTTCGTTATAAATAATTTTTCTAATTCGGTCCAACGGGGAATTACTTCGCCAATTTTTTGATAATCTTTTCTGCTTATCACATAAAGCTCGCAGTCAGTTAAGGCTTGGATATTCCATCTTGCAGTTTGCTGAAATACAAAACTTGCTAGATCCACCACAAAATATCCCTTCGTTGATATCCACTTTGTGACTTCTTTTTCGCCAATGTGCACAAACTCTCGAATAATACCTGTTTGCACAAATCCCAACCTGTCAGATTGTCTACCCATTTTAAGGAAATAGTCGCCTTTTTTTAATGTGACTGGTTTGAAAAATGAACTTATTTTTACAACATCGTCTATGTTGACACCAAAGTAAGTATGGATATATTTTTCTAATTCAGTCATGATTTATATTTTAGCGTTTATTCCAATAAGATCTCATAACAAGCAAATATTATCAATTTTGACTGTATGAAAATATTACAAATTTAATGCTCACGTACCCAAAGCCATGCATCTCCAATTTCATGGTCTTGGACAATTTCGACAAACTTAAAATTATTGTTTTGTAAAATTTTTGTTGACGCATTGTATTCAGGTAAGGTCTTTGCGGTTATGGTGACTGATGGATTCGCTTTTTGTGCAATTGAGATTAATTCTTTACAAGCCATTGATGCTAAACCTTGACCTTCCCATTCTTTAAATGTCCAGTACGATATTTCGACGGTGTTGTCGACTGGTTGTCCTGTGAATCCAGCAGTGCCAACTACTTGATTGTTAAACAATAAAAAATATCCTACCCAAGGAATATTAAATCCTACTTTAATGTAAAACTCATCCATCATTTGGATCAAATCTTGACAGTTTTCAGAAATATAAAGTTCGTTGGCCTTGTCTTCATGTGGCTGTATTGTTATAAATTCCAATTTGCTCATTTATAAGATTTAAAATTTGTTATTTAAACATCAAGGACTGAAAAAAGATACTTAATCCTTCTTATGATTAACGTTATGATTCCTTATCAATCAATATTTTATGCAAATATATCAAACAATTGCCAATAAAAAAATAAGATGATTAGCATCGTATAGGCAATATTATTGGTCAAGAACAACCATTTTGAAAAGCCATTCCACCTTTTTTGACGAAAAATGTTTATCATATAAACAAATAATGGAATGATGGATAATAGTAGCACAAAAGGTAAATAGGAAGTCAATGAAATAATCATAGAACTACTATCTTCATAAGGTGAAGGGAAATAAAATATCCCTTGATTTCTGATAAGAATAAATGTATAAACACTCAAAACAGCACTTAAGAAAGCCAAAGCAAGTTTTAAAAAATTGTTATTAGGATTGGACGTTTTGATAAAATTCACTAGGAAATAAAGTGCAGTAAAAAAGAACAGCAACCCACTTGCAATGATAAAAATAAATATAACCTGACTGTTTTGTGGTGTTTTGTAATTTAGAAATTTTTCAAAGTTTTTGTTGTCTGGAAATAATTCTGCTAAAGCAAATTCATGGTCGCCTTTAGCCAATTCTTCTTTCAGATCAAAACTGATACGTTTGGTAAAATCGTGGTAAAAATAGATATGCGTCAGTCCTTCCTTTAGGTCATAAATCGTAGTATAAAGAGTGCCATTACCGACTTTCGCCCTGTTGACGCTCATAGTATCTGATAAAGCTTCACAAAAGGTTATGTTGGTATCTAGTTCTTTGTTTTTCAGAAAAGCATCGCCTTTACTATACCTTTCCATTTTGATGGTACTTACATCTTTGGTGTGTGCAAAACTAAAATTTGCCAAAAGAAATTTATCATCATTTCCAAAAATAAGTGTATCTGCTTCTACAACCAAATATCTACCAGTTTTCTCCACAAATAAAAACATGCCACCATTAAATATCGGACTACCATTGAGCACGTGTAAGTTGAGTTTGCTTAGGAAAGCATACACTTCATCTACTGTTTTGCATTGTTGCAAAACAGCTTTTATATGCGCATAGCTAAAATCTTTTTTATTCGGATCTTTTTCTTGCATATTGGGTTTGTGTGGCATTGTAAATGCATCAAAAGCAAGTCCATATTCGTTCATGCCACCATCAGGTAGCACATTGCGGAGGTAACCGACATACACCGCACCAAACTTGTCCTTAGTTGCTTTTTCAAACCAAATTCTAGCATCTTGTCCCCAACTATCTTCATTATTGCCTACCATGGTTTTGCCGTTGACTGTAAGTTTGTACATACTACAAGCAGACATGGACCCGCCAAATAAATTGACAACCAAACTCAGAAAAAGGGTTTTTAGCATTGTGGATTTGAGCATTGGAATTGACACATCTGGTTTTAATGGGAAAATTTCCAGATAATAATTGTGTAACGGAGTTCTTGATTAGCGAATTGTGTTGGGGACTTAAGATTACTCTTTTACTATATTGTCAATCTCCCAAATGTGGATAAATTACTCTATGTTTTTCTTGAAAAGTTTTAGAAACTCTTTAATAATGATTTCAATTTCGGATTAAAATTCCAAATAAATTTGGAAGCCCATTAATCTCCCTTTTTACACTTTTTTACACTTTTTGTATTTTGCTTAAACATTGGAGGCACTCACACTACCCATCTTTGCACCGTATAAATTATCAAAATAATATTAAACAAGCCTTATGAAGGTATTCGTTTTTTTGATGTCGGTGATCTCTTTCATTTTTTGGTCCAACCAAAGTGTTGCACAGGAAGTTGGGTCTCTCCAAGACTCATTCAAAATAAGTGGTTCGGCAGGATTCCAACTTACAGGCTATAACAGCAATGGCATCCAAGGCCGCCGCCAACCATTCAGCTATTTGATGCACGGCAATGTCAATCTTAGTAAAGGTGATTTTAGCATTCCATTGTCATTTACCTACTCTGAACAAGATCGTAGTTTTAGTCAACCATTTAATCAGTTTGGTATCGCACCTACCTATAAATGGCTGAAAACATACATCGGTTATCAAAATATTTTCTGGAGTAAGTTTAGTCTAGCCGGACATCAGTTGCTTGGTGGTGGTGTAGAATTGACCCCAGGTAAGTTTAGGTTGGGATTTGTGAGTGGTAGGTTTCAAAGAGCGACAGGTATAGATACGACAAGGTCCCAGAACTACCTTCCTGCCTATAAAAGATCTGGTTATGCTGCCAAGATTGGTTATGGCACAGAGTCTTCATTCATTGACCTTATTTACATGAGATCAAAGGATGATGATAAAAGTTTGCCGTTCCAATATGCAGACAGTGTTGTGCTAGTCCAACCAGGAGAAAACACCGTGTTTGCCTTAAAAACTATGATCAAAGTAGCATCATTTATGAATGTTTATGGGGATGCAGCGTTGAGTGTGTACAATCGAAATGTCAATGCACAGGAAGTGACTATTGATTCGTCATGGCGTAGAATAGCGAGTATTGCAGGTAAGCAGACCATTGCTACCCAAGTGTATTTTGCCATGGAAGGTGGTGCCAATTTTAATTTTAGTGGTCATAATCTCAGTCTTTTTTATAAACGGATTGCGCCAGATTACAAGAGTATGGGCGCTTACTTTATTGAAAATGATGTCAATGCATATGGAATGAGACATAGTTTTTCGATGGCAAAAAACAAAGTGAATTTAAATTATGGATTGAGTGTTTTTAGCGATAATCTTTTGAATAAAAAACCGGTAACTACATTTAGATATCAGCCTAATGTCAATCTTTCAGTCAATCCATCTAGTTATTGGGGAATTGATGTGACATGGATGGATCTTTATACAAAACAAGAAGATGGGTTTACAGCAGTCAATGATACCATCATCATGCAAAACAGAAATCCTGGTTTCACCATCAGTCCTAGGATCAACTGGGGAAATACCAAAGCATACCATATGATTATAGGGAGTTATCTCAATATGCGTATGATAGACAATAATGCTTTTACGGCTATTTATATGGAATACGCTGCAGAAATCACCAACCTTATGTATAGCCTGTCTCTATTGAAAAGTCAAGCTGCTTTTAATGTGAGTATCAATAGGACTAAAAACACTACTGCTTCTTTTACGGAAACTGGACTAGGTGGAAGCTTTGGATACAATCAAGGATGGCTAGAAGAAAAAGTAAATATAAACGGAACTGTGGCGCTTCAATTGAGTGATGTGAATACTAATTATTCCTTCAATCTAGGTGGCAATTATACCATGGATAAAAGGCATAATTTAGGTGCCAATATCTTCTTTCTCAATAACAAATCAGACAATATTAATAGTCAAAATTTCACCGAATTAACAGGTGTTTTCAGATATACCATAAATTTTTAAATCATGACAGGAATAATCAAAAAGTTATCCATTCTTTTGTGCTGCTTCTTTTTTACGACGTTGATGTATAGTCAGTTGGTCGTTCAAACGACGGTATTGCCACCATATTCTCCTTACCTTTCAGACTATACCACCTATGGCAATAAAGTAGTCGTCATGGTAACCAATCCAACACCAACGCCTAGGACGATCAAGTTGCTCGGATCAATTACAGGTAATGGTATTTCGATCAGTATACCTACCAATTTTTTGCCACCTGCACCTATCGTTATTCCATCTTCAGGGACGATACAACTGTCAGGAAACCAGCTTTCTCCTTATTATAATACAACTAATCTGTTACTACAAGGTATTACAGAAAGTCAGTTGGTTAATGGTAATGGATTGCCTGAAGGTAATTACATGTTTTGTTATTATGCGGCTGACTATGCGACAGGTGCACCATTGAGTAGCCAAAGTATGGGTTGTGCTAATGTGACTATCACACATCATGAACCGCCTTTTTTGTTACAGCCAATGTGCGACAAAGAAGTCAATCCTAAGACACCACAGAATTTATTATTTACGTGGACAGTACCAGCTGGAGCCAATCCGATCAATATTGAGTATGAACTCACCATGGTAGAACTACTCCAAGGTCAGAATCCCAATCAAGCACTAGATGCTGCGACAGAACCAGTGTTTTTTAGAAAAACGGTATCTGTTTCTACATATATGTATACACAAATAGACCCAAATCTACAAGTGGGCCGAAAATATGCTTGGCGAGTACGTGCAAAACCAAGACCAGGCAAAAATGCGAATTTTAAAAACAATGGTATATCAGCTGCGTGTACCTTTAATTATGTACTCGGCCTTTCTAATGGTGGAGGTAATGGCGGAAATCAAGACCCGAACGCAGATCCCAATTTGCCGAATGACGATAATGCATGTTTTGCATCATGTGATATTGCTGAGCCACAAAATAAATCTCCATACGCACCCGTGATAGATGATGTGGTATCTATAGGTAAATTTGCCATGAAAATCCAAACCATAAACGGTGGAAATGGTACAGGTGAAGTAACCATTCCATTTCTGAATACTAAAGTCTTGGTAGATTTTACAAATTTACAAGTGAATACAGATTTGCAAGCTTTTGGTAGTACCAAAGCTGTAGCCAGAATAGAAGGTAATAATCTTGTAGATCAAGCCATTGCAAATGACCAAAATGGTGTCATTCAAATGACTAGAGAAAAATATAATTCCATTAATAATTATGTCAATCAAGCACAAAAACTAGTCAGCAAGTTCAATCCTGATATGCCAGCTACTGGTGTGCCATTTGGGTTTGATAATAATGGGATGAATTTGCAAATTGTAGGGTTGATATTCACACCTACCAAAGGATATATGAATGCTATTTTCGGATATGATATGGCAGATTGGTTCGGAAATGATTTTGTTGATTTCAGTCAAAAAGGAATTTGTATCAGACCAAATGGATTCGGAGTACAACCAAAGTTTTCTTTGGCAAATGACAAGATAATCCAACTAAGCGAACATGTAGACCTAAAGTTTCTGAAAGGAAATAGTACCTATCTCGAACTAGATTGTGATGGTATCAAAACAGTAAAGATCGCAGGAGAATATATGATCTCTCGTGACAAGTTGCTTCCCGTAGAAAACGACAATATAGTACAAGGAAATACAAGGGTGAAAGTGCCTTTTTCTGTGGTACTGTCTGAAGGTGGAAACTTTATGTTTAATACTGCCATGCAACCTTCTACTTTTACCATACCTGATGCCCAAGATTTTAGATTTACGGCAGATGAGATTATATTGGATATGCATAATACCCAAAATCCAAATGGTCTAACTTTTCACAACAATCACCCAAAACATGGTGGAAATAATCAAGACTGGAAAGGTTTATATATGGGTAGTATCAGTGCCTCTTTGCCGGATGGATTCAAAAAAGGAAACAATAAAATTTCGTTTGCTGTCCAAGATTTGATGATTGACAAAACTGGATTTTGGGGAGATATTAGCGTGAATAATGTCGTTTCCATTGATAATGGTTCTGTGGGTAATTGGAAGTTTAGTATTGTCAATTTGACAGTAAACATAGAAGCGAGTGCCTTGGCAGGTGGAAGTATGGATGGTGGTATCAAAATTCCTATAGCAGAGACAGCTTTGGGTTATTCTGCTGCTATTCAGAAAGGAAATAATGGCGTCAACTGGCAATTTGCTGCGGAAATACAAAATAATCTCGAAGCAGGATTATGGTTGGCTACATTATCTCTTAATGAAGGTAGTACAGTCTCCATAGAGAAAGATGGTAATAAAATCATTTCTTCGGCAATTTTGAATGGATCTATCACTATTGGATTTAATAGTAGTCCTAATCAACAAACACCACTATCTAAGTTGAGTTTGAATGGTATACAATTTCAGGAATTGACCGTCACAGGCGGTGGTGAAAAACCAGTCATTGGTTTGCAGTTTGTTTCCTTGGCAAACCAACCCGGTGGTATGTTTTCCATGAATAAATTTCCTATCAATCTCACAGCCTTATCCTATGACAATGGGTTGAAACCAGGCATCACTTTTGGACTTAAAGTCAATCTCTCCAAGGGAAGTAATGCCTTCGAAGCAGAGACGGATCTGAAAGTATTAGCTAAGTGGAATGGTGGTCAGAAAAAATTTGATTTTGAAGGGATAGAATTGAAAAAGATAACCATAGCAGCTGACTTAGGTGTGATGAGTGTAAACGGCACGGTCAATCTTTATAAAGAGGACGCCACGTATGGTACAGGTTTCAGAGGTGATCTAGAAGCAAGTCTTAAATTTGCTTCTATAGCTATCAATGCGACTATACAGTTGGGTAAAATAGGGGATACCGATCCTACTGATGAAACTGGCAGCAATTACAGATATTTCTTTATAGATATAGGTGCTAGATGGGGCGTAGGTGGACTGCCTATTCCAGGTGTTGGAGCAGTAGCTTTTTATGGTTTTGGTGGTGGTATATACAGAAACATGGATCGTCAGTCTGTAGTGGCGGTTACCAATGACAAAATTCCTGACAAACAGGGGCCAGGCACCATGAATGCAGGTGAAACAAGAAGTGGTGTCGTTTACACGCCTAAGAAAGGGACTTTTGGGTTTATGGCATCTGTCACATTGGGTACTACTGGGGAGCCGACAAGTTTTAATGGCGACTTGAAGCTTACGGTGCAGTTTAATACAGACAACTTTGGCGTTACAAAAGTAGTAATCGATGGGAAAGCGTACCTTATGGGTCCTATTGCAGATAGAAGTAAAAGATTGCTAGAAATAGGTGTAGAAATAGAAATGGATTTTGAAAAACCAATGTTCCATGCTGCTATTACTATTGATGGTGGATTTAATCAAAGCGTACTTAAAGTGACTGTCAAAGCATCCTTAACCCTTCATTTTGAACCAGGACTTTGGTATGTAAAATTAGGAGAATGGACTAATGATGATGAGCCTTGGAATGATCCGAAAAGAATACAAGTGGATATTGCCCTAGATGCACAAATCGTCAGTGTAAGTCTAAACTTTAATGCTTATTTTATGATGGGTAATGACATAGGTGACTTACCTAGGTCGCCATTGAAAGTCAGAGAAGCACTAGGATTAAATGGCAGTGAAAATCCAAAATCACCTGATACAAAAGTATTTATTGGTAAAGGGTTTGCTATGGGTGTAGGTATCAAGTTTGATGTGGAAGCCAACTTCTTTGTATTTTATGCAAATATTGAGTTTATTTTGGGTGCTGATTTACTTTTGTCTAAATCGACGGCTACATGTAATGGCAGTATGGACTACGGTATCAATGGTTGGTATGCCAAAGGAATTGCATATGCTTATTTGCATGGAGATGTTGGATTGCGTTTAAAATTATTTGGATTTTCGGGTAAGTTTAGTTTGATGGAGTTTACAGCTGCGGCACAGATGAAAGCAGAGTTGCCCAATCCTAATTGGATAAAAGGAAACTTTGCGATCTCAGGTAGTATTTTGAATGGTATGATCACAGTGAAAACAAACTTCACCCTAGAAGTAGGAGAAAAATGTGTGTGGGGAGATGGTTCGGGTGACGAATTGCCACTTATTGCAGAAGTTTTGCCAGAAGCTGGCGGAGAAGGTTCTGTATTCGAAGCACCACAGGCAGCCTTTAACTTTGCAGTTAACAAAAAAGGAAATAGTAGTAATAAATTTACTGTCAAGGACTTTAGTACAAAGAAAAAAGGAGTTAATAGAACCTTCAAAATTGAAGTAGATAAAGTAGAACTTTTAAGAGGTTTTGCAATCATAGAAGGTAAATACCATTTGAATACAGCTCAAGATGGTCTTACTTTTATAGCAAATAGCACACTCGAAGGCAAAAAAGAATATACATTTAGAGTTGTTGCTAAAGCTTATGAGAAAGTTGGCAAAACTTGGGTATTCAAAAAAACAGAAACAAAAGAAACCAAGTTTATCACTGGTGAAAGACCTGATCATATTGCCGAACAAAATGTGATCAGTGCATTCCCACAACTTGGACAGCGATATTATTTGCCTAAAGATGAAAGTCAAGGGGATATAAAAGTAGGCTTGAGTCAGTGTTATCTTATGGAACTTAAGGAAGACAAAGATTTTAAATACGAGTACAAATTAAGATTGACCAATCAAGAATCTAAGAATACATCAGATCATGCATTCAATTGTAATGGAGATCACTTTTCATTTACTGTTCCTCAAACTTTACTTAAGGAAACTGTGTATGAAGTCAAAGTTATCAGGATTGCAACACCTAAATCAAAACCAATCAATCTTGCCACAAATACAAAAAATGTGTACAGAGATGAAAAAGGAAACGTGGTAGATCCACCTGTAACACAAGGAAATCAGCAAAATAAAGGATTTAAAATGGGCAATCAACCTAATAATGGCCCACAATTTGGTGGTGGGAAATTGGGAAATAATCCAGCAAATAGTAGTAAGCTTGTAACAAAATATAATAGTGTCAAAGAACAACAATCAGGTGGCACTAAGATCGAAAAGGAGCTTTTTAAATATTACTTTAGGACAAGTAAACACAACACTGCAAGTGAAAAATTTGGTAGTGGATACAAAGTTGATAATTCTTATGGCCAGCAAAATTATACTGCCAACATCAATATTAGAGATGTCAATTATCAATACAATCATAGGGCATTTTTCCCATTGTTGGTTGGACAGGAAAATATGGATACTTATGAAGCATATGGATATTACAAAGAGAATTTTGATGTAAAAGTAGAACCACTAGCTTTGCCAATCTTGAAATGGGGCACTAACGATTATTTTCAGAATCTAAATAATAGAATATATGAATACAAATATAAAGGTGGTGGTAATCCAACTTCACATGAATTTACTTTTAATAGATATGCAAAAGGATATCATAGTTTCTTTGGATTGACACAACAAGAATACGATAGAAGACCAATACAAGCCATAAAAATGTGGCATAAATCCACAGAAGGTCCAATTAATATAGGTGATAACCAAACGCTTTTATCACCAAAAGGAAGACTTTCTTCTAATGAGATCAATAAAGCTAAACAAGGGCAAAAAATAATTGAAACAATGCCTAAAAATCCAGTCTTGCCAGTTAACGTTTATGTTGGTGCAATAGCTTTATTTGATGCAGCCTACGTATATTCTAGACATATCAGTAGATGTTATAGTGACCACTTACTTTCAAGTTACGAAAAGGCTTGTATTAACGATTATGCCGTACCAGCTATTACTTATAAACCATCAAATGGTGGGTTTCCATTAGAAAATCCTTATACATCAAAAGTTGGGCAAAATATAGGGTTTACCATTCATTATGGTTATTATGGCAATAATTCCTTTAAAAAAGATTTAACTTTTAAACCGTAATCTAGGGGTGAGGTGATAGGTGGTCTTTTAAATCACACATCACCTCATTATTTGATTTGTTTAACAATAAAAACAAAATAAAAATGATAAATTTCTTTAAATCAGTTTTGATACTTTGCCTTTTAGTTGTATCTTTTACAGCCCAAAGTCAGGAAGAAGTTCCTTTGAAATATGATACTTCGGAAGTAAGGATTCCAAGTCATGGGATCACTACAAGGGTATTAAAAGATAAGATCTTGTTACGATGGGCGCCAAGTGATTATGTGTTCTGGGAAATGGGTAATACACATGGTTATATCATTGAAAGAATAGGAGACACTGATACCGTTTTTGCACCATTGCCTGGTATGCCTATAAAACCATGGACACAGGAAGAATTTAAAAGTGTAAAGGATACTTCTAATAAATATCTAGCAGTAGCCATGGAGATGTTGTATGGTGAGTTAGAAAGTGGCGAAGATGCCACGCTGGGAAGTAATCTCCAAAATTCAATTATGGAGCAACAGAATAGACATTCTTATGCGCTCATGTCAGCGGACTTAAATAAAGAAGCAGCTAGGAGTCTTGGTTTTATGTATGAAGACAAGGATGTTAAAACTGGGGCAAAATATACGTACAGAATCAGAATAAACCACACAGATCCAGATCTGAAAACTGATACTTTAGAAGTTTTTATTGATTTTTCGCAAAAATATCTTGAGCAAGCTGTTAGAAATTGCTGGGTAGAATCTTTTGATAATGAAATCAAAGTAGCTTGGACCTTTCATAATAGCGCACTCTTTTCAGCTTACGATATAGAAAGATCAACTGACAAAAAAACATGGAAGAAATTAAATTCCAAGCCTTATCTAAGTAGCCAATCTGGGGTAGAAAAATCATATTTGTACATTGATACCATGGTCAATAACAATACTGCTTATCACTATCGTTTGAGAGGTTATACACCATTCGGAGAGATGGGACTTTATTCAGAAATCATGACCACTACACCCAAAGATATGACGCCACCTACACCTGCATTTGATGTCAAAGCTAAGGATCAGGGTGGGGCAGTATTAATAACTTGGGATGCCTTCCCAAATGAAGTAGACCATGATGGATTTTATATAGGTAGAAGTTATCTAGCATCTGGTGGTTTTGAAAAGATTAGCGCCAAACTCAAAAAAGAAGAACGTGCATTTTTAGATTTTCAAGCCAATGTCTTAGAGAATAATTATTATGCGGTTATCTCCGTAGACAAAAGCGGAAATGAAGCTGTGAGTTATGTTGCTTTGGGATATATTGTTGATAGTCTGCCACCTACACCGCCTACAGGATTAGCTGGTGCGATCGATTCTACTGGATTTGTCAGAATTAGTTGGGCTCGTGGTCCTGAAGCAGATATTATTGGTTACCGAGTTTATTGGGCAAATGATACTTTGTCTGAGTTTTCTCAGTTGACAGGAGATGTGTTGTCACATACTGTGTTTTATGATTCTGTCAATGTAAAAACCTTGTCTGAGTTTGCTTATTACAAAGTCGTAGCTGTAGATCATAGGTATAACCATAGCGAATATAGTCAAATTTTGACCTTACAAAAACCCGACCTTGTGCCACCTGCTGCACCTGTTATTACCAAGTATAACCAAGAACAGTTGTCTGTCTCTTTTTCATGGGTCAATAGTGTCTCTGATGATGTCGTAAGTCATCGATTAGAAAAAAGAATCGGAGATGAAGATTGGAAAGAATTGAAGACATTTAAAGACAAAGAAAAACAATGGTCTGATAAAGACCTTATAGCGAGTAAAGCATATAGTTATCGTATCGTCGCTATCGATGATGCGAATAACATATCTTACTCCAAGTCTCTTGAGATCACTGCCATAGATCGAGGGTTGAGAGATGATGTAGATAATCTAAAAATAGTAACTAGAGATGGTAAATCATATCTAGAATGGACCTATGGAAATGTTAAAGATGCCGTATTTGTCGTCTATAAACAAAATGCAGCTAAAACAGGATTCGAACCAATAGCCAGACTCAGCAACAATGAATTTTTATACCAAATCCATGACGTCGCAGCTAGTTATGGTGTACGTGTGATGTTTAGCGACGGTGGTGAAAGTAAGTTATTGACCATTAATTAAAATATTGCAATTTGGTTTTGTTTTTATCAACATACCTAAAACTAGGGGTATTGACCTGCTGCATAGCTCATGTAGCGGGTCTTTTTTTTTGGTGTATCCTATTTTTGCACAGAAACTAATTAAAATTCGTTTTGTCACCCTTGAGGGTTGGGATAAAACAAAAGGAATTTTAACCTAAGTGTAATTTTGGAATACACCCATTTTATTTATTCTGAAATTGAGTTTACTCCGAAAACACACAAAATTTGATAATCAAACGTTTTCTACCCTGCACCCTAAATGGAAACGTTTGATAATCAATGAATTAGAAACAAAATTTTTAATACTCTGTAACTCAAAGACTTTTCGGAGCAGACTCAAAATTGAACGTGATTTTTACAATTTTTTACACTTTTTACATTTTCCTTATACACTCCATCTATCAATAGTCGACAACTTTGCAGTGTTATTTAAATCAATTATTTTTTAATAAAATTAGAATACAATGCTTGTTCAATCTTTAACAACTACCACTTCTCATCAGGAAAATATTCAAGGTATCACTCAGACTTTAATAGATCGTATTTTAGATAAATGTTTGACAGATTTTGAGCATGAAGATTATATTGCTGGTGTACATCACTTATGTGTGAGATTGGGAAAATTATTGCAAACACATGGTACAGATACCTTCCAAGATTGGATAAAAGATTATTGTCTGTCTCATCCAGTAAGCCAATACCTAATGCAATCACCATTTACCAAAAGATGCTTTGACAAACCACGAGGATATGCTGGTGATGCTACATTGATCGACTATATTTATAGAATTGGTGATTTAAAGGAAGAACATTCCGAAGCTGGTAGAATGATTCACGATGCTTGTATCATGTCTTCTTGTTGTGATAGTGTCAGGTGGAGAGCCCAACATTTAGGTAGAGAAATAAACAAAATGTTTGATCAGAAAAGAAGAAAAATATCTGCTATTTCTATTGCATCTGGGCACCTTAGAGAATTATCTTATGTAGATGGTTTTGATGTTAAAATTGAAAATTTTGTTGGACTTGATCAGGATGAAAATAGTAATGACGTAGCAAGAACAAATTTTCCTCATAGTAACCTATTTATTTTTGATGAATCGATAAGATATGTGCTCGCCAAAAAGCTTCCTGAACAATCTTTTGATCTGGTATATTCCACAGGTTTGTTTGACTATTTAGAAGATAAATTGGCGTCAAGAATGACATCTAGAATGTTTGATCTTGTAGCGCCAGGTGGAAGTATGATCATTCCTAATTTTGCCAAAGGTATGCCTGAACAAGGATATATGGAAGCTTTTATGGATTGGTATCTCATTTATCGGGACGAAGCGCAGGTATTTGATTTCATGTCAGAACTCAATATGGATGAAGTGGAAAGCTACGATATCTACAGCGATCCTTCCGGTAATGTACTTTACCTAAAAGTTAATAAAAAAGGGTGTATCCCACTATTGCATACAAACTAATTTAAAATTCATTTTGTCCCCCTTCAGGGTCCGGGTAAAACAAAAGGAATTTTAAACTAAGTGTAATATTGGGATGCGCCCATAAATAAATAACATTTAAGAACACAAATAAATATAAATTCAAATGAATACAAAAATCAAATTTTCGCTTCTTGGTATTTTACTTTTTTTGGCACATTTTGTTTTTGCCATTACGGTAGAATTGACGCCATCTACTTTTCCTTGTGGGACGACAACCGTTTCTGCCACAACAGGATGTAATTTTATGGGAGCGATGGAAGTCACTGTTGAAGGCAATCCTTCAGGAGTCGCAATCAGTAATGTTTCGATGATTATAGGTGGTACCTTTACATTTGATATCACCATTGATGCTACGTCTCCTGCCGTGGGTCAACTCAATTTTAAGATTCTTACATCTAATGATCCCACAGGATGTGCTTTGCCCAATGCACAGGACGATGTTCCTGTGAGTTTTACATGTGCTTGCAATCTTATATTGACCACGACCACTACAGACGAAAGTTGTTTTGAATGTGCAAACGGATCAGCTACCGTCATAGTAGATGGCGCTATTGAGCCGATCTCATATACATGGAGTAATGGTGCTTTTACAAACGGAATAGACAACTTGGCTCCAGGGGATTATTCTGTAGTCATAGAAGATGGTAATGATTGTACTGCTACGGCCACTGTCACCATACTTCCATTTATCTGCGGACCATTTCAGATTTTAGCAACTGTGACAAATGCTGTGTGTTTTGATGATTGTAATGGTAGTATTGTTATCGATGGTTTAAGTGATGGCACAGTTCCTACAAATATTGAATGGAGTACGAATGCCGATTCGACTGTTTTATCCGATCTTTGTGCAGGCACTTATTCTGTAACTGTCACCAACGATAAAAATTGTACAGCAATATCCACATTTGTAGTTGGCCAAGCAGCGCCAATTGTATTAACGATAGATAGTATTATCAATCATAGTCCTGCGGCACCTGGACAAGTTATCATATCGATGTCTGGAGTGGTTTCAGGTTATGCATGTGCTTGTGTGCCTATCACAGGATCTTGTGGTGTATGTTCTGAATCTAATACAACGTCGACCACCGTGGAAGGACTTAGTGTAGGATGTTATCAAATGTCGATCACCAATCCAAATGGATGTGCAGCCATCACAGATACATTCTGTGTGCAAGGTATGACTTCTTCTGTCAGGGATTTGGATTTTTCTAATGTCAAAATTTATCCGAATCCTACAAGTGATATTGTAAACATTATGCATGAAAATGGAAGTCTTCCAAAAGAAATGGTTTTGAAAAATGTATTTGGCACAACCATTGCAAAATACAATGATACCAATAGCCTAGATGTTAGCACTTTGCCTTCGGGTATGTATTTTATCACTTTTAATGATGAAAATCATATATTTACACGTTCGTTTACCGTTCAGCGATAGATGATAATTTGATTTGGATATTTTTAATTAAATATCTTTGTGCCACTAAAATAATACATTGAAAATTTTTAAGAACCATATCCTGACTTTATTGCTGACTTGCTTATCATTTATGGTGGCAAGTCAGCAGTTTACAACTGAATTTGAGTATCTCAATGCTGCAGATGGTCTTGCGCAAAATCATGTATTCAGTGTAAATCAAGATAAGCACGGTTTTATGTGGTTTTGTACGATGGGTGGCTTGTCCAAGTACGATGGATTTACCTTTACTAATTACTACTACTCAGAAGAAGATTCCACTACTATTTCTTCATCTTTTACAGATAAGTTTTTTGAAGATAGTAAAGGAAGATATTGGGTATCTACATCAAGAGGATTTAATCGGTTTTACAGAGAAACGGGCAAGTTCAAAAGATATCTTCACCATATCGAAAAGGATAATACTTTGGGGCACAACAGCACGCGTGGCATAGCTGAAGATGCAGATGGAAAGTTATGGATAGTTCATGGTAAAGGGATAGATAAATTTGATCCTGAAACAGAAACATTTGAACATTATTACGATGAAAAATTTTCTCTTTTACGGCACGATGGTGATGTATTAATCACTAAAGGTGGAGATATTTTGTTGATGGGAGCAAAAGGATTATTTAAAGTAATTAAAGAAAAAAAGCAACTTCAGTTTTATGGAAGTCCGGATATCAAAGCTGATGTATCGCTCGAAGGGAAGGAATTATATAAAGATTCATACGGGAATATTTGGGCAGGATATAATAGAGGATTGGCAAAGTTTGACTTAGCAACAAGTGAGTTTGAAGTTGTTGATTTTTTAGGTGTTATCTTGGATGTGACTGCTCTTAGAGAATATCCCAACGATATACTTGTTGTCGGTACTGCTGGTTATGGCTTGATTTTATATTCTATTTCACAAGGTAAAGTTATTAATAATTTTAATTATTCACCTTCAGATCCAAAAGGAATTGCGGGATCTTCGGTTTATTCATTATTCGTAGATAAAGCTAATAATCTTTGGATAGGTCTCTTTTATGGACTCAATCGCATCAATCCCCAAAGTCAAAGATTTCCATTATTACAGAATGGCAAAGGAGTCAATAATTTAACAAATTTTACGCTATTTGTTTATCAAGATCCGCTAGGTGGATATTGGTTAAATACCATGGAAGGCTTGTTGTATAGAAAGTCGCTTTATGATGAATTTATTAATGTGCTTGGTCCGCCTTATTTCAAGGTTGGATTTAATGATGTGAGAGGCATAGATGGTGACAAAAATGGTAAAGTTCTTATAAATGTAAGATCAAATGGTGTATATCAATTTGACAAAAATACAAATGAAATCACAAAGTTAGGGTCTGGCAATATATTTAGAGAGAAGTATGTATTTAAGATCAAAACAGATATCAATGATGAAAATATTTTGTGGCTAAGTGGTTCTGGTGGATTTTGCAAAATGGATAAAAAAACTTTAGACACCATTTGGTATCATCCAAAAGACATCAACAGCGCATTAAAATCAAATAACATCACACAATTTGTACAAAACCAAGATGGTGAATTATATTTTGTAAGTGGTGGCAACTTATGTTTATTTGAATCAACAAACGAAAAGATTCGGTTAATAGATCCAAGTTTTAAAATTAAGGGCAGTGTACATGCACTCGCATTAAACAATCATAAAGTATGGGTTGCCACTACTTCGAATTTGTATGCATACCACTTGATAGACAAAAAATGGACCTTGGTAAAAAGAGCAGATGGCGTCACTGATTTGAAAAGTGTAGGATTGCAAATAGATGATAAAGGTGTGGCATGGAGCATCATAGGTTCAGAAATTACGGTTGTTGGAGATACACCAGAAAAAACATTACATTATCAGTCTCCCACATCATTTGTAAATGGAATAGGTGACAAAAGTCGGGAAGGTTTTCTACTTTTCGGTGGTGCCAATGGTGCTATTTTAATCAATCCATATAACTTATACAAAGATACCCTTGCCCCAAAAGTAGTTTTTACAGGATTAGAAATTGCCAATAAACCTATTACATTGGATACCGAAGATGAGTTTGTAAAAAACATAAAGTTGGATTTTGAAGATAAGGTATTTACATTAAAATTTGCAGCCGTCCATTTTCTTTTTCGGAATCAAATTAAATATAGATACCAACTGAAGGGTTTTGACAAGGATTGGATGGATGGTGGAACGGAAAGATCTGTAACTTACACCAATCTTAGACCAGGAAATTATACTTTTCTGGTAGAAGCAATTTCAGAAGATGGTGTCACATCTGAAGTCCCGCTGGAAATAGCCATTTATATTAAACCACCTTATTATCTCACGCTACCTTTCTTTTTGTTTATTGGGTTGATAGTTGCCTTTTTGATTTATGTATATTATAGAATCAATCAAAAAGCGCTCAGATTACATAGAGAAAAAGAACTCGCCGAAAAAAATGCTGAATACAAAAGCATGTTTCTCGCTAATATGAGTCATGAGATTCGTACGCCTATGAATGCCATCATCGGTCTCAATCGTCTGCTGCTAGACACGCCACTTAACAGCAAACAAAACCAATATGTACAAGCTGTACAAACATCAAGCGAAAACCTATTGTGGATAGTCAATGACATCCTCGACCAAGCAAAAATAGAAAGTGGTAAGTACACCATCGTACATAAACCTTTTGACCTAACTGTGGTATTGTCACAGCTTGAAACTTTGTTTGCTTTTAAAGCGAATGAGAAGAATCTAGATTTTAAAATAGAGAAATATGGCGATATCCCCAAAGTATTGATAGGAGACCAAGTCCGATTATTTCAAGTGTTGACAAATCTCTTGGGCAATGCCATCAAATTTACAGACAAAGGTGAAGTCATTTTATCTGTAGATG
Source organism: Saprospiraceae bacterium UBA7687 (assembly GCA_002482845.1). Taxonomy (GTDB): domain Bacteria; phylum Bacteroidota; class Bacteroidia; order Chitinophagales; family Saprospiraceae; genus OLB9. Next base: position 69,128 of record DLGT01000154.1, read on the forward strand.
CAAGTATTTCAGAGCATAACATGAGTCGTATCACATTCAAAATTTCAGACACAGGCATCGGCATTCCGACAGACAGACTAGAGAGTATTTTTGAAAGTTTTGATCAGGTCAATGAGTACCAAGGTGTAGGTACGCAAGGCACAGGATTAGGATTGAGTATTGTCAAAAATCTAGTTGAACAATTGGGCAGCCAAATCATTGTCCGTTCTGAACATGGTAAAGGATCTACTTTTGGATTTGAATTGGCTTTTGAAATAGGAGAATCTACAACAGCTTTGATTCAACATAGTGATAGCATCAAACTTCCTGATGGACTTAGAGTGTTGCTTGTAGAAGATACCCCTTTCAATCAGTTGTTGGCCATGGAATTATTAAAAAAGTATATAAAAGATGTCGAAACAGATGTAGCAGAGAATGGACTGATTGCCTTAGAAAAAATAAAAGAAAAAACATACGATTTGGTATTGATGGATGTCAAAATGCCTGTCATGAATGGGATAGAAGCGACCAAAAAAATAAGAAGTATGGATGGGGAATATTACCGCAAACTTCCAATCGCAGGACTCACAGCCAATGCCATACCACAACAGATCGCCTTGTGTCTAGAAGCGGGTATGGATGAATGTATCACCAAGCCCATCAATGCAGACGAACTAGTATATAAAATCTCAAAACTGATCGATAGATGATAGATGTGTCCTTACTGAAGACTTTGTTTGATGATGATGTGATGATCAGAAAATATCTTGGCGTATTCAGACAAGATGTACCTGAAACGTTGCCCAAACTGAAGGAATTTCTTCAAAACAAGGATTGGGATAATGCGTCCATTACAGCACATAGTCTCAAGAGTCAACTGCAATATCTCAAAGAAGATGATGTGTCGAAGTTAGCCTATGAGATAGAAAAAAGATGTGAAGAACCACATGGAAATGATGCGTTAGAACTAATTCATTTAATGGATGAAATGAAAGATAAGTTGATTCATATTTTTGACAAAATAGATCGATATTTAGCAGAAAAGTGAAAGTCGTTATATCCGATATTCAATCTCAATCTCAATTTCTTCCTTAATCTCAACCTTAACCTTATCCTTACCTAACCACCAACTTATACCCCGTCCCATGTATATTTAGGATTTCGATATTGGGATCGTCTTTCATATATTGCCTAAGTTTGCTGACATACACATTAAGACTTCGCTCCCTGAATGAATTTTCATCTTCCCATATTTGTTTTAGTGCGGCATCACGGTACACAATTCCATCTTCTGCTTCACAAAAAAGTTTGAGTAACTTACTTTCTATGGCACTCAATTTTACAGGGATAAGTGTGCTAGCTATTTCTCTGGTGTCGGCATTAAATTTGTATTTGCCGATGTCATATTGCGTGATTCCTTTTTTGATATTTTGGTAGTTTTCAGTTCTTTTTAGGATAGCTTTAATCCTGAGATACAACTCCTGCATACTAAAAGGCTTAGTGATATAATCGTCAGCTCCTGCTTCTAATCCTTTGATACGATCTTCTTTTTCGGTCTGTCCTGTGAGAAATAGGAAAGGTGTATCAGGCATCAAAGCAGTAATTTCTTCAGCAATCTGAAAACCATTTTTCATAGGCATCCTGATATCCAAGATACAAAGACTGAAAGACGATTTTTTAAAATCATCCATAGCGTCGTATGCATTGTGGTGAAGGTGGCAGATAAAATCTTTTGCTTCAAGATATTCCTTCACAAGCGGGCTCAATGACCTATCGTCATCTACCAACAATATTTGTTTTTTAGCGCTCATCAGTAGAAATGATTAAATTGGGGTAAAAAGTTGATCTAAGACAAAACAAAATTAGCATAAAATCTGATACCAAGTTGTTTTTATTTAGTAGACGTATATATTAGGTCATTATGTCACCTTTTTTGGTGGGTTCATTGGGTCGAAAATATCTCATCGGTATAGATATAGTTATCATAGAGAAGTCTCGCTAGGAAGAATGGGGACTTACTTTAGTTGTCATTGGTTATAATTTATTTTATGTTTTGATTCGTTTTTTCTTGTGTAAAGTTGTGGCGGGTTTGTTAACGTCCAATTACATGCAACTGACATCCCGATAAGGTGTCTGGCGTCATGTACATAGTTGCTGACTTTTATTTAGTTATCTTAATTAGATGCCTCATTAACTTTCCATATGAATTGTCTACTTCTAATTTAGGATTGCTGATACTGACAACGATTCTAATTCCTTTTTGATCAATAGTTCCAGACTCTCTAATGTTATTTTGATTTGTGCCACCTCCTGTATAAAAGTTTTCAACTTTATTCAACCCATCTTTTGCAATCAAAAATTTAATAGTGTCAAGATACTGGTCATCCGTAAAAGCAAAAACATCTTTATCCATTTTTATAGTTATTGAATTATTATCATGAATAACTTTATTCCCTTCTATCCAAATAGGAAATTCTTCTATTGTCTTAGGAAACGCATTTGATTCAGAAATGTCAAGGTATGTAACATGATACAGATTTTGATTCAAGTCAAATTTTTCAAGAACCGAATTATTCATCATTACATCTTTGGTTCTGTAGCTATCTTTGAAATCATTCAATGTGATTTTTTCATAATTCTCCAAAATAGCTGAACTATCAACCAAAAAATGTTTAGGTCCATATTCTGTTGGAAGTATGTTAAGATTTATGAGGAAACAAATTAATCCAGTTGTAACTACAGCTAAAATCTTTAGGTTTTTATTGTTTAAAACATTCTGAATTAGAAAGAATGATAATAGAGAAAACATCACCATTAAAACTTCAAATATTAGCACAAAAATATATGCTTGGCCATAGATGTCCTCAGGAAATATTTGTGTGTAAATGGTGCTGCCAAAAGCACATGAAACAAGAAATATTATCGCTATTATTTTTTTCATTTAATGCAGATAACTTACTTATTTGCAAAACTAATATCAATCACTAATATCATATCTTATTGATTTACAATTATGTTTAAATGGATAAATATACGAAAGTTAATTAATGTCATTTGGAATTAAACACTTAAGATACGTTTGTTTACCAAAATGTTTTCGCCATACAAACACAAATATAAAAGCAAATCCAATATTGTGTTAGTTTTTCGGAAAAAGAAAACATAAAAGTAAGGGTAAAATAGCCCATCATTATAATATCAACATCTGAATGTGGGCAGAAAGAAACAATTATATTAAGATGAAAGCTTAAATGTGACTTCTAAATAGCCAGGATATGAATATGAAGGGCTGAAAATGGCCCAAAAATGGCCATAATATGGGTATCCTGAGCGCAGGGCCTTGTCATTTAAAAATAATTGGGTCTCCTGAAAGCAGCAGGGCATTATAATTCTATAATTGGGGTTTCCTGAAAGGAGCTAGGCTTCATATTTGTATAATTGGGGTTTGCTCGCTGCATACTCTAATTATAATTGAATTATTGGTAGCTGCGCTCAGGATACCCTTGTCACAGAAACATTATAAGTATCTGCGCTCAGAAAACCCATTCCATAAAGTTTTTTTTGGTACCCGCGACTAGATTACCCCTTTCCGGAAAATATGATTTGGCGCTCCAAAATGGAACCTTATAATATTCGGTCATAATAGGGGTTTTGTACCTAAAACTCCCATGGCATCATTTTAGGAGGTGGCAGTCATGGGTTTTACCTAGGTTTTAAGTGTTTTGGTTATGTAATTTCGGATCGTTTATTGGTAAGATTGGGTGATTATTTATAGGAAATAGTCTTATTGCTAGTGTATGTTTTGTAAATAGTGCGTTAGCCCTTACATCCATTTGAATCCTGAAAGAAATAGTATGGTAAACAAAGCAGAAGATTATCTTTATAGAAGGGATAATGCTTATTTAAGTCAAAAAAACTTTGTTGAAATAGATCTGTTAGATTTAAACAATACCTTTGGGTTTGTCGAAAGTTTATGATGAATTATAAATTCGTGAAATATAGGATGGCAGGTGCATTAGTTTTGACGAATTAGCGATATTGCGATCGATGGATGAAGACCAGACGATAAAGTATTTAATGTGGCAATATTTATATAAGAAATGTTTTAAAATGTGGGTACGTTTAAAATTAGGTGCAAACAATGATTTAATAACTATTAGTTATAAAACTGTCATTCTTTTTATTCTATTTTTATCTGGGTGTAGCAATATTAAAGAGCCTATTAATATACCGGATGTATCCATTTCATTAAGTATTGTAAAAGATGTAAATCCTTCTTTGATTTCAAAAATTAATATAGATATAGCTAAATGTTACAAACCTCGCAGATGGGATACAGAGACATGTACAATGTTTCTGGCGAAATGCGACGACAGTACTTATTGCTTGAAAACTAATATTGAACCAATTGAAGATGTTCATGAATGGACAATAATAGAATTTAAAAACGTAGGAAAGGAGAAACTCGTTTTACTTGGAAATTCAGCAGGATTTATATTTTCAGCTAAATATAGTTTTCAAGACTCTTTTAAATTATTTCACTCTGATTTTAGATTTGATCATATCTCAAGGAATAGTTTCTATGAAGATATGATGCCATGTCTTATCGAACTTTTACCAAATCAAAGTTATTATAATATTGATGAAAGTAATTGTTGGGATGAAAAGTGCAGGAAGCATCCAAACATGAACCAATTTATTTACTATAAACCAGATATCGACTCTGTTTATAGGTATTGGTTTATAAAATCTGAGATGAAAATTACGGCCAATGCACTGGAATTGTTGGAGAAAACTAAAAATAATCTCTCTGCAGAAAGGTATCATGTATATTCTCATATGTTCAGGGATTCTTATAAAGACACAAAAAGAATATTCCAAGAAGATTCATTAGTAAAGTCATGGATAAATGATTAATATCTCTATAAAAAAAATAGACCCAAGAGTAGAATATTTAAAGTGTCATAATTCGTATAAAGAAGTTATCCTGATCGTTGACTCTAAAGTATCCCATTAGTAAGTTCTAAATGGTTTTCAATTTTCGACTTTAACCTTTGATAGATAGGTAAACGCATTTCAAATGCTAAAAATAGGGTATCGAAGTTGCAAACTTCGACAATCGGATATGAGAGATGAGATATAAGAGATGAGATATGAGTTTTCTTGGGCTCAATTTAAAATGCATTGCAAATGCTAGAAATAGTGTATCGAAGTTACATTACTTGTGACGCTTCAGCGTTACTTCGACAATCGGAGTTGTGAAGATATGAGAGAAAAGATAGAAGAGATGAGTTATGGGTTTTCTTGGGCTCAATTTAAAATGCACCCAGTCCCGTAGGGACTGTATATCGGTAGGAATTATCATCCCCGCCCTCAATAGTCCCGTAGGGACTGCACCATTGTTGCAACAACGAATTTGTGTTGGATTATCCTTTTTATATCGTCCCTACGGGACTTAATGTGTGGGTTTTATTATTTTTTCTACCCATATTTTGTACCTAAAGGTACTATCAGTCTCTAATCCAGATACTTTGGACAACGAGTCCTATACTTCCAAATGAATTTGGAAGCCCATTAAAAAAATGCGAAGCCCAATGTGCATAGTTTCCCTTTTTTTTTAAGACCGTGTCACTGCTTTAGCGTGAGAAGGGGTTAGGGGATGAGTATAACTCCCAAATAATGCGAAGCTAACCCTAAATAAACAAATCCACAAATCTAACAAATCGACAAATCCGCATACATTTGTTGCTTTTCATAAAAATCTATTCAACGTATTGGTAATATTATTGTTAATAAAACTAAATTTGCGGACCTATTCAAAAATAAAAGAAATTTAATATGGCATTTGACATTGATAAGATTCAGACGGCTTACGCAGCTTTTTCTGGAAAAGTAGCCGAAGCCCGTAAGGTATTAGGACGACCTTTGACCCTTTCTGAAAAAATACTTTACACCCACTTACACGAAGATTCCCCACTTCAAGATTACAAACGTGGTAAGGATTATGTGTTTTTCGCGCCAGATAGAGTGGCTATGCAAGATGCAACTGCTCAGATGGCACTCCTTCAGTTTATGACAGCTGGTAGAACCAAGGTAGCCGTGCCTAGTACAGTGCATTGCGACCACTTGATCCAAGCAAAAGTAAATGCTGATGTCGATCTTAAAGGTGCTTTGGATACAAATTCGGAAGTATTTGACTTTTTACAGTCGATTTCTAATAAATATGGTATCGGATTCTGGAAACCAGGTGCAGGTATCATCCACCAAGTAGTTTTAGAAAATTATGCGTTTCCAGGTGGAATGATGATCGGTACAGACTCACATACAGTAAATGCTGGTGGACTTGGTATGGTAGCTATAGGCGTAGGTGGTGCCGATGCTGTAGATGTCATGGCAGGTATGGCTTGGGAACTAAAGATGCCTAAATTGATAGGTGTAAAACTTACAGGCAGATTGTCTGGTTGGTCATCTCCGAAAGATGTGATCTTAAAAGTAGCTGGTATACTTACTGTAAAAGGAGGTACCGGTGCTATTGTAGAATATTTTGGCGAAGGTGCTGATGCTATGTCTTGTACAGGAAAAGGTACTATTTGCAATATGGGTGCTGAGATCGGTGCTACGACATCTACTTTTGGTTACGATGCATCTATGTCGAGATACTTAGCATCTACAGGTAGAGCTGATGTGGCCGCTTTGGCAGATCAAATTGCTGATGACCTTAGAGCAGACAAAGAATGTTACGAGCATCCACAAAATTATTTTGACCAAGTGATAGAGATCAACTTGTCAGAATTGGAGCCACATATCAATGGGCCATTTACACCAGATTTGGCTACACCTATTTCAAAAATGAAAGAAGTATTGGCTGACAAAGGTCAAGATTGGCCAGTAGAAGTAAAGGTAGGTTTGATAGGATCTTGTACAAATTCTTCTTATGAAGATATCTCTAGGGCAGCATCTATAGCGCAACAAGCATTGGATAAAAACCTTAAGACGAAGGCTGAATTTACCATAACGCCTGGTTCTGAACAAGTGCGATTTACCATCGAGAGAGATGGATTTATAGATACTTTTGAGAATATTGGAGCATCTGTGTTTGCAAATGCTTGTGGCCCTTGTATTGGACAATGGGATAGATTCGGAGCAGATAAAAAAGAAAAAAACACCATCATCCACTCTTTTAATAGAAACTTCTCAAAAAGAGCTGATGGTAACCCAAATACACACGCATTTGTAGCTTCACCAGAGATTGTGACGGCTATTGCTCTTGCTGGACGATTAGATTTTAATCCTATGACAGATGCATTGATCAATGAAGATGGTCAGGCTGTCATGCTTGATGAGCCTACAGGTATGGAGTTGCCTCCAAGAGGATTTGACGTGGAAGATGCAGGATTTATCCCTCCTGCTGAAGATGGAAGTGGCGTGATTGTCAAAGTTGCTCCAGATTCTGATAGATTACAATTGTTACAGCCATTCGAACCTATCACACCAGATCAGGTAGTAGGGATGAGGTTGTTGATCAAGGCAAAAGGTAAGTGTACAACAGACCACATATCTATGGCGGGTCCATGGTTGACTTACAGAGGTCACCTTCAGAATATAGCAAACAACACACTTATCGGAGCTGTTAATGCATTTAATGACGAAGCCAATAAAGTATTAAATTATACATCAGGTGAATATTTGGCAGTGCCTGATTCTGCACGTGTGTATCAAAGTGCTGGTATAGGTACGATTGTATTTGGTGAGGAGAATTATGGTGAAGGATCATCAAGAGAACATGCTGCAATGCAACCAAGATTTTTGGGTGTGAAAGCAGTGGTGGTTAAGTCTTTTGCCAGAATCCACGAGACAAATCTTAAAAAACAAGGAATGTTAGCTTTGACTTTTGTCAATGTAGCAGATTACGACAAGGTAAGACAAGACGATATGATCTCTATTTTAGGTTTCAACAGTATGCAACCTGGTCAAAACTTGGTCATTCAATTGGATCATGCTGATGGAACAAAAGAGCAAATTGAGGTTGCTCATACCTATAACCAAGCACAAATTGACTGGGTCAAATGGGGATCGGCACTAAATCAAATCAGAGCTGAATTGAATAAATAAGCATTTGGTTTTAAACTTATATAATTAAATAAAAAAGGTTGTCAGTTTTGGCAACCTTTTTTTATGAGTATCAATCAGGTTTTTTTTCTTAGAGAAAAAATGATTTTTATTCATCCAAAGTGTTACCTATTATTGCTACCTTCGTCTCTATATAAATCAAAATTTTTAAAAACAATTTAAATTAACTCATTATGTTAAACGATTTAAAGTCTTTCCTATTTAAAGGAAACATTCTTGATTTGGCTATCGGTGTTATCGTAGCAGGTGCATTCGGTAGTATTGTGTCATCATTTACAGCTGATATTATTATGCCTCCATTGGGCTTGTTGGTAGGTGGTGTGGATTTTGGAGATATGAAATTAGTATTAAAGGCAGCGGAAGGTGATATTCCAGAAGTAGCTATTAACTACGGAAAATGGATTAATACCATTATCAATTTCTTAATTCTTTCTGTTATACTTTATTATGTCATGCAAGTGTACAAAAAAATTAACCCACCTGCACCAGAAGCTCCAGCAGCACCAGCAGGTCCTACACAAGAAGAATTGCTTACACAAATCAGGGATTTATTAAAAAAGTAAATTTGAACTTCACTTTTAATAATAAAGTGAGTTGATAAATAAAAGAAGGAGGGCAACCTCCTTCTTTTGTTATTAAGAATGTGTAAACAATCAGACAATTATTCAAAAAATAGTTCACTATCATAAAAAAGGTATATATTTGGATAATTTTTGCATTTATCCTGAAACCTTGACACATAGATTAGCCATATTATTGATTACTATGTTGGGCATTTTAAAAATGTCTTATGGTCAGTCTTGTGAAATAAACGGGGAGAGACACTATAGTTATTCAGATATCAAGTTTATTCTAGATAAAAACAAATGTGCTAACTGCCATAACGGTACTAATAGTACGAATCAGTGGATGTACAGTACTTACGATGATATGTTTTTGGAATCTGAATGCAATTCCAAAATTATTGTACACGGAAAACCAAATGCAAGTTTATTGATTGACAAACTCAATGGTGGACCTACGGCATGTGGAAATGCAATGCCATTTGGTCAAATCAAAATGAGTGATCAAGATCTTTTAGCGATAGAAACTTGGATAGAGTTTGGTGCACCAGAATATTGCATTTCTGACTTTGATCAAATAAAGTCTATCCTTGTGAATAATAAGTGCAATACTTGTCACAATAGTGCTGCGAGTTGGAGTTTTTTAGATTACAATGATATATTTAATAGCGCAACTTCGACCAATTGTGGAGGTGGGATTATTACAAAGTTTGATGCAAATGCCAGTTTTTTATATCAAAAAATATCTTCTTTAGTAGACTTTTGTGGTGAGCCAATGTTAGTTGATGGTCAAAAAATGCAAGAAGGTGATATTGCAAAAATTAGGGATTGGATCAATGCGGGTGCTCCCGAATCAGCAAAAGTACTGCCCGTAAATTTGACAGAATTCACCACGGATAATATAGATGATCAAAGTATTGTTTTAAATTGGTATACAGCGTCAGAAAAAAACACCAATTTATTTGATGTCCAGCATAGTATGGATGGTATCCAATTTGAAACCATAAAATCAATTCCTTCTAAGGGAAATTCAGGAGGTAATTATAATTTTATTGATCAAGATATCAGTGTAGGGTTTAACTTTTATAGACTTAAGATTATTGATTTTGATAATAGTATTTATTATTCCCCAATAAGGGTGGAGCGTATTAAAAACATTGATGAAATATTTCAGTTTTATCCGATACCCACACAAAATAATGAGTTATTTACCGTAGAATGGTATCCAACGGATGGACGCGAAAAAGTAAGGATGAATCTTATGAATATAGCAGGTAGTCAATGTGCAAGTTATATCATTAATAATGGAATCAATCACTTCAATTTTTCAGATTTGAAAGCAGGCGTTTACTATATCTCTATAGAAGACTATAATTTTAATCGGACAGTCAAAAAGATTGTTATCTTGGATCTTTGATCCATTTATAATCTATCAATTCTTATTATAATGTTTAAATCTGATACTCTGTCAAAAATTAACATACAAATCTATCTATTTTCTTAAGATCACTTTGTAAAATATTACTACATTTGAGTCCTTTTTATCTGGCTCAATGGAATTCTCCATAAAGCCTTCACAAAATTAAATATCATGATACATTGGAATGGCGTTTTCCCAGCTTTGACTACTAAGTTTGACGCTGATGATCAGTTGGATTTGACACTTTTTACCGTCAATCTCAAAGCTCAACTAGATGCAGGTGTGAAAGGAATCATCCTTGGTGGGACACTTGGTGAAGCAAGTACATTGACTGAATTTGAAAAAGAAATCCTTGTTAAACATACAGTTTCAAATGTTCCTGATCACATTCCAGTATTATTAAATATTGCGGAAGGATCGACTAGAGAAGCTATGAGACAAGCTGCATTGGCAAAAAAATGGGGAGCAAAAGGCCTGATGTTGTTACCACCGATGCGATATAAATCAGACCACAGAGAAACGGTCACTTATTTCAAAACTATTGCAGCATCTACAGATTTGCCTATTATGATATACAATAATCCAGTTGATTACAAAATTGAAGTTACGCTAGATATGTTTGACGAATTGACTTCTGTCGATAATATCCAAGCGATCAAAGAATCCACCAGAGATGTTTCCAATGTGACTAGACTGAAAAATAGATTTGGTGATCGATTCAAGATACTTTGTGGGGTCGATACCCTTTCTATGGAAGAAATCGTTATGGGTGCAGATGGTTTGGTCGCAGGATTGGTTTGTGCTTTTCCACGAGAAACGGTGGTTATTTTTGAATTAATCAAACAAGGAAGAATCCAAGAAGCATTAGATATTTATAGATGGTTTTTGCCTTTGTTGGAATTGGATATTCACGCTAAATTGGTTCAATATATTAAACTAGCAGAAACGGCAGAAGGTATTGGGTCAGAGTATGTTCGCGCTCCGAGATTGACACTGATAGGTGATGAACGGACAGCGATTTTAAAAGTAATCGCAGATGCAATAAGTAAAAGACCGCAATTACCCCAACTTTAAATACAAGTGATATGATCAATGAATTGAATAAAATAATGGAACAAGCATATGATGCTTTTTTGGAATATCAGCTTGTTTCAGGTGCAGATAAAAAAGGTTTTCTTTATGCCATTGCTGATGAAATAGAAGCATTAGGAGATAGCTTATTGGAGACTGCATCAGAGGAAACCAATTTGCCAGTAGCTAGATTTGCAGGTGAAAGAATGCGTACCTGTGGTCAGTTGAGAGCTTTCGGCGATTTGGTAGCAGAGGGAAGTTGGGTAGAAGCAGTCATTGATACCGCTATTCCAGACAGAAAACCATTGCCAAAACCTGATATGCGCAAGATGACGATACCTATTGGTCCTATTGTGGTCTTCGGAGCATCCAATTTTCCATTAGCATATTCTACAGCAGGCGGAGACACAGCATCGGCACTAGCATCAGGATGTCCTGTTATCGTCAAAGGTCATCCTTCGCATCCACGTACTTCAAAACTTGTCTCATCAGCCATACATAATGCTTTAGAAAAGTGTCGTTTAAATAAAAATATCTTCCAACATGTAGAAGGCGATTCTTTTGAAATTGGAAAAATATTGACCCAACATCCACTGACAGCAGGTGTAGGGTTTACAGGCAGTCTGAATGGTGGAAGAGCCATTTATAATTATGCACAACAACGAGAAGTGCCTATTCCAGTATTTTCAGAAATGGGAAGTACCAATCCTGTTATTTTGCTCAAAGATACACTCAATAATAATGCACCTGAGATTGCCAAAGCTTTTTCTGGTTCTATAACCATGGGTGTAGGGCAATTTTGTACCAATCCAGGTATTATGTTGGGTATAAAAAGTAGTGCTTTAAATCATTTTACCAGTTTGCTTGCATTAGAGTTGTCTCTGACACCATCTTACAAAATGTTGAATGGTTCGATTCATCATAACTATAATGCTAGTCTTGATAAAGTATTGTACGACAAGGGCGTAGAAACAGTTTACCATGCACATGCCACCGAAGAATTGCAAGCGAGTCCAGTATTGGCAAGAGTAAGTGGTACCACATTTTTGTTAAATCCAGATTTACATCATGAAGTGTTTGGACCTTTTTCTTTAATAGTAGTATGTGATAATAAAAAGCAGCTAGTAGAAGTATGGCAAACGCTAAAAGGTCAATTGACAACCACTATTATGGGATCAAACCAAGATTTAGAAGAACACCATGATTTGATAAATATTGCTAGAAATATAGCGGGTAGAATCGTATTTAATGGCATACCTACAGGTGTAGAAGTAAGTAATGCAACGGTGCATGGTGGTCAATATCCTGCGACTACGGATAGTAGATTTACGTCTGTGGGTATGGATGCTATCAAAAGATGGGTACGACCAATTTGCTGGCAAGATTGTCCTGAACAACTACTTCCACCTGAACTGAAATCTGATAATCCATTGGGAATTTTTAGAAAAGTCAATGGTCAATATCAAAGATAAGAAAGGTAGATCATGGTAAAAAAACGATTTTTCTGTATTGATGCGCACACGTGTGGCAATCCTGTAAGATTAGTAGCAGGTGGTGGACCTGATTTGGTAGGCAATACCATGGAAGAGAAAAGAGCTAATTTCTTAGAGCATTATGATTGGATAAGGAAGAGTTTGATGTTTGAACCCCGTGGACATGATATGATGAGTGGCAGTATCTTGTACCCACCACATGACCCAAATAATGATGTAGCCGTATTGTTTATTGAGACAAGTGGTTGTCTACCTATGTGTGGTCATGGAACCATCGGAACGATAACCATCGCTATAGAAGAAGGACTCATCATACCCAAAGTGCCAGGAAAAGTCAGGATGGAAGCACCTGCAGGTTTGGTAGAGATATCGTATCAACAAGGAAGTGATGGGAAAGTAAGTTCTGTAAAACTCACCAATGTAGGCTCTTTTCTTTACAAAGAAAATCTAGAAGTAACATGTCCTGATTTAGGCGTATTGAAAGTAGATGTAGCTTATGGTGGTAATTTTTATGCCATCATCGATCCACAACCCAATTTCCAAGGTATAGAAAACCACACAGCCGACCAACTCATCGCTTGGTCAAGAGCCATCAGACAAGATATCAATCAAAAATATACCTTCCAACATCCAGAAATTCCTGCCATCAACTGGTGTAGCCATGTATTGTGGACAGGTCTATGCATCGACCCAACATCGACAGCAAGAAATGCTGTTTTTTATGGTGACAAAGCCATAGATAGATCGCCATGTGGCACAGGCACATCAGCAAGAATGGCGCAATGGTACGCTAAAGGGAAGCTAAAAAAGGGCGATCTTTTTATTCACGAAAGTTATATTGGTAGTAAATTTTGGGGCACTATAGAAGGAGTCACAAAAGTAGGTGATTTTGATGCCATCATCCCAGGCATAGAAGGTTGGGCAAAGATATATGGATACAATACCATTTTGGTAGATCCTGAAGATGATCCATATGCGGGAGGTTTTCAGGTGATATGAATAAGATGAGAATTTATATTTGTGTGTTTACTCTTGAAAGTCATAAAATTAGTAAAAACCTTGATTTAAACTTTTTCTAATTACCTTTATGGGAAAATAATAATCATGACGAAATATTTCAAGTCCAGCATATTTTTTCACTCCATTCCCTTACTTTTATTATTGATATTTTCATTGGTTTTTGTCACTTCTTGTAATAACACATCAAAAAGTGATAGTACTAACTATTTTACAAACCAAAACAGCGGCACCCAAACTGGAGGAGTCAAGCTCATTCCAATTACAACTCCAAAAGGAAGCTTTAATGTGTGGACAAAAACGATTGGAAATAATCCTACTAAAAAACTCTTATTACTCAATGGTGGGCCAGGAATGACGCATGAATATTTTGAATGTTTTGAAAGTTTTCTTCCTGCCCAAGGTGTCGAAATTATCTATTATGACCAGCTTGGATGTGGGTTTTCTGACAATCCGCAAGATACTACTATGTGGGATTTGGCTAGGTATGTAGATGAAGTGGAGAAGATAAGGAAAGCACTGAATCTAGATAAAGACAACTTTTATCTGCTAGGACATTCATGGGGCGGTATTCTTTGCATGGAGTATGCACTTAAATACCAAGAAAACTTGAAAGGGCTCATCATATCCAATATGATGTCAGATGCTCCCGAGTATGGAAAGTATGCCGATAATGTTCTGGCAAAATTGATGGATCCAAAAGTATTGGACACCATTAGAATGATAGAAGAAAAGGAGGACTTTGCAAATCCTAAATATATGGAACTCCTTATGCCAAATTATTATGTAAAACATATTTTAAGACTACCCATTGATAGTTGGCCCGAACCTGTCAATCGCTCTTTTGGTAGACTCAACTCATCACTGTATGTGACCATGCAAGGCCCAAGTGAGTTCGGTATCGCTGGGAAACTTAAAACTTGGTCAGTGAAAAATAGACTCAAAGATATTACGGTTCCCACACTTGTCATAGGTGCTCAACATGATACTATGGACCCTGATCATATGAAGTGGATGGCTACTGAGGTGCAAAACGGTACATATCTTCATTGTCAGCAAGGTAGCCATATGTGTATGTATGATGACCAAGAAACCTATTTTAAAGGGCTGACTGAATTTTTATTGAAATAGCTTAGAATGTACATAACGCAATCTTTAGGTAATTTGATTTTTATAAGAACTTATAGAATTGAAAGTTTGTTATCAATTTTAAGCCTGACCTAATCGGCAATATTAACAGTTTTGAAAGTAATGCAAATATAAACACATGAAGGTCATTTTAGACATAGAAGATAGTAAGCCCAAAGAATTTCTTAAGATTTTAAAAGAATTATCTTTTGTAAGAGATGTATCTATGGTTGATATGGCAACTAATATAACCAAAGTGGATGATTTGTACGACAATATGCTCGCTGCAGAACCCATTTTAAGTATTGATTGGATGAAGAAAGAAGAAAATGATGTATGGGCAAATTTATAAAGGGAGAAGTAGTTATAATTCCATTTCCTTTTTCTGATTTATCTGGATCTAAAAAAAGACCTGCTTTCGTTATGGTTGGCTTAGAAGGAGATGACATTGTTTTATGTCAGATAACATCTCATTTTTCAAAAGATAGATATGCTATTCCCATTAAAAATGAAGATTTCCAAAAAGGTAATCTTATTAATGATGTTTCATATATTAGGCCTAATAGGATTTTTGCAACTGACAAAAAAATAATTGTAAGATCAACTAGGATATTACAAGAATCGAAAAAAAAAGAAGTATCCAATATAGTGATAAAATTACTTTCCTAATCCACTTTTCCATGCAAATCACCATCATCGGCGCTGGCGTCATAGGGCTTACCACAGCTTATTATCTTCAGAAAGAAGGTCATGAAGTTACCATTATTGATCGAGGTAATGGAAGTAATAATTGCTCTTTTGGCAATGCGGGCTACATCTCACCTAGTCATTTTATACCGTTGGCATCACCTGGTATTGTGGCACAAGGATTGAAGTGGATGTTGAGTTCGACAAGTCCTTTTTATATAAAACCGAGACTCGATGCTTCATTGATAAAATGGGGATGGAAGTTTTATAAGAATGCTACAGACAAAAAAGTACAAGAAAATGCGCCACACCTAAATAATATCCTTCAGCTCAGTAGAAACCTTATGATCGATCTTGACAAAGATTTGAATCATGGATTTCAACTAGAGACCAAAGGATGTTTGATGCTTTATAAATCTGCAGAAACAGGACATCACGAAGCCGAACTTGCCAAAGAAGCAAAAAAATACAATATAGATGCGCCGGTCTTAACCCAAAAAGATATCCAAGCCATGGAGCCTGAAGTGGAAGTAGATGTTTTGGGTGGCGTATATTTCCCTATAGATTGTCATCTTCATCCTGTGAGAATGATGGAGACGCTACTAGCACATACTAAATCTATGGGTGTGAAGTTTCTTTTTGAACATGAAGTAGAAGGATTTGAATCTTCCAATGGAAAAGTGAATGCAGTAATCACAAATAAAGGTAAGATCGATGGCGATCATTTAGTCATAGCTTCAGGTGGTTGGTTGGAATTGATGACCAAAAAACTAGGTATCTCCTTGCTTTTGCAACCAGGAAAAGGATATAGTACCACGTATAAAAATAGGACAAAAAACTTAAAACATCCAGCTATTTTGGTCGATGATCGAGTAGCAATGACACCAATGGACAATGAACTAAGGGTAGGCGGTACCATGGAACTTTCTGGTATCAATGATAAAATAAATATGAATAGGGTTCATCCTATCATAAAAGCAGCGAATCATTATTATAAAAACCTACATCTCGATGTGCCTACTGAAAACCAAGTATGGACAGGACTTAGACCTTGTTCGCCTGATGGATTGCCATATATTGGTAATAGTCCACATCACGACAATGTTACCGTTGCGGGCGGACATGCGATGTTGGGTATTTCGTTAGCGGCAGCTACAGGATATCTCGTGAAGCAGATCATACAGAAGGAAGAAATGGAGATTCCTATGGAGAAATTCAGGGTGGAGAGGTAAGTGTGACAAGTCAAGTCTGTTTAATGTTTAAACGTTTAACGTTTAATTTGTAAAACAAACTTCTATTTCTTCTTATTCTCACAATTTTCCTTCGCACATTTTCCATACAAATTGAGTGAGTGGTGCATGATTTCGAATTCTAGCAAGTCGCCCATCATGGATTTTATTTGTTGGATTCTTGGGTCGCAAAACTCTAGTACGGCGCTACAGTCCACGCATATCAAATGGTCATGCTGTTTAAAACCATAAGACTTTTCGTATTGTGCAAGGTTTTTGCCAAATTGATGTTTGGTAATCAAGTCACAACTTACTAGGAGTTCCAATGTATTATAGACTGTCGCACGACTTACTCTATAGTTTTGGTTTTTCATGTGGATGTAAAGCGCTTCTGCATCAAAGTGGTCAGTCCTGCGATATATTTCTTCTAGGATGGCATACCTTTCTGGAGTCTTTCTCAGGCTATGTTTCTCTAGATGTGCTGAAAATATAGTTTTTACTTCTGAAACGATTTGTTCCAATTTTGCTGGTGCGCTCGTCATATTTTTAATATCATTTGAATGTTCTATCTGTTCTCACTACCGAAGAGATTCCTTCCACCTTTTCGAGTGTTTGTACAACGATATTTAATTGATCTTTGTTCAACACTACGATGCCTATCCTACCTTCGAAGTATCCTTCTTTGCCTTCTATACTGAATGATTTTATATTGATGCCTAGTTTGTTAGACAGAGCATTGGTCAGGGATTGGATTACACCAGGTCCGCTGTCAATACCGGTTACAAGGAGTTCAACTACGAAATTAGAATTAACACTATCTTCCCAGTCTGCTTTCAGTACGCGATAGCCATAATTGGCCAATATCTGTACGGCATTGCTACAATTTGTTCTATGTATTTTTAGACCTGCATTGGACGTCAAGTAAGCAAAAATATCATCACCTTGCACTGGATTGCAACATGCTGCTAGAGAATATTGGTACATATCCGCAGGCTCACCATTGACTAGTATATTGGACCTATTTGCTTTGGCTGGACGTTGGATTTTCTTTAACTCTTCTGCTATTGGTGCATCTTTATTAGGCTCTTCTTCGTCCTTTTTAAATACAATTTTGCCACTTTCTACAGTGTAGTTTTTGATATCTGATATCTTGACATCTTCTACGGACAAGGCATAATACAAGTCTATCCTTGATTTGAATCCCAATTGTTTGGCGATAATATCTACGTTTTCTTCTAGATCGATCTTTAGGTTTTTGAGCTTGCGTTCTAGGGCTTCTTTACCATATTCTCCTACTTTTCTGCGTTCTTCTTTCATCGCAGACCTGATCTTTGACCTAGCTTTGCCAGTTACCACCATTTTGAGCCAATCTTCATTAGGCTTCTGGTTTTTGTTGGTTACTACGGCTATTTGATCGCCATTATTGAGCTTGTAGCCCATCGGGACAAGCTTGTTATTGACCTTGATAGCAGTGGCATGGTATCCGATGTCTGTGTGGATTTCGAAGGCAAAATCTAAGGCAGTTGCTCCTTTCGGTATGATACGCATATCACCTTTCGGAGTGAATACATATACTTCTTCACTAAACAAATTGGTTTTGAAGTCATTAATAAATTCTAAGGCATTGGCATGTTTAGTATCTAGGATTTCTCTGATATTGTCGAGCCAGTTATCATAAACATTTTCTTGTTTTTTGATACCTTTATATTTCCAATGCGCCGCAAATCCTTTCTCTGCGATCTCGTCCATCCTTTCTGTACGGATTTGCACTTCTACATATTTACCTTTTGGTCCTATGACCGTAGTGTGTAGAGACTCATATCCATTCCCTTTTGGTGTAGTGATCCAATCTTTGAGCCTTTCGGGAATGGGTTTATATACATCAGTAATGATAGAATATATTTGCCAACAAAAGCTCTTTTCTTTTTCGATCGGAACATCCATAATGATTCTCACCGCAAAAATGTCGTAAATCTCTTCAAAATTTACCTTGTTTTGCTTTATTTTGGTGTAGATACTTGAGATGGCTTTAGATCTTCCCAAAACTCTAAATGGCACATTGAGATGGGCAATTTCTTCTTTTAATGGATTGATAAATTGCTCAATATATTCATTTCTAGCTTGGTCTGACTCTGCAAGTTTGTTAGAAAGTTCTTGGTAAACTTCTGGTTCAGTGATTTTAAGACAGATATCCTGAAATTCTGTTTTTATATTGTAAAGACCCAATCTGTGAGCTAAAGGCGTATAAATATAATCCGTTTCGGCAGCGATTTTGAGTTGTTTATGTTTCGGTTGCGCGCCTATTGTACGGAGATTATGGAGTCTATCTGCCATTTTTATGAGTACCACACGAACATCTACGACAAGCGTACTTAATACTTTTTTGAAGTTTTCAGCTTGAGGGCTATCTGTCGATTCCAGATTGTATGTTCCATCAAGTTTTGTCAGTCCATCTACGATAATCGTAACTTTGGGGCCAAACATTTCTTGGATCTCTGCAAGTGTCACGGGCGTATCTTCAACCACATCGTGAAGTAAGGCACAGATTACCGCTGTAGGTCCAAGTCCTATTTCTTCAAAACAAATTCTTGCTACTTCTATTGGATGGAAGATGTAGGGCTCACCTGATTTTCGACGTTGGTATTTATGCGCATCTACGGCAAGCTCGTATGCTTTTTCGAGATCAGCTTTGTCTTCATTTTGCAACCTATTTTCCATGAGTTTGAGTATTTCATCAAACTTGGCCCTTACTGCTTTTAACTCATCTTCATTTATGGCGATTCCTACCGGCATAATTACTATTAATTGATCCTTTTACCCAAAGAATACAAATTTAGAATAAATGAAACAATAATTCAAGTTTAGGTAAGAATATTTTTGAAAATGGACATTAATTGATATTCACCAAAGACAAATTATATAGAATCCATCCGCTCTCAAACTTTACTTCTATGTATTTTGTTTGAATTACAGTACTTCCGAAACAATGGCCTTTATATGCTTTTATGAAATATGAGTTTATTTATATCTTATTAATGATCAATGTTTTGGCTTACGTTATGATGTGGATGGACAAAAGAGCAGCCATCCACAGAAAGAGCAGAATAAGCGAAAGGACGCTTTTTATATTTGCTATTGTCGGTGGAAGTTTGGGTATTTGGCTAGGGACACGTGTTCCATTGTTTCATAAAGCTGCAAAATCTAAGTTTACAATTGGTATTCCAATAATTATTTTGATACAGTTTGGTCTAATTTTCTATTATTTTAGTTACAAATAATAAAAATGAATATCTTTACATAAATTTTAAATTCGAAGTATTCAATAGTAGTGTGAAACTTAACACTTAATCTTAAACTTAATATTATTCTTAAGCTTATTCTTAACCTAAATCTTAATAAACATGTCAAAATCTTTTTTCGAATCAAGAAATCCTGTTTTTATCGAAGAAAAACTTCAAAAACTAGGTCAGTCAGGTGCTTTGACCAATGAAAGTGTTAATGATGTAATGTCTATTTCAGGAGCAATCAATAAGACTGCTATTTTGTTTGTCATTTTGTTAGCTACAAGTGCAGCTAGTTATGCCATGCCGTCTATGTTTCTGCTTATAGTTGGTATCGTCGGTGGCTTGATTGCGGTTTTAGTAGCTAGTTTTAAACCACATACTTCTGCTATTGCGGCACCTGTGTATGCAGGATTTGAAGGTTTAGCTTTAGGTACGATTTCGGCGATGTATGCTACTATGCTAGATGGCATTGTTTTGCAAGCAGTGAGTCTTACCTTTGCAACTTTGATTTCAATGTTAGTTCTTTATAAATCTGGACTCATCAAAGTGACAGATAAATTCCGATCAGGTGTCATGATGGCAACTGGTGCAATTTTTTTGGTGTATTTGGTAAGTATGATTGGTAGTATGTTTGGTTGGAATATGCCATATTTGCACCAAGGCGGTATGATAGGTATTGGTATCAGTGTTGTCATAATAGCTGTGGCTGCGTTAAATCTGTTATTAGATTTTGATAATTTTGATAAAGCAGCACAAGCTCGCGCTCCTAAGTATATGGAATGGTTTTGTGGACTAAGTTTGATGGTGACTTTAGTATGGTTATACATCGAGTTTTTAAGATTATTATCCATGCTCAATCGTGATTAATATTTTGTAGATAAAAATAGATATGGTCGATGTGTTTTCATAATGCATCGACCATTTTGATAATTAGAAAGAATCACAGTATGAAATCTATATTTTTATTTTTTGCAATTTACGTATTTTCAATAGGAACTCTTGACGCGCAATTGCTTGATGAACCACAAAGACGAATTCTGCATAAATTAGGAATAAAAAAAATCGAAAAAACAATCCTAAGCGACTCCATTAATAGTGATTATTTGTGGACAGAACAAGAAGTAAATCATTTAGGATTTATAATAAAACAAACTTATCATAACGAAAGAAGTAGAATCGTTGTACAAGAATTTGATTATTTGCACGATTCCATTTTGATAGAAAGCCAATATATTCATCGGAATGAGCCGAATATAAAAACCAAATATTCCAAAAATACCTATACAAAAGATCTAAAGCGCAAAACCTTCAGTTTTTATGATGGAGATAGATTACAAATGCGATCTAAGTTCAAATTTACTAAAGATGGTGAACTAGAATTTAAGGAAGAAAGGTTATATGGAATCAAAGGAACTAACAGTTACAGCGGTAAAAAGAAATATTCTTATAAATACAATGCAGAGGGAAAGGTAGAAACAGTTCAGTTGAAAGATAAAACCAAAGGTAAAACGGAAACTAAAATTTACAAAAATATTTATAAATCAGACCCATATACCGTAGAAAACTATCTTATTTCCAACAATGGCGAAGAAGACCAAATCATTGATAGAGAAGTTTTTGACAAAATAGATTGAAAGTTTCTGAGCATTTCTTTAGACGTGGCAACTCCATTATGCAATTAGCAAATAGGAAAATGGAAATTAAAAAGGGAGAATCTCAACGCAAAGAATATTTTTATGATGATCGTGGATTAATCATCTTAGAAGTGATGAGTGCAAATCGCAATCAAAAAATAGAAATTAGGTATGATTATTTTAATTGATGCGTTATGAACATTGAACGATATCAAACTATTGTTTCAGAAGATGTATTGACTTTCGAATTTATTAGTGTTGGTCCGAAAGGGAATATACCAAAAATTGTAGTTTATCAACATATAGAAGGAAATTTATATAACTTAGCTTTTGGCGAACCAAATGGAAATTTGGGATTTATTGATGATTTGATCGTTACCGACAACAAAGACACTGATAAAATTTTAGTAACTGTTGCATCCACAATTTATGATTTTTTTGCAGTTCATCAAGGAACTTTAGTCTTAGCTAAAGGCAGTACCCACTCACGTACATGGCTTTATAGAAGGTATCTATCAAGATTTTTAGATTTAATAAATGAAGAATTTATTTTATTTGGTGAACTGAATAATAAAATAGAACGTTTCAATATTGGACAAGATTACACATCTTTTTACATCACTCAAAGTACAAAATAATGCTAAAGAAAAATATTGTTTTATCAGAACTTAATGCTAAAGTTGACCATTCTTTAGGTGAAAAGTATAAAGAAGTTATTTTATTCAAAGAAAAGTATGAATGGGCCAAAAGACATGTTAAAGGCCGAAATATCAACAAAGAAATTGAAGACGCTTTAGCAACCGATAACCAATCAAATAAAAAAAGGGTTTTTGAAGAAAAATAAATTCTTACTTTATTCTTCCCAATGCAAGAAATAATAACGCTCTCACAAAAGACCCAAACTTTAGAACGGAATGAATTTTTGAAAGTCAAAGGTAGTGTTGATACGAATATTTATTATGTAGAAAGTGGTAGTTTGAGTGTTTTTATCCTTGATGAAAGTGAAGAACAAGTTATTCGATTCGGTTATCAGGGAAATATTATTGTGGCTCTTGACTCTTATTTGACTAGTAAGCCTTCTGATTTTTATATCCAAGCAATCAAAAAATCAACGGTCAAGGTCATTACAAAACTACAAATGGATAACTTTTTAAATAAAGAAGAAAATCACTTATTATGGACAAAAATCTTGGAAGACTTAGTGTTGCAACAAATGGAAAGAGAAATTGATATCCTAACTAGTTCTCCAAAAGAAAGATATCTCCGTGTCCTTAAACGAAGTCCAAAACTTTTTCAAGAAATACCTAATAGATACATTGCCAATTATCTAAGAATGAGTCCTGAAACGCTGTCTCGGCTAAAAAAATCTTGATTTCGATCAAGATTTCAGTAAAATTTTATGTCGACCTTTGTGGCAAATAAAATCATATGCAATCAGAAGTTTTAATACAAACACTCACAGAACAAACAAGAGTCATCATTAATCAATTAGAGAGCCTTCGAAATGAAGACCTAAACACATTGACTTGGAGAGAAAATCCAACATCATGGAATATCCTAGAATGTATAGAACACATCAATAGATATGGAGATTTTTATCTTCCAGAAATAGCATCAAAGATAAAAATATCCAACACCAACGCAGATACTGTATTCAAAAGTGGTTGGTTGGGAAGCTATTTTGCAAAAAGCATGGCACCAAAGGAAAAATTAAATAAAATGGCGACCTTTAAGGATAAAAATCCCTTGAATGCGCAACTGAATCAAACAGTAATTGATACATGTATAAACCAACAAATGGAACTTCTTGATTTACTTCAGCAATCTAGATTCATAAGTTTAAACAAGGTTAAAATCAATGTTTCAATATCTAAATTTATAAAACTAAAGCTAGGAGATACTTTCCAGTTTTTTATTAACCATATAAGGAGGCATTTGGTCCAAATAGAAAATACAAAAGCAAAGTCAAAACCTACTGCATTGAGTTAATGACAAGTTTGTCCCGATAGTGTTAGCATTAACTTATTATCTGAGATAAATTAAAGTGCTTCTTGCTCTTCTATGATTTCAAGGGCTTGATCTACATCAGATTGTTTAACTTTAATTTCCACATTTTCTAAAGGTAACAACGTTTGACTTTCGTTTGTGGTAAACGTCTCAATACCAGCATTATGAAGTGTCGCTACCATGATATCAGCAATAATGGGATCTTTGTATGATCTAATGGTTACAAAATTTTCGTCATTCATATTCTATGCTTTAATTATTTTTATAACCGAAATTATTGGGTAATTAGTTCCGTATGATCACATAAAAATGATGTTAACTTACTTTTTACAACATTCTAATGATAATTTTATGGATAAGCTATTAAGCTAGGAATTTAATCGAGCCACATTAAATATACCTTTATTTTCTTCCATACATTTGGCAGTTTAATTACTATCTTTGCCCAAAATAAAGCATTCTAATGCAAAAACAGTGGAATTTTGAATTGTTGTCTTGGCTCTTTGCCATTCTTTTCGCAGTTTTAATGATTGCACCTATTTATCTTAAAGTAGGAGATTTATATGCATTTTATATACAGAATTTTATATGTATCATAGTATTTCTAACATTGTCTAGGTATATCTTTTTGCTCTCTTTTACACCATTTGCAAGGGTGAAGTGGTTTAAGTTTATGCTTATTTTTCTGCCGATACCTTTATTTTTGTACCATATAGATTCATTGTATGAATTCCAACGTTTTCTAGATGAAGATGGTACGATTAGCTTATTTAAAGGTTCTAGCGATATGAGTGATTACGAATTTGGCAAGTACATCAGATATCAATTCATGTTTTTTTGTGTGGGTGCTTTAGTTACCATAGCGATGATTCCCATCAGGATGATTATCTCTTTTTGGCGTACCACTAATACATCTGATAGGGTATAAATCCTTCTGAGATTGCCATTATATTTAATTATAAACAAAAGATTATGTCTCAAATAAACGAATTTAACGAGTATAGAACCAAAATGAATGAGCGTATTCTGGCTCAGGATAATAAGGTGTTAAAACGATTTTTTAGTTTAGATAATCAAGCCTACCAAGATGGCGCACTCTCCGAAAAGACAAAAGAGCTTTTGGGGTTAGTGGCTTCTATGGTGTTGAGATGTGATGATTGTATTAAATATCACTTGGGTACTTGTCATGAATTAGGGGTGACTACAGATGAAATTTATGAAGTGTTTTCAGTTGCTAATCTCGTAGGTGGTTCCATTTGTATTCCACATACAAGGAGAGCAGTAGAGTACTGGGATGAACTAGAAGAGAGGAAAAAGAAGGATTGATTTTTTTAAGTCTATTGTTTTTTTTAGAAAAATAGACTGCAATCAACCGAATTGGGAATTGCAAAATAATCTTTTACATATCGTTTACATCATTTTACAGAAAAATGTATACATGAAATAAGTATCGCATTACTTTTGGATTATTATTTCACATAAATTTATTTCGAATGCATTTAATAGCTTCTTTAAAATTGTTTTGTTTGGTGAGTATTTTTTCTTGCGATCAAACAATAGATTATCCATCTACTTACCAACCTAAGATATTGAAATCATCAAGCAAGGATTCTGTCAAAATGGAAGATACAAAATCTGATGTATCCAATATCCTTTTTCAATCAAAAGATGGTGGGGAAACATGGGATGATATAAGTGAGTCATTACCTGGTAGGGAACCGATTGATGGTTTTTTTACAAGTAACACTGATGTTTACTTTCGTCAAAAAAATGCCATGTATCATTCTAAAAGTAAATCTAAAAGCCAGCTTTGGGATCATGAATTTATATTGAATCCACATATTACCACTATCGCCTATAATCCTTCAGGAGTTATGGCTTATAATTATGAAGGTCAAATTTATCAAAGAATAAATGTTACTGGAACTTGGGTACCTATTTATGCTAATCTTCAAAAACAACAAATACGTACTATTTTTGAAACATCAAATGGAATTATCTTTGTGGGTAGTGACAGCGGACTTTTTAGATCTTTAGATAAGGGCCAAAACTGGACACAAGTTCAAAATGAAGGATGGGTGATGCAAATAGTTGAGAACAAAGATGTCCTTTTAGCTACAGGTGAAAAAGGCATCATGCGCTCCACTGACAATGGAGCACATTGGGAATGGGTTGTTAGCGAAGGTGGCGTAGGCATTGATATTGAAAAGATTGAAGGTGGATTTGCTGCAATAACGTATAATACAAAAACAAAATCTAGAAGGGTGCGAGTTTCGATGGATGAAGGTAAAAATTGGCAGGCAATTGATAATGGACTTCAAGCATCTGAATCTATTTCTTCTATAAAGTCGTATGGGAAATATCTGTTTTGTGGACATCCAAATGGTATATATCGATCTTCAGACATGGGCAAAACATGGAATCTTATAAAACCAAGCATCGATAAAAAAGTCTATAGCCTATATAAATCAGGTAATGTTCTTTATGCCATACCAAGAAATTTTGGTTGCTAAAAGATAAGTTTCGAGTGTATTTTTCTCCGATAGGATGTCTCAAAGGCATCCTATCGGTCTTTTATTTTTCTTCTCGATCAAAACATGTCTAATCATTCCACCCAGAATAAATTGGAAGCGATGCCATCTGCAAAGTGTTTGCCTACTTGTGTCAAGGTATATTTGTGTTCAACTTGTGTCACAAAACCTTTTTTTATTTCATCTTGAATTCCTTCTAAAAAATAGGGGACGAATTCAGATCCAAATCCATTTATTTCATCAAGTTTTACGCCCCACATTGTTCTTAAGCCTGTCATGATATACTCATTGTATCGAGTAGAAGGAGATAGTTCTTCCCTTTCTGATGGTATGATATTTTCAAGTAACGATTGCATGTATTTTTGATTATTTGCGATATTCCATGACCTAGACCTACCATCAAATGAATGTGCCGAAGGACCAATGCCTAGATATTGCGCTCCTTTCCAGTAATTTGTATTGTGAATGGCATATTTCTCAGGTTTAGCAAAATTCGATATTTCGTAATGCTCATAACCTGAAGCAGTTAGATTTTCTATCAAAGTTGTAAATTGTCTACTTGCCAAATCACTATCAGGTGACATTTTTTTACCCTTTTTTACATGGTGGTGCAATGCCGTACCTTCCTCTACTGTAAGACAATAAGAAGATATGTGTGGTATATCTAATGACAAGGCAGTTTTGATGTTCTCAGCCCACATTTCATGAGAAGTGGTGGGACTGCCATATATCAAATCTATCGTAATATTATCAAATCCTACATCTTGAGCCAATTTAATACAAGTCTGAGCTTCCTGCGCATTGTGTGCACGATTCATCCATATCAGGTCTTCGTTAAAAAACGATTGGATACCGATACTGAGACGATTAATGCCCCATTTTTTAAAGGAGTTTAATTTTTCGAAGGTGATGTCATCAGGATTAGCTTCTAAGGTTATTTCAGTTTGAGCTGTCCAAGTGAATACTTCATTTAAGGCACTAAATATTTGCCCCAACTCATCATCAGTAAGCAAACTAGGTGTACCGCCACCAAAATAAATACTGGTCAGTGACTTTTCTTTCACATAATTTTTTTGAATGATAATTTCCTTACAAATGGCTGAAACTAAGTCGCCTTTTGACTTTAAAGTAGTCGAAAAATGAAAATTACAATAATGACAGGCTTGTTTGCAAAAAGGAATGTGAATATATATACCAGACATTTTGTAATTTCGTTATACAATTGTTTAATAAATAAAAAATAGACGTTCTGCAGAATACTTTTTTGACTCAATACTTCTTACTGTATCCTATCAACCGAAAGTCATACTTCATGGTAAAGGTAGGGCTATTCACGGTATTTAGTATGTTTTTTGGTCAGGTTTTCAGCCAGAAAAAAGTCACCGCATTGATTTCTACATATGATTCAGTGATTAAGCGTGAAGAACTTTCTAATAATAATGTTTATATAGATTCATTGTCCGTTAGGAAATACTATACTGATTATGTGACAGAATTATTAGCAAAAGGATATTCTGTAGCAAATCTTGATACTTTTTATTGTCAAAAAGATACGTGTTTGGCTAAGGTATATCTTGGTTCAAAATACACCTTGGGAAACATAAAAATGAGTTCTGACCAAGTAACTATTTTAGAATCTGCAGGTTTGAAAAGGAATAGAATAGTCGGTAAGCCACTTGACTCTATACTTTTGACCACTGTTTTAAAAACCTTGGTAGATCATCATACGAATGTCGGATATCCATTTGCAAAGGCAAGTTACGACTCTGTGGATATTGTTGAGAATAAGTTGAATGCACAAATTAAAGTACAAAAGGGTCGGTTTTTTACTTTTGACAGTATTCAGATGGAAGGCAAAGTGATCTTGAATAAAAAGTTTCTGTACCGATTTTTAGATATCAAACCTGGTGAACCATATGCCCAAGAGAAAGTCGTCCGAGCCAATAAAAGACTCAATGACCTACAATTTGTAAAACAAACCCAAGCTCCTGCCGTCAATTTTGTAAATGATAAAGCTTCTCTTGTACTAACTTTAGATCCTAAACCATCGAGTAGGTTTGACTTCTTAGTTGGAGTATTGCCACAGCAAAATCCCGATGGTTCTCGCAAATGGAATATCACAGGTGATCTCACAACAGAACTCAATAATAGCTTCGGTCAAGGTGAATATATTTTTCTTCAGCTGAAAAGATTAAAACCTGAAAATCTCGAACTTCAACTCAAATCTACACTGCCTTATATAGCTGGATTGCCAGTAGGAAGTCACGTAGATTTCAGGATATTTAAAAACGCTTCACAGAATATTGATTTATTTTTTGATGGTGGTTTTCAATATCTTTTTGGTGGATTCAACAATATAAAATTATATGGCAGCTACCGGTCTTCACGTCTCTTGGAAATCAATACGGATCAAATACTTGCAGCTCGTAGACTTCCCGGTAGCCTTGATGTCACTTATTCGGGTGTAGGTCTTGGATTGGCACTAAGAGATTTGGATTATCGATTTAATCCATCCAAAGGATATTCTGTCGAAATAAATACTATCACAGGTAGTAAAAAAATTCTACCTAACGTGACCATTACCCAATTGGAAGGATTTGAAAATAGTTACGACACACTGAAACTTGTATCCCTGCAAGCAGATATCGACCTAAATGCAGCCTATTATATACCTGTCAAAAATTGGGCAGCGCTAAAGTTTGGTGGTACCGCAGGTATTCGTTACAACCAAAATCAAATACAAACCAATGAGTTGCTAAGGGTAGGAGGTAATAAACTACTGCGTGGTTTTGATGAGGAAAGCATTTTGACAGATTTTTATGCATTTAGCACTGTTGAATTTCGGTTTTTGTTTGATCAGAATTCCTATATGAGTCTTCCATTTGTAGATTATGGTGTCACAAGAGTGATAGATGCTAATGGACAAATGGTCATGGATAACGTCATGGGTGTAGGCATGGGCCTTAATTTTGGGACAGCAGCTGGTATTTTTAATTTATCCTTTGCAGCAGGTAGAAATCTTGGCAACCCTTGGGATTTTGGAAAGATGAAAATCCACTTTGGGTATGTCAATTTGTTTTAATGTTTTTTAAAACAATCAACTAAAAAATATTACATCTCTTTATGTCATAGTGCTTTAATGGATAATTGCTAAATCTACTTCTTTACCGCTTTTACTTGATCTACCGTCACCATCTTTCCATAGTCATTTCCCCACGAATGATTGATGTAATTCATGACATCCGCTACTTCTTCATCATCTAGCCCTGGCGCTGGCATCATACCATTATACTCAGTACCATTGACAGTGATTTTGCCTTTTTGACCATATTTGATGGCGTAAATGCTTTCGGTTTGCTGATTTTTTAGGTAATCTGATTTAGCTAAAGGTGGAAATATTTTTGCAGTACCTTCACCGTTTGCTCTATGGCAAGTCACACAAAAGTCTGTATAAATTTCTTTCCCACGAGCCTTGCTTTTTTCTAAATCACTATTTTGATCTGTTATAAAACTGCTCAGAAGTAAGATCCCAAAACAAAAAATGATACCTAATTTCATTTGATTGGTGTTATTTTGTAAATACCTTTTCCTTCCACACCTACATAGATATACCCATCAGGACCCATTTTGACATTTCTGATACGACCCACATCAGCCATTATTTTTTCTCTATATTCGACTTTGTCATTTTTTAGTACAAGTCTTTCTAGATATTGAAATTTGAGTGAACCAATAAGCAAATTATTCTTCCAATCTGGATAGATGTCCGAATCGACAAAGGCCATGCCACTAGGTGCAATAGAAGGTACATAATAATATAGTGGTTGTTCCATACCATCCATTTCAGTTTTGTCAGTCAGTTGACTGCCATCATAATTGATACCATAACATATCACTGGCCAACCATAATTTGCACCTTTACGCACGATATTGATCTCGTCGCCACCTTGTGGTCCATGTTCATTAGTCCATATGGCACCTGTTTTTGGATGTTTTGCCATACCTTGTGGATTGCGATGGCCATAACTATATATCGCTTGTTTCGCACCTTTTTGATTATAAAATGGATTGTCGGTAGGGATGCTTCCATCATCTTTGAGACGATATACTTTACCTCCATCAAGCATAATGTCTTGTGGATTTATTTCATGTTCGCCTCTGTCTCCAATACTGAAATACACATAACCATCATTGTCAAAAGCTATTCTTGATCCAAAATGATAAGGTTTGTTTGTATTAGGACTTCCTTTGTAGAGTACTTGTTTTTCTACTAGGCTGCCATCTTTTAGTTTGGCGCGCATTAATGCAGTATTTCCACCTTTTTCTTCTCCTTCTGGCGATGAATAAGTTATGTAGATCCAACCGTTATTTTTATATTTTGGGTGTACCATGATATCGAGTAGGCCGCCTTGTCCACGTGCGTACACTTCAGGTACATTGGCTATTTCTGTTTTTATTCCATTTTTTATATGAAATAACTTGCCTTTTATTTCTGTAACCAACAAACTACCATCTGGTAAAAAGTCCATTCCCCAAGGAATATCAATCTCAGATGCAACGAGTTCGGTTGTATAATTGATCTTGTCAGGTGTTTGAATGGAAGTATCTTTTTGGGTGTAACAAGCATTTGCCCAAAACAGCATGGAAAGTATAGATATGTATTTGATCATAAAAATGGTATTCTAGATTTTGTTGATGAAGTAAAGGTAACAAAAAAAATGAGTTTTTGATTTGTAAAGGTAGAAAATGGATAGGAAACTCATATCTTATAACTCATCTCTCAAAACTTATATCTATACGACCCTTATCAAATTGATCCCATCACGAATAGGTAAAATGACGTTTTCTACTCGTGGGTCATTTGCTATTTTTTTATTGAAGTCATCAAGTTGTTGTGTTTTTTTGTCTTTTTTTGCGTCTAAGATTTTACCACTCCATAGCACATTATCAGCTAAAATAAGTGTTCCTTTGTTGCATTTATTGATAACCATATCAAAATATTGGCTATACGCTTCTTTATCAGCATCGATAAATACTAGGTCAAACAAATAGTCGAGTTTTAGAATAATGTCCTTAGCGTCTCCAGTTTTTAATTCTATTTTATCTTTATATTGACTTTCGTCAAAAAAAGTCTTTGCAAGATGACTATGTTCTTCATCATATTCTATAGTAATCAATTTGCCATCAGATGTTAAACCTTCTGCAAGACATATGGCAGAATATCCAGTAAAAGTACCTATTTCTAAGATGTATTTTGGAGATTTTATTTTACTAATCATGCTAAGTAGACTACCTTGCAACTGTCCTGACAACATTCTCGGTGCAGTCGTTGAGAGATGGGTTTGCCTTTCTATTTTGTCCAACAAAGGATCTTTTAATGTAGAATGTGAAGCACAATAATCGTTCAATAGGCTAAGGATGTCTTGCATGATCTAGATCGTTGTTGTGTTAAATTTTTTGTGAAGGTATGGATGCAACATGACAGAAAGTAATATGATTCCTCCGCCAAGATAGAAAAGTGGCGAAAGTTCTTTGTGGTCATTGAGTATAAAAATCGCCATGAGAATACCATAGACAGGTTCAAGATTGATAACGAGATTTACAGCAAAGGCAGAGAGATGATGCAAAGATTTTAAGGTCAATACTTGTGCCAACGTCGTACACAACAATGCTAGAATTATTAAATAGACCCAATCTGAAGTATTGGGTGGTAAAAAAGTATCCGCCTGATATCCGAATATCCACATTATGCCTAGCAGAAGCGTTATCATCATCCATGCACTGCTCAATTCTATAAATGAAATACTGTAAGGATCGGCACCTTTTATGTTGACTTTATTGAGACTTGAGAAGATGGCAGCGAGCAATGCAGCAGCAAGACCTACCCACACTCCATTAATGTATGTTGTATTGATATTGTTTACAATGAGCAACATACCAGGAATGACAGAAGCTGCTAGTATAAGTTCAAGTTTATTGACTTTAGTTCTAAAAAAGATAGGTTCTATGAGCGATGTAAATAAGGAAGTAGTGCTCATACACACAAGCGCAATAGATGCATTTGACAGTTTAATAGCGCCATAAAAACAGATCCAGTGTAGCCCGATAAGTATGCCTATTATAATGTAAGTTCGTATTTGTTTCTTAGGAATCTGAATCAATGATTTGCCAAACTGTATAAAAAATAACAAACTTACAGAAGTTATTAATACTCTCCACCATACCAATACGACAGCTGGTAATTGGATCAAATCACCCAATATGGCCGTAAAACCAAATAGAATGACAGCAATATGGATCTGAATATATGC
This sequence comes from Saprospiraceae bacterium UBA7687, assembly GCA_002482845.1. Taxonomy (GTDB): domain Bacteria; phylum Bacteroidota; class Bacteroidia; order Chitinophagales; family Saprospiraceae; genus OLB9. The sequence goes on from DLGT01000154.1 coordinate 101,612, forward strand.
TGTCTGATTTTGTGTCAACGGCATTTATAGGAATGGGTTTCTATGTGAGATAACTTATAATTTTAGAGTAATTATTTTACTTTGATTGGTCTATTGAATCGTACACGACAACTTTAGACCATAGATGTTTGCATTTATCTATGAAGTCGAGATGTATCGGGTCTACTTGGTATTTTTGTTCATCTTCAGCATTAGCAAAAATGGTCAACCAAGAAATTGCATAAGAACCATCAATTACTTCCCTGCTTGTTCCCGCAGGTACGCCAAGGTGGTAAGATTTGAGACTACTTGCTTTACTAAGTTCGTTCAGACCTTTTACAAGTTCGTTCAAATCTTCTTTACTATCGGGGTTTTTAAGCCAGAAATAGACATGATGGACAAAAATATTAGTCATCTTTTTTTCAACCAAAAGATTTGTTGCCCTCCATCCTAATGGGAGCATTAATGATGAAAATCCTAGTTTGCTGAAAAAACGCCTATTCATGATTAATTAAGTTTAAAAAGTGATTTAAAAGATTTTTAAGAATTCCAATATTTACTTTGCTTCTATTTTAAAGGCCAAAAGTACGATTAAATCAGAAATTTTGAAAACAAAACATATTTGAGATAATTTGAAAAAGACAAAGAGTGTTGAATTATAAGGCGTGTAGTACAATATTATAATAATGTATTATTGTAAGGTTCAAATATTATATGAAAAGAATGGATAGTTCTAAATTTAAATTTTTAAAAGAAGAAAGAGCTCTTGAGAAATCTGCATCTATTTTAAATTATGTGCTAATAGAATGAAATAAGTTAGTACCATTTTGGCCATGTTTTTATCACCAGAACGTCAAAAATATATTTACAGTCTATGTTGTTCTGATACCTTTGACAAAATAGTACTCGGTGAAAAAGTTATTTTAATTAGAATTGTTCTAAATAAAATAAAACTAAAGATTGACATTGTCAAAAAGTGATTAAAAGTGTAAACCTTATTTATATTTGTGCAATTTTAATGATATTTTTAGAATCAAATCAATTTTATAATCGAAATGATAAAACTGAAATTTACATTTTGTCTTGTTTTATTGGCTAATATGCTTTCAGCTCAAGGCCAAGGATCTGGCAGTAATATGTTGTTATACAGTGTGATAGCAGTATGTGCAATCCTTGTTATTTGGGCGATGCTAGGGCTAGCTAGCAACTTGATGAAGATAGAAGCTGGTAAACATGGTCTCGATCCTGAAAAGGAAAATTACGGTGTTTTCCCAGGTCTGACAGATTTGTTTAAAGCAAAAAGACCTTCTTATGCTGTTGGCGGAACATTTCATAAATTTGATAAAGGATTTGATATAAACCTGGAGGGTAAACCTACTGGTTCTATAGAAGAAGGAAATGTTTCCAGATTTGCTATTAGACCAACTGATTTTAATGGAATGTCACCAATACCTAAGGTTACGGTAGAAGTAGGTGACGAAGTAAAAGCGGGTGATGTACTATTTTTTGATAAAAAAAGACCTGAGATCAATTATGTTTCTCCTGTGAGTGGTGAGGTGGTTGCTGTTAATAGAGGAGATAAGAGATCCATAGCAGATGTTGTAATCCTTGCAGACAAAAACATTTCTTACAAGAAATTCAACACACCCGACATCAATGAAATAGACAGAGCTACTTTAGTGAATTTTCTAGCTGAGACTGGCGTTTGGCCTTTGATAAACGAGAGACCATTTGACCTAGTTCCAGCTTTGGATGTAGTACCTGTAAATATATTTATTAGCACATTTGATACTGCACCTTTAGCGCCAAATACAAATGTAGTAATATCAGGAAATGAATCATCTTTCCAAAAAGGTCTTGAAGTTTTAGCTAAGTTGACAAGTGGTTCGGTTCATTTGGGATTAGATGCTAGATGCGATCATGCACCAGCTAATGGTTTTGCAAATGCTCAAAACGTGAAGAAACATTGGTTTGCTGGGCCTCATCCTGCAGGTAATGTAGGTATACAAATTCACCATACTGCACCAATTAAAGGAAGTGATAAAGTTTGGACACTTGGTGTTCAAGATGTGATTACTTTGGGTAATCTTTTCCTAACTGGTGAATACCATGCAGATAGAATAGTTGCTTTAACGGGTGGAGAATTACATACACCTAAATATGTAAAAACATACCAAGGAGCGAGTGTAGCTGACTTGGTTAAAGGTAATATAAAAGAAGGTGAAAATAGAGTTATTTCAGGGGATGTACTTTCTGGAAAACAAATAGATGCAGATTCATTTTTAGGATTCAAAGATGACCAATTAACAGTCATAAAAGAAGGAAATGATTATGAATTATTTGGATGGTTATTGCCACTTTCGCCTCGTCCTAGTATTTCGGGTACCATTCCATCATTCGGAAAAGACTACGAATACGAAGCAAATACAAATACTCGAGGAGAAAAGAGGGCTTTTGTAGTTACAGGTCAGTATGAATCTGTATTGCCAATGGACATCTATCCACAACACTTAATGAAAGCAATCATTACCAATGACTTCGAGAAAATGGAAGGCCTAGGTATTACAGAGTTGACAGAAGAAGATGTAGCTCTTTGTGAATTTGTATGTACGTCAAAGAATCCACTTCAATCGATCCTTCGTCAAGGATTAAATGCAGTGCAAGAACAATCATAAAATAATAACGACAAACGAATATATTATTAAATGGCTTTAGTAGATTTCTTTAAAAAAATAGAACCGGACAAGAAAAAAAGTCCATTGCTCCACACGGCATATGACGCTTTTTTTACGTTTGCTTTTACTCCGAATACCGTTACCAAAGGTGGAGTTCATATCCGTGATGGTATGGATTTGAAAAGACTTATGGTTACTGTGGTAATTTCCATGCAGTTGTGTTATTTATTCGGCACTTACAATATTGGACATCAGCATTTTGTGGCAGCAGGTCAGTACCTTGGTTTCTTAGAAGGTTTCCATTTAAAGCTTGCTCACGGTTTGATTCAATTGCTTCCAATCTTTGTAGTAGCACACGTAGTAGGTCTTGGTATAGAATTTTATTTTGCTGCCAAAAAAGGACATGCTGTGGAAGAGGGCTTTCTAGTTTCTGGTGCTTTGATTCCATTGATTATGCCACCTGATATTCCATTGTGGATGCTAGCTGTTGCAGTTGCATTTGCTGTTATCATTGGTAAAGAAGCATTCGGTGGTACAGGTATGAATATATGGAATGTAGCCTTACTGGCAAGAGTCTTTGTCTTTTTTGCTTACCCATTGACCATATCAGGTGATCAATGTTGGATATCTGGATATGAAAAAATTGCAGATGGTGCAGCTTCTACATATGGATGGTTTCATACTGGATTTTTTAATAGTATTTTTGATTGGCTAGGCCTAGAGGGATTTAATACTGCCAATAAAGTAATAGATGGATTTAGTGGTGCGACACCTTTAGCCTTGGCTTATGAAGGCGGATGGGATAAAGTAACAACTGTTTTTTCTGAGAGTCAAATGTTGTGGGGAGCAATTCCTGGGTCAATTGGGGAGACAAACAAAATCTTTATTGTTTTGGGTGCGCTGATTTTAATAGTCACTAAAGTTGCTAGTTGGAGGATTATGGCAGGAATGGTTGTAGGATTAATTGGTACTACTTGGATGCTAAATGCTCTTGGTTCCACACCTTTTATGACGGTGACTTGGACACAGCATCTTATGATGGGATCATTTTTGTTCTCTATGGCATTCATGGCAACAGATCCAGTAACGGCATCTAGTACAAATACAGGTAAATGGATATATGGTATCTTAATAGGTTTTATAGGTATATTAATCAGAGTAATGAATCCTGCTTACCCAGAAGGATGGATGTTGGCGATATTGTTCTTAAATACCTTTGCGCCTACGATAGACTACTTTGTAATTGAGTCAAACATTAAAAAAAGATTGAGCCGTGCATAGTACAAGTTATGTTATAAAGTTTACATTAGTGATGACCATAATTGTTGCTTTTGTTTTAGCATTGATGGTGTCTGGTCTAAAAGACATTCATGGAGAAAATGAATCAGTTTACAATAAAAAGGGCATTCTTTCTGCGGTATCTGTTCAACTTGGGAAGGATGTAAATGCTATGTCCAATGAAGAAGTACAGACCATATTTAGTAAGCAAATAGAGCAAAAAGTTATTAATACTAAAGGTGAGGAGCTTACCCCTGAGCAAATTAAAGAAGAGACAGACGGCCGTTCTTCAACTGCTGAGCAACTCGATATGGCTAAAGAAGGAAAAAAAGCAGATGCTGATAAATTATTACCTGTTTTTGTTTTTACAGCTTCAGATAATAAGAAATACAATATAGTTTACACAAGGGGAAAAGGTCTATGGGATGAGATTTGGGGATACATTGCCCTTGAATCAGATCTAAATACTGTAGCAGGCCAAGCATTTGACCATAAAGGAGAGACTCCGGGTCTTGGGGCAGAAATAAAAGATAATAAAGCTTGGTATGGTCAATTTACGGGCAAAAAGTTTTATAATACTAGTGGTGAGTTTACATCTATTTCAGTAGTTAAGGGAGGAGTTAAAGACAAGACCAATCAAGTCGATGCTATCTCTGGAGCGACCATTACTGGAATTGGTGTTGACGAGATGCTTGAAAGGGGCATCAAATATTATGAGCCATATTTTCAAAAGCTCAAAAGTAAAGAATCCATAAATTAATAATCATGGCTGAAGTAAAAGAAATCATTGAAAAAAAAGAGTCTGCATTTTCTTTTGGTAAGGAGGAAATGAAGCTTTTAAGGGACCCTCTTAATGACAATAATCCTGTGACCGTACAAATACTTGGTGTTTGTTCAGCACTTGCAGTTACAACATTACTCACAAAGGCAATCGTAATGGGAATTGCCGTTACACTCGTAACAGCTTTCTCAAATTTATTTACTTCTATGCTAAGGGAATATATTCCAAAGCAAATAAGAATGATCGTACAGTTAGTAATTATTGCATTCCTAGTAACAGTAGTCGAGCTTGCACTAAAAGCATTTAATTATCCAATTTGGAAAGACTTATCTGTCTTTATTGGACTTATTATTACCAATTGTATCTTGATGGGTAGATTAGAAGCTTATGCCATGGCTAATAAACCATGGAGATCATTTTTGGATGGTATTGGTAATGGATTAGGATATGGACTTATTCTTATAGCTGTGGCAGCAACGAGAGAGTTGTTTGGTAAAGGGTCATTGTTGGATATTAAGATCATCGGTCCAACATCTGAATATTTTCTAAACACAAATGAGATATGGATGTTGAGTTGGTACACAGCAAATAACCTGATAATATTGTCTCCTGCGGCAATGTTTATAGTTGCCATCTTGATATGGATACAAAGAAGTAAAAATAGAAAGCTAATTGATATTTCGTAACAAAATTAATACTCTAAGTCATGGGTGATTTAATAAATATATTTGTAAAATCTGCTTTTATTGAGAATTTGGCATTGTCCTACTTCTTAGGCATGTGTTCTTTTTTGGCAGTATCAAAAAGTGTAAAAACAGCAATAGGTTTAGGTTTAGCTGTTATTTTTGTGAATGCATTAACCATTCCATTAAACTGGTTGATCGATTATTATTTACTTGGTGAAGGTGGTTTATTTGGAATGGATCTCACATTCCTTAGATTTATCATTTTTATTTCAACTATAGCTGCCTTAGTACAATTGGTAGAAATGGTAGTTGAGAAAGTTTCACCATCACTTTATAATTCTCTAGGTATATTTCTTCCTTTAATCACGGTTAACTGTGCTATTTTAGGCGCTTCGTTATTTATGATTACAAAAGAATACAACTTTGCTGAATCAGTTTCATTTGGTCTAGGTGGTGGATTTGGATGGTTCCTTGCTATAGTTGCCATTGCTGGAATACGTGAAAAAATGGCTTATTCTAATGTTCCTGCTCCTTTGAGGGGATTAGGAATGGCTTTTTTCCTGACAGGAATGATGGGAATAGCTTTTATGGGATTAATGGGAATTGATCCAGCGGCATTTAAATAATAGAATAAAATAATTAACATGTTATTTATAGTAATACTTTCATGGATGCCTGTTTTGATGGCAGTAGTTGTTTTTACAGGTATTATTCTCGGTCTTTCTTATATGTTGATTTATGCGAGAAAAAAACTTGTACCCCAAGGTGAAGTGAAATTAATCATAAATGGAGATGAAGAAAACCCAATTATGGTTCAACCTGGATCGTCTCTACTTTCTACTTTAGGTGAGCGAAATATCTTTTTACCATCAGCTTGTGGTGGTGGAGGTACTTGTGCCATGTGTGAGTGTCATGTATATTCTGGTGGAGGTGATGTTTTGCCTACAGAAATGAATCACCTTACGCGTAAAGAAGCTGCAGAAGGTATGAGGCTTGCTTGCCAAGTTAAGGTAAGAGAGAATATGAATATCGGTATTCCTGAAGAAATATTTGGTATTAAAAAGTGGGAATGTGAAGTTGTTTCCAATTTCAACGTTGCCACATTTATCAAAGAATTTATTGTAAAGCTTCCAGAAGGCGAGACCCTTGATTTCCAAGCTGGTGGATACATTCAGGTAGACGTGCCACCCGTGACGGTTGACTTTAAAGATATGGATATCACTGCACATCCAAAATATCATGATACTCCTGATAAGTTTCAAGCAGATTGGGATCAGAATAAAATGTGGGATCTAAAAATGGTTAATGATGAAACTATTTTTAGAGCTTATTCAATGTCAAATCACCCTGCAGAAGGCAATATTGTTTCATTGACTATTAGGATAGCTACTCCACCATTCAAATTTAAGTTTGGTGCAGATGGCAAAAGACAGTGGGATGGCTATGAACCTGTGAATCCAGGTATATGCTCTTCTTATGTGTTTTCAAGAAAACCTGGTGACAAAGTGACCATTTCAGGACCATATGGTGAGTTCTTTATTAAGCCAACTCAGGCAGAAATGTTATATATAGGTGGTGGGGCAGGTATGGCACCGATGAGATCTCACTTATATCACTTATTCCTTACCTTAAAAACAGGTAGAAAAGTAACTTTCTTTTATGGTGGTAGAACTAAAAAAGAACTTTTCTATGTAGAAGAGTTTAGAGAAATAGAGAAGCAATTTCCTAACTTTAGATTTGCTGTAGCACTAGATAATCCACTTCCTGAAGACAATTGGACACTTAAAAAAGATCTGAATGATCCTGAAGGTGATGGATTTAAAGGCTTTGTACACAATGTTGTAATTGAGCAATATCTAAGCAAGCACCCAGCACCTGAAGAGATAGAAGTATATTTCTGTGGACCACCTATGATGAACCAATCAGTGATCAAGATGGCAGACGATTGGGGAATTCCTGAGGAAAATGTAGCATTTGATGATTTTGGTGGATAATTGATTATCCTGATAAATAAGTTTAAAAAGGGAGTCAGAAATGATTCCCTTTTTTATTAGTCTTGTAATTTTTTTGCAAATGATGAAATTTTATTGGACTTGTAAACTTGTTTGCAAGAAATGGCTTTATTGATATTTTATTGAATTACTATTAGTTATGATTTTAGCAGGTTTTGCGATTGATTGGACATTATTAGGTACCATATTTTTTGGTGCTGTTTGTGGTTATATCGCAAGTAGAATTTTAGGGGGAGAAGGTTTCGGATTTTTGGGTAATATAGCTGTCGGAATTATTGGAGGTTTCATAGGTACTTGGGTAGTAAAGATCGCCAAAATACCCATGATCGATGGATTTTTTGGCAATCTAATTACATCTGTTGGTGGTGCCATTATTTTGATCTTTTTTATTGAAGTTATAAAATACTTACAACGAACTAATAAATCAAAATCGAGGACCCGTCGTTAATCAGACGTCTGAATGAAAATTAGCTTGTTGGCTTTTCAGAAGGCGGTAAACTAGCATGAAATTCGTTTCTGACTCTTTCGCAATATTTGTCCAAAAGATGTAATATCTTGTTTCTATCTTTTCCTTGGAGAATGAGACCAATATGATGTTTTTTATTCATCCTCCAGACAATTTCCTTATCTTCAAAGGTTGAATTATCAGGGTGTTCATATTTGGATAACGAAACTATTATTCCTGTATGATCTTGTTTTACTTTGGGCAACTTATACTTTTTACCACTAAAAACAGCAGCTTCAATTTTTGCCCATTCTGACCATAAGTTGATGCCTGAAGCAAATTGGACCATTTCAGCAAGATTTGCGCCACCTACTCGAGATGCAGTTTCTAGGAAATAATATTTGCCATCTTCATTACACTTAATAAATTCGCTGTGGGATGCGCTGTATTGCATTCCAAATGCCTTCATGACATCTACATTCAATTTTTGCAAAGCTACGTCTTCAGGGCTTCCTATTTCGATTGTATGGGATCTGAATATTCCGCCACCATGTGCAACTTCAAAAGGTGTGTCCAAATATTGGCTTACTCTAGAGAAAATCACTTTACCTTCATAGGTTAATGAGTCAACGTGATAAACTGCACCAGGTGCAAATCTTTCTAGAAGATATTCATGTCTTTCGCCTCCTAGTTTATTGAGTACTTCCCAAAGATGGTCTTTATTATAGATTTTTGTTATTCCTGTTGCAGAAGCTTGCATTCTTGGTTTGACAAGCCATGGTGCAGGAACTGTATCTGCAAAATGATTGATATCAGCATCATGAAAAAGAGCGGTAAATTGTGGTACAGGTACTCCTTCTGTTTGTGCTTTGATACGCATAGCTAGCTTGTCTCTAAAATACCTAGCAGTAGTCTCACCCATCCCTGGAATTCTAAAATACTCCCGAAGAAATGCCACATGTTCTACATCAAAATCATCAAGAGCTACAAAAATATCAAATTTTGTCGTTCTAATTTTATGTGCTAATCCGCCAATCAGATGAGATTCAGGCCAATGTCCTTTTTCGTCCTCCACCATATAAAAAGTTTCATCTATGCTTTCCCAAGGCCATGCTTCGTACTCCAGTTTTTTGGATGTTAGTAAAAATACATTGTGGCCATCTTCTTTGGCGCCACGCATGAAGTCTTCGCCTTTAAAATAGCGAGATATGCATAAGATATTTAATGGATTCGTTGACATGATTCTTATTATTTGTGTCAAATATAAGAATATGTTTTAAATTCCAAAGTTTGGATTATTAAATTTTATATTTCTTTACTGGGACAGTACTTTTTTGATGTCACATTTTCATAGTGAAAGGAATATATTCCACTAAATCATTTATAAAATGCGACAATTAGTATCTCTAATCAGTGTTTATTGTCAGAAATATTGGAGAAAAATCGATAAATTCGATAGAAATAAGGAGTCAGAATTTATTTTTCCACATCATACTTTCAACAGGCTTGTCTGTACGTTGATTGTATTTAGCATTAGATTTTTTATTGTAATAATTTTTAATATCTCCATCCACTTTGAAATAAATAAGTTGCCCCACAGGCATTCCCGCATATACGCGAACAGGTTGTACACAAGATATCTCTAGTGTCCAGGTATTGCAAAATCCAACGTCGCCCTTTCCTGCAGTAGCATGAATGTCTATGCCAAGTCGACCAATACTAGATTTACCTTCTAGAAAAGGTACAGTGTGATGCGTTTCCGTATATTCTTCTGTGACACCTAGGTAAAGTGTACCAGGCATTAATACAAATCCGTCAGGACCGATTTCAAAATGACGTATAGTATTATGCTTTTTAGCGTCGAGTTCGTGGTTTTCGTATACAGCAAGCCATTTTCCCAAATGTACATCATAAGAATTTGTTCCTAAACAATCTGGTCTGTATGGATCGATGACAATATTGCCATCTTCGATGCTTTTTAGAATTTCGACGTCCGTGAGTATCATCTTTTTGAAAATTTGTGCGAAGATAATAATTTTTTAGGAAATCAGCTATGTAACTTCTGTGACAAATAAGGAACTTAATACCCCGTACCTTTGTCTTACAAATGTAATTCAATAATCAAATCAAATTAAAATGAAGTACTCAGAAATTATTAATAGTGAAACGCCAACTTTAGTTGATTTTACTGCTACTTGGTGTGGTCCGTGTAAAGCTATGGCGCCAGTATTGGAGCAATTAGCAACAAAAGTTGGTGAGAAGGCAAGAATTATAAAGATAGATGTTGACAAAAATCAGTCACTTTCTCAAGAGTTAAAAATTCAAGGCGTGCCAACGTTTATCTTATATAAAAAAGGAGAAATCGTTTGGAGACAATCAGGAATGCAGTCTCTGACATTTCTTGAGACGTTGATTGAAAAGGCTCAGTAGGAATCAAATTGCTAACTTTTAGAAAGTTTAAGAAGTTGATGCCATTAGATTTTATTTATTTTTTGTTGCTGGCAAAATGATTTTTCAAAAAATCTCCACAACTCACTACCTTAATTTCAGAAAAGTAAAAGTCGTCTTTGTCTTCAGTTACTAAATAAGTGCATTCTGCTGATAATGCCGAATAATATTGGATACCATCTTCTACATCATGAACAGAAGTATTATTTAGTGCTTGCCTTACAGTTTTATCGTCCACTGTGGTTACTTTGATGTGTTCCAACAGTAATTTGAGTTTCTTTTTTGCTAGTGAAGTGCCGCTTTTTTTCTCAGCAAAATAAAATGCAATAGCTAGGCAAACAGGTGACGTAAAAAGATTAAAATCATTTCTATCTGCGAAACTCAAAACCCTAGCTGCGTCTGAAAACAATGGATATTCCTTGTTCAAAACTGCTACCAATACATTGGCATCAATAAAAACTCGCTTCATGACTTTGGATTATTTAGACTTTTTTGAGTCAAAATACTCACTGCGAAGTTTTTTGGAAGACTTAGGTTTTGTTTTGTATTCTGCTTGCCCTTCTGCAGCCATCATCACCCAGTCAGAGATAGGTAAATCTTCTAGATTTGGGTAGGCATTATCAGAAAGCTTACGATAAAGAAACTCTGTAAGGCGAGATAAGCTAATATTGTTTTTCTCAGCAAAAAGTTTTGCTTGATTGATGGCATCATTATCTAATGATAGTGTGAGTTTAGCGTCCATTTGTTATTAATTACGTAAAGGTATTTATTTTTTATACGTAAACAATATTTGGATTTCAAAAGTTCAAAATACTAGTATTTTATTAAGGTTTGGGCTTGGGAGAAGGTTTTATTTTATAATTATTAAAAGCACTAGCAGCTGAAGAATTTCCAGAAGAGTATGAAGCTACGATAATACCCAAACCAACAATCAAACCAATATTCGTAATAGCCCCTTTATTCCAAGCAAATACGCTTATAAAAATCATAAGAAATAGGCCTATTAAGACTCCAATCAATTTTGGTAATCCCGATTCATAGGCTTCTACTTGATTGATATGATATTCTTTTTTGACATTACAATGTGTACATCTTTTTTCAAAATATTCCCCAATATCATCTGAAAGATAATTTCTACCCATAGCCTTTTCTTCAATGAAAAAAGGTTTTTGACAATTTTTGCAATTAATTTGTAACTTCATATTCTTCTTATGTTATAAAATTTTCTTGTATCTAATTGACTATCATATTTTATTTCCATTAAAATGGAATCGGAAAGAACTCCGTTATTGTATAGAATCTCAATTACATTTTTCCTACACTAACCACAAGTTAAAATATCATATAATTTTAGTAATGGGCCTTTACAGTCCTTTGTGTTATTAAATTGATAAATGTCTAAGAAAATAAATGTTAGGCGATGAATAGAATGTTGAATTTTACATTTATCTATAATTCCATTTAAAAATACACCATCTCCATCTTCATAATTTGATATCAATAAATATAGGTATTCAGGTGATTTATCTACTTGATCAATTTTTGTAAATATAAGTTCTCTTAATTCTTTTGATTTGAAAAATTTTAATGATTCGCAGGCTAAGTCCAAGAAATATGTATTTTTATATTTTTTTGTCTCTAAAATGCTCAATAAATATTTGATATCTAAAGGAAACTTCCTATTTCTGAAAAAATTCAAATAGCCTTCTTTTAAACTAATGCTTTTTTCATTTATAAAGTCTTTTGAAAGATTTATGACTTCTATGTCCGAAAGCTCATTTGCTCTTTCTGCTGAAATTAGTTTAAACTTATTTTCCTTAATTCTCTGAGAAATTAATTGGTAGGAATATTTTTTTATTTTTATTTTTTTGAATATTGGTTGTCTATTATTTGTAATTGACTCATAATATTTCCTCACAAACCTATTATTTTTTGAATTTATCTCTAATAGTTCAAAAACATTAATCCCCTTATTTTTCTTTTGAAATTCTTCTATTTTCCTACTACAGGGAGAAGGACCTTTATTTTCTAATAATTGTTTTCCAATAACATTGGCGATTATCAAAACTCCATCGATCCCAAATACTTTTAATATTTGATCTTCACCACAATACTCATTTTGAATTGCTGGGCTAATAGTAAATCTTTTTCTAAGTATTTCTGGTACTGAAATATTTCCCTTTCCGTTAGCATAAAAAAGAACGGCTAAATCATACATTTGATCTAGATTGTAGAAGTCATCATTTTCAATAACAAATCTATCAAGAATCATTTTTTGAAGATCATTTGAAACTTTGGTGCGTTTGATAAATTGATGTATGTAAAAGGCGCGACTTCCTTCACATTGTCTATCGTAAGCATAATTGATAATGGCAGCTTTATATATTTCTCTTTTGAAATTTATATTGGGATATGTCTTTTGAATAATAAATGCCTTGCCCGTTCCGCATTTGATTGAATTCCAAAAATCTTTTTTTATTTCAATTAGTGTACTCATTTACAACATTGATCCATTCAAGGTAATGAAAATATTTTGCTATGGTGTAAAATTACAATATTTTCTTTCAACTTCTGCCATTATTTCGCTCTACCACTGATCACTCAATCACCAGATCACTCGATATCAAATTCCACACTCTCCACCCAATGCACCGCTTTCCGTCCAGTAAAATCATGGATCTGATGACGACAAGAAAATCCATTAGCAACAACCAAAGTGTTTTTATCTGTCTTTTTGATAGCAGGAATTAAAACGAGCTCTGAGATTTTTTTGGATACATCGAAATGTTCTGACTCGTAGCCGAAGGAGCCGGCCATACCACAACAGCCACTATCAGGTTCTTGACAATTAGTGCTGGCAGACTGATAGATAGATTTCATTCCAATAGTGCCAAAGGATGCTTTCTGATGACAATGCCCATGTAGTAAAATGTCACTGGATTTGGCTACAAATTTGCCATTGAGTTGACCATAAGCCAAAGCATCAGCTAAGAAAACATCGATAGCCATTACATTCGATTTGAGTGCGTTAGCTAGATTTAAATCTTCGATTAGATCAGGAAGATCATCTATAAGTGCGGACGTACAGGACGGCTCGCAGACGACTATTTTTATACCTTGATTGATGTATGGCGTTAGTTTTTCGGCTACTTGGGTTCCATCAGTCATCGCTTCTTTCAGGAAGCCATTTGATATCCTTGGACGCTGACAACAACCTACAGATGCTAGTAAGACTTCATATCCACAATCGGTGAGCAATTTGATGGCTGCTTTTCCTACTTGCGGCTCATGATAATTGATGTAAGTATCAGCAAAGAGCGCTACTTTATTTTTACTTCCGTTAGACTTATAATTATTTTTGTACCAAGCCTCTAATGATTCATTGGCATAAGAAGGTAGCGTACGACGACGATCTATTTTCAGTAATTTTTCGGCAGCATATTTGAAAATGGATGTTCCTTGTACAAAATTGACAAAAGGTGCTTTCCATCCTGCCATTTTGGGCACAATATTGAGATTAGAGTTGATGGCTTTTTCACGCAAAGTGATGTTACCTTCATCATATTTTTTTTGGAGTACTTCACTTTTTAGTTTGGCCATATCGACATTGGAGGGACATTCTGATTTACAAGCTTTGCAGGAGAGACAAAGGTCTAGTGTCTCCAATACTTTTGGGTCTGTGAGTCCTTCAAAACCCATCTGACCAGAGATAGCCAGTCTTAACGCATTGGCCCTACCACGTGTAGAAGCATCTTCATCAGCAGTACCTTTGAAGCTTGGACACATCGTTCCGCCTATATGATTGCGGCAAGCGCCTACACCAGAACAGTTGTGGACCAGTGCTTCGAATGAGTGATCTTTTCGGTATTTATAAACAAAATTGTATTTGTTGTCTTTGTAATTGGCACCATATCTCAAGTGCTGATCCATAGGTGGCACATCGATGATGATGCCCGGATTGAGCAGATATTTTGGATCAAAAACAGTTTTGACATCCATGAGACATTGATATACTTCATCACCAAAAAAATCTCTCAGTCTGTGTCCACGATTACGCCCGTCACCATGTTCACCAGACCAAGCACCTTTATATTTTTTGACCAGATGGAAGACTTCATCAGATATGATTTTCATCAGATCGATGTCCGATTGTAAGGTCATATCTAGTGACGGTCTTACGTGTAGCACGCCTACACTTGCGTGTGCGTAAAGGATGGTTTCGACGCCATGTTTTTGGCAAAGATCAAGTACATTTTGTATGTAATCTGCCAAATACTCTAATGGTATAGCTTGATCTTCTATAAAAGGAATGGGTTTTCTTCCCGAAGGATCACCCATCAGCAAACCAAGTCCATTTTTTCTCAATGCCCACGAATCATCCAATTCAGCAGCAGTGCGAAGGATAGGGTAGGCGTATGCTGTACTGTTATTTTGTAACCACCAAGAGAAGTCATCGATTCTTTGGTCCAGTTCATCTTGCGACAAGCAGAAAAACTCTACCGAAAGGGTAGCCTGTGGTGCACCGATGATCAAGCGTTGATGCAGACTTTTAGTCATATTGTTTTTGACACTTTGTTCAAAGACATTGAAATCTAGCATCTCTATTGCGGCAGGATCAAAGGCAATCATCTGATATACTTCTCTGATCGCACGCATTCTATCATCGTAATGAACAGTGAAAGCTGCTTTATATTTTGGTATCGGTTCGAGATTGACTTTGGCTTGCAGGATGATGCCAAGGCTCCCTTCCGAGCCTGCAAATATTTTAGCTAGATTCCATCTATCTGTATGAATAAATTCGTCTAGTGGATATCCATTGACGCGACGCATGACTTTGGGATAAGCAGCTTCTATGGCTGTGGCGTGTTCAAAAATGATCTTTCTAAATGACCTGTAAATTTCTCCTTCACGATCTATTTGTTGGCATTTGGTTTCGTATGCTTCTGCCGATAATTCACCCAATTCGATTACAGTTCCGTCCATGAGCAAAACTTTGAGACCTAACACATGATCTATGGTTTTGCCATATTTGATACTTTTGGTGCCGGATGAATTATTGGCTATCATACCACCTATAGTCGCACGGCTCGTGGTCGCAGGATCGGGTGCAAAATGCAATCCATTATCTTTGACTGCGGCATTGAGTTGGTCACGGACTACACCTGGATGGACGATGGCATATTTCGCTTCCGTATTGATGTCCAATATTTTATCAAAATATTTAGTAAAGTCTATGATCAGCGCTTGATTGGTGGTCTGTCCTGCGAGACTGGTAGCGCTGCCTCGTGGCATTACTGGGATATTGTATTTATTGGCTATTTGAATGATTTTTATTAGATCACTTTCATTGGATGGAATGGCTACGGCTAGTGGCTGCAATTGATACAAGGATGCATCCGTAGCATATAGTCCGAGTGAAAGGTCATCGGTTTTAATCTCTGATGTGGTGATGGTATTTAATTCCTGAAATAAAAATATAAGATCTGATGGAAAGTATTTGGTCGACATGATGTGAGCTATTCTTATTGCAAAGGTATTAAAAACAAAATTCTATCATTAATTATTTTAAGTTTCCACGTTATATTTTTACATTTGTCTTATTGTTTTCCACATTTATATCTCCACAAAAATGACACTCAATGAACAAATAGCCAAGCAACTTAAAGATTTATTCCTTTCTGGTCAATGGATCGGAACTAATCTTAATCTAAAGGCACAGCTTGATGACGTGGATATAGATATGGCAAATACGAAGTTTGGATCTCTCAATACGATCGCACTTTTGACTTTTCATCTTAATTATTATCTTGAAGGTGTCATAAATGTTTTTAAAGGAGGAACTTTGGATATTCGAGATAAGTATAGCTATGATATGCCACCTATCACATCCCAACAAGAGTGGGATACTATGCGCGAAAACATCTATAGAAATGCTGAATATTTAGTGTATTTGGTAGAGCAAATGCCTACGTCTCAATTAAACGATGCTTTCACGGATGAAAAATATGGCACATACCTTTGCAATTTGATGGGCATACTCGAACATAGTTATTATCATTTGGGTCAAATTGTATTGATAAAGAAAATACTTAGAGAAAAATAACACAATTGATTTGCAATTTATTGATTAACAGTTTTTTAAATCATCTCCCTACTTTTGCTCATACAAGTTCATATATACACCCATTTTTTGGTGATGTCTGATGATGTTAAATTCTTCAGTTAAGACTTTTACATCCTCATCTGTATAATCATTATAAACATTAGAATACAAAACATACTTACTTAGTGTATGATCGAAAGCTGAGTGCTTGGTGGTGTCGTTTGATAAATTCATATATCTTTGCTCACTGTTATTTGGGTAAACACAAGCTACTTCTGGAATAGAAATATTTAAAGAATCCATATCTGCAAGCATTTTTTCTCTAAGATCATAGTAATGCAAATGTGCCAAACTTGCATCCCATCCTTGCGAGATGTGTGATGGATAGACCCAAAGATGTCCACTAAGTAATCCAATACATAAAAGCGAAGTAATCCATCTTTTTTGAATTATTTCACTACTAAATATCATATAAATGACCAATAATGAAAAACTTAAATAGACAGGCAGAATATATCGATGTGCATTTAGTCCTGTGTAAGTCAAAAAGCTGATAGATGAGCACAAAATCACCACCATAAAAATGATTAGCAACTCTTTAATTTTATTATCTTTTTTGAATTTTGAAAAATATTTTACAGCAAACCAAAGTCCAAGCATCCACAAAAATACTCTTCCAAAGTCTAAAAGTCTCCAACCCAATACAATTATGTTTTTTACAAAACCAGCGAAATCCACATGTTGAAATGATGGTGACCAAGGTGAGTTTTCATGATAGCCAATCCAGTTTTTTTCTGAATAGTGTAAATAATTGTAAGTACAAAACAATAAGAATCCAGGTAAGTAAGACCAAGACATTTTTACAAGCCTCCAAAAAGCTTTTGAAGATGATTTATTGTAATTAAAATATAAATCTAGTAGTAATAAAGCAAACGATGTCATTCCTCCTCGCATACTAATGAGAAATAAACCCATAATACCCAAGGTTAGTAAAATTCGTTTGTTGCTTAGGATACTATTTAAAGACAAAAGAAAGAAAAAGACCAAAGGAATATCTGGAGAAACGAGTGCAGACTGACCAAGTAGGGTAGGCTCCAAAAGAAATATTGTCAAGGCATAAAAAAGGTAATTTATTGGGACATATCTTTTGACTAAATGGAAGCTTTGGATTACAATCCCAAATAAAAATGGCAACATGGCAAAATGACTTACAAATAGCGTTTTCCCAAACACTTTCCACACTAAAGCTAAGTACATCCCAAAAACAGGCACATGTCCACTATCAATGGCATCAGGAAGTAATATTTCAGAAAAATTTGTATCATAAAAATGAAGACCATGTTTTGCCCCAAGTTGTACTGTGTCCCAAAAGAAGATATGGTCCGACACCAAGTACGTTAGTATGGTAAATAAAATCAAAAAGAAAAGAATTATAAAGTATGATAACTTCATTTTATAAATCACTTAGTTATTGAAAAAATAATGGGTCAATGAATAATAATGAATATCCAAAGTTTAGAATAAAAGAAATTCGATTTATTAGGTTTTGATTTGCAAATGTAGTTTAATAATTTAAAAGTAGAGTATGTGTGCAGGAACAGCTGACAGTGGAGGTACTTTTACCATTACATTTACAGATAGGACGACACCGGGCTGTATGGAAATATTTACCATCACAGACCCAGGTAATTGTGCACCATCTGTACCGTTGTGTCCTCCTGTACAATGTGGCACAGCAACGATTCAGGTCAATGGGAACTAAGGTTAAGACTAAGGTTAAGATAAAGGCTAAGGTTAAGATTAAGTAGATTCTCAGCCTAAATCTTAATCTCAACCTAAATAAATAATAATGCTTTCATAATCGAAGAGAGCCTTTACAAAAGAGTGAAGGCTCTCTTTATTTTTAGCGATAAAATAGGTACATAGTCCTAGTATGTGAACTTTTAGATTGTGAAAAATACAATCGAAGTTTGTTCCTAAATAAATAGAAACTGACATTAATTATTAGCAAAGGTACATCGGGTGGTAGTGGGAGCGTATATGGAGCGTCTATTAAGCGTGGTCGGGCCAACCTCGGGACAACCTTGGCACAACGTCGGGACAACCTCGGGACAACCCTATTGCGTTTTTGATGAAAAATGGTCGTTTTGGTAGCTTTTGTGGACTTTTGAAGGTCAGAAATCGTTTGGACTGTTAAGTGTTGAAACAGATTTTACTTAGGAATAAAGATAAGTGTTTTGGGTCAAAAAATGTATTGGTTTCTTGGA
>DLGT01000097.1 GCA_002482845.1 Saprospiraceae bacterium UBA7687
AGAGACTCGAAAAATGCTTTGGAACTTGGATACTTTTCGAATGCTGCTTCTAAATCAGGTGGTATGACCAATGCATCAACATTGTCGAGTATAGTCCATGAGCCATTTTGTTTGGCAATTTCAATGCTTTCCAAGCCAGCATGTGTCATCAAACCTTCTGCTATCAATCGTTCTATTTTAATTTTATTGATTTTTGACCAAGTACTTTTTGGTTTTCTTTTGCTAAAAAATTGATGGGATTTTTCTGCATCGATGGCTATCTTTTTGCTATCAATCCACCCAAAACACAAGGCTTCGTCCACAGAATCACTCCAAGAGATAGTCGGTATTCCAGATGCTTTTTTATAAAACACTACCCAGACATTTTCGAGACGAGCATGGTTGTTTTCTAACCACACTCGCCATTCTTGTTTATTCTTAGGGTAAAATATTTCTACTTCTTTTTTTGTCATTGTTTTATGCAGTTTGCTTTTGCTTGGCAATATTATAAAAATTATAATCTGTCATTGATCCATCAGTGATGCCAATATTTCTGCCTATTGTCACAATTTGCCCCCGATGATAAGTACTATGATTGAATGTATGCTGAATATATTCGTACCTTTCCATATTTGCTTGAAACCAAGGACTTATGACTTCCACTTTTTCACAAAGTTGATCTCCAGTAAGTAACTTTATATCATCAACCAAAGTTTGGGATCTATGTACCAAACCTTCAAAAATTTCATCTTTGGTCGGAGTTGGTATCGTGTAGAGATTGATAAAATCATCTTTTTTCATAATGATGGAATACCAATATTCTTCTACAGCCCAAATGTGATGCAATGATTTCAAAATAGAAGCATAGCTTGAAGGAACATCGGTATTCAGCTGTTCATCCGATTTGGTAGATAACCAAGTGATAAATTGAGTATTTGCCCATAAATTGTAGTCGGCATAATTGGTCATTAACTTTTGTAAACTCATGATATTATTTTTTAATTGTGACGAATAAGCACAAAAGTAATATGGTGGATTGACAGCCCTATGTCAGGGGTCTAACAAACATTATAATTATTCAGATATTCTTGCAACGTCATCTTGTGTGGTTCGAAATTTTCATTCAGTAATTCCAGTTTTTTGATCCTATCTAAACGAAAAAATCTAAACGCTTTGCGCATCCTACAGTAAGCAATCAAAAGCCAATTGTCCGTGCTGATTAAAGCAAATGGCTCTAAGAGTCTTGATGTCGTTTCGTCTTTTTCATTGGTGTAGTCTATTTTTAGGATAATAAAATTTGTCAATGCATATTGGATATCAGATAGATTATTACTGCTTCTTTCTCTTGTTATATTAAGGTCAAATCGAGTCCTATCGGCAAGTATTTTGGCTTTGTCTTTTTGGTTGTGTTTAAGCACGGCTTTGATTTTTTCAATGGCTTCTGAGTAGTCATGTATAAAAGATGCATCCTTCGTTTTTAGGACCAATTGCTCGGCAAGGATGAGTGCATTGGCTTGATTTTCGGTAAACATGACAGGTGGTATTCTATAACCTTCCATGAGGGAATAGCCTTTACCTTCTTCGGTGATGATAGGAACTCCTGACTGCTCCAAAGCTTTGATGTCGCGATATATAGTGCGAATGCTTACACCGTATTTATTTGCTAACTCTGGAGCAGTCAAAAGTCGTTTAGTCTGCAATTGTGTTAATATAGCAGTGAGTCTAGAAAGACGTTTGGTTTCGTTGTTGTTACTCATCAAATCACTCACTCATTTAATCGTTCACCCATTTACTCATTCACTCCATCACTTAATAATAGGTAAATATTTATGCCAATTTTCATAAATGATCCAACCCAAAATAGCCCAAATCACGATAGCTATTGGTAACCCTGCAGGTGCAACAAAAATATGGACAAGCAAAACACCAACCATAACAGGAAAAACAATTAATGCGCCTAACGCTCTTGTTTTAGAAAATAGAATGAGAATGCCTCCAACCACTTCTGCCAATCCGACCAACGGCATCAGCCAACCAATTTCCATCAGCGCTTCGGTATCCTTGATCAAACCTTCAGGCAAACCTTCTGGCACAGGCATGTAATGTAAAAATTTGTCTAGTCCACCATTGATCAATAAAAGTCCAAATAAGATGGAAAGTCCGTTTAAAATTTTTTGTTTCATAAAAGTTGATTTTGTATTGATTTAAATAAAAATTGTTATTGATGTAACATAGATAATATTAAACTACCACATTTGCTACAACAATCAGCCACAAGATATAACAAATTACCAATAATCTATTGAAATATCCATTGATGCCAATCACTTCTTTGGGTAGCTCTTTTGGTGGTTCGACTCCTGGACCCATTGGCAAACCTGTTTTTTTGTAGCCTGACATCAATATCATCATGCTGATAGCCATTAATATTAAACTTATCCAAACACTATGGGTGGCAAAGAGCAAAGCAGTTTTATCATTATTCCATTTTTCTATGTCTATTAGATGATAACAAATAAGTAATGAACCAATAGGTAGGGTAGGAACGCCTAGCCCAAATGCTAAGCCATGATGTTTGTGTTTTACATCAAATATTCCACCCAATAATGCACCGACACCTGAAATGAACACTAAAACTACACCAATTTTTGCCCACATACTGCTTACTTCTGGCCAAAGCAAAAAAGCAAGAATGATCGATGCCAATCCCCAAAAGATAAAAAAAGAGGTGACTAGCCACTTTTGTTTTCCTAAGGCATATTCGCTGATCATCCGCCAACTAGGTTTAAACTCAGGACTTACAAAATGTAAAACTAAAAGACTAAGCAATGATAATACACTAAATATAATGACAATTGTTGCTAACATTTCCTTCTATTTTTCTATATAATTTATCATCCAATTGATACCATATTTGTCCGAAAATTCTCCGAAATAAGCACCAAAAAACATATCAGCCATCGGCATAGTGACATTTCCGTCTTCTGATAATGCTTCAAAAAGACGATCAGCTTCCACTCTTGATTCAGGCTCTAAGCAGATGTGCATATTATTTCCACGACTTAATGTAAATCCCATTTCTTTCGGAGCATCTGTGCCCATTAGGATGTGTCCACCATTAATAGGCAACTCTACGTGTAAGACCATTTTTTTAATCTCTTCAGGCATTGGTGGATGATCTGCGCTTTCGGGAATATCTCCGAATCGCTCAATACCTTTTCCTATAAACTCTGATTTAAAGACCGATCTGTAAAATAAAAATGCTTCTTCTGTTTTACCATCAAAATTTAAGTAAGTGCAAACCCTTGCTTTGTTATTGGGTTTGTTCTGTTTTCTAAGATAAAACTGTGCTGCAATGTATTGATCCAGATTTTCCATTCCTGCAGAAAGTCCTTCTTTAAAGCCCATTGCTATGATCTTTTCTAAATCTTCCAAAGAGTCAAAAGTCATTAGCATATGTACGATGGTATGATCTTCTGTGCTGCTGAATTCATTATACCAATTGTTGCTAGGCATGCTTTCAATAATATTACCATTTTCATCACAAAACGCATCCGACCCATTGTAATACTGAAATGGTACCACTTCTTTATAGTCAAATCGACACCAATGAACTTCATTTTCTGGACTGATCATGCAGTAGTGCCACAAACCACCTGACTTACAATCCATAGATTTGGTTTTGTTCCTATATGGTTTTGGCGCCCACCATTGATCCAAGATGTCAGCTTCGGTCCAAGCTGCCCAAACAAGATCAAGATCAGCAGCAAATGCTCTATGGATGTTGATGGTTTTATTTTCCTTATCGACGATAAAGTCAAATTGTAAGAGACTATTCATTGGTATTGATTTTTAAATTGACTCTACATACGATTTGAAATTATTTAGAATTGCTTGCCAACCAGCTTGCTGCATTTCTACAGGATGTTCTGTCTCAGGATCGAATGATACAGTAATTTCGGTCTGACCATCTACTTCTTTAAAACTGACGTCACAAAACCGATCTCCAAAACCATAAGAAAAAGAATTTCCCATATCAATGTTGGTGTAAATTGCTTCGAAGTCAAAACCAAAACTGCCATCTTTGGCTTCCATTCTAGCTAGGTATTTTCCACCAATGGTCAAGTCATTTTCAGCTTTTGGACAGTGCCACGAAGGATCTGCAAAATTCCATTGGACGATGTGCTCTGGATTTGTATAACAATCCCAAACTTTGCTTTTGTCAGCATGTACTAAGGCTGAAACGGTGATTTTGTTGCTCATAATGATATTTTGTTTAATTTGATTTTAAAATATTTTTAATAAGAAATTCCGGTAATGCATTGTTTATAAAGTGATCCCAACCTTCTTCAAAATTGTGTAGAGCAAAGTCGAGATTATTGTATGGGAATGTCGATAAACCTGTGTGTGAAAAATTAAGTTTTGTTTTACCATCTTCATCTGTAAGCTCGAAAGTCACATAAGATATGCCTTCATAACCTTCATATTTCCAGCTATAAGTGAGCTTTTTTTCAAATTCTACTTCAGTTACCACACAAATATGGTTGTATTGGATTCCATCTTCATGTCCACCAGTAAACTCAAATGTAAACCCAATTTCAGGTTTGAATTCACGAAGGTCAAAATACCATTGTTTCATCAATTCCTTTTCGGTAATAGCTTTCCATACTAGACTTACATCTGCATCCAATATTCTGGAGATTTCAATTTCTGGTTTCATTTCTTTTTGGATTTAAGGTTTGCTAATAATTGATCTAATTGGTCGAATTTCGACTCCCAAATCTTTCTAAATTGGCTGATCCATTGGTCTATTTCCTTCATTTTGTCAATGTCTAAGTGATAATAAATTTCTCTACCTTGTTGATCTTGTTTTAATAATTCACATTCAGTCAGTATTTTAAGGTGTTTTGAGACGGCTTGTCTGCTACTATCAAAATGTTCCGCCAATGCATTTGGCGTCATAGCGCCCATGGCTAGAAGAACGATAATAGCTCGTCTAGTCGGGTCTGCAATGGCTTGGAATATGTCTCTTCTTATTTCCATAAAATACTATCTGCTATTATTTGGTTGCAAATATATGCGCTACTATTTGATTGCGCAAATTATTTTGTATTTATTTGTAAAAAAAACTAATATTAGTCAGCTTTTTTATAATATTTGTAATAAAGTAAATACCAAGAATGATTGTCACACGCCCGCTGCCCTTAAAATATTCAAAGATGCTAATTTTATCCATGAGCTTTGGGCTATTTTCGAATTCGATTTTTATTGATTAATTGAAATGTAAATGTTTAATACATTCATCAGATATAATTTGCAAATATCACTAAAGTATTTAAATACTTTTAGGGTAGTTTCAGTCATTATAAGGTTGTGATTACGACATAATCATGACTTAGTGTATTCTCTTCGAAATATGTCTTTTAACTTTGTTGTTTTATGTAATAAACCTAAATTTGTTTTTGGAATATGAACAAAGAAATTCAAACATATAACGGCCAACAAAATGGTGTACACAAAGATATTTGTGATCAACTTTGTGTTTTTATAAACCAAGAGTTAACAGAAGCTGAAAGCAAAATATGGCATGCACATCCTGTTTGGTTTTTGGATGGCAATCCTATTGTTGGCTATAGCAAACAAAAAGCAGGTATTAGATTGATGTTTTGGAGTGGAATGGATTTCGAAGAGAGCGGATTAATAGTGAAAGGTGGGAAATTTAAAGATGCTTCCATCTTTTATAATACAGTTGATGAGATTATTGCAGAAGACCTGAGTCGATGGCTCAAAAAATCAAGAAATATCCAATGGGATTATAAAAATATCGTTAAGAAAAAAGGCAAATTAGATAGACTAAAATAAAATGCAAGTAACACAAGAACATAACGACCGAATGGCTAAGATGACTTTCTCATCCGTTTATCCACATTACATAACGAAAGTAGAGAAGAAAGGTAGAACGAAAGATGAGCTTCATCAAGTGATCACTTGGCTTACTGGCTTTGACGAAACTAAAATTCAAGCTCTGATCGATGAAAAAGTGACTTTCGAAGCGTTTTTTGAGCAAGCTACATTGCATCAGAATGCGCACATGATCAAAGGTATGATTTGTGGATATAGAATAGAAGACATCGCAAATCCACTGACACAAAAAGTTAGGTATCTGGACAAACTGGTAGATGAGTTGGCTGCTGGTCGAAAAATGGAAAAGATACTGCGGGAGTAAACATTTTCCAACCTTCGAAATCACAAATGAATTGATTGTTAATGGGATATCTAAAGGAAAATGGCCGTGTGCATTACGGGTAATATTTTTGTTTATTAGAGCACTAAAAACCATTATTTTTAGTACTCTGTGCAAAGGAAACAGTATTGTGATTTTCTTACCAGCACTTGGCGTCAAGGGAGTGTGAAATGGTGAGTTAAAATACAACGTCATAAAGAAACACTAAACGTTGCAAATAAACACTTAAGTGTCACAAAGAAACACTTAAGCGTTGCA
>DLGT01000004.1:0-59629 GCA_002482845.1 Saprospiraceae bacterium UBA7687
TCAAAACATGTTTGGTTGTGATAGTACGACAACGCTCGACCTTACCATTCTCCCTAATAGCAACAATACAACCACTCAGACTGCTTGTGACGCTTACACTTGGAGCGGCACAACATATGACCAAAGTGGGATTTACACCACCACATCGACCAATGTCTTTGGTTGCGACAGCATTAGTACCCTTAACCTTACCATTCATCCTTCACAAAATATATCCACCACAGAGACCACTTGTGGAAGCTTTCTATGGCAAGGAACAGCATATAACCAAAGTGGCGTCTATACTTACCAAACACAAACAGCTTTCGGTTGTGACTCCACCATCACACTCAATCTCACCATCCATCCTGAAAGCAGCACAGATATCACCACCACCGCATGTGACAGCCTAATCTACCAAGGTCAGACAATTACAGAAAGTGGTACTTATACCTTCGATTTACAAAGCAAAAATGGTTGTGATTCCATCATAAATCTTAACCTTACCATATCCGCAGATAGAAACGAAAACACACAATCTGCTTGTGGCACCTACCTTTGGCCAGTCACTGGTGAAGCATACACACAATCAGGCACGTACCAAGCCGTGTACACCAATGCCCAAGGATGTGACTCAACTTATCTTCTCGATCTCACCATCCATCCCGAATATAATCAAGAGACTACAGCAGAAGCATGTGCAAAATACCTTTGGACCATAAATAACCAAACCTATACACAAAGTGGACAACACTCGGTGACACTACGAACACAAGAAAGTTGTGATTCCATCATCACCTTTGACGTAACCATCCACCCAGAGTTTGAGTACAGAGACACCATCATCACATACGAACCCTACCTTTGGCCCATCAACAATACAACCTATGAGACATCCGGCATTTATACCGAGACATTCGCCACAGACGTAAGTTGTGATTCGATCCATTATCTCTATCTCACCATCAGCATAGACACCGACATCCATGTCCCGAACATCATAAGTCCAGACGGTCCGAATAGTCAATTCACATTTTATGGCTCCAGCATTAGCATCATACAAGATCTATCAGTTTATGACAGATGGGGCAATCAAGTTTTCCACCGCAAATCCTTCCTGCCCAACGATAGCACACAAGGATGGGATGGCAAAAATGAAGGCAAAAATCTCACACCTGGAGTTTACACCTATTCTGCTCAGTTAATACTTACGGATGGCACCATTATCTCAAAATATGGAGATGTGACCATTATTCGTTGACAATGGCCTTGCAAATTCAATTTGCAAACATCTCTTTTAATGGCATTGCAATATAATGTAGCTGAATCTTCCAGCTTCAACAATTTCAAACATAAATTTCCAAACAAATTTTGCAAGCGTGATTATCCAAGATGTCAGGGCTACGCCCCTTAAAACCCGTGTGTTTTTATTTTCTACAAAGATGTAAAAGCTACGCTCCTTTTTTGTTGTCAAACATTATTGAATACCTATTGGACTACCAAACTTGTTTGCAAGAAACATTTAGGTATCCTTCCAGAATTTGCATGCAACCCACTTCCAAATGAATTTGGAAACCCATTAAAACAGAACTTGTACATTATGCGAAGCTCAACGTGCATAGTCCCCCTTCTTTTTGAAGAGAAGGGGTTAGGGGATGAGTAGATAGAAGGAATAATGCGTAGCCCAGCGTGCACAAGCAATTCCGCAAATCAAGCAAATAAGCAAATCAAGCAATTCTTCTTTTGTCTGAACTATGATTCTTTTGATTTTTGTGATTCTTTTGATTATTGTGATTTTTTAATTCGAAGCTTGGATAGTGAGAGACACATTAAAAATGTTAGAAATAGGGTATCGAAGTTACAAACTTCGACAATCGGATTTGCATGCAACCCACTTCCAAATAAATTTGGAAACCCATTAAAACAGCACTTGTACATTATGCGAAGCTCAACGTGCATAGTCCCCCTTCTTTTTTAAGAGAAGGGGTTAGGGGATGAGTAAACAGAAGGAATAATGCGTAGCCCAACGTGCACAAGCAATTCCGCAAATCAAGCAATTCTTTCTATCTACATCTTTAAAAAACCTTGCCTAAACAACTTCGCCACCAATTCGGTGCTGTTGTTACAATCAAACTTCTTAATCATATGATTTTTTTGATTGTTGATCGTGTTGTGTGATAAACCTAGTTTTTCAGCAATTTCTGGTGATGACATACCTTTTATCATACAGTCGATGATGATTCTTTCTTTTATGGTAAGGGATAGATTGTAGGGCTTTTTTTTGATTGGTATTTCATTTTCGATACTTCTTGCTTCTAATATGTCTTGGATACCTTGATGTAAGTTGTCTATGTGGTCAGTTTTGCTGATACATAGGTCTGCACCTGCTTCCACGCAGCTTTCTTTTATAAAGTCAAGGGTTACGGCACTATACACAATGATTATGGACTCAGGTGCATTTTTCCTTAACATAAATATCAAATCGGTACCTAGTTCTTCATCAGTTAGTAGGTCTGAAATGATAACATCGACCGTATTATTTTTTACGAAGTTCAGGATATCTTTACTTTTAGTAAAAGTACCTACCACCTTGTAATTTTTGGCATTTTTGAAGTAAACACTTAACGTGTCGATGATGGTATGATGGTCATCAAATATGATAATATTCATGGGTTAATTGGGGATCTGCTTTCCAGCGCAAAGGTAGACATAACATTTATCTTTTGAAATAGTTAATTCTAACTATAAACTCTGTCTTTTTTGTATTTAATAAGGAGAAGAATTAGGGGGAAAACAAAAAAAATCAAGAAATATTGCCCATATATTAGCAAATTGATATATGTATGTATAACGTATACAAGTGAATACAAAACTTAGTTAATTATAACTATTGGCTAGCTAGGACTGCGTGGTTACCTTTGCGGGATAATTTTTTTTAATCAGTCAAATCCCATGACTTTTAGACATATACTCATACTGTTTTGTGTGGTGGGCATTTCTTCCACCTTTATGCCTTGGCTTCATTATCCTAAAATGAATGTTGCAATATATGGCTATTTGGTAGATGGAATTCTGACTGGATTATATTTTTTAATTTCATTAATTTTTGCTATTTATGTACTCTACAAGAAAAAACTAAATACTATAATTTCTTTAGCATTAATATTAGTTGGATTATTTTTGGCCTATTCTTCTGTTATTAGATTGGATGATTTAAATAATGAGAAGATTAATTTTCGATCAGACAATCCCTTGATTTCTTCTGGGACTGCGGGTTTTCATGAAGGTATAGGTATTTATGTGTACGGTATTGCTGCCGCAGGTTTATCATTAACGTTGATTTTAGGCCTGATACTTAAACATTTTCAGACAGACACAGCAACTATGAAAATTAAGAAGAATTTAATGCTAGGTTTAGTTTGTGTAGCAGTTGTGATTGGGGCAGTTGCATTATTTAAGGTCATGATTCCTTCAGATAAACTAAGTAAATCTAGTTTGACACCAATAATAAGTGGGCATGTACGATCTATGGGTGATGCCCTTAAAAATGGAAATTATTCTCTGTTTCTTGATTACAACCATCAAGGAATTATCCAAAGTAATGGTGGTCGTGCAAAAGCAATTGAGATGCTACAGGAAACGAATAAAGCATTGCTTGAGAATAATACCAAAATTGTTTCAGTCCTTTTAAAGGATGTACATGATATCAAAATCAATGAAGAGAATATCCAAGTCATCATTACCCAAGAAGTACTTTTTGACAATAATGGCAAATCAATAAATGAGCTTCAGAAAATGCTGGCTGTATCTGATGATTCAGGTAAAAGCTGGCACTTTATCAATATTAATAATAAAACCAAAACAGAAGTTCTAGAATTTTTCCCTAGTCTCAATGAACATTTAAGTTTATAACAAAACGATCTCAAACCCTTCAAATAACCTATATGAATAACTTTATGCAACGATTTTTTTCCATTCTTATTTTGGCTTTATTAAGTCAGATTGGAAGTAGTCAGATAAACTATACGCAGTCATTTGATGGTTGTAATGCAGACCCATGTAATAACTGGGATTGGAATATTGCTTCGGGTAACATTACAGCAGTAGCCACTATGGGATATACACCTTGTGCTGTAGCGAATCCTGCTGCTAGAGCAAATTTGTCTGGGACAGTTCTTACTGGAAATTTTTCTAGTACAGCTACTTTGGGCACTTCAACGGGAGAGTTCGCCAATTTTGGTTTTACCTACAAAGTGATCAATAACTCTACAGGTGCAGCCACACCTGCCAATTCTTGCACATTTACTGTCCAATGGGCCACCGCTGCGGCAGGACCTTGGACGACGATAGAAACATTCCAAAATATATCTTCTACAACTTGTACGCCATATGTGTCAACAAGGTTTTTTCCTACCGCTGGTCAACCGATCTTTGCTAGGATTATGATGACAAGAAATACAGGAGATTTTTGGGCAGTGATAGACGATATTTCATTGGTACAACCACCACCATCACAAATTTTGGCCACTGATTGTTCGTGCAATAATGACCAAACACCCAATATGACAAATGGTACCTATAATACGGCATTAAGAATAAATTATAATCCTGCTCAACCAATGGTTCCAGGATTGGTGTACACATTAAGATCATCTACTGGATTAACTAATATAAGTGGTGGACCAATTGGGATGCCTACTTTTACTTTTTGTTCTGGTGGATGTCCTCCAGGTATCATGAATGGAGAATATTATTTGCCAGTGCAAGTTCAAGCAGGCAATATGTACTCAGCAATGGTTGACGGACCCGATCCAGACATTTTAGCTGATTTAACATTAGCTAATACTAGCTGTTCGACAGTTTATCCCGCTTTGCCTACAATTCCAATTGATGATGTAGTTTGTATTTTAAATGACACAACATTTGCATCTGGAGGAAACAGATATAGTAGAAATGCTGGTCCCCCTATTGCTTTGAGAGTAGGATTTTCACAAATTGGTACAGGTCCATTAATGGTAAGTTATGATAGTATCAGTACTGATCAAAACCCGTTTCAGTTGTACCTAATTGCAGAGAGCGCAGCTGGATGTAGGGTTACTTCTTTTAAGGAAGTAGAGATTTATAGAAAGCCGATTGCAGAAATATTACCTAGGTTTTATGGTTGTCGCGAGATCGGAAGGACTATTAATCTCTATGAGATGTTTGGAGAAAATACTTTTGGTTCTGGATTTTTCTTCATAGATGGAGATACTGTAAATTCAGGTTCTTACTTGATATCAGGCCCTGGTTGTCATTCAGTCACCTACAGGATTGATGACCCTAATTGTGGTGTTATAGAATCAACTGCAAATATACTGGTTGCCATTACTCCTAAACCAACTTTTGATTTTGCTGCGGATACACCACCTTCTCCTATTTGTATGGATGGAGGTAGTGTTGATATTAGTTTTATGAGAACGAGCACAGGACCAAATCCTGTCTTTTCAGTTACTAGCAATAATCCTGATTTTACACCTACTTTATCTGGTACAACTGCGACTTTATTTGCACCAACAGAAAAAATGAGTGTTACCTATAGCATTTGTCTCACAGAAACTGCACTTGACCCTATGGTATGTCCTGACGTAGTAGTGCCAAACGATTTTACAAACTGTACAAATACTATTTGCAGAAATTATACCCTTTATAACGACGGTTTTGGTTGTGGGGCAAATACGCTGTTTGACCCTAAGTGTGATGTGCCTAAAAGAGATGTATGTTCGGCAGATGCCTATCCTAGACTTGTCTTGGCATGCGGATCTATATTTTCAATTGAAATCCCATATGACATACTTACTACAGCTATTACAATGGAAAATTATGTGATAGACTGCACCGATGAAGAAGTTTGTGGTAATTTTAATGCATCTTTATTTGGAATTAATGTTCCAGGTGGAGGTGGACCTAAAGTTGAAGATATTCCAGGCATAAGTTCGTTATGTAGCTTTTTTAATTCTTGTATTGATTTAGGTCTTTTTGATATTTGTCCATTCAGATTTTTGTACAATATTTTGATGTGTAATAAATCAATACTATCAATAATATTTGATGCATTAGGAGCCTTAGTTGGTGGAGATGGTGGGGATTGGATATTAGTAGCAGATACAGATGGAGATGGAGCATTTGATTACATGGTTGAAGCTGATGAAGATACCAACGCTGCGGCAGGGTTTCCTTCAAATGGTGATTTTTGTATTCCAAATAATTTATCTGGACCAGGCACCATCACTGTAAGGCTTGTGGCAGCTTGGCCTAATAAGCCAACCGCAGTTTGTGGCCCTATTGTCTCAGACGGGATTAATTTATTAGATTTATTGCCTATTGGAGCAATTCCAGTGGCAGGCCCGATTATTGAAGATATCCTTGCTGCTGCCGGTTGTAATATTGAATTGGCCTTTTCTAATTACACAGATGCAGAAGTTTCTGTATTTAGTGCATCGCCACCAGTCTTTGTCAATTGCAATGAAGCGGGTTATGTCTTCCAACAAGAATTAAGTTGTGATATCCCTGTCAACTGGTCTGTGCCAGTGGCGTTAGTACCTTGTGACAATTCTGCACTTACTTACATTGGTGTTACAGATGCCGTAGATTTGACTTATTATACGGGAAATAACCCACCTGTTGTAGTGACTGAAATCGTAGATGAAGGAATTTACCAGATAGCGGGTCCGCTGCCTGGTTCCGTACTACTTCCTGGTCAATACACTGTTACTTACCTTGCCGTATCGTGCAATGGAAATCCATCAACCTGTACATTTAATGTAACGGTCAGTCAAGATGTACCTGATTTACTTTGTCCTAACAATCTAGTGATTGGAACTGATGTAGATGAGTGCACCGCTTTTGTAAATGGATTGGCACCTTATAAGGGACTAGGTGGCTGTACAAGTATTCTCAATTATTCCTTTACTGATCCCGTTTCAGGAACATTAAATGAAACTAATTCAACTACACCAGGTACCATTAATATCCCAGATGGTCATAGATTTGAATTGGGTGTAACCACAATTACATATACATTGTTGAATGATACAAATGGTGATGGTGATTATGATGATGACAAAGAAACACAAGTTTGTACTTTTACCATCACAGTCGAAGATAATCAAAAACCGCAAGCCGTATGCACCGATGTTGTAATAAGATTGGACAATGTAGGCTCTGCTACGATCTTTGCTGATCAGATTATGAATCAAATATTTATTGATGGAGGTAGCGAAGATAATTGTGGCCCACCAGAACTTACAATTTCTAAAGACGGAACTACCTGGACTGAAACATTAAATTTTGATTGTTCAGAAGAAGGTCCCAATTATATTAGCCTGAGAGCAATAGACGGAAGTGGCAATGAAAGAATATGTTTTGCCTTTGTTTACGTAGAAGATTTTTTCCAAGAATTTACATTAAATCTAGACATACCTGAAATATGCTTTGAGCCATTCCAGAATTCATATGACTTTTCCAATTATTTGGTAATCGCTATGCCAGACGGTACAAATATCACACATGACAATGTAAGCACCCTTGGAATGGATATAGTAGGTACTTTTGGTATATCAGGATTTTTGCCTGATGCTGGTTCTACTTTTGATCCTGGCAGTATTAGTCCAGATGGTGTTTATACCTTAGGAACAGGGACAGGTTGGATAACGGTTTCATATGTCTTGTCTATTGACGGACAAATAAATGCTATTGATAGTTTGCCATTATCGGGATGTTTTAAAATGGTTCATGATATCTTCAGAGTTCAAAAACTCGATCCAGTTTGGAATGGTGGTTTTATGTGTTGCGATCAGTTGCCAGTATGGTTAGGTGGAGCAAATTGGGATGGTACTGGTATGCCGCCTATTCCTGCGGGAATGATTTCGCTTACAGCTATCAGAGGTTCATATCCAGGAGATGTCTATGGAGAATGGACGGGAGAAGGTGTTACTTTCCAAGATCCAGATGGTGTTCCTTTTTCAGGTGATGAGTTTTTCCAATTTGATCCACAAGGCTTAGATGGATCTTATACAGTAACTTACATAATTGGTGATGAACCGTGTGCATTTACATATGCGCAAGACATACTTGTGACTTGTCAAGATCTAAGCGTTGAGCTTAGTGATATCACTGTTTGCCCAGCAAATTGGGTAGAAGAAAGAGTCGTATTGACCAATCTAGATGATGATGATGTAGTCGTTTCTGTGACAGGCCTTGATGCACTCGGTATGGATGGCGCACATTATGGTAATTTTACAGATTTAGTAGAAGATCTTGATTCTGTACCTGTAGTAGATGGTCGTATCGTGATCCCAGGATTTTATGCACCAGCAGTTAGAAACAAAGATTACATTATTTGTGTGACTACTTTCCAGACTACACCTTTTGGTTGTTCTGATAATTTCTGTTATACCATAACAGTTCAAGACTTAGAAGCACCTGACTTCCTCAATTGTCCGAAAGAGCCGATTGTGGTAGATGCGCCAGCAGGATGGTGTAATTCGTTTGTAAATTTTGAATACCCAGAAGTTTTTGATAATTGTATGGGCTTATATGCTAGCATTCAACAAGTAGATACAACAGGTTTGGTGTCGGGCGATTTATTCCCAGTAGGACTTACAGTATTGGCTTATATGGCTATCGATACAGTAGGAAATCAGAGCTATTGCGAATTAAAAATAATAGTCAATGACTACCTTTTGCCTCCAACTATCACTTGTCCGTCAAGCGTAGAACAAGCAAATGACCTCGATATGTGTGGCGCTGTAGTGAATAATATAGCACCGACAATGGTCAATGATAATTGTATCAATAATACATCTATTCTATATGAGATCAAAGATGCTGCAGGTCTTCCTATTGCATGTGGTTTTGAAGATGCAAGTGGCGAAAAATTTCCTGTCGGAACTAGTTCAGTGACCTATACTGCTTATGACCAACCATTGTTATTAATAACAGAGATTGTCCAAGATGGCATAGTATCAGGAATGGAAATCACCAACTTTGGTCCCGCTGAAGTGGACATCACGTGTGCAAAATTTGTATTAAAAGATGCAGCAGGTGTTGTATTAGAAACCTTTACAGTACCAACTAATAATAATATCTCTACAATGTTTGACTTGCCAATTTTCCCGCCAGTTGACCCAATATTGTGGAATGTTAGAAATCCAGATAATATACTTGAAGTAGGGGAGACCTTCACACATGTGTTTAATGGTGACCAAGATGGAGATGGCGATGTAGATGTCGTGAATACTTATGCTAGATGTGATGTCAGAAAATATTGCCTAATGTTCTTAGAAAGAACCATCGATGAAGCAACCATCAATGACTTAGTAGATGGTGAAGTTATCCTTCGTAAAAACGAATGTGATCATGATGTACAGACAGACTTTATTCCTGCGACACCTTGTGATCCAGGTAGTTTCGGTATGTTGAACCCAGGACTCACGACCATGACACCAAATGGTGCAAGTGTGGGTTTACAAAATTTTGCTCCTAGTAAAACAACATGTAGCTTCACTGTCAAAATCAACGACCTAGAAGCACCTACTTGTATTTGGCATGATACTATTCCAATGATTACCGCTGCAATGCCATTGTCCACACCTTTGAATATCGTAGCAGACCAATGCCTAAAAGCTATGGTTACGATGCCAGCAGGTATTGTAGATGATGTAAATATCAGAAATCTTAGATTGAATATCACAAATGCAGGTGCGATCACAGCTTATTTACGTAGTCCATCAGGTACAAGAATAAAACTCTTCAGTAGAGTTTGTGCGACCGATATCGATGCTTGTGATGGAACAGGTATAGCTGGAAGCCCGAATGTGAATGTAAATCTTGATGAAACCATCAAGTGGACACCAGCACCAAGTATTCTAAATGCAGTTTGTTCTCCATCACTTGGAGCGGGTGGTACTTACAGACCAGAAGAATCATTTAAAGCCTTTTATGGAGAGCAAGGTGGTGGCGTATGGACATTAGAAGTATTTACCGATGAAGGTATTACTGGTACATTGACAGATTGGGATTTACAAATATTGTACAGATTGCCTTTCAGTCAGCCTGATGTCGTATTAGAAAATGAACTTGATAGATGTGACCAAGAATATAGTTGGATTCACCCTATCTTAGAAGATAATTGTTGTGTAGGTACTGTAAATGTTACGTATACATTTGAAAATGATGTGACAGGAGTAAACACAACCGTTACAGAAGTGATCAAAAATGAAAATGGAGCGATCAATGTCCAAGGTTGTAGAATTACCAGAATCTTTGAAGTAGGTAAAACGACGATTGAATATGCATTGACAGATCAGTACGGCAACTTGAGTACTTGTAGCTTTATGGTAACTGTTAATGATACAGAAAAACCAGAATTCTTAAGCCCATTCTGCCCAGATAGAACGCTTTACTTAGCACCTACGGAATGTTATGCCGCTTTGATAAATCCACCTGCTGCTGAAGATAATTGTGCAGTAGATTCCATAACTTTCTGTTTTGAAAATGGTACTATGGCGGATATTGACGCTTTACCTATCGGTACATACAATCTGATTGCAAAAGCAGTAGATATTTATGGAAATATTCAGACATGTACATTTAGTGTATCTGTTTTGGAATTCCTTCCTTCTAGCAATAGTTTGACATGTAATAACGAAATAAATCTATCACTAGACGCTTCATGTATGGCTGTCATTACACCAGATATGATATTGGAAGGTGATTCATATAGATGTTACGAAAACTATTGTATAGAGATAAAAGACATCTATGGCATACCACATGCTAATTTATTTACCATTGCTGATGAAGGCAAAAGATTTGAAGTAAGTGTGGTAGATTGTAATGGTAGTTTGGCTAATTCTTGTTGGGGATATGTCAATATCGAACAGAAATTGTTACCATTATTTTCTTGTCCAGCGGATCTTACCTTAGCATGTAATATAGATGTAGAAGCTAAAAATCTACAAGGCAAGTTATTGACAGGTGAAGGATTGCTTGAGTCATGTGAAGTTGGTGCTGAGATCAGTTACCAAGATGAGTGGATCAATTATGGTCAGTGTAATGATCCGAGAGCGCTCGTAGAACGTACATGGACGATCGTAGATACGGATGGTAACAAAGTGGAGTGTGTTCAAAACATCACTATCAGACCACTCAATCTTGATGATGTAGTGTTCCCTGCGGATATTGATTTTGCAAATGCACTTGATTGTGAAGACGTTGCTGAAGATGCCACACTTACAGAACCAGAGTTTACAGGTTACCCAACATTAAATGGCATAAAGGTTAATCAATCTGGAAGTCTATGTATGGTGAGTCTTAATTTTTCTGATGATTATTATGAAATATGTGATGGAAGTTTTGAAATACTCAGAACGTGGAGAGTCAGAAATATGTGTCTGCCAGTATCTCCTACCAATCCTAGAACACACATTCAAGTGATCAAAGTATTGGATGTAGATGGACCGATCATTAAAGATTGTCCTGCTGATATCACCCTTTCTGTCAATCCATGGACATGTAGAGCATTCGGACCTGTGCCAGTGCCTACGACAATAGAAGAGTTGTGTTCCCCAAGATATGACGCTAAAGCCATTATTTATGGTGGTGGAAAAATCACCATTTCTAAGAGTCCTACCAATGTACTTTCTGCTAATGTATCAGATTTATCCATTGGCAATTACCAAGTCAAGTATTCATTTGTCGATGAGTGTGGTAATAAATCTACTTGTATCTACAGCATTAAAGTAGTAGATAACATAGCACCCGTGCCAGTCACCCTTCAAAATATTGTGGTGAGTCTTTCGCCAGGATATGATGCCAATGGTGTCGCTGATGGCCAAGCAAAACTATTCATAGAAAGTGTGAATAATGGTTCATTTGATAATTGTACGCCGATTCGTATGGAATTGAGAAGGACCAACAAAGCATTGGATAAGTTTAATGGCGTCGCATTGCCAGATGCACCTTCTTGTGGCAACATCGGTATCGACAATCATAACAACAATATTACTTTCAACAACTTAATTCCAGCAAGTAGCACAATGCCATACAACGTCAAAGATAATGACGGTGGAGAATTTGTGAAGTTCTGTTGTGAAGATGTTGTAACGCCTGGTGCTGATGTGGATGGTAACGGTACATTGGATACTGGATACCACATGGTCGTACTTAGAGTATGGGATGATGGTAATAGAGATGGTATCGTAGGAAATGTAGGTGACAACTTTAATGACTCATGGGTCAATGTAAAAGTTGAATTTAAAGCAGCTCCAGTCATTACTTGTCCTGCAGATGCTACGATCTATTGTGATTGGGCAATTCCGACTAATCCACAGAATGGTACACCTGGTATGATAAACAATGGTGCTATTTCTGTGAATGGTGTAGAATTTGTTAAAACAGGTCTTCCTTCTGCATATGGTGTATGTACAAATCCAGATATCAAATTCTGGGATAGAGTTTCTACTGACCAGTGTGGTATCGGAAATATCCAACGTACATTCCAAATCACTGAAAGCGGACAGACTAGAACTTGTGTGCAGCAAATAGCTGTAGAAGCGAGTTTACTGGCTCAAGTATGGACATTTACAGATACTAGATACGAAAGAACATATGTACCATCTACCGTGATCAATCCATTATTAGTAAATCGTGGTTTAGATGTGACGCAAGCAGCAAGTTGTGAAGGTCCTTCAGAAACACAAATCAAAGATTGGACACCAAGGTATATTTACGCACCTTGCGATTTGATTGGTGTAAGTGTAACGCCTTCAAGATTTGATTTTGAAGAAGGTGTATGTAGGAAATGGAAAATAGAATATAGCTTTGTCAACTGGTGTGACAATAAACAAGTTAAATTTGCTAAATATTTTGTGTACAATGACACTGAAGCACCTGTTATGGCATGTGAAGACAAAACCATTCCAGCAGGTGCAGCATGTAGAACGACAGTAGCGCTCAAAAAGTCAGCTACAGATGATGGCGGTTGTATTCCTGATGATCCAGATAGATGGTTGAAATGGCAAGTTTTAGTAGATGAGTGGGGCGATGGTACTGTTGATTATGCCTACAGTTCATTCGTACCTAGTAGTTCTACCAATTTCCAAAGTGTCGTGAACAATATTCCTACTAAATACCTAGCGCCTACTAAGCCAGGTGTAGATGCGGAGATCGTGTTCAGAAATGTAATAGAAGGAAAACAAAGTACACATAAAGTGACTTGGAAGGTGACAGATGGATGCCACAACTTCGCTACTTGTGAAGAAATCATACAAGTACGTGATCTAAAAGCACCAACACCTTACTGTATTTCATTGAGTACAGCATTGATGGAAGTTCCTGCTAATGCACCAAGTGGTACATTGCCAATGATCGCATTGAAGGCGAAAGATTTCGACAAGGATTCATATGATGGTGACTTTAATACACCTTGTACGCCTAAACAAGACTTGTTGTTTACATTTGATAGTTGGGCACCGAGAATTGCAGATACGATCATAAATGGTACATTGGTAAATGTGAATGTGTCTCATTATTTTGATGCAAATGGCAAACCATATTTATTGACCAATTCTGCGGCAACGGCAAAATACATAGCTGGCGAATATCAAAAATGGTATCCATCTGAAAAAACATCAGACAAAGTATGGACAAGTGCAGCACTCAATGGACAGTCTTTTGTCGATGTCAACATTCAGATGACGGTATGGGATATGTTCTTAAATCATGATTATTGTGCTACGTCTGTGAAGTTGATTTGTAATGGTGCAGGTTGTCCACAGACATCAGGATTTGTAGTGGCAGGTACAGTAGCAACGGCTCAGGATCAAACAGTAAATGATGTAGATGTCATTATGGAAGCTGTAAACTTCCCAGAATTGACGAAGGGATTGTCTACTGCTCAGGATGGAAGATATGGGTTTAATAATGGCATACCTGGATTGAATTATGCACTTTCAGCATCCAAAAATGGTGATTATCTGAATGGTGTAAATACATTAGACTTAGTATTGATACAACGTCATATTTTAGGTATAGAACCGTTTACTGATCCATACAAAATGATTGCAGCAGATGCTAACAATGATGGTAAAGTAACCGCAGCAGATCTTGTAGAGCTTCGTAGGTTGATCTTAGGTATCGTTGTAGGATTGTCTAAAAATACAAGTTGGAGATTCCCTGTAGAAAATCAAAACATGTCGGTTGCTTATCCATTCCCATTTGTAGAGAAAATAGACCTTCCTAATATTGGCTCAGATAAAATGGATCAAAACTTTGTGGCTGTAAAAATAGGTGATGTCAGCGGAAGTGCTTCGACAGACTTAACAAGTCCAATGGTTACTTCTAGGTCAGCATCAGCTTTAAAATTGACATATGCAGATCAAAAAGCGCAAAAAGGATTGGTAAATATTCCGATAACCTCATCAAATTTTGTGGATGTATTTGGCTATCAAATGACATTACAATTGTCTAATGCAACCTTTGTTTCTGTCAAATCTGGAGCAATAAAAGTAGCTGAAAACAACATCGGTATGATTCAGAATGATAAAATCACCATGAGTATCGGTAGTGAAACAGCCATGACAAATTCAGCAGATGAAGTATTATTTACTATAGTCGTGAATGCTACATCGGATGCTGATATTAAAGATTTAGTAGCTATTACATCTGATGTGACGCCAGCTGAGTCTTATTTCGGTTCAGATTACACAACATCTAAAGTTGTTCTAATGCCAAGGTCAAATGTACAAGAAGATATCGCATTGTATCAGAATGTACCGAATCCATTCAAGGGTCAGACCACTGTTAGTTTCTACATGCCTAATGCTGCAGATGTAGTGTTAAATCTTCATGATCTCACAGGAAGACTAGTCACAAGCAAATCGATCGCTGCACTTAAAGGTATGAACGAAGTCCTGTTTACAAAGGATCAGTTGGTACCATCAGGTGTGATGTATTATACATTAACTTGTGGTGATTACACGGCTACCAAAAAGATGATCATTATAGAATAGATTCAGATTAAGTTTTGTTACATATAAAAACGTCCAGTATATTAATTTATGCTGGACGTTTTTTTAGGTTATATGGATAAATAAATAAATCCTTATTTGAAATCTGAAAGCTCTTCAAATTTATTTTAAGGTGAGACTAATGATAACAAAAATGATGAATACTCACTGCTTCAATGCCCATTTTATAAGTTCGCCTTTGCTATTGATGTTCAGCTCTCGGTATATCTGCATGATGTGGGTTCTGACGGTATCTAGGGAAATACCAAGTTTATCACCAACCATTTTATAACTCAATCCATCTACAATTGCCGACACTATTTCTTGTTGACGTGTGGTGAGTGGATTGATGGTTTTGGTCGTAGGGGTGAAGTGCTGTATTACTTTTCTGGCAATACCTGGCGACATATAGGAGCCTCCTGATGCTACCGTCGTTATACAATCATAGATAGATGCTAGGCTACTCTGTTTTGAGAGATAAGAAACAGCTCCTGCACACAATGCAGCAAATATTTTGTCGTTGTCTTCAAATGTGGTGAGCATGATAATATTACAATGTGGGATGTATTTTTTTATTTCTGAGATGCCTTCTATACCGGTCATGCCAGGTAGTTGTATATCTAGCAAGATCACATTGGGCAGAATAGCTTCTTTTTTCTGTATTTCTATAAGAAAATCTTCCACTGAAATGCATGATGTTGTGATAGTGATGTCATCTTTCATTCCAAAAAAAGTCTCGAGACTGATTTTTACAATGTCATCGTCTTCTATCACTGCCAATCGAATATTGCTCACGTTTATTATAATTTCGTGTTATGAATTATTAGACAAAGGTAAAGGATTAATACGCACAATTATTCACATCTTGATGTGATGTTTTTACTTTGATTTGAAAATTAAAGAGCGTAATAAAATTATAAATGGTAGATAATGTAAATATTATTATTTTTGTAGGATAATATTGAGATTTTGCACCATAAAAATCATTGTAGACATTATCGCTTACATATAAATGCTTGGCTGTTTTTGTCGTTAATCTTATGCTACTGTCAAATTTATGGTCAGGTAGTACCTAAACTTACGACTATTACGACAGATGATGGGCTCGGTTTCAGAATAGTAAATCATGTCACACAAGATAAGAAAGGTTTAATGTGGATTTCTACTGAAAAAGGCCTTGAAAGATATGATGGTTATGAATTTATAACATTTAATGATAGTAAAAATGCAGACATTAAATGCGCTATAAGTCAATCAAATAAAGTCATTCCAAGTTTTATGGATGACAATACTTTATTAGTTTGGTCAAATGAAAAACTATTTACCATTGATTTGTGTGATAATAGCATATCAGAGTTTGGAATACAAAGTAAATATGATGGAATTATCAGAGATATTTATTATTCTCAAGATAAAATACTCTACATCTTTGTAGTAAAAGGTGACAATCAGATATTTTTGCGATATGGAAAAAATAAATTTACAAAGCTCTCAGAAGTAAAGACTCAAGTTTATCATATGAACCAAATATCAGAAGATAAGACTGGCAATATTTGGATGAGTAATGTTGATTATACTTTAGGAAAATATGCTAAAGATGGAGATGAGATTTTTCAAACAAGATTGGATTCATTTTTATGGTTTGGAACAAAACTTTATTTCAATAATTTCTTTATAGATACCGTAGAAGATAATCTTTATTTATTTCCCAAAAGTAAATATGAGATTCGACTTTTCAATGAGGAAAACATGACTTATGATACTATTATTTCGAATCTTCAATCACCCGTTTACAAGGCTGTAAAAGATGACCAGGGCAATATTTGGTTTGCCACTAAAAAACAACTTTTAAAATATAATTCAAAAAACCAACAAAAACCTTTTCAGGATTATTCCCACATCATACAAGAAGCGATTCAATTCACATCTATAAAAAGCTTATTTATTGATAGAGAAAAAGTACTTTGGGTATCTACAAATAATGGTATTATAAAACTTCCATTAAATAAACAGTTGTTTGATAAAGTGCTCTACCATGAAGATGCTGTGTGGAGCAACGAAATGCGAGGTATTACAACCACCGGGAGAGATTTCAATTTTGCCTTTTGTGAAAATGGACAATCTGGATTGTATAAAATTAATAAAAAAACGCTTGAACCTACTTTGTTTTACCCCTTAGGTTATATGCCGACTTTATTGGATGGGATCAAACATTTGTGTTACGATAAGGATAAAGATATGATCTGGTCGCTTGGAAAATATCTGAATAGAATTGACTTAAAAACAGAAGGAGTAGAGAAAATTCAAGTTGATGTTAAAGAATATATCTCATTAAAGTATCGTAGTCCGATAGCTTTGCTAAACGATGGACAATTGATTTTTGGGTATCATCTTTCCAATATTGGTATATTCAATCCCGAAAATCAGCATATCACAAAACTAATTATCAATACTCCCAAAGCGGAATCTATCACTACCAATTTTTTTCAAGAAGATAAAGATGGTTATATTTGGATAGGGACAAATCAGGGCATTGTCATCATAGATAAACACGGAAAGATCCTGAAAGAAATTAAAGAAAACACTACACCCAGTCTCAATAATAACAACTGCCTCTCTATTTTGGTGGATCATAAAGAAAGAAAATGGATTGGAACTTTTGGTGGCGGAATTAATGTTCTTGAAAAAACTAAAAACGGAGATTATACTATTAAAGTTATGGATAAGACTTCTGGTCTGTGTGATGATAATGTGACAGCCTTATTAGAAGATGACCAAAAAAATGTGTGGGCAAGTACTTACAATGGTGTTTCAAAAATAAAAGCAGATTTAACGAGTATCCAAAATTTTTATGTAGAAGATGGTTTGACCAATAATGAATTTAACTATTCTTCTTCAATGAAAGACGATGATGGTAAACTTTGGTTTGGTGGCTTGAATGGTATTACCGTTATAGATCCGAATAAAGACTTAGAGCAGCAAAGTAATCCACCCGTGGTCCTTTCAAGTTTTTCTAGTTATAATAGACAGACCAATGAAGTTATCAATGTATTCAAAGACTTGGAAAATAACAGCAAGTTTGTCATCTCGCCATTTACTAGTTGGTTTCAGTTCAATTGGGCCTTACCAAATTATTATAATTCTGCCAAAAATAAATATTTTGTGTGGTTAGAAGGTGTAGATACTGACTACTCATTTCATGGTAATAATCCATTTATAAGGTACAATAATCTACCGCATGGCGAGTATATTTTGCACGTCAAAGCGACAGATAGTAAAGGAAATCCCAGTTTAGGGGAGATTGCTGTACAAATAGTGGTCTTACCTTTTTTCTATCAGACATGGTGGTTTGTCTTATTATGTGTAATAGCGATAGGGGCTTTGTTTTATGTGCTATACATGTATAATCTCAACAAAAAACTAGCTATGGAGAGAATGAGAACACAGATAGCAAGCGACTTACATGATGAAGTAGGCTCTATGCTTTCTGGTCTCGCTATGCAAAGCGAACTACTACAAACAGAACCCAACTCTTCCAATTTTAGTAAGTTGGAGAACATTACAAATCTGAGTCGGAATGTAGTAGGGAAAATGAGGGATCTCGTATGGAGCATCGATAGTCGCAGTGATACCATCAGAGATTTGGTAGATAAAATGCACGAAAAGTTAGCAACATTATTAGGACCGAAGGATATTGCCTTTATGTTAGATGTCAAAGATCTACCAATGGACAAGACTATTCCAGTAATCACTAGGCAACAGCTTTTTTTGATTTTTAATGAGGCCATCACCAATGTGGTACGACACAGTAATGCTAGTGAAGTTAATGTAACTATGTATCAAACCAAAACGTCTTTTGAAATGGTCATAAAGGACAATGGCAATACTTCATCTCAATCTACCGTAAAATCTACAGGTTTTGGACTGCGCAATATCCAAATGCGAGCAGCTAAGATAAAAGCAAAGATTGAAATCAATAAACTTGATGGATTTGAAGTGAAGTTGACCATGCAAAAATTGTAATATTCTATTTTTTTGCATACTAAATTCAGCGTCTGTTATCACATCAACATGTGATTGATTCTAGATTTAGGGTGGATTACTTTTGTGTTCATAAATAACATTATCCAACCTCGTAAAAATCAATCAAAATGAGACATTGCTCCATTTCCAAATCAATTCTGAAATCATCATTTGCATTTTTGTTAACTTCTATCATTCTATTGGGTCTTTCTGTCTCTAGCAATGCACAAGCAACTTTAAGTGTGCAAGGTATTGTCAAAAAATCCAACGGTGTAGCGCTCGAAGATGGGGATTACTCAATTACATTTAAGATGTATGCTGTTTCTGCTCCTACAGTTGTAATTTGGGACGAAACAATTCCTGATGTGGAGGTAATTAGTGGCATTTATAGCGTGGTCCTTGGATCAACTTTAGCGGATCCATTAAATATTCCTTTCAATACCGATTATGAACTAGGTATTACGATAGGAAGTCAAGAAATGTTGCCTAGGATCCGACTCACTTCTGCCCCTTATGCCTTGTCATTGAGAG
Source organism: Saprospiraceae bacterium UBA7687 (assembly GCA_002482845.1). GTDB lineage: Bacteria > Bacteroidota > Bacteroidia > Chitinophagales > Saprospiraceae > OLB9. Next base: position 19,581 of record DLGT01000004.1, read on the forward strand.
GAGAGACCAATCAGTTTCCAAGTACAGGACTGGTATTGGCAGATAAAGTGAAAGTGGCTCAAGGTGTCATAGTAAATAATGGCGCCCCATTGGTCAATAATACAGATGGCAGTAAAGGTTATTCTTTTAATAACGATAATGATAGTGGGTTGTTTTCAACTCAAGAAGGTAAAGTATCAATTTATACAAATGGTGTGGAGAGATTTAGAGCTAATACTACTGGGACTTCTACCATAGGAAATGATACTATCCAAGGAGCTTTGGGTGCCAATAATATTAATCTGTTTAATAATGGTGGTATAAATTATTCATCAAATCAAGGTAGCTTCAAAGATTGGAGACTGGCTGATGTAGATGACATCAATAGTGGAACGGAAGGTTGGCAGCAATATAGCCCTATTAATTCTGAATACTTAGGTTGGAATAGTGCAACCGTTGCCTCTGGACTCTGTCATTGTAACTCTCAAAATTCTAATTCTGGTTTTGTAGGTAATTTTTTAATGGTATCCGATAGGAATAACGTTCTCAAAAAACAATTTAATATAGCAGGAAGTTATACCCATATCAAAGTGAAGTTCAGATTTTATGCTATAGACAGTTGGGAAGGACAACAAGATTATGCTTTTGCAGGATTTTCGACAGATATTAATGCTGGAAATTCAGTAGTCGCATGGTATGAAGAAATAGCTTCATTGACATCGGCATCAGGAAAAACGAATACTGGTCCATTCAAAGCAGCTACACAATTTAGAGCTGACCCTAATTATTCAGATCATTGGATGGATGTAGAAATGACAGCAAGAAGAAATGGAAATGATACTAGTTTCTGGGTGTTTATCGGTGCAGCTATGGAAGGAGGTACTGATGAATTGTTTGGCATCGGTCAATTGGTAGAAGTTTGGGTTAGATAAATTAGTTATTGGTTATAAGACGATCAATCTATCGATAATCATTGACAATTTCCAATTAACAATTAACATAAAAAATCATGTTATTAAGACATACATTTATAATAATCATCTTATGGATGGGATTATCATCAAATACATTCTCCCAAAACAATTGCAACCCATCTACATCAATCGTAGATTCATCTACCTATGAAGGCACGGCATATTTTAATTATGGTAGTATCGCTAGATCAAAAAATCAGAAGTATAGACATGCATCTGTAGTAGGACAGACATTTGTAGGTTTTACAGAGAATGCTACTTACAATACCAACCTTGGTTTCTTTTCGCGATACTTGCTACCTCCTTTTGCCTTACAAGTTAATGCTACCCAAGGTGATCTCTTAGATAGAATTCAATTGTCTTGGACAGTAGATGGTCTTGGCCCGTCTCCCAATGAAGGATTTAACATTTATAGAGATGACATCTTCTTAGCCACTGTAGGTCCCAATATCAGAAACTACAATGATTTTAACGTCATTGCTGGTTTGGCTTATACATATAACGTGAGAGGTATTAATGCTTATGGAGAAGGTAAACCAAGTTATGCACTCGGCTTTCAGGTACCTAATGGCGTGGTGACAGGATGGGTTCAGACTCGCAATGGCAATCCTGTACCTAACGCGCTCGTAACTCTGATGCCGATGCAAGGGTACTCTGCCAAATTTAGCGAAATGGACGGTGCATCAGCTGCCAAAGATACATCCAATGCCTTCATGCCGATATCTGGCAACGACTGGACAATGACTTTCTGGCTCAAAACAAATACTGCGGCTGCGAATGGTAGTATTATACACTTAGATCCTATACCATTTTATGTTAAAGCTTTACCAAGTACTAGTGGTAACGAAGGTATAGAGATTGCTACTTCGGCGACGGGTGGCACAATACTTTCGGCTCAGTTTCCCGATAGTACTAAGAATGGCTGGCATCATGTCGCTCTCAGTTGGAATGACGGAGTGAGTAGATTATACATCGATGGATTATTAAATAATCAAGCTTCGTTAGCCTCAATTGGCGTAGTAGATACCCTCTTGATGGGTGCCAAAGCAGGTATTGGAGGTTGGGATGGATACCTTGATGAGTTTAGGATTTACGACCGTCAGCTCGATGAGTTGGACCTGCTCGAAGTTATGGAAGGTACAGCATCATCTCAGACACCATTTTTGTCTCACTACTGGAAAATGGACGAAGAATTAGGTGAAAAATCATACGATCTCAAAAAGCGGCACAAGTTATACTTTTGTGGTGCAAGATTTGACATAGAAAGACCTCCTGTCCGCACCGCCGGCATGACTAATGAAGATGGTTATTATCGCATCGAGTCTGCAAGTTATGGTACAGGCACGACATTTTTGGCGCAACCAATGAAGTCATTCTATCTTCATAAATCGGTCAAGTTTTCTCTAAGTGATATGTCTTATGCGACTTTACCTGATTTTGGGCTAACTAAAAAATCAACGATCGAAACATGGATAAATACCACAGGAAGCATAAATCCACAAACGATCCTACACAAAAAGTGGGGGAGTAATGAATGTCAAATATTTCTCCAACCTTTAGGTCTTAGCAGTGAACTTAAGGTAACCATCAATGGTACGACCAATACATTTGGCATCGTCCCACCTGATTTTCAACATCTAGCATTTACCATCGATAGTCTTACTGGGTTAGTGAGTGGATATCTCAATGGCGCGCTTATGGCATCACACACTTATGGTACTATCACAGGCACGTGGGCAGACTCATTACAAACATGGAATGTGGGAGCTAAAAAGAATGGAAATATGCTTTCTGAATTTTTCAGTGGATTGATCGATGAAGTGGCTTTTTATGACACGACATTGACTGTGGCACAAATTCTTACCCACTCGACAAATTCAAGAGATATGAGAGAAGAAGGCCTCAGGCAATATTTTCCAATGGATGAAGGTAGCGGCACTCGATTGACAAATGTAGGTTCTATCTTGCTCAATTCAGGCACATTGTATAACGCTACTTGGTCATCATTTGCGCCTAATCAAGAGACTGATCCTCACGAGTTTGCACCAAAAACACGTCAAGTCACACTCAATCCTAGTGTAACTTCTGTAGACCAGGTTGACTTTACTGATATGTCGACAGTGCCAGTTTCAGGTTTTGTCAGATACGCCAATACGGAATGTTTTGCCAATGAAGTAGAGATTTTGGTCAACGGCTCTTCATTCAGCCCGCCGATATTTACGGACTCTTTAGGTGAATTCATCATAGATTTTGATCCAGGAACGACGGTCACACTTACGCCAAAATTGGCAGATCACGCATTCTCTCCAGCATTTTGGGATCTAACCAATATCAATAGCCCCATCGCAGGAATTTTGTTCAATGATATCACAACGCGAACGATTAAAGGCGCCGTCGTAGGTGGTCATTGTCGACAATCTATCATCAGAGCACCTGCTGGCAATTCCCAAGCACAAGGAACAGTGGTTGTAGTAGAAGTGCGAGCCGTCAATGGTTGTCTAGTCAGATCGCTTATTGTTGACAATGAAGAAGGGGATTACTTGTTTGAAAACTTACCACCATTGGAGAAAATGACGGTGGCGATAATCGAGCATTCTAATGATGATATCAAAACATTCTTCCAGGTTCTAGGTGGCTCCAATGTTGATTTGACAACAAAAAGCGACACTGTAGATTTTATCTATATTGCACCACCTGTACCTGAGATCATAGCTGGCATAGACCCAGTACCTAATTGTAGTCCAGAAAAGATTGTAATGGATAAAGGTGACACCAAAACCATCTTGGTAAGGCTCATAGAAAAATACGAAGGTGGTGATTGTCCGCTGGATACGGCCAATTTTACCATAATAAATGGAATATCAGAAGAAAGATTAGATACAACCATGAGTGGGACAAGTATGCAATATTCATTTGTTGTAGGATCACCCAATATATCTCCTCCATATATCAAAACGCTACAAATCATTGGCACTTCTGATGCAGGCCGAAAAGGAAGTATTGTCAAACAAGCAATTGTAACAGGTGTAAAAGAAAAATTGCCAACATTTACATCAAAACTGCCTGAGCGACCATTTTTAGTTTTGCACGATCCACCTGGTGATGGTAGTTATGCCTTTATGGAGAAGGACTCCAGTGTTTGCTATTCAACGAGTATTACCTTGGGGGATAATGACGCATCGTCTGGTGGAACGGTTTTTAACTTAATTCCTAAGGTAACAACCGAATTAGGTTTTGGATTTAGCACAGAAACCGAAATAAGGCCACTTTCTGGCGGCTCAGTCAAATTTGGAACAGCATATACCAGAACATCTGACTCAACATTCCAGACTTGCCTGCAAACCCAGCAAAGAATATCAACAGATGATGGAGACTTGATCGTTGGCGGTGAGCGTGGTGGTGATATATTTATGGGTGCAGCCCAAAACATCATTTTTGCTAACGTAGATGAAGTTACTTTCGATACATGTACTGTAACCGTGGTGGAATCTCTAGCTGTAGCGCCAGGGGATTTTGCGACGACATTTATATATTCTGAGTTCAACATAAAGAATTATGTCATACCTAATCTTACCAAGCTTTTATCTGATCCCAACACTACACCTGATGATAGTATCACACAATCAATACAACGATGGAATAATATTCTTACTCAAAACGAATTGCGTAAAAAGAATGCTTCCTTAGTACGCAATATCTCTTATGATGCTGGAGCAAGTTTTGAATATAGCGAAACGATGGCTATTGCAAAATCTAGCGTTAGATCTATAGACACCACCAAAAGTCTAGATTTAGGCACTTTGGGTGGTATTTTCTTGAATGATTTTGGAGCATCGATCAATGTTGACGCTAATTTCACGTCAAGTCATGGAAAATCGACGGACACTACATCTCAATACGGTAGTACGGTGGGTTATGTACTCAAAGACAACGACCCTGGTGACTTCTTTTCTGTGGACATAGGTATAGATTCTGCTTATATGACGCCTACCTTTAAGCTCAAAGCTGGACAATCATCTTGCCCATGGGAGCCTGGCTCGGCCAATCGTGAAGCACCAAATCTCCAGATAGCTGAAGGTTCTCAATTCATAGCACCAAACGTTCCAGCCCACGAACCGGCAATTTTTAAGCTAAATTTGGGGAACGAGAGTGCATCCAATGAAGATTGGACATATGGATTTACGGCCATCGCAGGTACCAATCCTGATGGCGCCGTCATCAAGCTCAATGGTCAACCACTAAACAATAACACGATCCAATATGTAATTCCATATGGTACTTCTATCCCTATCACATTGACTATCGAGCGTGGCCCTGAAGCGTATATTTACCGTGGTCTCAAAGTAGCACTCGTTTCAGAATGTGAACTGGCAAGAGATTTTGCACTTTCATTGCCAAGTGACTCTATGTTCTTCTCTTCCATCGACCTAGGTGTGGATTTTATCAAACCTTGTAGCGAAGTTAAGATCAATGTACCTGAGCAAAATTGGGTAGTATTGAACAATGATCCATTGCAACCTGGCACTTTGCGACGCATCACGGTGAGTGGATATGATTTGAGTTCTCCTGATTTTCAACTCATTCGTCTTCAATATAGACCAACGAATGGCAATGGAGCTTGGATCAATCTCAATGCACCTAACAATATTTATGAAGCATATAATCCTAATTGGTCAGGATTTAGCTCTCTACCCAACAGCCCTGACACCTTGCTTCTTCAGCCAGATTTCACTCAGTTTATGTGGGACACAGACATGATCGAAGATGGTGATTATGAGATCCACGCATGGGCAGTATGTCAAGGTGATGCATCGGGTATGCCAGGATTTTCGGAAGTGATCAAAGGAAAAATAGATCGTCAACCACCAAGTCTTGTAGGCTTGCCACAACCATCCGATGGAGTTTATCATGTGGGAGATGAGATATCTTTTACTTTCAACCAAGATGTCAACTGTAACCGCGTTCGTGAGATCAACAATGTCAATCTGATCAATACCGAGACCAATGACACTATGAATATCAAAGTTTCGTGTGTGGGTAATAAGATTATCATAGATCCTGAATTCGTCAATAGTGTACATGAAAACAAAATCATGCGCGCTACACTCCATAATATTCAAGACCTTACAGGAAATGTATTGATAGAAGCTGAATGGGAATTCTATGTAGACCGCAACGAACTAGCCTGGCTAGAAGATACTGTTTCTCTAGTGAAATATGATGATGAAGTCAAATCTGTAAAAGTTAATATGCATAATAGAGGTGGATATCCAGTACCGTATTCATTACAAAATATTCCTGCCTGGATGCATGTATTCCCTAGATCAGGCACTTTGGTTGCCAATGAGACCGAAGAAATTACGATAGAAGTGTCAGATGACGTACCGCTTGGTAATTATTTCGACTCCATCATTTTGCGAACGGAGACGGGATTAAATCCATTTTTTATGGGTGGAGATGAGGTACTGATTATAAATACTAGGGTCATATGCAGACCACCTGTATGGGTGATAGATCCTGCTGCATTTGATGCGTCACCATTTAATTTTTCGATGAATTATATTTTGAAATTAAATATAGAAGGGACCTTAAGTACAGATACAGAAGACATAGTCGGCGCTTATGTAGATGGCGAATTGCGTGGTGTATCAAAAGTTCAGTACAAACCAGGTTTGGGATATGTTGCATTTCTCACCGCTTACAGCAATGTCACATCGGGTGAGACGGTCGATTTCCAGATATGGGATGCTTCTGATTGTCAGCTTTATGCAGATATCATTGAGTCATATCCATTTGTAGATAATACGATCATAGGTAATACAATTACGCCGCAGATCATACATACAAGTGGTAAATTGCTCAGAAAGATCTATATCAAAAAAGGGTGGAATTGGATATCCTTCAATTTAGATCCATTGGATCCAGCGATTAATGGAACCTTAGAAAGTCTTAGCGATCCTACAGGTGCCACCATAAAAGGACAAAGTAGTTTCAGTCAGTATTCTACAAATTTAAATATTTGGGCAGGAAGTTTGACCGATCTTGGTCCAGGCAAAATGTATCAATATTACAGTCAGGTTAAGGATTCTATATCGCTCATTGGAACACATATAGACAGCTTACCGATTCCTATTAGTCAAGGATGGAATTGGATAGGATATATGCCTACGTACAAGTTGCCAGTAAATACAGCATTATCCACACTACAGCCAAGTCAAGGCGATATTATCAAAGGTCAATTAACTTTTGCAGTGTACGACACCAATTTGGGTTGGGTAGGAAATCTTACCTATATGAATGAACCCAATGGATATTTGCTGAAAAGTACTACAACCGATACCTTGATATATCCAAATGTACAGACAAGCAACGTACAAGGTGGAGTAGATTTGGCTAGAGTGATTCAAAAACAGGAAGTGGAATATCAACTAAAACTTGATGCTGAAAATTCTAGTGTATCAATGCCTTTAAATTGGGAATTAGATCCGTCACAGTACGAATATACTATGAATGTCATAGCTTATGTGGTGGATAACGAAGATAGGATTTTGCTGAAAGAAAATGATGAAATAGGCCTTTTTGTCAATGATGAGTTAAGGGGAAATGGTCGAGCCATTTACATTCCAGCGATTGATATATATATCTTATTTGTGACAGTATATGCCAATAAAAATGGAGAGCAAATCCACCTTAAGTACTACAGTGCTGCCCAAGACAAAGTATTTGATATCAAGGAAAAAATGACATTTAATGTCAATGACATCATCGGGGCTATTGATAGCCCTACATTGTTGCACTTGGCAGAAAATGTTTCTTCGACATCAGAAGACATTTTGGACGAAAAGTTGAAAGTCTATCCAAATCCATTCTCTAGTACAGTAAATATAGATTGGCAAGGAGGTCTTTCAGACAAGACAGAGATAAAGGTGACCAATAGCCTAGGTGAATTGATCCATGTATTCTGTTGTGATCAGACGAATAGGGAAACCACTTTTGTTTGGAAACCAGATAACAGTTTATCGGCGGGAACCTACATAATACAAGTCATAACACCGCAAGAAGTCATTCAGAAGAAGGTAATTTTTATAAAATAGATGTTACGGATTGGTAGAGGCATTGATACAAAATTGCCTCTACCAATTTTTGTAACTATTTAAGTTATTGCCCTGTAGGGGCTAAATATTGGTAGTGATGGGTGAAACCCATCACAAAAGAGCAGAGAATTATTGTTTTTGGCGCCATTTTTGCCTGAAAGATGCAAACCTGTCAAGCTTAAGCATGAAATTGTGACAAAAACGGTTGATAATGGAACTGACCTAAATAGTTACCAATTTTTAATAAAAAAGTTAATTGATGTCTAGATATTATCTCCTAAATAAGTATTTCGTGAGTCAAAAACGAAACTGTATCCTGATTTTTTTTATGTCAGTTTGTGGTATTGTTTTAGGTCAGGGATCTAACTGGACTGCACCAGATCCATCCCAATATAATTACAATGCAACCATGACGGCAGTTGTAAAATTGGAAGGTGTAAATGCATCTAATGAACATGATGAATTAGCCGTTTTTTCAGGCACTGAAATCAGGGGCTTATCTAATGCTGTATTAATAGGAAATAATTTGTATTTTTTTGTTACGATAGTGAGCAATAGCGTATCAGAAACAATGACTATTAAGCATTATAATCATGACATGGATCGGGTATTTACCTATGATCGTCCTTTTATATTTCAAGCAAATCAGATATATGGGACCATAGATGATTATTTGGTCTACGACTTTTACTTAGAAGGGATACCACCTTTGGAGTTTGGACCAATTCCAATATTTGAAGGATCGGAAAATTGTCCTATTCCACCTATTTATCTCAATGGTTATATATTAAACAGAGACGACAAGTCTGCTATAGTGTGGTCAGTGGAGAATAATCCTAATTTAATACTTAATCTAGATTCAGATACTTTATATATTGGAGGAGTAACAGGTTTTACAGGAAATGCCATCCTTTCCGTATTGGTCAGTGATACAAGTCCTGGTGGATTGATGTTTGCTTTTAATATTCAAGTCACCATACTGCCATCATTTGCTCCATTAGCATGGAATGGTTTGCCAAATCAAGGCATTGTGAGGGGAGATACTTTTGAGATTGTAGCTTTGGATACATTTGTGATGGGCAATCAGACTGGTAACTTGCTATATGATTACCATCCAATAATAACTGAAGCCATCCCACCCGTACCGCAACCAAATTGGTTTGTTACTAGTAAATATCCAGTGACGATGACGGTCACCGCCAAGCTTCAGTATACACCGAAATTTCAATTTGACCATCCAAATGATAAGCTTATTGCGATGTCATCATCAGGTCAGATTACAGGCATAGCAGTAAGACATGAAACGACGGGTCTGTTTTTTCTATCCGTAGGGTCAAATGTAGTAGGAGATTCGATACAGTTAAGATTTTATAGTGGTCAAAAGAAACAAATATTGTATTATCGTACAAAGATATTTTTTGATTCAGGACGTATCATAGGAAATATAGAAAGTCCTTATATTATTGATTTTGCACCCATTATACCAAGAATAAACACAGACAATACATGCGAGTTTGATATCGTAGACACAGACTTTATAGGTAGTGAACAGTTTTCATTTTTTGTAAGAGATGCCATGTACCCAAATTGCTTGAACGATAGTACATCTGTGACACTTTGTATTGTAGAAGATGAAATGGATTTATTTACCTATTATCGAGATGCAGATGGTGATGGACTAGGAGATCCTAATGATTATATCACCTCATGTTTGGTCATACCAGATGGCTATGTGGATAATGATGATGACTGCAATGATGGTCAAACTATAGATCCCAATATTTCATTAGTTATAAATGAGACTTCTAGTTTTGCGGATGATGATGGTATTGTGTGTAACGGAGCGAATGTAAATATAGATGCATCAGGAGGAAGTAATTATCAATGGAGTTCAGGACAGACTACATCAAGTATTACAGTTGTTATTAATGCTGATTCGACGTTTTATGTCACAGTGACTTTCCCATCGGGATGTAAAGGTGTAGCTTCTGTTGACATCATTAAAGTCGGCAAAATAGTCACTAGCTCATCTGATAGTGGATTGGGAAGTCTTCGGAGTGTGGTAGGTTGTGCTGTAGATGGCGACACCATCACTTACGATCAGCCGACTGTGAATATCTCCAATCTTATTGCACCAATACCTTTGGAACATTCGATTGCTATCCATGGACTTAGTAGTGTGGAGCGGTCAATTATCTTTATTGATTTTGGACAAGCTACGCATGGTTTTATGATATCCGCAGGCAAAACTCTGACACTCAAAAACATCGATATTACTACCCAAAATCATCAGACACAGGCATTACTTACGGGCAGTGGACATGTTAATATAGAAGGTATTGTCGAGATAAAATAAGTGGGAAGTTCTGTTTGTTTCATTGGTGAGAGCAAAGTGTAAAATAACAATCTGTAATAAATGTTGAAGGGTATTTACTGACATGAAAATTAATATGCGCTACACTGATTACATACTTTTATCAATTAAATTGAAATATCGAATTAAAAATCAGGCCATTATTATATTGAAAAATATTTTGATTATTTATTTCACGGCCTAACTGTAAGGTTTGATTGATATAGCCAACTTCTAACCTTAATTTTGAATGATGCCTATAGCCAAATAGTAGACCTATTCTGTTTTGGTCAAAGATGTTTTCACCAACGTTTTTTCCGAAACCTATCATTATTTCATCATAGATTGCTATATACGGAGTTTTGTCTTTGATTTCACTACCTTTAAGTGGGAATTGAAGTCTGAACATATATCTACATCTATTCAAAAAAGGAAAATCGTCTTCTTCCGTTTTATTCAGACTTGAATACCTTCCTACCCATCGTTGTTCTAGCATGAAGCGGTGAGAGAGCTCAAGAAATCCTATTTTATCCGTTAAGGTGATCATTTGATACATTCTATGCTCTGTAAAATCTCTGCCTAAAGCATTGATTGGAATATCGCCATAGGCAAAAGTTTCTATCCAAGCATACCCTAGTCTAAGTTGTACGGTAGGGTGTATCTGATAGTTAATACCAGTTCGCAATAGACTTTGTTGCCAATTTCGGGCTATGTCATCTCTACGCCATTGATATTCAGTGTGGAGACTAAATTTTGAGTCAAATTTTATGGTACCAAAATAATTAAACCAACCTATTGTATTACGATCGCTAGATCTAGCGTTCTGTGCATCAGAATAAAAATAAGTTATGAACATTAAGATGCTTGTGTAAAGGAAGGTCTTCATATTTTAAATTTATTATCCTTTGCTAAATAAAATGGGTTGATTCTAATATGAATCAACCCATTTTATTTTTAATTTGATTCAGGTGTGAATGGTAAGGCAGATTTATGAACAATGATCCTAAGTTTTCCGTCACTTCCTTTTTTGAATACCCAAGTTTTGTCTACCATTACTTCATTACCTTCTTTGTCAGTCACCCATACATTTCCCATCGTAATGGCAACCGAACCATATATTTGGATACCTTGATTGGCATCTCCTGCATTATCATATCTAGCTTTTACCCAAGGCTTTAGCGCAAATCCTTTATCAGTAGGATAATCAGGATCTCCACCTACAAAATATGCTAGAGCTCCTTTTTTATCATTTCTAAATGTTTGTTCGCCATATGCAAGAGTAGGTTTGAAAAATACTTTACCTTGGTCATAATTGTATGCTTCAGAAAGCACTTTTTCAGCGTATCCCTTATAATCACCACCTTCTTCTTTAAGTTTTCCTATCTGTACTAATGCATCACACCATGCTTGCTGTGCGGCGTTTACTTCATCATAGGTAATCACTGTCTGTGCCCCATCTTCTACATATACTAAACCTAAGTCATCGATGATGTTCTGAACTTGTTCGTTTGTCTGATCGATAACTTTGTTGGCTTCTTCCTTTGCTTGGTTGCATGATGATGTCAAGACCAAAACACAAAGCAGTCCTAAAAACATTTTTCTATTCATTTATAAGTTATTTTTTAAATTGCCTACTTCTTAAAACGGTGTTCGGCGTTTCCGGTTTTATCATTATTGTATATGAATTGATTTTTATTTGTGAATAATGATATGTTTATAATTAAAAAAATATTCGTCTAGTTCATAAATAAATATTTAACTTTGTAATCTAAAATATAAATAAAATTTATGAATTACACCCTAAATCAATTACAGATTTTTCTCAAAGTAGTACAAACTCAAAGTGTTACGAAGGCTTCTGAAGAATTACATCTCACCCAACCAGCAGTATCTATCCAACTTAAAAATTTCCAAGATCAGTTTGATATTCCGCTGACAGAGGTCGTAGGTCGTAAAATATATATTACAGATTTTGGTAGAGAAATAGCGGTATCTGCTGAAAATATCATAAATCAGGTATACGCTATCAATTATAAAACACTTGCATTTAAAGGACAATTAACAGGTAAGTTGAGAATTTCAGTTGTTTCTACAGGCAAATATGTCATGCCTTATTTTCTTTCTGAATTCATGAACCTAAACCCTGGGGTAGAATTATTAATGGATGTTACTAATAAAAATAAAGTAATCAAAAGTCTAGAAAATAATGAAGTTGATGCCGCTTTGGTTTCTGTCTTACCCAATAATTTAAACATCGAAAAATTAGACTTACTCCAGAATAAACTATTTTTAGTAGGTAATGTGAAAACCAAATTTAAAAGAGGGGCAAAAGTAAATGAGATATTTCAAGACTTACCACTTATTTTTAGGGAAAAGGGTTCAGGCACACGACATACAATGGAGCAGTTTTTTGCACAGAATGATATATCAGTTTTAAAGAAAATGGAATTGACATCAAATGAGGCTGTCAAACAAGCTGTCATGGCGGGACTCGGATATTCTATCATGCCACTGATAGGTATCGGCAACGAATTACAATTAAATCAAATCCAGATTATTCCTATCAAAGGATTACCTATCACCACCACTTGGAGTTTGATATGGTTAAAAGAAAAAAAGCATGCTCCTGTTTCTCAAGCTTTTTTAGACCACCTGACTTTGCAAAAATCAGAAATTGTGCATAATAAATTTAGTTGGTACGAACAGTATTGACTCTAATAGTCATTCAATTATATACTATTTTTTAGCAATTACAGATACCGCTTTTTGTAGTATTAATGAGTTGGGGATAGTTATAAGTTCTCCTTCTGTTGTGATTAAATGAATATAAAAGTACGTCAAATCAGAGATCTCTCCTTCGAATGGGTAGTCTCGGTCTAAGATTTTTATTTGGTCACCAATCTTTAAAGGATGGTTAAAAAAAAGGATGATACTAGAAGTAATATTTGAGAGTAAAGACCATTGTGCAACAAACGCTATACCTATGACGGTGAGAACAGAACTTGCAAATACAGCAATCTCATTTTGCTTTAAGCCCCATATTGCAGCTAATAGAATCAAAGCCGCAATGGTGGTAAAAAGATGAATTGCTTTGATGATTATTTTTCTTCTGGCTCGCTGTAGTTGGACATTTTTTAAGGTGTTGTTTATGACAGTTTTGGTCACAAAAAAAACGATGATATATATAGTAATTAAAACTGTTGTTTCTACAACTTGGATTTCTGATGTGGACATTTAAATTGACTTTTAAAAATTTATTTGGTAACCAAAATTACTGATACTTTTATCCCGTTCATCCAATTTAATCTTATTGTTTTTTAATTCTATATATTTCAATTGGTTGATGCCTTTTATTTCTAACGGGACTTCACGAAAATTGTTATCATTTAAATATAGAGATTCTAGATGAGCTAATTTTGAAATGTTTTTGGGTAGTTTACTGAGTTTGTCATTTTCTAAGTGTAATACTCTTAATTTTGGCAAAAGACTGATGACCTCAATATTTTTACTTAACTTTAAATTTGTTTGATCATTCAAATATAACTCTTCTAGATTTAATAATCCACTTAATGATTTCGGAAGTATTTTAAAATCATTTCCACTTAGATCGAGTGTTTTAAGGTTTTTTAATTGACCTATTGATGTAGGTATTTCTTTAAAATGATCGTTACGCATACTGAGAAATTCTAATTTTGGTAGTGCACTGATAATGTCAATATTTTTGTCCAATAGGAAGTTGGTTTCATCATTTAAATATAGCTCCTTCAAGTTTGATAAACTCATGATTGATTTTGGGAGTACTGTAAAATCATTTCCACTCAGATCAAGCATTTTTAAATTGTTGAGTGATCCTATTTCAGTCGGTATTTCTTTAAGATGATTGTTTTTAAAACTTAAGAACTCTAAATTTTTAAACTTTGGCCAAACGTCATTAGGAATGAAAACTGCCTGATTGCTGAGGTCTAATCTTATGACTTTTTCGGGATCTTTTAATGCGTCATTAATGTCAAAAAAGACTTTTTTTTCCATGTTATTATCAACTGCTTTTTGGCTAGTGCTTACAGTTAGAACGACACAAATGATTAGAAATGTATTTAAGAGTTTAAGTATCATTATTTGATTTTATTTATGTAAAAAAAGATTTGTTATGCTCAAATATTCTCATTTTTGATTTATGTACAGATTTATGGATTGCAAATATCGCAGAACATAGCATCTGCTGTTTTTTTTCCATTCGGATAATCTACACTTTCGGTATATGAGCACTTCTGACAAGTATACACTAGACTTTTAATACCGTTGGTGGGGTAGCTGCAAATTTCACAGGGCAAGCCGCGTAAACTATCTGTGACATCATATCCTGGTGTATAGCATGCAGGACAGCAACTATTTATTTTTTTTATGAGTACTTCTGTAGCAAGTTTAATGACTTTTAGTCTAGTGGGATTATGCATAGCGCGCATGTCTGTTTCAATAAAAACCTCACCATAAGTATTCATAAAGTAGTTGTAATAGGACATAAGTTCTTCTTGTTTATTTACTCCTTTTACTATTCCCATAATATCATTTTTTGATTTCCTGAGTATCAATCCATGAGATGGAAACCCTACATTTTGACAAAAGGCATACAATTCTTTAACAGATTTTATGGCTTGACCATTAAAATTAGTTTCATTGCTCCGTTCTGTAGCAATGATTTCCAGATTGTTTTTTAAATCCATAAAGCACAATATCTCCACATTTGTGTATGCATATGGAAACAACGGATGCGGAAAAAAGGAACCTTCACTAGCTACAATTAGATCAAAATTTGTGGACTCTGATGCCATAAGACATTTATTTCTTACGGTAGTCAAAGGATCATCTTTTCGTTCTATTTCTCCAGTGAAGGTTCCAAGTGAATCCGTGTCAAGATTTGAGTCCGTAAAGCATCGGACACCCAAAGTTTCTTCTAATAAAGGAGCCATTATTGATTCCTTCTTATGTTTGGTGGCTATTAGTAGACTCCTATCTTTAAACAAATTGGGTTTATTCATCAGAGAAAGAAAAGTTAACTTCTGATTTTAAAATCAACTTTTTATTATTGGATTTAGCTTCACCTAGAAGAGATTCTATACTAATCATTGCTTTTTTTAATTCTGGTATTCTTTTTATGGCTGTTTCATCATCTTTACCATTCCGCTCTTGTGCGCTAAAGTTTTTTAATTCATGAAACTGAATTTTGGTAGCAAAAATATTCATCAAAATGCCTTTTGCTTCTTCATGATCAAACTTACCGTCTATTAAGATTAATTTTTCTGATGTATTCATTTAAAAATTATTTTTGGTGATTTCATTTTTCTAATGTGACTTTTCTATTTTAACCTGTACATCGACAGACAAAGGACTTTTGCAGTCATCTATGTACTTTTTAAGTTCCATCAGATCATGCTGCAGTCTCTTTATTTTTGTTTCCCTATACTTGATATCTTCTTCATTACTTGTTTTTGATATCTTATTTTCGTGAAACTTAACTTTAAGCTGCACCATTTGATTCAATATTTCAAAAGAATCCGTGGAGCTAAAATTCCCTTGTACTAATGGTATGTTCATCTGTGATGTTTTTTAAGGTTTGTTTTTAATAAATTGGTTTATTGAAGATAAATGGCATTATTGACCTTGTCCAAGAGAGAATGCATCTTTACCATCGAATGCATACAGATTTTCTGTTTTTATGGTCTCAATATCTTCATGGATAGCATTGTTAAGTAATGTCACTATATCATTATTTGCTATGGTCTCAGCTGATGAAGGTTTAAATCTACATCTCCAATGATCCGTGCAGAAAGTCTCTCTAAATCCATCTGGCCATACCTTTATACCTCTATTTGTGATCATGGATAGTTTGATATTTGACGTTTCTATTCGTTTTATCTTTTCAGCAAGTGATTCAGGACTAGTACCACTCCAGTGTACAAATATATCTACGCCTTTTAATGATTTTGGTACTGAAGGTTTTCGTTTGTAAATTTGGAGATTAAGGGCTACATTATTTGAATATGATACTGCTTTCAGCATGTTAGGTTTGTTTCCTAAGTTTGCAATTACAGCTTGAGCAAATTCTTTTGTACCTACTTTTTCTTTACTCGTTCCTTCCTTATAAATATCGTATGTATGGATTCCATCTTCTAATGTTTTTAACCATGCATTCTGTACTTTCTCAGCTACGGATGTCTGACCTATATGATTTAACATCATAATTGCTCCTTGGAGAAGTCCAGATGGATTGGCTAGGTTTTTTCCAGCTCTTCTTGGAGCTGATCCATGGATAGCTTCAAACATAGCACATTCTTCTCCGATATTTGCAGATCCTGCTAGACCTACACTACCTGTGATTTGTGCTGCGATATCGCTAAGTACATCGCCATAAAGGTTTGGTGTTACGATCACGTCAAATGCTTCTGGAGTATCTGCCATTTTTGCAGCACCTATATCAATAATCCAATGTTCATTTTCTATGTCAGGATACTCGGATGCGATTTCATCAAAGACTTGGTGGAATAAACCATCTGTTTGCTTCATGATATTGTCCTTGGTAAAACAGGTGACCTTTTTGCGGTTTTGCTGTTTTGCAAATTCAAAAGCATACCTTACTATTTTTTCGCAGCCAGGTCTACTGATTAATTTCAGACATTGAACTACTTCATCTGTTTGTTGATGCTCTATCCCTGCATAAAGGTCTTCTTCATTTTCCCTAACGATAACGATATCCATCACAGGATGTTTGGTGCTGATGAATGGATGGAGACTCATACAAGGTCTTACATTGGCATACAATCCAAGAAATTTACGAGTGGTTACATTTAAACTCTTATATCCACCACCTTGAGGTGTAGTAATGGGTGCTTTTAAGAACACTTTATTTCTTCTGATGATATCCCATGATTCGGCGGCAATACCAGCAGTATTCCCTGCAAGATATACTTTTTCGCCTACTTCTACTTCATCGATTTCGATCTCAGCTCCTGCTGCTTTTATGATCTCTATGGTGGCATCCATTATTTCTGGACCTATACCATCGCCTTTAGCTACGGTGATTCTTGTCATAAAACTTGATTTTAATTTGTTATTTTGATTTAAGAATTTATTACTTAATATTTATTACTCAATGAGATATGGGACCTTACCATCTGTGATGATGATTTTACTATTTGTAGACCTAGATAGCTCAATAAACGCTTCTATACTTCTTACTTTAATAATTTCATCAGTAAGCCCTTCGGACAATATTTTCTGTGAGTCTCTAGTGCCTTTTGCCTCTATTATTTTGCGCTCGGCTTCTAGTTTTTCTTGCTCAAGAATGAAGACCATTCTCATAGCATTCTGTTCTGCTTGTAGTTTTTGCTCAATAGAACTTGATAGACCTGATGGCAATTGTATACTCTTCATTAGAACAGCTTCCACGACGATTCCTTGTCGGTGCAGTGTTTCGTCCATTTTCTGTTTGATGGATTGTTCTATTTCTGATCTCATCCCTGAATGCATATCTTTTGCAAAATAATTTGAACAAACATCAGCTGCTGCAGACCTGAATACATTGGAGATTATGTTTTCATAACCTACTCCTATCTCGCTGATGACTCTAGGTACCATTTTTTTGTCGATTCGGTATAGAATGGAAATCTGAGATACCACGCTCATACCTTCTTTGCTCGGAAGACTTAGCGAAAGCTCGATGTCACTAATTTGGATGTTGGTTTTTACGACCTTAGTCGTGATGGGATTAAACCACACAAGACCTTCATCATAACTTTTATTGGAGAGTTTGCCCCATCGTTGTTTTACACCTATTTCACCCGGTCGAACCACTGCACAACTCATAAATTGAATAATGACTAATAAACTAAAAATATACTTTTTCATTTTCTGCTTATTTAAATGTGATTAAATACAGCACAAAAATATGTCAAAATAATTATAATGAATATTTATCATTATTATGAAAAGTATAAAAATAATTTATGTAATAGATGTATTACAAGCAATAATTGACTTCTTGTTTTATTGTGAAATTCACCAAGCCTTAAAATAAATTTTATCTGTACGCATGAAATTTGAAGTTCATAGTGTTAGCAATTTGAATTTTATTGAAGTTCATAAATCAAATAATTTTTAGCATAGGATTGAATGTTAGATTTCTATCCCTTATTAAATATAAGTCTTTTTTCTGATGATGTTGTTTTAATTATCAATAGCTATTTTTCTTGCTATTTTGTTGTCTAAACTCAATTATTATCAAACAACTGTATCTTTAAATAAAAATTGATTAAGAATATTTCGTGTTTCTTCACTGATTGGAAATGATTTTCCTGTAGATTTTTCTACTTGAACAATGGTACTTTCTGATGTAGCTACACATTCGCCATTTTGGAAAAGATTTTGACAAATTTTTATGGAGCTATTTCCAATCTTTATAATTCCTGTACCTATTTCCACTTTTCCCGGCCATAATATTTCTTTCAGGAATTGTAGGTTTAAATTCACTATTACAAAACTTATTTCATTTGACAATATTGAAATACTTGGGTTGTAAAGAAGTTCAACTCTGCCAGTCTCAAGGTAGCTAGCAAATACAGCATTATTTACATGACCTTGCCTATCAGTATCTGAATACCTAATTTTATCTATTGATGTTAAAGGGAAATCCTTAAGCTCCAAATGTTTCATAATTGAGTCTGCTTCGAAAAGTCTTTGGGTTTAATGAAAAAAAATTAGTTTCTACTGAATTGATAATCAATCGCTTCCCTTCAGGGTTAAGGTAAAAAGCGGTTGACTATCAATCTGTTTTTGTTATTGGTTTGGAATAATTATTTCTAATTTCACTTTTTTTAAAATTCCTATTTATTTACCGACTGTATCTTCAGAACCATAAATCTAAGGATGTAATCACTTCACCAAATCCTTAACTTTTGCCAATGTCCTTTCTCTACGTGGGATACTTTCTGCTCTTACATATCCTTGATTTGGATTGAGCTTTACGAAGTCTTGATGATAGGCTTCTGCTTCCCAAAATTTTGAAAAAGGTACCACTTGAGTTGCAATAGGTTTATTGTATTCAAGCGCTATGTCTTTTATTTTTTGATCAATGATTGTTTTCTCTTCTTCATTTCTATAAAAGGCAATAGTCCTATACTGTTTGCCACGATCGGGACCTTGTCCATTGACAATCGTAGGATCTATTGATGCAAAAAACACTCGAACTAGGTCTTTATAACTAATCACTTTCGGATCATAATATACTTCAAATGCTTCTGCATGCCCTGTGCGTCCTGCACCTACATTTTCATAAGTTGGGTTAGGTTCTTCTCCACCAGAGTATCCTGAAATAACTTCTGAGACACCTTTTATACTTTCAAAAATCGTCTCAGTACACCAGAAACATCCTCCTGCAAAAGTCGCGACTGAAAGGTCTGAAAGTGGTGTTTGGGCAGCGACAAATTGCATTGCTTCGCCATTCATACAATACCTAAGTCCAGTGGGATTAGGACCATCATTAAATACATGTCCTAAATGTCCTCCACATCGCTTACAGGTAACTTCATCTCTTGACATGCCTAGAGAATTATCTACAGATACGGATACACTTTTTGACGAAAGATATTGGAAAAAACTAGGCCAACCTGTACCAGAATCAAATTTTGTTTCGGATGCAAATAATGGATTTTTACAGCCAGCGCATACAAATGTTCCTTTTTCTTTTACCGTATTAAGTGGACTACTATTAGGCCTTTCTGTACCATGTTCACGAAGGATATAGTATTGGGATGAAGACAATTCTTTTTTCCATTCATCATTCGTCTTGACAATTTTTTCTGTCCAGTTTGTATCCAAATTAATGACCGCATCACTTGTTTTAGGTGAAGAATTTACTTCTGGTTTGGTGCTTTTTTGGGCACAAGCATTTAGACATATTAATAAAAAACAACTTGTGATTAACTTGAGCATGTGTTTAGATTTACTGGTATTTAATGAGGATTTGAAACAGATTTGATAGAGAATATTTTTGTGTTTTATATGATTTGATGCTCAGCTGTTGCCATAATAATAAAATATTTATTTTGAAAATGATACTATGAATATTTTGAGCAAAAACGCTAGCCAAATTCTATCAAATGGGTATCAAGGGTTAATTATTCGTCAATGATTATTTTATGTAACACATTAAAGGCTAAAAGGATTATAGAAGGATGCCTGTATAGTGGGTTTTGTTGCAATATTGACAGTAAAATGATAAAGTTTAATGTAGACGCCATTTTTAGAAGGCAAAATTATTTGGGTTTTAAATTTACGCCTATTTCTTTTATCATTCCTCTGCTATTGCAAGTTTGCAACTTGTGCTTTTAACACTATATAGGTTTTATAATTTGGTAACAGTTGATTTATAAAAAGTTGTAACTTCGCATCAAATATAATTTTATCATCGCATGGACATAAAATAATCAAAAGCATGAGTCTTATGTATTGTCAAAAAAAAAATGGTCTTAAATGGCCATGACATGATGAGTAGCAAACTCGTAAAGCAAAGGTTCAATTTTTAAATTTATTTATTAGAGTTATTTATGGTAAGAATATTTTTAATATTTATTTTAATTGACTTGTCGTGTCGGTCGAATGTAGAAAAATCAGTACTTCCTGAACCACTATTTATTGAGTCAATAAATGAATGTAAGTGCATTTTAAAGAATAAAATAGATAATTTTATACTTCTCGATTCTTTCACAAATATTATCATGCATAATTCAAATTGTAAAGGACCAAGTTATGGTGTTTTTCAAGTCCACTTTTCAGTTAAAGAAATTGAAAAATTTGAAATTGATTCAGTTCTGTTATTTGTGTGTAATGATAGATTGGTAATAAATGACATAAAGTTATTTAAGGAGACATTATATTTAGATCATCCATTAAATTGTATGACGGAAGGTTTGGGTTGTAGCAAAGTTAAAGTAAATTTAGATTATCAATAGCCTTTGCTAGGCGTGGTTTGCAACGATGCCTGTCTCCTGCTAGCGTAAGTTTACAACTTGTGCTATTAACACTATATAAGTATCATAATTCGTAGACTTGAGATTTATAAAAAGCTTTAACTTTGCGTCATATATAATTTTATCAATGAACGGACGTGAAATCATCAAAAGCATGAGTCTTATCTATCGTCAAAAAGAAAAGGTCTTAAATGTCTATGCCACAATGATTAATATATTCGTAAAACATAGGATCGCTGTTGCAAACTGCGACCTTCGGATGTAGTAAAAAGTCATTAATGAAAAATATTTTTTCACTTATTGTCATTCTTAGTCTTATAATTATTTCTTGTAAGAATAGAGAGAAGGTTTTTTTAAAATCTTACAAAGTTGATGATGTATCATACTCATGTGAAGATTATTATATTTTGCGTAAGTTGGTTAAAGAAATATGTTATTATCCAACAGGGGATACTATTTCCATCATTAATTATAATGAAAATAAAAAAAGTGGAGACTTTAAAGAGTTTTACAATAACAATAAAGTTAAAACAAATGGGCAATTTTCATCAAATAATAAAATAGGGCTTTGGCGACAATATTATGAGAACTCTATTCTTAAAACTGTTCTTTTGTATATAGAAAGTGAAGATACGACGGAATTGGTTTACAAAAAAGAATATCATGAGAATGGGAATTTAAAAGCTTGTATTTTACCAATTGATTTAAGTACAAATAACAGTAATTTAGAATATAAAATTGGTTATACATATCAGTTATATATAAAATTAAAGTACTCAATTCATGAAAAATGTAAAATAAGTGGAGAGCTTTTTGATTATAGTTCTAATCAAGACGTGAAGTTATGTAATTCGAAAGATCCCCTTATTTTGATTTGTGAGTTTACCCCTTGCAGCAAGGGAGATCATTTTATAAAAGGAGAAATATTTGAATATGAAGGAATTAAAGATGATGAAAAATATAGTGGAGTTACTATGTTTGATTTTAAATATAAAGCATCAAAACAATAAAATTGAAGTTAGGTGTCCATTATATTGTAAACAATTTAAAAAGTTTAATTCCTTAAAATGAATAAATTAGAATTTTTGTCTCAAAAAAACAAATTGGTCGTTCAATTAACAAATAATTTTTGTGAAATTGGGAATGATCCCGAATACGAAACTAATCAAAATATTCTTTTGTCAATATTGAGCCAATATACATATGATAATAGGTTGAAAATAAAAGGATTGCTCTCTCATACAATAATAGATAGTTTAGAAATTGATCAGGATATTGCTGATGCATTTATAAAGTTTGATAGACAAATAAATTAATACGATGTTGCACTTACTCCTTGTGATGCAATGGTTAAGCCATGAATCAAAGACAGAGCTCTGCTGTGCGTAGTTTGAAACTACGTCTGTGTGCTTCCATGGCTGTGCCATTGGCTCATCGCGTCTCGGTATAGGCAGGCTAGATTGTCTGACAGTTTATAAAAGCTTATGCCAGGTTCAGGAATCTGGAATAAGACAATAAGAAGTCTGATTTTTTTAAAAAAACTAAAACTCAAACATTTCTTGAAGTCGTTCGCAGACTATATGTGCGTCTATTTCTGATAAAGTTGTAATTTTTTGTATAAATCTCATTTTGTCCACTGCTCTTATCTGATCAAGTGCGATCTCTCCATTTTGTTTAAGGATATTTATAGGAATTCTAGTAGGGTATTGCTTAATGGTATGCGTCAAAGGTGCTGCCAATACGGTATTTAGATTGTTGTTCATCTCATTGGTTGATATCACTACACAAGGGCGAGATTTTGAAATTTCACTTCCAATCGTTGGGTCAAGACTAACCGTCCAAATATCAAATCGCTCTATTTTTCTGGAACTACCACTCATTCATATCAAATTCACTAGTTATTCCATTAAATAAATCTTCTTCTATTGTTTGATTTTTTTTGTTGGCTTCTTTGAACAATAAATCCCAATTTTCTCTTCTCGTTTTCTTAATAGGTTTGATTACAATCATATCTCTTACTACTTCTAATTCGACAGTATCGGAGATATTACAATTGTCCAACATGGACTTTGGAATGATAATCCCTGAAGAGTTTCCAATTTTTCTAATTTGTTGTATCATGTTGCAATGGCGATGTTATAACAAAGGTAATAACATTTTTTACAAATATAGAAAATTGTTCTCCTATTTTATTTAGTTTTTTAATTTATCCTATTCCCTTGTTTATCAATATAATACCAATCATCACTTATCCAACGATGGTACTCGCCTTCTTTGATTCTTTTGCAATTGTTTGATACTTTTGCTTTTCCATCTTCAAAATAATAGGCGCAATCAAATTGACAGGGAATGACTATCTCACCTTGCTTATTTGCATACCCAATCTTGCCCGTTTCGCATGACTCTAAAAAGACCTTCTACTACATAGTCTGGTCCATTATCAAAGGAAAAAACACTGAATAGTAGATTTTCATTTCTATCGATACCAATCATTTCTGAATTTTTAGATACGATGGCAAATGTTTTTAAGGTATCTGTCCACGTGGCATAATATTTTCTAGCCGGAATGATGGTATCATTTCTTTTATCAACAAACGCAAATGGAACTCCGAGCTCATAATAAGCATTTTCTTTTGATTTTCTGACTAAATAATCAGTTGTATCAATTTTTGATATATCTAGATCGTGATAAATACTATCTAGAGATGATGTTTTTTTTATAGGATTACTTTTTGGTACATCGCAGGAGAATAGTGTCATCGAAATTGCTAGGAAAATTAAACCAAGTTTCATATATTTTAAAGAAATAATCTATCAAAGGTAATGTCATTTATAACTTCACATCATTTGTTGGATATAATTTTATTGGAATATTAAATTTCAATATTTTTCAATACAAAATCCTTCCAATTTTCAACATCTTCATCAACTATAATTGTTCTGAAGTTATATTTTTCTCCTTCTATAGCTACACCTTTAGAGTCATCAATATGAATATCAATGTTAAACAAAGAAGGATATTTTGATGGCTTATTTTGACTGTTTTTTAAAACATGAAGATGTTTATTTTGATTAATGACAAAATCTACTGAAAAACCATTTAACAAAAATAACAACTTGATTTTATAAACTGACCGAAATGATGTTGTATAGATTCCAACCTTATGATTTTGGGTTTTCAGCGCTTTAAATAGTTCGATAGTACCCTTCCTTATTTTTTCTATTCCAAAAATTCTGTGTATTATTGTTTGTGGTTCCGTTGCAAAAGTTTTGATTCCAGGGATTATAGTGTCGTCTAAGTCAAATGATATTTTCATTGAGTATAGGTTTTGTTTATTATTCGGGTTTTAGGTATGATTTTAAAAATCCTTATTAATTCTACTTTATTTATCATAGAGCGTATTATATATAATCACGCTATTTCGCAAAAAAAAAGCCACTCAAAACATTATATTCCAAGTGGCTTTTTACTTATTTTCTTAAACCTATTATGCTGCAATCAACTTGCGGATGGCACTTTTATTCAGTTTATCTTCGACATATACTTTATCGACAATAAACTCTTTGATGTCATTCTGTGATGGTAACTCAAACATGGCATCGTTCAAAATAGCTTCGCAAAGTGACCTAAGACCTCTAGCTCCAAGTTTATATTCTAAGGCTTTGTCTGCAATAAAATCAATCGCTTCTTTATCAAACTCCAATTTTATACCTTCTAGCGCAAATAACTTATTGTATTGCTTTAAAAGCGCATTTTTTGGTTCGGTAAGAATAGCTATGAGTGTCTCTTTATCAAGTGGTTCTAGATATGTCAAGACTGGCAAACGTCCAATAAGCTCAGGAATAAGTCCAAAATGTTTTAGATCCTGATGGGTGATGTACTGAAGCATATTCTCTCTATCTACCTTATCTTTGTCGTCACCATTAAAACCTATTACTTGCGTATTCAGTCTTTTGGATATGACTTTTTCTATACCTGCAAAAGCACCACCACAGATAAATAGGATATTAGAAGTATCTACTTTGATCATCTTTTGCTCAGGATGTTTTCTCCCACCATGTGGTGGCACATTGACTTCTGTGCCTTCAAGCAATTTCAATAAAGCTTGCTGCACACCTTCACCTGATACATCTCTCGTGATAGATGGATTATCGTTTTTACGTGCGATTTTATCCACTTCATCTATGTAAACGATACCCCTTTGGGCAGCTTCGACATTAAAATCACATGCTTGTAACAGTCGACTCAACATACTTTCTACATCTTCGCCCACATAACCTGCTTCTGTGAAAACTGTAGCATCTACAATGGCAAAAGGCACGTCTAGAAACTTAGCAATGGTTTTAGCAAGTAGGGTTTTACCAGTACCTGTTTCACCAACCAAGATGATATTTGATTTTTCTATTTCTACATCTGTATCACCTAGATGATTAAGCCTTTTATAGTGGTTATAAACGGCTACGGACAGATATTTTTTTGCATCTGTTTGGCCAATAACGTATTGATCTAGAAATGTTTTTATCTGTGCGGGCGTGATAGAAGTCGGCAATTTTCCGAATTCTTCTTTTTTAGGTGAAGTTTTTTTGATCTTTAACTCATCACTGATGATGTCAAAAGCTTGCTCCACACAAGTCTCACAGATATGGCCATCTATGCCAGCAATGAGCATCAACGCATCGCGTTTATCTTTGCCGCAAAACGAACATTTTATATTTTCCTTGTATTTTGACATTCTATGTTTACTTTGCTTTTTTTGGATTGTTTCTATCCAATACTTCATCTACGAGACCGTACTCCTTAGCGTCTGTTGCTGTCATCCAGTTGTCACGATCAGAGTCTTTTTCGATTTCTTCGAATGTTCTACCAGTGTGGAACGCCATAATTTCATACAATTCGTTTCTTAATTGTTTGATGAGTTTGTATGAAATCTCCATATCGGTGAATTGTCCCTGCATTCCACCTGAAGGCTGATGTATCATCACTCTAGCGTGTGGAAGACATGTTCTCTTACCGCTTTTTCCTGCACAAAGTAATACTGCTCCCATAGAAGCTGCAAGACCAGTACAAATAGTAGCTACATCTGGTGCTACATATTGCATGGTATCATAAATACCCATACCTGCGATTACAGATCCGCCTGGACTATTGATAAACATTTGGATATCTCTCTTTGGGTCAGTAGACTCTAAGAATAGTAATTGTGCTTGGATAACATTGGCAACGTAGTCATTTACAGGTACGCCCATAAATATGATTCTGTCCATCATGAGTCTGGAAAAAACATCCATACCTACGATATTCATTTGTCTTTCTTCGATGACCTGTGGTGTGAAACCATTAATATCAGGCACAGAAGTCTGCATATATTTATCTAGGTGCATGCTGCTCATATTGAGATGACCAACAGCAAATTTTTTAAATTCATCTTGTGAATACATTCAAAAAAGGGTTTTAAAGTTCGTTAAATAATCTAATCTATTATCTTCGATATTCGAATCAGATTATATTAACAAAAAACCTTACAAATTGTTAACCCTTTCGTTCAGCGCTTTCACTTTTTCTACAAAATCTTCTTGTGTTATGGATACATTGTTCCTTTTTACTGTGTCTCCTATTCTCATAAAGACTCTGTCGGCTAGTATCTCTTCGTATGCTTTATTGACTTGGTCTTTATCTTTCATAAGTCTTTCAACTGTCTGATTAATAAAAGAGTAGTCCATATTACCATAAGATCTCATGTATGAAAACACTGTATTGGTAAAGTGTCTTTTTAGATCTTCTTCATCTATTTTGATGTCATAATTCTGAGCTAAATGATTTTTCTGGAGTGACCATCTCATATTTTTGATAAATGGTTCGAATTCCATATTAACTTGCTCTTCAGTTACATTTTCGTTTGTCTCTAGCAAATATCTTCTTAAAAAGTCTTCTGGTAGTGCAAAGTTATTTTCTGCAACCATAAAGTCCATAATCTCACGATACATAAACTGTAATGACTGCTGATCGTAATATGCTTTCAGATCTTTATGGAAAAAAGCTCTCAAGCTAGCCTCGTCTGTAATACTTTCATCTCCAAATGTACTGAAAAACTCTTCATTTAATTCAGCAGGTTCTACTCTAGAGACTTCTACAATTTTCCCTTGGAATCTTGCACCAATTTCTTGGTCATTTCCTTCAGGTCTTTTCAATAGATATTTATCTGTGTATGTTTCGCCTTTGTCTTCTAGTTTTTGGATATCGAATACAAAAGCATCACCTATTTTTTTGGCCTGAAGGTCTTTTTTTACTTCTTCGTCTTTGATGACATCTACAAGAATACTGAAATCAGTTTTCCAACCACCTTCTTTGACTGTATCTCCATCAAGTTCATCAGCTTCTATTTTGATCATATCCATGTTTTGGATGGTATCGTCAGCTTCCACTCTTTTTCCGAATCTTCTTCTTGCAGCGTTCAACTCTTCTTCTACGATAGATTCAGGTATCACCACGTCATAAAAAGTATATTCATCTGAAGCATTAACACCTTTGATTTCTAGTTCAGGTGCAAGTCCAAGGTCAAAAGCAAATTTGTAGTCTTGATAATCATTAACATTTAAGTTAATGATGGTATTAATTTCTCTATTTGGAAGTGGTTGACCAAGGTAATTGAGTTTTTGCTCATCTAGGTAACCGAAAAGTTTATCTTGTACAGCTTGATTAAGAACATCAGAAAGAATGGATTTGCCATACATTTTTTTGACTACAGACATAGGTGTCATACCTTTTCTGAATCCTTTAAGTTGTGCTTGATTTTTATATTTTTTTAGCTCGCTTTCAAATTTAGGTGAGTAATCACTCGGCTCTAGGGTAAGTTCGATGCTAAGGTTTAACGGGTCGATGTCTTTTCTAACAATCTGCATAGAAAAATATATATATGATTAATAAAATAAATGGAACATTGAATGTAATAATAAATATAAGATAGTTATTTTTTCTTGTATTCTAATGAGTGCGGGTGGAGGGACTCGAACCCCCAAGCCTCGCAGCACCAGATCCTAAGTCTGGCGTGTCTACCAATTTCACCACACCCGCATTTCAAATAGAATAATGCTTTTTATCAAAAGCGGTGCAAAGATATCATTATTGAATTGAAATAAAAAACAATTTCATTTATTTTATTAAAAATTAATTTTGTAGGATAACTTACCCATTAGCTTCTGTATGATCAATTTTACTGTCTTTATGATAAACTGAGATTACACATTTATGTACGATTTTTCTTTAAGTCATTAATTACAAAGCCATTAATCAATTTATTTCACCAATTTTTATCTATTTTATCTAATTCTCTATCACCACTTCGGTTCTCCTATTATATCGGTGTTTTGTCTCTGAACAAGGAACATTGTCTTTACACCCATTCCTTAATTTGGATTCTCCAAAACCTTTGATAGAAATTCTATCTTCGTCTATACCTAGATCAGTGAGGTATTTTCTAGCAGCTTCTGCACGATTTATAGATAGCTGTTGATTGTATTCGGTACTTCCTCTACTATCGGTGTGTGCTTCTAACCTAACATTCATTTCTTCGTTGGTTTTCATAACGGAGGCGAGTGCATCTAGTTCTTTGGCAGCACCTTTTATGATGTTTGCACTATTGTATTCATAATAAATATTTTCAAAAACGACGACAGCACCTTTTTCAGTAGGAATTATGACTTCGTCATCTTTTGGTTGCTCTGCTTTATCTGTCGATACGACTACTTCAGTCTTTTCTTCTTCATCTTCTTCGCTTTGTGGTTCTAGTACCATATTAAATTCTTTGCCGAAGGTCGCATAATCATATATCAAGGTAATTTCATTATGATCTTCTGAGTTGAAAGTAAGCAAGTACTTTTGTGTTTTTTTGACGTCAAAACTAGCTATCCCTTCTTCATTTGTTGTACTTGAAGGAAGTGATTTACCTTTTTTTGGTGTAAGTTTTAAGAGTAAATCACCGGGATCTTTACCCGAAAGCATATCTACATTATAACTAGAAAGTGTAAAATTATTGACATCAATAGCGAGTGGTGTCATGGTGATTTTTACATTGTCCAGTGGTTCTAGCGTGAGTTTATCAAGTACGGTCACTTGTGTTTCAACCAATAAATCAGGATTTCTTTCAAATAATGGCACATTCGTTTCAAATCTATAGATATCGTCTCCACCGTTGCCTCCCAATCTATTGCTAGTGAAATATCCAGATTTTCCATTTTCACGTACTATCAATCCTAGGTCATCAAAAGATGAATTAAGTGGTTTGGGTAATAATTGAGCTTGACTCCATGCACCATTCTCCATCTTTGATACATATAGATCCAATCCACCTATTCCTCCAGATCTGTCTGAACTAAAAATAAGAATGCTGTCATTCATGAGATAGGGAAATATTTCGTTTGCAGGTGAATTTATCTGGCTGCCTAGATTAATGACACTTTTCCATGTATTCCCATCTAGATAAGCAAGATAGAGGTCCATTTTACCATTTCCTGATGCTTTGTCAGATGAAAAAATCATAGTATTTCCATCTTTAGATAGGGCAGGATGGCAGATAGAGAAATGTTCGACTTCCATGTCAATTTTAGAAACTGATGGTTTGACATTTTTTAAGTCTGCCACCATGATTCCCAGATAGGCTGTGTCTGTTTCTAGGCCTTTTATATTTCGTTTTTCTTTTAGTGTTCTTGTGAAGTAAAGTAGATTTTTTTGATAATCGTATGCCATTGGGCCTTCATGAAGTTCTGAATTTATCCTTTTTTCAAAAGATGATTTTTCTCCTAATGAATTGTCCAAATTGACCAAAGCGAAATTCAAATCGAAGTAGGCTTCTTTAGTCTCTTTATCTACAGATTTACCTGGCACCACCATTCCTATTTTATCCCCATAAAATGCTGGGGAAGACTCCATATTGGGTGAATTTACAATAGCTTCGTTGTATATTTTTAACTTTGATATGGCTTCATCATTATAGATGTTTTGACTGTATGCCACAGAATGTGTACTTAGAGCTATCAAAACAAACTTAAATATTATAGTGGATTTACTGATCATTCTCTTAGAAATACCTTGGGTTAACAACGATTGTTTTTATTTTACGTGGCAAAAAACTGTATGATAGTATCACTTCTAGACTACCATTATCTATGGCTCTTATTTTGGATAATGTGATATCATAAGCAAATCCAAGCATAAGACGATCGGAGAGCTGCATTCCGAATATCAGATCTATAGATTCGCCAATATCTCCTGCCGCGCCACCTGTACGATAGGTCATACCTGCTGAGTATTTCTCTTGGACAGTAGCACTTAGATTTAAATCCATACCGAATGGGCTATTCTCAGCCGCTCTGAATAATAATTGCGGTGTGAGTCTAAGGTCGTTATTGATGATAAAAGTACCTCCTGTCATAATGAGTAGATGTCGTACTTCTGTAGAAAATAGATTGTTGCTATCAAAGTCTATATCTGAGCGAATCATTCTAGGTAAAGATCCACCTACATAAAAAGTTTTTGTATTAAAGTAAACACCAAAGCCAGCATTAATCAATGTTCTACTTTGTAAAGCATTGGGAATGGAAGGATCATTTTGAATTCCTTGAATAGCATACAGCCTTGTATCTGTATAATCCTGTATATAGCTACGACCAGATATATTCATTCCCATACTCAGCGTGCCTTCACCCATAAAAAACTTATAGGCATACATTCCTTCATAAGTGATTTTTTCTGTGATGCCTATGGTTTGTCTTTCAAAATTAAATCCAACGCCTATCCTTTTTGCTAGTCTAGGCAGATTGACGGATACTAATTGGGCTTTCGGTGCACCTGGAAATCCATTCCATTGGTCACGATAGAGCAAGGTGAGATTGAGATAAGACTCATTTCCAGCAAACGCAGGATTGATACTCATCTTATTGTACATAAACTGTGTGTACATTTGTTGTTGTTGGCCAAATAATGCCAAGCTCCCAAATAAAAATATGGTTATTAAAATATTCTTTATCATCTCTGTAGAATTAAGAATCCGTTAATTGGTTTTTGTTCTTCACCAAGGTCTAATACATAAAAATATGTACCCACTGGTAGCTGAGCCCCACCATAACTACCTTCCCAATCATTTTGATATGGTCTGCCTTCAAACACTTGTTGTCCCCATTCATTAAAGACTATCAATCTGTTATTTGGAAATCTATTATTATCCAAACAAGGCACTACAAAAGCATCATTGATGCCATCACTATTGGGTGTAAATATGTTTGGTGGGCGACAGAATATTTCTTCCGAAAAGGTTATACTTACTACTGCTTCATCACATAGCAGTTCACAAAAATCAGCACATATTTGATATTTGATGATCATTGTTTCTGTATATCTTGGATCAGAAGTGTACCTAATATTATTGCCTACTACGGTTGCAGTTCCATATTTTGGTAATTCAGTTATGGTAATATTTGCATTATCTGGTATCTGGTCATTAGACAATATGTTGAATAGCCCTTCTTGTCCTAGGATCAATTCATAATTATCATCTGTAGCTTGTGGACTAAATTCTACATAGATATTTATGGTGTCTCTAGAGAAGGCACTACAACCTTCGATACTGTAGTCCAAAAGTATGATATTATCCCCAACCTGAAGACCTGAAATGACTGGCGAAACAATGGTGTTGTTTGAAATTATTACATTGGGTGTCACCGCTGTCCAAAGTGGATTGACAGTCGGAGGACCATGTACTGAAACTAATTGAACAAATTCTCCGGGACATGCTATGATGTCATCTTCTATGGCTTGTGCTTTCACATCAGGTGGAAAATTAACATTTATGATTAATGGTTGCGAAGTTTTCGATCTACATGAACCCACATTGGTATAAGCACTCAAAAAGTTAGAACCAGTCGTAAAACTTGAAAGATCATCAATTTGTAAACAAACTGTATTACCTTGTGTGATGACTTCTCCTGTGACATTATTGATGATTATAATCTCACCATTTTGTTGGATGGTCGAAGGTTCGAAACATATTTCAAGGCCATTCATGCTTGTCTGACAAACGTTTATGACGCTTTCGCTGAAAACAGGTATACGAATTTCATCAGTAATCTCTATGTTCTGGCTTTGCGCTACATTAGAAAAACATCCATTTTGTTGAATGGTTAAGGTGTAAACACCTTCATTTATTGAACTAGCATTTGGAATTATTGGATTCCTAACATTGCTGCTGAAGTTTGGTCCCGTCCAGCTATAAGTAGCTCCAGAAACTACATTGGCGTTTAGCATGATGGTATCACCAAAACATACTGGAGAATTGGTAGTAATTATAGGAGTTTGTGGTTTAGTTCTTACTTCGATATTTAGAGTATCAGATAAGTCAGAAGCACAACCTTCAGAGATTGCTTGAAGTGAATACATACCGCTATTGATGGCTGCTGCATTTGGTATCAAAAGACCTTCACTACTGGAATTCACTTGTCCTAATGGTGTCGCCCAACGATAAGTGAAGTTTGTATTACCATCAAGAATATTAATCCTTATGGTGTCTCCACTACAGTAGAATGGCGACGAAACGATGGCAGGTGTTGCAGGAGTAATATGAAAATTAACAATAGTCTCAAATGGTTCTGAAGGGCATCCTTCATTGAGTACTACTAGTGTATAAATACCTGTATCTTGTTGTGTGACATTGGTTATTGTTGGATTCCTACTTGTATCACTGAAACCATTATTTGATGTCCATTCATAGGTGTATGCTTCGTTGTTTGGGAATATAGAAGGGAAAAAGTTGATGACATCTGTACTTTTCATACAAGGTTCAGCATCATTGCTCAGTGCAGTAATTTCTGGTACACTTATTACATTTACAATTGTGCCAGCATTGTTTTGGCACGAAGTAGGAGTCGTTATGGTGACAAAATATTCTCCTGCTACGGCTAATATGGTAGGATTAGAAATAGGAGGGATGTTGGGCACAGGTCCATCCCATGTATAGGTTGCATTGGGTACAAAAGTTGCTAACAATTGTATAGAATCTCCTGCGCATACAGGACCAGAATTGGTGGCGCCGATTTCTAATAAATTGTCGATTGCGATGGCTTTTTCTATTGAAAATTCTGATGAACAAGAACCTTTAAATACCCTAACTTTCCATGTACCTTGCAATCCTGATTGTGCATTAGCAATGATTAGACTATTATCCATAGTCGTTTGAAACAACACATCATTCAGAAACCATTCGTACCTTTCGCCATTTGCTGAGTTTATGGCAATCATATTGAAAGTAGCGCCTTGACAAAATATATCTGCAGCACTAATACTCGGCCGTGTAGGACGCTCTAGTATAGCCACTGTAGTAATGGCAGTGTCTGAGACGCAGCTACCGTTTTTAATGACCAAAGTATATTTTCCTGCATTGGCTAAACTAGCATTTGTGATGATTCTAGGCAGACGTCCAGTTTCGTTATATCCTGCTGGTCCTGACCAAGCATATATAAAATTTGCATTATTGACCGGTGTGCCTAGGACGATATTATCTCCTTCGCAAGGTGATAACAGTAAATTATTCACTGATGCTACAGGGACTTCACGCACTGTAACTTTTAGTAGTGATGATGGATTGGAAGAACAGTCTGGACCTTTAGCTATGATGTAATAAAAGTGAATTCCTTTGGAAGGGGATATTACTAATTCTGGTGATTGGGTGATATTTAATAATACGCCTGTCGGAAAGATGCCTTCATACCACTCATAAGAAATATTGCCGCTATAGTTTGTGGTTGTGAGGATTAATTCTGTTCCTTCACAAATGGTATCTTGATTTGGTACTAATGCAGGATTTGTCAATGGTTGAATATTTACCAAAACGGAACCAACAGATACACACCCATTAAATCCTGTCACAGTAAGTATGTAAGTGCCATTGAAAGATTCATTTACATTCGGAATAAGTGGATTTTCTGTAAAAAACTCAGCTGGACCTGTCCAATGGAAGGTATATGTATTTGGAACATTAGATGGCGGTACATTGGCAAATAATTTTAAGGTGTCGTTTGTGCATAATCCTGCTGAAAAAGTAGGTATTAATTCTCCTGCTTTGACTCTTACGAGAGATGTACAAGTATCCGTGTTTCCTTGGCTATCTGCGACAATCATATCTACCTCAACGTCAGCACCTACCATCGAACAGTCCAATGTAGGTGGATCGAATGTAATGCTAGTGACAGCACAATTATCCACACTACCATCATCTATATCAGATACTTGGATGATATAGGGTTCTAAACCTGAAGGATGAATATTAATAGCTGCATTTTTACATTTTGCTACTGGCTTTTGATCATCGATGACAAATATTTCAAAGTTGCAGCTTCCTAAATTACCAGCTAGATCTTTGGTATTTAAGGTAATAAAATTTCTACCACCATTCAATATTAAGTCAAGGTTGAATAGATTGCTATTCACAACCATGTTATTGATATTGGTCGCACCGCTACTACTTACGGTAAATGTGGCGTCAGCATATCTGAGTCTTCCTTGGAGGTAACTTTCGTTGTCTATAGTTTGGGTTTGTGTAAGTGGCGTACAAGGGTTGATACCACCATCTTGGACACTTGAATTAGGAATAGCTAATAGTGACACTTGATTATTTACAATCCAAATATTAAAAATATCATATGGTATTTCAAACGTTGCCCTTATCAAACCGCATTGGTCTGCTGATGAAGAGATCGGTGTATTGCCTATGATGTATCCACCAGGTCCTAAGATTTGGAAAAACTCTCCTTCATTTCCATTATCACCATAAAATTCTATTTCTAGCGTGACGTTTTGAGTGTTATGCCTAATGGGAAAGACATCTGTAAAAACTAGTTGTTTGTTTCGGGCAAAGTGTCTTCCTGTTACTTCATCAAATAGAAATGAAAGCAAAGCAGCTTCTTTGGATGAAGGACTTATTTTATCATACACTCGATCCAAGAGACAGTTTTCGATGACTTGAAAATTTATTGGAAGTGGTAATGTATCTTGGCATACACCATTACTTAATACCGAAGTAGCATTTGGTGGACAATTTATTATTGGTTTTATTTCGTCTACTACATTTACAGGTACACTGCATATTGAGCTATTCGAAGCGCAATCCGTAAAGTGAAATTCTACTACATGGTTTCCAATTGGAAATTCAAGAGACAATGTGTCTATGTTGTCAAATGAAATGAATGTGCCGTTATTTATACTATAGCTTTTTTGAATGGTATTGATCTGATCTATTTCAATACTGATGGTGGTTTCGATAGCGCCAAATGCACAGATATCATTGACAGAAAGTACTGGGCTGCCTGATACCATATTGGGTTCGAATAATAAATCTATAAATCCATCTTGGATCCAATCCGTTACTTTCTCTTTTGGTAGTAAGATATCAAACATTTTGCTTGAACATTGACCCTGACCTGTTTGGGTTTGTCCTAAGATAAGACCATCTTCGTCTTTAATAATAAAAAACTCTGAAGCGTCATCTATATCTAAGTTTTTGAGATTTATATGTAATAATGCATCTTCGGTAGGAATAGAAAGAGAAGGATTGAAAGGTCCGACCCTAAGTGTTACAGGGTTTACGATGGATTCATTATTTCCTGGATCATTTGATGTGACTAGAGCTGACACTTTTCTGATAATAGGAGACTCGGCTTCGATACAGTCATCAAATGCATTTGGGACAGCAATATTTACGAGTGCATTGCAACCATCATTTGTCGTAGATATTCTTATTGCTTCAGGACAATTGCTAATCGCAGGTGGATTAGAGTCGCTTATGCCAAAAACCGCTGATGATGCAGCATGATTCCCGCATGTATCATAATATACAAAATCAACTTCTACAAATCTTAAAAATCCTTCTAATGCAGATGGACAATTTTGAGAAGGTAAAGTTAATGGACGAATGCCTGGATAAGTAGTTACATTATTTATGTCATAACTTCCTTTGATCGCAGCAAACATTTGTAATGCACCACACCTAGTTGCTGCAACTGAACCACCCATATTTTGTACCCATGTGTCAAGCAAGGCATCATAATCATCTTGAGATTGACAGTCGTATGTTTGGTTGTTTGCATTGGTCACAATGATGGGATCTACATCCTGCAAAACACTAATGACTTGATCATAAGTGCTAATATTCCCACACACATCTCTCATTGTGTATCTCCTATCGACGACGGTATTGCAACCGATAGACCTTATTGTGTCTGTAAATGTTACGGTTACATCACTGCAATTGTCAGAGATGTTGTATAAATAAATGCTATCAGAATTGTTATCAAAAGTGGTGCATGAAATATTTAAGGTATTTAGGATATCAAATCTAGGTGCTTCATTGTCTCTTACAGTAATCACTTGTTGATAAGAAGCCGCATTTCCACAAGCATCTGTGACCGACCATGAGCGTGTGATGTTATAATTGTAATATGAACATTGGGTTTCATCACTTCCTTTTGTGCTAGTCTCTACCAAAATAGGAGTAACACTCATATCGCAATAATCAACAGCAGTTATTGTTGGGCTTGGTATTTGACTACAATCGACTGTCACATTCATAGGTGGTGAGACAAACACGGGTGCTACATTGTCCACTACTCTAAAGTTGGTCGTACCTGGTGTGATGGTGAGATTATCACAAGCATCTCGTACAAAAAAGTTGATATTTAAAGTCCAATTGCATACACCGTCAGGGATGGTAGGGTAGGGACCATTTGCTATATTTCCAGAGCCTGACTGAACAGGTGTATTACCTACTAAGATTGCATATTGAAAGGTAGACCATGTAACGGGAAACGAACAAGCATCTGTTGCTATATATCCTGCTTTATTTTGTATCCATGAGATCAATGAATCTCTGACATTTGCTACACAATTGTACTGGACATTAGGTACCGTATTTATAGTAGGTCCAACATTATCGACTGTATAAAAATAGGCTGAAGTAGGATTACTTTGATTTCCAGAAGGGTCTACTGCTGTGAATGTTACTTTTACACTTTGTTTTACCTTACAGATCGTATCTGCAGGCATGTTAAATATGGCAATAGCTTCTACTAAAGTAAGATTTGCTTCAAAGGTGATAGTACCTGAATTGTCCGTAGCTGTAGCTCCAGCATGATTGTTGTACCAAGTAGTAAGTTTTCCTACCAAATCAGATGTGGATCCACATGCAAAAGATGTGTCTCTAGCAGGTGAAGTGATAATTGGTGCTTGTGTATCTTGCCCAGAAAGTGTAGTCATCTGAAGAAAAACAAAAAGCAATGATGCCGCTATAAGTCGACAAATCGGCCATTTGGTAAGTCTTTTGATAGAATAAATAAGACTATGCATCTGTATTTGTATTAAAAGTACCACAAAAAGTCCTATTGAAAACAGTATAAATCACTTGTGTGGATACTGTTCATGGGAATCAAGTGGAGGATTATTAAACTCAGGTCGGTGTAAATAATAGATTACACGACACAAAGGTAATCCAAAAAATGCGTAAACTATGATGATTTACCCTGAATTATTGGTGGAACAGAATGTGTAGAAGACAAATTTGATATTTTCTACATAGCGAATTTTAAAAAATTAATACCTTGCATGACTTTTTAGAAACATTTTGTACAAAACAAAAACAAAAACAAAACTTAATTTGCAAGGATACATATACTTAATACTTACCATCATTTTTGAGTCGGCTGCGATTGTACTCATGAAACTAGCTGATGGTACGAGTCATAAGATGTATCTCATTACGGGAGGCTTATGTTATGCTGCCACATTTTTTCTACTAACGATGGCATTAAAGTATCTTCCGATGGGATATACTAATGC
Organism: Saprospiraceae bacterium UBA7687; assembly: GCA_002482845.1. Classification (GTDB taxonomy): domain Bacteria; phylum Bacteroidota; class Bacteroidia; order Chitinophagales; family Saprospiraceae; genus OLB9. Next base: position 57,875 of record DLGT01000004.1, read on the forward strand.
AGTTTGGGCCGGCGCAAGTACTTTTTTTGTCTACATCATAGGAGCTACGTACTTTAAAGAAAAGACATCTTTTGTTGAGTTTTTTTTCGTTTTTTGCATCTTGGTGGGCATTATTGGGCTTAATTTTATGTCAAAAGGCAAATAAATTGATAAAAAAGGCTTATTTCATTGAAAAAAGCGTGGACACTATTTTGTAAATCAAACTATTATCTTACCTTTGCCGCCCGAATTAAAAATTTTTATTCATTAAACAATACTTCAAAAAAATATGAACCATTATGAAGTTACTTTCATCATCGATCCCGTTCTGTCAGGTGATGAAATAAAATCGACAGCTAGCACATACGAAACCCTATTAAAAGATCAGGGAGCAACTATCGTGCATGTACATGAAATGGGTTTAAGACAAATGGCTTATCCTATCAATAAAAAATCTTCAGGTGTTTATTACTGTATAGAATTCAGTTCACCTAACGGATCTGCTATTGCTAAAACAGAACTTGCGCTTAGAAGAGATGAGCGTATCATGAGATTTCTTACTATCAAACTTGACAAGTATGGTGTTCAGTACAATGAAGACAGAAGATCAGGTAAGATCAGTGCTTACAAGAAAAAAGAAGCAAAAAAGAAACCTTATGACAACGGTCCAGCGCCTTTGGCAGGCAAAGATGCAGCTCCTGTAGCAGCAGCACCGGTCGCAGCACCAGTAGTAGAAGAGATCAAAGCAGCTGTAGCTGAAGTGGTAGCTCCTATCATCGTAGCTGAAGAAGAATAAATCATTGATCAACCCTTTCAAAAATAAAATATAATGGCATCAAGAGACGATATTAAATTTTTAAGTAATCCTACGATAGGATCACAAAGAAAAAAATACTGCCGATTCAAAAAATACGGTATCAAGTATATAGATTATAAAGATTCTGAATTTTTACTTCAGTTCATCAATGAGCAAGGTAAACTTCTACCAAGAAGAATAACTGGTAACTCACTAAAATACCAAAAATTGGTAGCGGTTGCAGTAAAACGTTCAAGACATTTGGCTATACTTCCATATGTGGCGGATTTATTAAAATAATCTTTAAAAATTTATAGAAAATGGAAATCATTCTTTTAAAAGATATAGATAATCTAGGCGATAAGCACGAAATAGTGAATGTTAAGCCTGGATACGGTAGAAATTACCTTATACCACAAGGATTAGCAGTAAACGCAAATGCAGTCAATAGAAAAAAATTGGATGCAATCATCGCAGAAGAAGATGCTAAAGAAGCAACTCGTCTAGATGAATACAAAGCAATTGCTGCAAGACTTGAAGGTCAGACGCTTAAAATCGCTGTAAAAGCTGGTACTTCAGGAAAAATCTTCGGTAGTGTGACGAATGTTCAGATAGCTCAAGCACTTAAAGAAAATTTTGACTTAGAGATCGAGCGTAAAAAAATCCACTTACCTGAAGAAATCAAAGAAGTGGGTACATACACAGCAGACCTACACTTACACAAGGAAGTAGTCACAAAAGTTCAGTTTGAATTAGTTCAGGACTAAGATAGTCCGGAAAACAAATATAAAAGGCTTTAGCACGTTAGTGTTAAGGCCTTTTTTCATTTGTAAAGTTCATGTTTCAGACGATGGATCTTGTTTTTATTGATTTTAAAACACATGTGAATCAATTTTTCCAGTCGACGCTAGTGGGATCTAGTGGGAACTCAGTGGGAACTCGTGGGAACTCGGTGGGAACTCAGTGGGAACTCGGTGGGA
>DLGT01000004.1:59659-78230 GCA_002482845.1 Saprospiraceae bacterium UBA7687
AGGGAGTTGATAGGGAGTAAGTACGGAGTATCTATGGAGGAAATAGGGAGTTGTCTCTTTTTATTTTGTTGGGAAATGTGAAATACTAAGAGTGAAGACATGAAATGAAATATTTTTGTTGCATAAAACATTTCGACACTTTAAAGAAAAAATGCCTTATTTTTGTTGGGGTATGGAGATAGTTTTATTGAATTACCTATGGCAATGTTTATCTATTTCTAAAAAAAAACAAATGAATGAAGTGGAAATTTATTGTACTAACATTAGTTATTAGCGGTAATATTTGTATTGGGCAGACTTTTGTGTCACATAAAGGAATTTTTATATATAGTAATAGCAAAAATGCCATTACTCGAGATAAGGGACTTGAGCTTATTCAAAATACATTGGATACGATATTGTCAATTCATACTGTAATTGATGCGAGCATAAGAGTGCCTGATCAATATATTGGTAATAATCCTATACATATTGATAAAAATTTTAATAATAAGACAAATTTATCTCGATTTCCATATTATTACTCTATGATGGATCATGCTGGTAAAAACGCTGAAGGATCACTTGACTTGTTATTGGTTAAGTTTCCTAATAAAAAAGAAGCAAATAAAAATAAAAGAGCCATCTTAAAGCATTTTGATAAATATGGATATGATGTTTTTACAGATTATATTAGCTGCATTGTTATAGGAAATTATCTAAGACTGATTATAATTTCAGGTGATGATTCCCAATATCCTAAACAACTTTTAAGTACTTTTAAAGTCATACACAATTAATGAATTATAGCATTTTAGTAATGGGCGCTAGATTAATATTTATATTATGTTTGAGTACTTTGGTAAGTTGTACACCTTTGTCATCTAATTTTGGGATAAATCCCAATTTAAAGGCAGTAAATTTTAATTGTAGATCTAGTTTTAGTGGTGATGATTTGCCATTATTTGATGTTTATTTTGATACACTATTGAGTTTTCAAGTTATTAACAAAAGTAAAAAAGAAGGATTTCTTTTTCATGATAGGACATTTGTTATTCCATTTTATTATCCTTTAACCACTTACCCATCAAAAGAAGATCAAACAATTATCAGGTATTTCGATAATAACAAAACCGAAATTTTGGGAAGATTTAGTACTATATTTATTGACTCATCTTTTGTTGATTCCGAATATTTTAGTGTGCCATTCATTGATACAACAACATATAAAATAAAAAGCAATGATATAATTCAAATCAGTCAAAAAATAACACTGCCTTTTAACAAGAATGGACTTTTAATCTCGATAAGTGAAGAAGATTGTAAAAAAGTTGGATATTTAAAGTAAAGGTAAGAAAAATGATAATAATAATTTGTATGGTCTCAATTGCAGTGAATTTATAAACGTAGTCCATAGGTAGGAATAAATAATGACTTCAGAAATATTATCCCTAAATTAAAATAAGTCAATATGACAAATGAATTTAAATAGTAGGTATCCAACTTTTAGAAATTTCCTGTTAACAATGTTAATGAGATTTAATGCTTTGTTTGAGTTTAACATTCCATCTAATTTTATTTATGCACCTTGTCAAATAGAAAAAAAATGAATAATGTAATTGTTATTATTGTTATTTTTGTTCAAGTATTCTTTTGTAGAATAGTGTTTTGCCAGACTGATTTAGAATATTCAAATATAGACTCATGTGGAAATATTATTGTTGGTAAAGATTATATTACAGATGATGAAATTATAAATGTTTTTAATATTAATTATTTTAAGACTGAAAATCTAGATATTAAAACAATCCAAAATTTACCATTACAACTAATTTCTGATAAGGTAGAAGATTTAAGTAGGATACCATTTTTTCAGGAAGGTAATTCAGAAGATAGTGATTTGTATTTTATCGGAAAGCTTGCTGTGAAAAATATAAAATTTAAACCATATATTTTTGCTGAATTAAGCAATTTTTATGGTTCATCATATTTTTTGGTAAACTATTATGATAATAAAGTTGTCTCAATAATAGTGCTTGCTTCTGATTGTGTTAATGTATTTTTTAGAGAGTTTTCAGTTGAGACTAATTCAAAAATGACAATTTCATATGACAGTTCGATAAAAATTACTTCAGAAAATATCTATAAATACCAAAATGATTTAAACTCAAGGATAGAATTTATTATAGACAATCAGGGTTTTCTCAATTGTAAAGAAATAAAATAATTAGTAATTATTGAATATTAATAATAAATGTATATGGTACGAATATTATCTTTTGGAATCTTTTTTTTATTTGGATGTAATCAAAAGATTTCTCAGCAATCAGAAATACAAGAGAATAAATTAATAGTAAATAAAAATTATCTGTTTTGTATGTGTGTGAGGTACAGTGATAATAGGTACATCCTTAAATCAAATAATCCATCAATGAAACTAATTAAGGACAATAGTATTGAAGTTTATTTTATTGACAAAAATTTTAATGTTGATATAGAATCATCAACAGAATTTATTAACACTTATTTAGATAGTTTAGAGAGTAACAATCTTTATAGAAGTTTTGATGACAGTAGCCTCTCGGTTGCAAAATGTTTGGACTTGTATAATAGTAAAAAACTAGATATTTTTCTGAAAAAAGAATTTTCCAAAAAAGAATAACCAGTTCATAAATACAATATGACAAATAAATCAAGAATTAAATATGCGCGTTTGTTCCTTACTATAGTTTCCCTAATATACATCTACTATAAGCATATTGAGTTTCAAGATAATGACTATATAGTTCAAAATGAAAAAGGTGAAAAATTAAATGCAGTAGTTATTGCAAAAGGTGACGTGGTTAGAGTGAAATTTACTGATTTTGCAAAGAGTAAATTTATTAGCATAGTTAAGGAAGCTAATTTTATTGGTGTAAACCATGTCTCACCTTTATATTTAGGACAAGGTATATATTTATTTGGTTACAAAGCTAAAAAAATCAGTTATTCATTTGATATCAACTATAGCACTTTAAAGTCAGACACAATACGGTTTTACACTTTCGACTATTTTTTTAAAATGGATTTGGCAAAACTAGGTGAAGAAATAGTTGTTTTTAAAAACAAATAGATAAGAAATTCTGTATGAAAACGCATTCTCTAACCATTATTCTTATTATCCTACAGCTTGTCGGTTGCAAACAAAATCCTGAAGTAAAAAGAGTAGCTTTTCATGAGACAATTAAATCTATCAGAAAGGATGTTACTGACCTAACTTGGGTTGAAGCACCATTGACTAGACCACAAGCCCAACCCATTTTAGAAAACCCTGAATTATATCTAGATAGTATGATATTGATGGTAAGAGACACAAGTGTTGATTTAGTAGAAAAGGAAATTGGGTTTGTCCTAATGGATAATTTGAGTAATAAAGGTAAAATGCAATTAACTGATAGTATTTACATGCATTTAGATAAACAAACTTTAAGGTATTGGATTGATGGAATTTATACAAAAAATAATTTGCTAGACGAAACATCAAAAAAGAGGATGGAGTATCTTAAATAACAAAACGATTTCTAACTCTTTATCCCATGACAAAATATCTCCACTGATACAAGTTCCATAATTAATTGCTAATTTTGTCGGAATTAATGACCCGAGATATTGAAACCAAATGGATAAAAAGATAATAGTAATAGGTGCGGGACTTTGTGGCACTTTGCTCGCTCTGAGACTGGCACAAAGAGGACATAAAGTGACTATTTATGAGCGCAGACAGGATATGCGTACTGCTCAAATTTCTGCAGGAAGATCTATCAATCTTGCCTTATCAGATCGAGGACTTAAAGGTTTGCGATTGGTCGGGTTAGAAAATCAAGTAAATGACTTGGTGATTCCGATGGAAGGCAGGATGATTCATCCAATGCAAGGCGATAAAAGTTATGTTCGATATAGTGGTCGGACAGGTGAATGGATTAATTCTGTGTCGCGTGGTGGATTGAATATCCTATTGCTAAATGAAGCCGAAAAAACCGGTCTCATAGACATTCATTTTAATATGGAGTGCCAGGATATTGATTTTGACGGCGGTAAGATTACACTCACAGATTTGGGGACTAAGACTGCTGTTGTGGATTCGGCAGACGTGATATTTGGCACTGATGGTGCTAATTCCGCAGTAAGGAATGGCATGATGGCCCAGTCACCAAGGCTAAGGTTTGATTTTTCGCAAAAATATTTAGATACGGGGTACAAGGAATTAGAAATTCCACCTGCCGAAGATGGCTCTTTCAGACTAGAGCATCATGCACTACATATCTGGCCTAGGGCGGGTTTTATGATGATAGCATTGCCAAATTTGGATGGTAGTTTCACAGTTACTTTATTTATGCCTTTCGAAGGTGAAAAAAGTTTTAGCAACTTGCAGAAGGATGATGAAATATTGTCGTTTTTTGAGGAACAATTTCCTACAGCATATGCACAAATGCCTGATTTATTGGCAGATTATCGGTCCAATCCTAGTAGTTCGTTAGGTACGATAAAGTGTTATCCTTGGCAAGTGAATGGTAAGTTCTTATTGATGGGAGATGCAGCACATGCGGTGGTCCCGTTTTATGGTCAGGGAATGAATGCTTCTTTTGAAGACGTGGTCGTATTGGATGGTTTGATGGACGAATATGGAGACAATTGGCCAGAGATACTTAGTCGATATCAAGCAGTAAGGAAAGTGGATACAGATGCTATTGCAGATTTGGCTCAGGACAATTTTTATGAAATGCGAGATGGCACAGCTGACCCTGTTTTTTTATTAAAACGAAAATTGGAGCTACATCTTGAACAAACCAATCCAAATTATTTTAGCAAATACAGTATGGTAACCTTTAGAGAAGATTTGCCGTATCATATTGCCATGACGAAAGGAAGACAACAGGATCAAATACTGATGGATTTTGCATCAAAAGTAACAGATGTCAATCAAGTAAATTATGATGAATTATCGAAAATGTTGGTGTAGTTCTAGTGTTTGCTGTGGTTGTTGTTTTCTATGAAAATTGGTGTTTTGTTTAATAATTTTACTTTGAGTATAGTTTTTATGCATTGATAGAGAAGAAACAAAAAAATTAAAATCCTTAATGTTNNTAATGTTTCCCAATTAAAATTATTTGTTTTGTAATTTTAAAGACTCAATTAGAATATAGTTTTGTTTTTTGTGGTCAAAAACAAATCTTGGATTAAAGAATAACATCGAGATGGAAGAATAAATTTTCGATCTATTTATTTGCTATTCAAAAATAAGTCTTACATTGTGTCAGTTTTACATATCATTAACAATCAATCCTTCTTAATGCCACATTTTATGGGGAAGATTTTATGCACCGGGTTTTATGTCTTTGTTTTCACATTGATTACTGTAATTTCAGGTTACAGTCAAGTGACACTAAAAGGCAAAATACTAGATGGAACGAATGGAGAGCCACTGATAGGGGCTAATATTTTAATAAAAAATGATCCCAATGTAGGTACAGTTACCGACTTTGATGGCACATTTGAGCTAAAAGTTCCTTCCGTTCCTGTATTGCTTAATATATCTTACATTGGATATTCTGCCATTGATTATCAAGTAGATAATGCTAGCACAAAAATAGAAATTAAGTTAGGTGAAGATGCAGTCACAATTGATCTTGGTGTTGAAATCAAAGGTCAGAAAATTTCAGAAAAACAAAAAGAATCACCATTAACGGTCGAATCATTAGATGCTTTGTCAATTAAACAAACAGCTTCCACTGATTTTTATAGCGGTTTGGGAGCGCTCAAAGGTGTAGATTTAACTACTGCCAGTATCGGTTTTACCATTATAAATACAAGAGGATTTAATAGTACGAGCCCAGTAAGGTCACTTCAAATTATTGATGGCGTAGATAACCAATCTCCTGGTTTGAACTTTTCTCTTGGTAACTTTTTAGGTTCACCAGAATTGGACATACAAAAAGTAGATTTAGTTGTAGGTGCTAGTTCGGCTTTTTATGGACCAAATGCATTCAACGGTGTTATCTCAATGGAAACTAAAAATCCTTTTTATAATAAAGGTTTATCAGCAAGTGTTAAAGTAGGTGAAAGATCACTTTTTGAATCAGCATTAAGATATGCAGACGTAGTTAAAAATAAAGCAGGAAACGATGTGTTTGCATTTAAATTGAATTTATTTTTTATGAAAGCATATGACTGGGTAGCAGACAATTATGACCCGGTTTTTGATACTAGAACTGGAAAAGATAATCCTGGTAGGTTTGATAAAGTAAATTCTTATGGCGATGAATATAAGATAATCTTTGATGAATCCAAAGCAGCACTTTTTAGTCGGCAATCAGGTATGGGGATATATCATAGAAGAGGCTATGACGAAATTGATGTCGTTGATTATAATACTAAAAATTTTAAAACCAATATAGGATTAAATTATAGGCTGAAACCATCCTTAAAAGAAGAATCACCAGAATTGGTTTACGGATTTAATCTCGGTAATGGCACTACAGTGTATCAAGGAGATAATAGGTTTAGCCTTCGAAATATCACATTTTTCCAAAATAAATTAGAATTCAAAAAGAGAAATAAATATTTCCTAAGATTATTTAATACACAAGAAGATGCTGGTGATTCATATGATCCATATTTTACATCCCTATTGATGCAACAAAGAGCAAAAGATGATGCAAACTGGTATAGTGACTATCTATTCTATTGGGATTCGAATGTTGCACCTAATATGAGAGAAAACGGGTATCCAACAGGCGTTTTTAATCCTGTAACATTGATGATAGACTTCGACACGACGTTGGCTCGTCAATGGCTTTTGAATAATCAAAGTAAACTTAAAGACTATCATAGTCAAGCACTTCAATATGCAGATACAAATGAAGTACCGGGGAAAACTGAAGCATTTTATGAGCCAGGAACAGAAAGGTTTAATACATTATTTAATGAGTTAATAAGTAAAAAATCAAACACAAGAGATCAGAATTCTGGTACCCAATTTTTTGATAGATCTGCATTATATCATGTTCATGGTGAATACAAGTTTGAACCAACGTTTACTGATGCGATAACAGTTGGTGCAAATGGAAGATATTACACTCCAAATTCTGAAGGCACTATCTTTTCTGATACAGCAGGTATTAAAATTACAAATCACGAAGTAGGTATTTATTCCGGATTTGAAAAGAAATTCTATAAAAATCAATTCAAATTAAATGGTGCTGTTCGGGCTGACAAAAATGCAAATTTTGATTGGTTGATTTCACCTGCTGCATCTCTAGTTTATGCTCCAAATACAAAGGATTACTTTAGAGTATCATTTTCTTCTGCTATCAGAAATCCGACTTTAACGGATCAATATTTATTCTTGAATGTTGGTCCAGCTATTTTGGCTGGAAATCTGAAAGGTAGAGATAGCCTTATCACAGTAGAATCATTTGTTGATTATATAAATACTTTCAATCGGGATACGCTTTCATTTTTTGATATTAATGGTGTGAGACCTGAAAAAGTGAAATCAATAGAAGTTGGATATAGAACCACATTATTTGATAATACTTTTGTGGATGCAAGTTATTACTTTAGTTCTTACGATGATTTTTTAGGTTATGTAATTGGAGTAGAAAGTCAATTTAACGAAATTGGCCTCCCGAGTAATACACAGGCTTACAGGTTTGCAGCCAATTCTACGAATAGGGTCACTACACAAGGATTTTCAGTTGGTTTAAATTATTATTTCCAAACATACTATATGTTGGCAGGTAATTATTCATGGAATAAGTTAAATAAGACATTTGAAGACGACCCTATCATACCAGCATTCAATACTCCTGAACACAAATACAATGTTTCACTCTCAGGTAGAGATATTGTAATCAAAATGGGAGAAAAGCAAATTAAAAACATAGGATTTAACATAAATTATCGGTGGGTAGGTTCGTTCGTTTTTGAAGGTTCTCCCCAATTTTCTGGTGTAATTCCTTCATATGGTTTAGTTGATGCACAAGTTAACTACGCTTTGCCTAAAGTTAATTTAACTTTTAAACTAGGAGCTTCAAATATAGCAAATAACCTAGTATTTCAGACTTACGGAGGACCTAGAATTGGTAGAATGGCATATTTTTCTGTACTATATGATTTCAAAAAGAATAATTAAATTTTTTATTAATAATTTCACAAATTTTCATAAGATGAGAAGATTTTTACTTTTATTTCTAGTGTTGATAGTGTCGATTCCACTAATCAATGCCCAAAGATACCTAACATCGCAATTTGATGAGGTCAATGTAGTTTCTACTGCCTATGGCAGAAATTTTACTGTGATTGCAGTGCCTCAATTAGGTCGTACATTGAGTCTTCCTTTGGCTACAGATATTTATAGTCCAAAAGGAGATACTGAGACAAATAGACCATTAATTATTTATTTCCCGACTGGTAACTTTTTACCATTTCCACAAAATACAAGCCCAAGTGGAACAATAAAGGATAGCACTGCAGTTGATTTTGCTACAAAGCTAGCAAAAATGGGTTACGTAGTAGCGATTGCTGATTACCGTAAAGGATGGAATCCTGTTGCAACAACTCAAGAATCAAGGGTAAGTGGTCTAATTAATGCAGCTTACAGAGGTGTACAAGACGCTAGGACTGCTATTAGATTCTTCAAAGAAAAAGCTGCGGATTTTGGTGTTGATACTACTAGAATTGCTATTTGGGGTCAAGGTACAGGCGGGTATATTACTTTAGCAACAGCAACTCTAGATTCTTACAACAAGATCTTTACAACAACAAACCCAGCATTTAAATTTATTGGGTCAAATCAATTGCCTTATGTTATAGAAAGAGCTCCTCTTCCTGGAGGTGGTTTTTATTATATTAATGCTGATATCGAAGGTAAAATTGTTGGAAGAGTACCACCTAATGCTGATGGTACGCCAAATCCTGGTCCTCCGCCAACAGGAGATACTTTGAATTTTCCAAATTGGATTAACCATTCATCTGATTTTAAGTTAGCTATTAATGTAGGTGGTGCATTGGGAGATATATCTTGGTTAGATGCTAATTCAGCTGACATCATTTCTATTCAAGCTCCATATGATCCGTTTGCGCCTTACAAAGACGCTGTTCTTTTTGTTCCTATTCCAGGTGGACAATTACCTGTAGTTCAAGTACAAGGTAGCTATCTTGTACAAGAAAAGCTCAAATCATTAGGAAAGGATGCTGCATATCAAAATATCAATCCAGTATATGATCCAATAGGCACAGCAATAAAAGATAGACAAGAAGGTTTTGTTAATTTATTTCCAGTGATAGGCACTCCTGCTAATATTCCAAATGATTCTTCACCTTGGGATTTTTGGTCTCCAGATAATCCAAATCATGCAAATGGACTTAATGGCAATCCTGATATGTCTCCTGAAAAAGCAAGACGATATATAGACTCTATAATTACATTTGTTGCTCCTAGAGCTTGTATTGGTTTAGATTTACCATGTAAGTCTTTAGTGACATCTTCAACAAAAGATCTAACTGATGCGAACGTAAACCTAAAAATGTCTCCAAATCCATCTTCAGTAGATATCAATATCTCTGTTTCTGATGAGACGCCTATCAAAACAATCACTTTGTTTGATGTAATTGGCAGAACAGTGAGAACTTTCAATAACGTAAATACTTCAGCTTATACATTGAGAAGAGAAAGCATTCAAGATGGTATGTATTTCGTTAAATTGGACTTTGATAAAGGCACACTTACTAAAAAAGTTATTTTTGAATAGTGCAAAATTTAAATGACCCAAATTTGATGGTTTAGGTCAATGTTTTAATATTATAAGCCCTGTATTCGCAAGTTTACAGGGCTTTTTTTTGAAGTACTTGCTGTCGTATGGCTCACAGACATGCTACCGCTTTTAAACTATGGTACAGGTCAAAATGCTATCAGAAAACTAGTCAAGCCATCTTCACTCCACAATTTATAGCTAGCTCGATGCGCTGTCAAAATCTCGCGACTTAGCATCAATCCGATGCCCTGACCGTTGGTCTTTGTAGAGAAAAAAGGTTGATTGAGATTGGCTGCTGTTTCATCTGTAATGCCAGTACCTGAGTCTGTTATAAGTAGAGATTTGCCATTGTTTTGGATGTAAATATGGATTTCCCCTTGGTCTTCGATGGCTTCAAAACTATTTTTGATAATGTTATGAAGCACTTGTTCTATTTGGATCGGATCGACATTGATTTTTTGTGTATTTTCACAGATGTGCAAGTGTAGTTTGATATCTTTTTCGTTGGCTTTGTATTGCCATAGTTTAATGACATTTTTACACAAATCAGCTAAAAAGATATACTGAAAATGTGGTGGATGCAGTCTGATTATTTTAGCAAAATTATCAAGAAATTGTCCTAAGTTTTTGTTTCGATCAATTGCGACTTCGACTGCTTCTGACCAAATGGGATCCGTTTTTTGATCTTTTATAAATTCATGGACAGATTGTAAAATGGAATTGACAGCGCCAGTAGAATTATTGACTTCGTGTGCCATCATTCTTATCACTTTGCCATAGGCTTCTTTTTCGGATTGGAGCAACTCTAATGTCAAGTCTTCGATCATGATAAATGTACGATAAAATCCCTTGTATCGCACTTGGTTTTTTAACACCCTGAATCTCTTATTTGAATTTAAAGTGATAATGTCAGACTTCCCATCTTGGATATCTACTAGAAGTGATTTTGGCAGGATGATTTCTTGGTTATTAGTATTGGGTAGTTGTAGGTATTTTTGTGCCAGCGGATTTATTTCTGTGACATTTCCATCAAAATCGAGAATGATAATACCAATAGGTGAGACTCTTATCAGATCTTCCAAAAACTGACCTTGACCTTCGAGTCTGTATCGCTCTTCGCTGATATTGGTGACCATCGTGTTGTAAAGCGAAATGAGTTTATCCAAGTCTTTGTCTCCCGTTTTGCGAAACATCACACCATTTTCTTTACTCGTCAATGAATTCACACCATCGATCACATGACGGTAAGGTCGGTCAAACAAATAGAAAAATCTGATCGAAATATAGTAGGATATAAAAAGTGGTAATTGGCTTAATATAAATATCCATTTTTCTTGAATCAAGTAATACAAAAGACCCAAAATGAAGGCATGAATCAGCGTCACATATATGATATACTTGACCTTAAGACTCATGGGCGATTTGATATTTTTCGAGCCTTCGATATAACGAACTACGTGTGATACCAAGAGAAATGGCCGTTTTGCTAATAGAATGATCATTGTGCAATAGCGCTTTTTTGATCATTTCAATTTCTAAATCTATCAAACTTATTTTGCCTACTTCAGGAAGTACGATCATATTTTGTGAAGGTGATTGTACATTAAAATTTTTCTCAAAATCTTGAATATCAAGTTTCTCTTTGCCGATATTGAGTAAAAGCGTACGTTCAACAATGTTTTTTAATTGTCTTATATTGCCGGGATAGTTTTGTTGGGTGAGCCAATGTATTGCTTTGTCCGAAATCGATGGTGCTTCAAATCCATAAGCTGATGCTATTTTACGAATGAAGGTATGGATCAATAAAGGTATATCTTCTTTACGCTCTCTAAGGGATGGAATATGGAGATGGATGAGATTGATCCTATAAAATAAGTCTTCTCTAAATTGTCCTAAATGAATCAATGATGGAATGTCTTGATTGGTGGCACTGATGGTTCTAAAGTCTGATCGACGCACATCGCTACTTCCCAAAACTTCATACGTTTTTTCTTGGAGTACTCGGAGCAATTTGACTTGGCTCGATGGATTGAGTTCGGCTATTTCGTCCAAAAATATGGTACCTTTATCTGCTTTTTCAAAACGTCCTATCCTATCGGAGAATGCATCTGTAAATGCACCTTTGCGGTGGCCAAACATCTCGCTTTCAAACAAACTTTCTGATATTCCACCGAGATTGACCTTGATAAAAGGATGAAGATGTCGTTTGCTATTGGTATGAATGTATTCAGCTAGAAGCTCTTTGCCAGTACCACTTTCGCCTGTAATGAGCACATTGGCATCTGTAATAGCCACCTTAGTAGCAATCTCAAGGAGATCCGTAATGGCTGCGCTTTGACCTATGATATTACTTTCTGACGCAACTGCTTCTTTTGAGTTTTCTTGTGGTAGAAATAGTGTTAAAATATCTTTGATCGAAGCGACCAACGTCTGATTGTCCCATGGCTTGGCAATAAAATCTTTAGCTCCTAGTTTCATACCTTCCACAGCTAGCTGCACTGTCGCCCATCCTGTCATTAGTATGATGAGTTGATCGGGGCGAAGGCTGAGGATATTGGAAAGCGCTTTTAGACCTTGTTTGCCACTCGTATCTATGGTGAAATTCATGTCCAAAAGTATCAAATCAGGGACAAATGTGGCAATCTTTTCCTGTATCAATGATGGATGCTGAATGGCCAAAGTGGTAAAGTTATGCTTGCGCAAAAGCAACTGCAAACTACTGCACACAGCTATATCGTCATCAATGATTAATATCTTATATGGGTTCATTACAAGTTTATTTGTGTTTGGTGTTTTAGAATCTGTGTGACCAATGAGATTATACTTATTGGGACACATACATCTTTTATTCTTCTTTCAGTCCTGTGGCTGGTTGTATTTGAGCACCTTTCCAAGCAGGGTAAAAAGCACAGACTAGTACCAAACCGAGCACAAAAATAACACTAAATCCTATGCCAGTGTACATTATCTGACTATCCACATCGATAATCTTGAATAGTGGTACCTGAATGGCAAAAATCAATCCAAATATAACTGCCAAAAGAGCTAGTCCACCAATCTCCGTCAAAAATTGTGTGATGATGTCGATGTTAGTCGCGCCCATCGCTTTTCTAAGGCTAATTTCAGATCTTCTTTTATTGATATTGTACCAAAGCACACCAAAAAGCCCCATCGCCACATTGATAAAAAGAAATACAGAACAAGCTAGCAAAACACTTAAAATTACCCAGGTGTCATGACTGCTTTTTTTTCTTTCATCATCCAAATTATTGATCACAAAACTAGTAGATTTGGTAACGTCTGTAATGATTTTAATTAATTTTTCTTGAAAAGCTATGGATGTACCTGGTTTCATTTTGAGTACTACATTCATGATGTTTCGATCTGTTTTTGGTATGTAGGAGATTACTGTAGGATCGTTGGGGACAAACTCCCCGTTGTATTTGTATGTTTCTACAATGCCCACCAATTTTTTTTCTTCGCCTATATTTATGAAGCTATCTAGTGTGTATTTTCCTCCAAGATTTTTATCTATAAATGCTTGATTGACTACCACTTCATCTTTGTCTTCATTTGTCAACGGTTTTCTGAACCATCTCCCTTCTTTGAGTGAAATACCCATTGTCGAATGATAATCTTCTGTGGTTTCACAAGTGAGCGTATGGTTTGGTATTCCGTTGTTTTCGGTACTTGTAGTCCATTGGTTACCACTGAAAGGAAATGGACCGTTAGTGTAACTGACTGCTTCTATTTCTGGTTCTTGTTTGAGTTGAATGTCCAATTGCGTCATCATGTCTGCGACAAGTAGGGAATCTTTGCTATAAAGATCATCCAAAAGAATGCTCAACCGATCTGTTGTTTCAAATCCCAAAGGTTGGGATATTTTTTGTAGATTGAAATACATAAAACTGCTCACAGCACAAAGTATGATGAAGGAAACAAACATCTCTACGAATAGCAGAAAGTTGTTTTTTTTGTTATTCCAAATGAGTTTGATGATATGTCTTAACATGATTATTTATATTTTAAGGCTTCTACAATGTGGACTTTGGCCATTTTAGATGCTGGTATAAATCCAGAGATAATTCCAAATAATATGGTGATGAAAAAACTAAGGGCAAAAAACAGAATATCAAATTCTAATACAAGCTCACCTAATAGATGCAAATTATTGGACAAGCGAATCAAAAGAATAGTAAAAATCATTCCTAAGAGTCCGCCTATAAAAGTTAGTATTATGTTTTCGAATATGAACTGAATCAAGATGCCATTACTATCGGCGCCAAAGGCTTTTCTGACACCAATCTCAGCTGATCGGTCCATGATTCTACTCATATTAAGATTAATAAGATTTAAAGTAGGAACTAGAATGAAAATGCTGATCAAAGCAAAAACAATCCATCGTAGGTAAAATAGACTTACGGAAGCGTCATCCATATAGAAAGTTTCTTTGGCCACCGATTCTTGAAAAGTGTAAGGCATTGCTTCTATTTGATTGTATGCTATACCATTAGTTCTTGATGGATCTAAGAAAGGAACTCTAGACACTATGTCTTTGATTTCAGCTTTTACAGCATCAATGTTTCCATTTTTGGCTAGGAATACAGCCATATAATTTCCAAAATAGCCTGTTTCATACACATCATCGGGCAAGATACTGCTAGGTACAAACAATTGACCATTGATAGCTAGGTTGACCATTTTTGCTTTTTCTATAACGCCTTTTACTGTAAAGTTTTTACCATCAACCAACATTTGTTTGCCGATGATTCCATTCGTACTTCCGAAATATTTTTTTGCAAGCTCAGAAGTAATCACAGCCATATAAGCTTTTTGATCTACATCCGCTTTGCTAATAAAATTCCCTTCCAGCAGTTTAAAATCGAAGATATCAAAATATTGTTCGTCCACGTAAGATGTCGTAATGTCTAGTTTTACACTATTGATGTAAACATTAAATTTACTTGATGGAACAATAAAAGTAAATTTTTCTGCACTATGGAGTTGTCTAAAATAGCTATCCAAAAACTTTTTACCATACCATGATATAGAGGTACTTGTGTTGTTATTGACATTTTGAAATGTGCTATCGTACTTCCATATTCCTTCAACTTGTGTAGAGTCTTTGGCCCAAATAGTATCATTTTGTACCATTGCCATTTTTAGGTGACGCATATATATTAAGTCATCCGTTTTGCTAACTGGATTTTTTGCACCAAATTGACTATGTAGAAATGCCACCATCAACATCAAGATCGTCAATGTAAAACTAATACCAAAGAGACTGATTCCTGTGAAAAACTTATTTCGGTGAAGAACTCGTAATGCAAGTTTTAAATAATTGCTAAACATGAAACGGTTATTTATTTTGTTATTTTAAAAATCAACATACTGTTGTTTAGAAAAGATTCCTTCTTTTTGTACGCATCCTAAATTGTTGTCCACAAGCCGAAGTTTGTGGTTCCCTTATTATTGAGTGAAATCGTTCACTCAATTTGCTTCGCAACCACTCAGTCATCCTTAAAATGGAAGGACTTTAAGACAGTATCTTTACAAAACAACGATCACTACAGCTGTCTTCCATCATAAAGCCTCATCAACCGATGTGTTTTGTGGGCCATGTTTTCGTCGTGTGTCACCATGATGATGGTGGTTTTGTTTTCTTGATTGAGTTGGAGTAGGATATTCATGATTTCATTTCCCATGACACTATCTAAGTTGCCTGTAGGTTCGTCAGCAAGGATGATTGATGGCTTACCTACAATAGCTCTAGCTATGGCCACACGTTGCTTTTGTCCACCTGATAATTGTGATGGGAAATGCTCCATTCTATTGTTTAGCCCCACAGACTCGAGAGCGACACTTGCCATTTGATTTCTTTCTTTTTGGCTAAGATTGCGATAAAGTAAAGGAAGTTGGACATTGTCTATCACAGATAATTCTGGAATCAAGTGAAAGCTTTGGAAGATAAAACCTAAGTGTTCGTTGCGGAATTTTGCCGTTTCTTTAGTATGATAATTTGATACGGTATGTCCTTTGATTTCGATCTTACCATTGGAAGGTTCATCTAGCAATCCAATGATATTGAGCAAGGTACTTTTGCCACAGCCTGAGGGTCCCATGATAGAGAGAAATTCGCCTTCATCCACTTGGAGATTGATATTGTTTAAAGCTGTGGTTTCTATAGTATCTGTCCGATAGAGTTTGTTGATATTTTGTAAGGTAATCATGATGTGAGTGTTTATTTGTAAATAAAATGATTAGTAATTGATTGGTTTTTGTGTTATAAAGTCGTATCCTGTAAGTCTTCGAAGATCGTAATAAGCGACAAAAAAATCATGGAGACTTAGGAGATATTCGCGTCGAGTCTGATCTTTATTTCGCTGTGAAAGTATCAAATCTGTAATAGGCAATACACCTGCGATATAGCGTTCGGCACTTATATTGTATCGTTCTTCCGATATAGATAAAATATCTTTTTGGATGGCCAATCGTGACTGCAATTCATTGATTTGGAATACACGTTGTCGGACAAGATTAGTCAATTGTTGTTTTTGTTGAATGGCTTGGGTTTTGGCTTGAAAAATCCTTTCGTCAGCTGTTTTTATGGTAGATTTTCGTCTTCCCCAGTCCACCAAAGGCATACTTAGCGAAACATTCAGTTGTTGCTCATTAAATGGATTGGTATAGATGTCACTTGCAATTTCTGATCCCCGCGCGAGTCCAATGGCAGCAAAAACATTGATTTGAATGCCCCATTCAGCCTGTCTTCTAGCTTTTTCCATTTCAGCTTCTGAGATCACTCTTTCTGCTTCTAAAAGTGCAGGTGCATTTGACAAAGTAAGTGCGATCGATTTCGTTTCATCTACAATTACTTTTTCATCAATCGTAGGCACTGCTAGGTTTTGAATGTTATTGATGTTTTCAGAAAAAAGATTGCCTATTTCGAGTTTGGATCGTTCTAACTGTAATCCCGCTTGGCTTTCTAGCATCAAAGCATTTTTATATTCTGTCTCCATTTGTAATTTTTCATCACGAGATATTTTACCCAAAGCTAATCGTTCGTCTGCGATCAAAAGCAGTTTTTCATTTGCTTCTTTATTTTTGGTGGCAATGGTGACATTTGTTTCTGCAATTAATACATCAAAATATCTTGTAATTGCATTTAAGAAAGAAGATTCAAGGTCAAAGCTGTATTGATATTGAGCAGTTTTCCATCTTTTTTCTGCAATGATTTTATTCCATTTCAAAGGATTGTATCCAATCAATGACTGAGTATATCCCAACCTTATTGGTACACCATTAAAAACTTTGTATTTGCTACTAAAATCATCAAATCGCTGTATGTCGGTCTGCACAAAAAATGTCCCGCCAGTCGGTAAAAAAGCTTGCTCGACCAAGAGTGAAAAAGAAGCATTGTTTTGGAATACAGGTTGAAAAGCGGTACTTCCATTTGGTTGTGTAACTGCATTGGAAGTGCGTAGGAAATTGGGTAATGTCATTCTGCCAGATATCTGTGGTTTGAGCGATGCCTTAAAAAAATCCATGTCTGCTTCAGCCATTTTCCATGCTGATGTCGAAACCAAATTTTGTAAAGATTTGGCCTTCACATCAGCCAACAATGTTTCCAATGTAAAACTATTTTGTCCTGATAGGGTAGTGGTTAAAATGCAAAATAGGATGTAAAAAATAGGTCTCTTAATCATCATTATTTTTTGATTTCAAATTGTGAAAGATGGTCAAAATTTTTTGTATCTGAAATGATAATTTGGTCACCTACTTGCAATGGGTCCAAGATCTCTACATATTGTGAATTGATAATCCCTTTATTAACAGACACTTTTTTTGCTGTACCATTCTGAACTACAAACATATCTTGAGTCGGTGCACCATTGATAGCAGGTCCGATTTTGAGTTTTTTCACTTGAGATTTTTTGTCAGTAATGATATAAACATCGGTTTTGAGATTAGGTCTGAGCAATTTGTTGGCAGCATCTTCTAAGGCAATGTGAAATTTAATGGTATTATTTTCTACCGTCGGAAGTGTATGTGTTATCGTACCGAAAAGGTCTTGATTATTGATGCGAACTCTCACTTGGGTACCAGGTTTTAGTTTTTCGCTATTCCTATCAGATGTCACAGCTTCAACTCGGTAGTTTTGTAGGTCAGCTATGCGCACGAGTGGTTCGCCTATTTGTACTGTTTTGCCTATGTTTTCATTGATCCAAGTGATCACACCTTTTGTATCTGAGTGTACGGTGGTTTCTGACAATTTCCGTTTCAATTCTGCCAGACGTTTAACTTGTATTTCGTATTCTAGTCCAAGATTTTGTTTTTCTACGATATTGTGACTTTTGCGGTAAGTCAATTCGTTTTCAAGCATCTTTTTTTCAATGGCCATGATGCTGAGTTTAAGTTTGACTTTTTCGATATCTTCTTCAGCTGCTCCACCTACATTTTTAAGCCTTATTTGGGATTTGAGTTGCGCATCCATTTCATTGATTTCGAGACCTTTGATTTGGTTTTTGAGATCTAGTTCAGACAGTTCCTTATCATAAAGTAATTTGAGTTTATCGATATTGTTTTTGCGAAGTGACAACTCATCATTTAGTTTGTCGTATTCAAGTCGAGTAAATTCTTGATCTAGTTCTAAGATTTTGGAACCAGGCACCACTTCGGCACCATTGGTAAGGTGTATTTTTGTAATCTCCGTTACCACAGGTGCATTTATCACACGTTCGTAAGCAGGTATAACCGTACCACTTGCTGTCAGTGTTTGGTCCATATCGCCTAGCTCT
>DLGT01000087.1:0-3554 GCA_002482845.1 Saprospiraceae bacterium UBA7687
GCGGCTATCAGTAAGGCGGCCACCACGGGTGAAAATCTGATGCCACTGGTAATTGAAGCAGTGGAGCAATATGCTACACTCGGAGAAATTGCAGATACTTTAAGAAAGGAATTTGGAGAATTTCAATAAATAGAAATGTATACCATTGAACTTGTTACTACCACAGAACAAATACAGCAAATAGCAAAACTGTCTGCCATTAATTTGAGGTCTGTAATAGATGAACATACCAAAATCGATCAGGGGTTTCTTACATGGGAATATACGCCCCGGTTATTAGCAGCCATGCATGAGTTTGCGCCAAGTGTGATTGCAATTGATGAAGGCAATGTTGTCGGGTATGCATTAGTAGCTACCCACGCCATGGCAGAAGTACACACAGAAATGAAACTGATGCTCGACAATCTCTCTACCCTCTCCTATCTTGGCCAACCAATGAACGATTACAGGTATTATATGATGGGGCAGATATGTATTGCCCAGGAACATCGGGGCAAAGGATTATTTGAAAAATTATACCAGCATCACCGCACCGTTTACAGTAATCAATTCGATATGCTGATGACAGAAGTATCCACTTCCAATCATCGCTCCATGCGGGCGCATGAAAAAGTGGGTTTCAAAACCATACACACCTATCACGATCATATGGATGAGTGGAACGTAGTGGTTTGGGACTGGAGAGGAGGCAAACAGAAGAATAAGGAATAAGAAACAGAGTAATGGGAAAGTGGTACTACTAACTTACTTTCTTATTCCTCTGTTTCTTAACCTAAATCATCTTCTCATATAATTTAGTATACAGTATCATAAATAGGATGAACTTTTGTTATAGACTCCCACTTTTTATTAACCCTCTTGAATAAATAAGAATGCACATATGAATCCGTAGTAAGTATAATTAAACATATATGATTAATAAAGATTGGAGTAGAAAGTCGCACATTTAAGAAGTCTCTTTTGTTGTATTTCGCAATATGATTTGTATCTAAAATTTTTGACAAAACTGAATCATAAAAAACTATGTTTTTTGTTTTGGTAAAATAATGATTTAGTTGAATTTTTTTAGCACTTAAAAACTTGATTTTGATATTATTAGTATCTATCCCATTCTTAATAAGGCCAACTTGATTTACCTCATTAAATAAATCTTTCGTAAACAAATAAGTATTATTATTTACATAATACAAAGAGTTAACCTGAGTAATTCCTTTTGAATAATTGTCATTCTCAAGTTTTCGAAATAAAGTTTTTAATACTTCAAGTGTATCTTTTCTTGTCTGACAAATCATATGACTTGAAAAAAACAAACAACTTATCAGCGTAATCATTTTCATATTTTCACTTTAATTTGAATTCCGGCATTTATTACCTTGTGTACCATCACGGTTAGCTACAACTGTCTGATTAGATATATCTAACCCAGCTTTTGCAAGTTCAGTCATATTCACCTGTGAATTTGGAAAAATAGTTCTTAATGAAACAGCCATTATGTCAAGATAGCCGCTTTGCATTTGTGAATGTTGAGTAGCATAATCGACTCCATGACTATGCAAATAGGCATGCAATATTTCATGCAGTAAAATTGTCGTCATAAATTCTAGACTAGAATTAGTCATCGTAGATTTACTAAGCCGTACTTCGATATTCAAAACTCCATGTTCATCTACACTAGGAGGTACTGGAGAATCACCGTGAACAATAATATAAGGATTACTACTCGGGATAGCATCTACATCATAAATTCGTAAATTCATTTTTGTATTAAGACCGAATGTATTTCTTAATAACCCAGTAAGAGTTGTGTTCCAACCAGCTGTGATCATTTTGTTGTACACATTATTAAAACAGGTATCAGTTAAGTTTACAAAAATATCTTTTACTAGATTTGACGAAGCACTACCAGAACCTTCTCCACCGCCTCCACCGCCTCCACATTGGTTCTTTATATATTGTCCTCCACTTGCAATACCAATAGATGTAGTTTGACATTCATAACATACTTGGTAAACATAATTAAGTGTAACAGAACCATCTGACCATCGTGTAAAATTGCCCCACCATTCACATTCGTAAGCGTCCTTTTTAAAAGAAACTGAGTTAGTTTCTATTTTTTTTGTATCAATTCGAGGAGCAACAAATTTTCTCCATACTACATTCCCAACCCTAAATCTATACTCGTGTTGATATTTATTAAAAATACTATACGAACTATAATTACCCGAAAAATTAGTAGTGCTTTTATGCTTCAATATTTCTAAACAATAATAAGTAAGAACGCCTTTTATTAAATTACTAGGCGAAAAATCATTTACATCTGTAACTTGTATAATGTTGCCACTATCAACTGAATTCAATTTTGAATCATAAAAAAAAGCCAACCCAGTTGTTGCATTTTTGAGAGGGATATATATTACAGATTTATTAGAAGAGGCCTTATTTATAACCCCTTTATCCCAAGATGCCATATTTAAAAGGGAATCGATGCTTTGTTTAGCAATATCTGAAGACTTACTTTTCAAAGTAATTACCCAGTCGATCAAATTTTTAGTGACGTCACTATTAACGTTAGTGTTACTACTATTGCCTATTTCTGTTTTTGAGCAATTAAATCCACAAAGGATTAGTACTAAGAAGACTATCCCTTGAGATATCCTAAATAATATTAGTTTCATATCTTTTTTCCAAATCTACTCTTGCAAACAGCATCAAACAACGTGAAAAACACCCATTTTCCTGTTTTCCCCTTTCACTAAAGTCATATCCATCATTCTTTGAGTCGATCCGTTAAACTCCAATTATTGCTCATCTAGCCCCATTGAACAATCGGTTAACCATTCACACATATCATGATCATATGGATGAATGGAATGTTGTGGTTTGGGACTGGAGAACAATTTGAAAATTTGAAAATGTGCTGATTTGGAAATTTAGAAATGAAATACCACAGGTTGGTTGTTCATTATAAATCAGAGCAATGTTTTTTGCGTAGCGAAAAATACTCCTTTCATTTCTAAATTTCCAAATTAGAACATTTCCAAATTGTTCTTACGTAGTTTTGTAACTGAGAATTAACAGCGCATGAAAGTATTTAAGTTTGGCGGAGCCAGTGTTAATAGTGTAGAGCGTATAAAAAACCTGACTTCTATTGTAGAACGGTATAAAGAAGAACAGCTTGTTATTATTATTTCTGCTATGGGTAAAACCACCAATGCATTGGAGAAAGTGGTGGAAGCATTTTATGCCGGTAAAAAAGACGAAGCATTACAACTGTTTGAAATCGTCAAAAATCAACACCTTACTACGGCTAAATACTTGTTAGTTACCCATTACAATCCTTGTGCCGCACAGCTTAACGACTTTTTTACAGAAGTAGAGTGGTTATTGCATGATAAACCCGTTCGTGAATTTGATTATTATTACGATCAGGTGGTTTGTGTGGGTGAATTACTCAGTACCTGCATCATCAGTCATTTCCTGAACCAGGAGAAAATAAACAACCAGTGGCTGGATGTTCGTGATATTATTCGTACCGATGATAATTTCAGGGATGC
>DLGT01000087.1:3572-3729 GCA_002482845.1 Saprospiraceae bacterium UBA7687
CTGCTGAAAAAACCATGCAGGCCTGGGAATCTGTAACAGCCGGTAACAACATTCTTATTACACAGGGTTTTATTGGTTCAACCGATGAAAATGAAAGTACCACTTTAGGCAGAGAAGGAAGTGACTATACTGCTGCCCTGTTTGCCAATATGCTCAA
>DLGT01000020.1:0-625 GCA_002482845.1 Saprospiraceae bacterium UBA7687
GTGAGCTATATATATTCTCTCACATAACTTGTGCCGCTAAAGCGGTATTTATCAGATTTCACAGATGGTGTAAAATGTAAAATTACAATATTGTATAACCTTAAATTTTAAAAAATGGAACGACTAAATGACATTTCTTACATCGTGAGAAAAGCAGTCTTCAATGTGAATAATGAATTAGGCCCTGGACTTTTCGAAAGTGTTTATGAAGCTGCCATGTTGATAGAACTTGAACTATTGGGACTAAAAGCTGAGAGCCAAAAGGACGTTAAAGCCATGTATAAAAACAGAGATCTAGGTTTAGGCTTTAGAATAGATATCTTGGTAGAGAATGAATTAATTTTAGAGATAAAATCTGTTGAAACACTTTCCAATACGCATAAAAAACAATTATTAACCTACCTAAGATTGACTAAAAAGAAGCTTGGAATTTTGGTAAATTTCAATGACGAATCCATCATAGATAAAGAAAGTATTATCAGAATCATAAACACAAAGCAGTACAAAAAGTCAGAGTGATTATCATATATAAATTTGTGCGATCCATTTACTCTAAGAGCCAAAATAATTCTCTTACAGAACTTGTCAGATTTCGCAGATAAAAAATGAAATATTGATTAAAAAA
>DLGT01000020.1:714-915 GCA_002482845.1 Saprospiraceae bacterium UBA7687
AAATATTTATAAAACAAATAAAAATCTGTGCAATCAGTGTTATTTGTGAGCTAAAAAAATCTCTCACAGAACTTGTCAGATTTCGCAGATAAAAAATGAAATATTGATTAAAAAATAAATGTCTGTGTAATCAGTGTAGTCTGCGAGCAAAAATAATACTCTCGCAGATTTCTCAGATTTCGCAGATAGGAAAATGAAATA
>DLGT01000020.1:981-1115 GCA_002482845.1 Saprospiraceae bacterium UBA7687
AAATATTTATAAAACAAATAAAAACCTGTGCAATCAGATTTATTTGTGAGCCAAAAAAATTCTCTCACAGAACTTGTGCCACTAAAGCGGTATTTATCAGATTTCGCAGATGAAAAATGAAATATTGATTAAAA